>JBGAPT010000058.1:0-11599 GCA_044221135.1 Gammaproteobacteria bacterium
GCTGTTTTTGCAGATCGCACCATTACTTTTGTTAATCAGTGCCCTTTTCCTGTATGGTTTGGCTTATCCGGTGGTTCAGCAGATAGCCAGAGTAGTTCAAATACTGCAAGTACTCAAGATACTTCAAAGGCTCCAAACACTCTCTGCAACTCTGACTCTGACTGTTATACAGGGACTTCCTGTATAAAAACAGGTAAAGTTAATCAGTGCATTTGGATTAATCCTGTTCCTAATAATAATAATTATAAATTAGCTGCAAATGGTGGAACTAATTCAGTTTCTATACCTTATAAAAGCGGTGTAATGTGGAGCGGCGCAGTGGCAGGGCGTACGGGTTGCAGTACCGGCCAATGTGAAACAGCCGCTTGCAGTAGCGATGCTGCTGCGTGTACCCCAGGTCGAGAATTTAACCAACCCGCAACACAAGCAAAATTTATATTTAATAGTGATTTCTTTGATACTTATTATGTGGAAGTTATTCATGGTATTAATATTCCAGTTTCAATGTCTCCTACTACTGGAGCTAGTAATTCGTATGTTTGCGGGAGTCCAGGAGCGATAGTTTCCGACTCAAGTCAAGGCGCTTGTTCTTGGAATTTGACTCCGCCATCCAATAATTATGTTTGGGTACAAAGTGGTGGCATACCTTGCTCTGAAGATAAAGTGTGTCAGATGTCAAATGAAAAATGTGGATTGAGTTTTAACTCAAATCAGAAGCTTATGCAACAAACAACGTGTGGAAAACCTTTAGGTTATTGGACAGCGAATCAAGTATGTAGCATTGAGCCTCACTATGGAGCACCTTTTTATTGCGATCAAAAACTGGAAGCATACAAAGAAAATTATACGATGAAAAATTTATACGCCTGTCTTCCTGCTGATATTGGTTCTTGTTACAGTGATGATGCCATGAGTGATTGTTGCGGCTGTGTAGAGTGGGGAAGTGCAGGCGTGAATGCTATTCCTTCTGTAGTATCTTGTAAAGATTTTAATCCTGTATGGGTTAAGACAGTGCAACCTGCATTGCAATGGATCAAAAAAGGTTGTTCAACAATCTATACTTATCTCTATGATGATAATAGCAGTACTTTTAGGTGCATGCAGCCTAAAGAAGATTATAAAAATGGTACTGATTATACTATTACGTTTTGCCCTCTTGGAAAATCTTAAATAGCTATTTGTTGTCAAGGTACCTGCTTCATTTATAGAGCGTCCTAAATCCTTTGTGGGATAGATTTGCTTAATGAAATGTTAATAATCTGCACAATTAACTTGTCTTTGGATACTAGAGATGCTAGCATCTCTCTTTCCTGACAGTAAGGGGTTATAGAACGATGAAAAAAATATCTGTCGCAATCCTAATAGTGTCATTATCAATTTCTTCAATTGCGTTTGGCTCTCATTCTTTATACTTTTAAACTGCATGGTAGTGATTTATTTGGATTTAGCCAAATTAAAATACTTTCTATATTGCACACATTGAATAGAGCTCGCACAGATTCTGATAAGGAAAAATTGCTTTACTTATTGCAAGAAGCCTACAAAGTCACCGCTTCTTCATCTTATATTGATACAATTGGGATGACCAAAGATGCTCTTTCAGAGCATGCGGATCCATATCTTGAAATTGATCGATTGCGGATTAATTCCGATTTTAATTCACATACCTTGTTTTATCGTCAAGGTATGGAGGCAGGATTGTCAAAAATTCCTAAAGAAACTGCAAATAAATTTGCGCAAATAATTGACAGTTCATTGCAAGCAATGCAAACACGCCTGTGAACGATTTTATACCTTTTTATCAAACCCGGGGTGGCACTTCAGATTAAGCAGTTTTGGGGGTTGCTCTGCAGAACCTCTTATCGCAGCGTCCTTACCCTTAGGCCCAATAGCAGTCAGGAGCTCAAATGAAAATCGGTTATGCACGGGTTAGTACACGAGAACAGAACCTTGATATGCAGGTCATCGCGCTAGAAAATGCGGGTTGTGAGAAGGTATACGAAGAGATTCTCAGCGGTGTTAAAGCTGACCGACCAGTACTAAATAATTTGCTATGGGTGATGCCAGTCATCCTGATAACTTAAAAGATGTACTTTCTCCCCATTTTGCCGATTTAATATTTTGCCAACATCCTCAATTATTTTCGAATCAAGGTGTGCTGGAAATGTTAAAAGAGACTGTGCCTCATTATCTTTCTGATGATGGCCGTGTTTATATTTCATCGATTTCTTTAAAACAGCATAGGCAGACTGAAGAAAATAAACCAGAAGCCAAAACCGCATTATCTTATTGCAGTATGTTTAAAGAAACGCTGATGGGAGGGCTAAGCAGCCTTTCACAAATGAGTTGCTGCCGAAAATCTCGAATGAAGAACTCCTAATTTAAAAATTCAATGATTACGAGATTGTTAATAAATAATCATGTAATTTTGTAATAGGTAAAGTGATGCAATGCGGTGAAAGCTGTATTTGCTCACCACCTGCTGTTACAACAACCATAGGTGATACGAGTTGCAATTCTTTTTAATATGAGGACTGTTTTATCAATAAGATAGATTTTTTTAGCACACAATTTTCTATTTCTTATCTGGCGCGCACTTCGTTCGATAATGAGATATGATTACAATACGTTATTTAGAGATGTGACAATGTAATTTATTTCATTCTCATTTAAGAAAAAGGGTGCCATGAACATTCGTCCGTAAATGCAACACGAGACGATAAATGAGTCATCTAAAAGCTAGCGTCCTTGCCGGATCCAGTGAAGGGTATCTGCTACTGAAGGCTGATTAAGCGCAATTAACTTTTGATTTATTTTATCTCTTACATATGTTTCTCGGAGCCGTTGAAAAAGGGAAGGAGGATACAAGTTAGCTTTATCTGCGTTAAAAATTGTCATTGACCGTGCTTTTTCGAGCAATTTTCTTTGTACTTCAGGAGGCTTATTCTGTAATTCTGTATTTAATTTTTTGTAAGCCATTTCTTGTATATTCATAATAGTAGATTGCCATGACGTTGTATTACGTATACCTAAGCATCTATCTAGTGTGGGATTAGTATGGGTATGAAGGCTTTCAATATCCTTAATTAAAATAAATAAATCATTAACTTCAGAAACAGTAAACCGTTTATTCTCTAGAAATTTCTTCAAATTTGCTTGTTTTTCTTGTTTGCTGCCAGCATGTACTACTATAGAATATATTAGAAGTTCAATATCTTGAAGTAATTTATCTTTGTTAGTACATACAGAGAAACTGCCAGCATCAAGCTGATCTTTAATTGCTAGAAAAGTTAATTTTGCGTCTTGGTTCTTCTTCGTTAAAATATAATTATCTAGAGAATCATAAAAGCCATATTCTGATTCGGTAGTTGTTCTTATTTTTTTCCCGATATAGCTAGAGCGATCTGTAGTGTGGTCTTGCTGGTATTTTATTCGTCTATCACGAGTTGTGGAGGAAAAGGCATGGGATGATATTTTCGTCACATACGCTGTAGACGTAGCTACAAGCGCTACCATACAACAGGTATAAGTTTCACAAAAAGGTAGAGATTCCTTTGACGGTAGATTATCTCTTACTTTTGTTACCATTCTGATAGCTGCTTTATAGTGACTATCTAATAAATAAGATCTCAGATTTGGTAAGCCCAGTTTTTTGCCAAAACATATTAAAAGAGAATTCATTGATTCGGGTGTGCGACAGGAATACCTATAATTTTCAGGTAATAGCAATAACCTATTCCGAGCTGCCGTGATAGGTAATGAAAGAGTAGGAGACTCGAAGACCAAATCAAAGACATAATCCCAAAGCGTATAAGAGGATATAATACAACCGTGTGTTCGCACTATCACGCTCGTTTTTACTAAAAGCTCAAGCAGTTGTTTTGTTGTCAGCTGTCCTGACGCATTATTTATAACTACACTAAATTGATTTGTTGCTATAGCTTGACGAATTGCTTCAAAAAATAAACGATGGGTGTATTTACCGTGTAATAACAGCTGATTGATATGAGCATCTTCAGAAAAGAGATGTCCTTTCGCTATAAAATCAATAGCTTCCTCTTCCTCTATACTTCCTATAAACCTTGCTGCATATCCTTCTTCATTAATACCTTCTGCTCTTTCCCGTTCGAGCAATAATTGATCAAGTAGCTTACCTTTTTTAGCAGGACGATAATTTTTGTCTTCAGGCGGTCCAGGTATCCAATAGGATCGACCAGCAATGTAATACGCTGGCCTTAGCTGTTTTAGTTTTTCTAATGACGCTTCGCTTTCCGATTCATCTTTTGATTCCATACCATATAGTTTTTCACCTAATGCTTTATCAAGGTTTTGCAATAACTCAGCTACTTTTAACGGGTTTATTGCAATAAGGAGTAAGTGGTTAGCTATCCTTTTTATATCACTATAAGCGATATTAAATGTATAAGTACCACGATAAATTAAGAAATCCGTATGATTTTCTAAAGGCTGCTGGAGAGTAATTTTTTTCTCAACAGGCTCGCCAAGTTTAGCTTCTTGAAATTTTCGAATAACACGAGGCATTTCGTAAGTGTCGTCACCAAAGTAAGTGTCTTCTTGTTTTATCAAGAGGGCTTGAATTTCTACTTCTACGTTAGAACTGCTTTGCATATAAAATCTCTTCTCGTTTCACTAATGGTTCGCCAAAACGACCGCTTTTTTGCAGTCCACGATTTTCTAAAAAAAGAGGTTTAAATGGCCTAAAATTAGTGCATTATACTGGTTCTTTTAATCTAAGTCTCTTAATAATTTATTTGTATTAAGAATCAGAAACTTATTCGATAATGGACTATACAATAGTAGTCACGGGAGCTCAAATGAAAATTGGTTATGCTCGGGTTAGCACACGAGAACAGAACCTTGATATGCAAGTCATCGCGCTAGAAAATGCAGGTTGCGAGAAGATATACGAAGAGATTGTCAGTCGTGTTAAAGCTGACCGGCCGATACTAAATAATTTATTAAGGCAATTGCGTCCAGGTGATACATTAATAGTATGGAAATTAGATCGCTTGGGTCGATCCTTAAAGCACCTCGTTGATCTTGTTCAAGTGCTTATCCAAAATAATATTGGTCTATGCAGTTTAAATGATCCCATCGATACCACCACTTCTCAAGGCCGGCTCATTTTTAATATAGATGTTTTTGTCGTCCAATCATTAGATCCATCATAAACTTCTATTTTCATTAAATAAAGCCAGCCTTTTTCTATCAAAAATCCATAAGCCCTTCTAATGCATTGATTTCAATTTAATAAAATATAACGTACGCGTCCACAAATTCATTATTTGATGACTATACTGAAAAAAGAAACAATTAATTAAATAAATACAGGTATTTTTATGAAAACTAACTCTATATTTGTTTGCATTATTATTTTGTTATCTGGCCTATTAAGCATCGCTACCTCATCTGCAGCAGACCCTGATTGTGTGACTAAAAAAACTTGCGTGCCAGTTATCATTAAAAATGAATCTGGCTTTACTTTGTTTGTTGAAATTGTGGGTTCTGAAACAAAGTCTTATTTTAATTTTATTACAGATGATTATGATAAAGATTTTTCTTCTGAAAAAAATATAAAAAAAATTTTCAATCAAAGTACATTTTCATTTAATTTACCAGGCGATGGGATTACCGGTGGGGCGAGAATGTATTTTGCTAATGAAACAATGGATGGTGTTCCTGATTTAGCAACGGCTCCAATTATTTTTGATAAAATTGAAATAGGTTGGGGTAAATATACAGCTGTTTGGAATACGACTTCAGTTGATTATTTTGCTATGCCCATCAATATGTCACAAAAAAATGGAAACAAAATAGTGACGGTTGGTTTTAAAGAGGGTACAACAAGACAAGCTGTGATTGAGAAATTAAAAACTGAAATGCAAAAAGAAAAGGAACTTTATGATTCGAAATTTTTTATGGTTGCACCATCCAATACAGCTAATGCAGGTCAAATTTTACGTGTATTTTCTCCATTACATTTTTACACTACGCTACCTAATAAATGGCATGATTCTATTTCAAAAGGATTAAATAGCCTTGCTTCTGGGGGATTTAACTCATTTACATATAACGGAACTCGTTTCAGTAATTTTAAGAAAATTTCCGATTCAAGTATATCAATTGATGAAAATGGTAAAACAGTTATTATTTCTGAAATTACTACCGCTAATGCGGCATCTGGCCAGATAAAGCCAGTTGGAAATCAATTTGCTGGAATGCTATCTGCTGCAATTAATCGTGGTGTGTTGGACTCACCTGAAAAATGGGGTGAGAGCGGTGGGAATAATCAGGGGTATGCACAATTTTATTATCAAGGACCCACAGGCAATTATTTATATAATACTTATGCTGCTGTATTATTGGAATTTGCAATTGACTCTAAGCTTTATGCAACTTCATATGATGATTTTTGGCATATGGACTCAAGTCTTAATGTAGGCCCGGAAAATAATAATCCTGTGACAATTAAGATATTGCCATTTTATTAAAATTTATTTCATAACGATTCAGCATTTACCACTTTCTTAATGCTGCCCGATTAAGAAAGTGGTAAATGCTGAATCGTTACATTATGCCAAGGTTTTCTGCTCAGCTTCCGCATGTATATTTCTAAGCTGTAATAAAATATTAGCTTCAGCCAGTGGCTGACTAAAGTAGTAGCCTTGTACCATATCACAGTCATGGTCTCTTAAAAATTGAAGTTGCTGAGGTGTTTCAACACCTTCTGCGACTACTTTAATATTGAGGCTATGTGCTAGTGCAATGACTGCAGTAGTAATTGAAGCATCGTCCTGGCTATCAGGTAATTCTTTAATGAAAGATTGGTCTATCTTTATTATACTGACAGGAAATTGCTTTAAGTAACTAATAGAAGTGTAGCCAGTACCAAAATCATCAATCGTAATTTTAACACCTATTGCTTCAATGGCCTTTAAAGTTTCAACAGCCGTATTGACATTATCCATCATAGCCGTTTCAGTAATTTCAAGTTCAAGATAGGCTGGATCTAATTTTGTTTCAGTTAGAGTCGCAGCGATAATCTGTGCAAGATTAGAATGGCGGAATTGTTTTGCTGAAAGATTCACAGCCATTGTAATAGGTTTATAGCCTTGTAGTTGCCAGGATTTATTTGCTCTGCAGGCTTCACGTAGTGCCCATTCACCAATCTGTAAAATTAAGCCTGTTTCTTCTGCTAAGGGGATAAATTTTGAAGGGCTTATTAATCCTAATTAAAAATTCATTGTTTTTGATGGCATTGCGTAAAGCTGCCTCAAGTTGAATGCGTTCATGCGTATCTATGTCCATTTCCTTGGTATAGAAATGAAAAACATTTCCGCCTTCTTGTTTGGCTTTGTACAAAGCCATGTCTGCATTTTTCAATAAATTTTCTAATGATGCGCCATCTTCTGGGTAGGTGCAGATACCAATACTGGCTGTTAATACACATTCATGGTTATTTGCTTTGATAGGGTTTGAGCAGATAGTTAATATTTTTTCTGCAATAGTATTGGCAAATTGAGTATCCTCAATATCGTTCAATAAAATAATAAATTCGTCACCACTTAATCGTGCTAATATGTCGCTTGAACGCAATGTTTTTAAAAAACGATTCGCAATTTCTTTTAAAACTGAATCGCCAACAAGATGGCCAAGTGTGTCATTAATTGTTTTAAAGTTATCTAAATCAATATATAAAATAGAAAATTTACTTCTTTTTCGCTTAGCATGATTAATTTTTTTAGAGAGCATTTCATTAAAGAAAAATCTGTTTGGTAAAGCAGTCAAGCTATCGTAATGTGCCAAACGAACTAGATGTTCTTTGTGCGTTGTTAGTTCTTTTTCAATAGATTTTCGTTCAACAATTTCTTGTTGCATTTGAATATTAATTTTTTGTAATTCTTGAGTGCGTTCTTTTACACGAAGCTCTAGTTTTTCTCGGGATGTTTCAATGATATCCATCATGCTATTAATTTGATTGGCCAATGAAAAAATTTCATCATTGCCTTGTGCGTTTACACGCTGCGAAAGTATGTTATTTTTACTAATTTTTGCCACTTCATGGTCTAATGATTCTACGCGATTAACAATTAAAACACGTAATAGCCATAACATGAATATCGAGAATAAAATGCCTAATGTAATAAAGCTGATTATAAAATAATTAATTACTTTTAAGCCGGATAAATAAATAAGAGGTGTGGTCGTTGTTTGCAGCATACCGATAGGTTCGCCATAGAGATCTTTAATAACAATATAACCATGTAATATATTTTTATCATAAGGAATGATAATAGATTTTTCTGGATGAGCGGCGGTCGTTTTAAAAATATTAGAAAGAGCAGGGTTTTCTGCTATTTGATCCGGTAAAAATAAAACTGTATTGACCTGAGTTGTTGCGTTGATGCGCTGAATAATGTCAGGAGAGAGTAAACGTCCGGCTATAGCCATACCGAGTGGCGGTTGGCGTGCATCACCATCTGTTATAGTAGTGGATGCAAGAACCATAATGCCATCTGCAGTTAAAATAAAACCACGTGAATTTTTGTGTGTTGTGACAAATGAGCTGCCAGGATAAATATAATGCTCAAGCCCTTTAGGGTAAGAGGTATACTGTTGAGTACTGGTGTTAATAGCTTTACCTGCTACCTGGTTGCCTTCTTTATTCCAATAGGTCATTAAATTAATATCTGAATTGATAAAAGCAGGTATTTTGAAATTATTAGCTATAAAGAGAGGATTTTTGCCTTCCATGAAACGATAGGCATCGGTCCAATGTGACCAGTCAGTTGCATAGGTATAGAGAGTTGAGCTGTTTTGTTTTAATGCTTGATTCACCCTATTAAGATCGCGAGTTGCACGTTCATTTTCTAATGTCTGAAAGCTGTGTAGTAAAAAGAAATGAGCGGCTATATAAGTGATAATTAAAAAGTTTGCCCAAATTAGGCTTATTGAAATGAGTATTTTATTTTTTAGCTTCATTATGGGCGTAACTTCCTGTTAAATTAAGATCCGTAGCGTGTTAATAGTACTACAAATAGTTATTATTTTCGAGTCATTTTTTTTAAAAGCACATAGAGCGCACCCGTGCCACCTTCTTTGGATTTGGCGGAACAAAATGCCAAAATGTCATTTGTTTGGCGAAGCCAATGATTGAGCTTATTTTTTAAAATGGGGTCATGGTGGGCACGACCTTTGCCGTGAATAATAAGGACTTGACGTATTCCTTTATTTTTACACTTAACGAGAAATCGAGCTAATGCTTCTCTTGCTTCAGTAATAACCATGCCATGTAAGTCTAATTTGGCTTCTATACTGTATTCCCCCGTGCGCATTTTGCGAATCATTTTATCTTGAATACCTGAACGAAAAAACTCAATAAGGTCATTGCTACCTACAGATTCATAAGTTTCGTAATCAGAAAATTGGAATAAATCAGCGTTATTATTTTCTAATGGAATCTTTTGGCGGCGTTTGATGGAGAGGGTGGGCGCGTGCGCTGGTCGAATCTTAGGGTGCGCCAACGGTTTGACGTCCTTCATTGCCTCTTTAAAGGCAGCTTTATCTAGATCACTTAATTCAAGTTTTTTAGCCATTTTTTATAGCTGAATCCTATCTAATTTGCCTGCTTGGAGCTTCATCTAGCTACGTTGCAATTTTAAAAAAACGCGCTATAAGTTGTAGCTTTGTTAAAGTTCTTGGTACAATCTTACACTAATTTGGTAACTTCAATGAATGATAAAGATATATTACAGCGATTTCTTTTTGAAAATGCGCCTGTGCGGGGTGAGCTTGTTCATCTTAATGAAAGCTACCAGACTATTATTCAACAACACGCTTATCCGCCGTTGATTCGTCAGTTATTGGGGGAAGCCTTAGCTGTTGTTTGTTTATTGAGTGCGCTTATAAAAGGGACTGGGCGATTAACGGTACAGTTTCGTGGTCAGGGCAAGTTAAAGCTACTTTTAGCACAATGTGATCATTCATTTAACTTGCGGGGCATCGTTCAGTATGAAGGTGAATTATCCCAAAATGAGTTATTAGAGGCGCAGCAGCAAGGTGTGTTAGCGATTATGGTAGATTCAGATGGGCCGAACGCGGCACAATATCAAGGTATTGTTGCCTGGCATGGAGAATCCTTAACGAATGCTATCGAAGGGTATTTTATGCAGTCTGAACAGTTGCCAACACGGTTATGGTTAGCGGTGAGTGATACCAGTGTGGCTGGATTATTATTGCAAGTGTTACCTGAAGAAAAACCAGAGCAATTGAGGAATGATTGGGAGCATTTGATTTTATTAACAGAGACAATAAAGCCCGTAGAATTATTGAAATTACCAAATGCCGCTTTGTTGCATCGACTTTATTCGCAGGAAGAGGTGCGGGTGTTTGAGCAGATGCCAATTGTTTTTCGTTGTACTTGTTCAGTGAAACGTTGTGAAAATGCTATTTTAGTATTGGGTCAAGAAGAGGCGGAGCAAGAGTTAAAGGGGAAACAAAAAATCAGTGTGACGTGTGAATTTTGTAATAAAGAATATCATTTTGACCGTGTGGATGTAGCGGCAATTTTTAAAAAGGGTGGGCACCCGTTATCTTCTACGCAGGTGCATTAAGGGTGGTAATTATTTTTTGCTTCAATCGCGCTCGTGCCTGCGTACATGCCCGGGAACGACTTTAAGTAAGTGCTGTATAAATACTAAAAAACAGGTGATTTAAGCTATGTTAAATTTATTTTATGATTTTTTTGTTGTGCTGCTTTTTTTTATTTCGTTTAAGGTATATGGCATTTATGTAGCGACTGCCGTGGGGATCATCGGCAGTGTGTTACAAGTTGTTATTACGCGTATTTTTCGAAAAAAATATGACAAAAAACAGCTGCTTGTGATGGCAGTTTTTTTGATATTTGGTAGTATGACGCTTTATTTCCATAATCCCATTTTTGTAAAATGGAAGCCTACTATTATATTTTGGATCTTCAGTCTTTCTTTTTTTATTAGTCAGTTTGTTGGCAAGCAATCTTTAATACAACGCATGATGGGACATGCGTTAGAGGGAAAAACAGCGGTGTCTAAAAAGATATGGCATAGATTGAATCTTGCTTGGTCATTGTTTTTTCTTATCTTGGGTGCGATTAATATTTTTGTAGCCTATCATTTTACAACAGATGTATGGGTCAATTTTAAATTATACGGTATTTTTAGTGCAATGTTATTGTTTGGGTTTGCGCAGGCATTTTTTTTAGCGCGCTATATAGAAAAATAATCTTATGAATACACTTGATCGTATCGCTTTAATCAAACAGCGTTTAGAGGCTGCTTTTGCACCTACACAGCTTGAAGTGACTGATGATAGTTCGCAGCATAAGGGTCATGCGGGTAGCCGAGACGGAGCAGGGCATTATACAGTTTTTATTGAAGCAAATTGTTTTAAAGGGAAATTACAGGTTACGGTGCATCGGGAAATTTATCATGTGTTAAGTGATATGATTCCAGAACAGATTCATGCGCTGCAGATCAAGGTTAAGCATCAATAGGGTAGTTGCAGAACAGTTAAAACGATAGAGATAACTCAGATAACT
>JBGAPT010000059.1:0-11989 GCA_044221135.1 Gammaproteobacteria bacterium
GTCATATTTTAATTAAATTTTACTCATAAAAAATTGCTATCCATTAGTTGTTGGAGCATTTCATGTTTCATATTAATTATCAAGGCTTCACCCTCATAGAAGTTTTAATTAGCCTAGTATTACTATCATTTATACTATTAGGCTTTGACGCAATGGAAGTGTATTCGCTGCGTTCAGCGCGTGCTGCTTATTATTTTCATGTGGCGGCCCATCAATTAATGTCAATATCAGAGCGTTTACGTGCTATGGGGCAGCATTTTTATATTGGTGAACAAGTGGATATCTGGAATGCGCAAAATAAGCAATTATTGCCAAAAGGTGAAGGGACAGTGACAGGTAGTTATCCTAACTATGAGATCACTATTTATTGGGGAGATATGCCTCACGTCTGTCAAGAAATACAATTAGGACAATCAGGTTGTGTGCAGAAGAGTATGACTTTATGAAAGGAGCTACGTTGATTGAGCTTATGTTGGCACTATTCATAACTACCCTTATTTTAAGTGGTTTAATGACAATTTACTTATCAACAAAATCCATTAATCAAGTTCAAATCGCATTAACTACAATTATGGAGAATAGTAATATTGCGTTTCACTTTTTAAATTCAGATATTAAAACAGGAAATAAAAATACAGTGCAGCCTTATTATAATACGGAAATGAAGACAGGTTCTATGGCATTGAGTGTACTTCATTTGACTACAAATGAAATAAATCACTATTTTATAGGAAAAACAGCAAGAAAAAATGAGCGAGGTGATTCTATTTATGCATTATATCGATTCGACGGTATACATCCTAAAACAGAATTAGTAGAAGGCGTTAATGATATGAGAATCCAGTATGCTGTCTTAGAAAATAATAAGATAGTGGAATCCGTTGAAAAAGAAATTAACAGCGCATCCAAGGTAGTAGGTATTTCTATTATGTTAACTTTTTCATCTATTAATGCGCTTTCTTTGCAAAAAAATGAATATACTTATGTATCAATTTAAACAGTATTATTCTCAACAGGGTATCGCATTATTGATCGTATTGATTTTCATGCAAATCTTTGCTTTGCTGGGATTATATTTTTTATCAGAAAGTTTATTATTACAGAAAATCAATTCTGATGACTGGGTTTATTTAATTAATCAAACTGCCACTCACGAAACGCAGGAACCAGGGGGAAATATAAACCTAATTGTATAGGTCGCTGGTCTATTTCACGAATTGCTTTAGCGTAGTGTATTAATTGTGTAACATACTTGGCTTGTTCTGTATTCAAAAATTTATTTAAATCTTCTCCATCAACAGGTGCAGCTGTCTTATAATCGATGATCCAGCGTCTATTTGATTCATCCACAAATGTTCTGTCAACGACTAAGGATTTGATTTGGTTTTCTATCATGGCAGTCAATTGTAATTCGCTTTGAGCATCTTGATGTGGCTTCATGATCCATTGTCCGCGTAAATCACGCAGTGTATTTTGAATGGCAATAAATACAGTATCGATAGCCATAGTCAAGTGAGCAGATTGCATTCCTAACTGTGTCAGATGCATTTTACAATAATACATTTTTTTCTCTAGAGATTGAGATTCCCACCACGATGTGCCCTGTAAACAAATTTGCTGTAAAATTTGGTGTATAACAATTCCAATGTATTTTGGATTATTATTCAATAATTGAAAACCGGATTTTTTATTATGGTAAGTTATTGCATCAGGTAATTGCGCTTCTTGGATAGGGTTAATCCATTCCAGGGTAAAACGATTGATTCTTTTCTTTTCTTTGATTAGAGATAAAGAAGTAGAGGAAGGCGGTTCGTTGAAATGAATTTGGTGAAAGTGTGAAGCAGATTTGTTGATTATTTCTGTTGAAATTGAATCCCACAATTTATCTAGCAAGCTATTAGCAGCAGGATGTGAAATTTTTTCTTTCTCTTGCTGTAAAGAAAAAAATAAATGTAACCGTTTTTTTGCTCTAGTCATTGCAACATATAATAGGCGTCCACTTTCATAATCACTTTTTATAGTGTGTTGCCTTTTGATATAGTCATAAATAGAATCATTAGCATGTCCTGTTGCATGAATGGGTGCAATTAATAAAGCATTTTGTTGTTCGGGTCGTGGGCGCTCCATCCACAATAATAATTGTTTATCATCATTGGGTGATTTACGCTCTAGGTGTGGGAGAATCACTGTATCAAACTCAAGTCCTTTTGCATTGTGTATGGTCATGATTTGTAATGTATTGTTTGCTTTATTATTCGGTGCTGCAAATAATTTTCTGACATGCTGTTCTAATTCATCCAAATTTGGCATTTCCCCGCTTCTATCTAATTTTTCTAATAATTTAAAATAAGCGGCTGCATCCTCTAAATCATTTTCTGTCGTGACACAAGCAGGGCCTCCTAATAATAGCCATGTACTCTCCAGCCATGCGCGTAATGAAAAACGATGACGATCAGCTATTTTAGTTTGAAGGATTGGGAGGATGCGGGTCAAACGTTGTTGAGCTTCAATACTGAGTGTTTGTAATAGGGATTTTTTCTGTAATTCTTCAAAAATACTCGTATTAGGTAGATCATCCGCAATGATGATTAAATCACTTAACAGAAGACCGCACCATGGCGCACGCAGGACTGCGAACCAGGCAATACGATCTGCAGGATGTAATAAGGCGCGGGTTAATGCTATCAGATCTTGAATCACTGGACGTGTCGTTAATGGATCAATATCAATGGCTTTATAGGGCAAGTTTGCATTTTTTAATGCAGGAATAATGGCAGCTAAATGCGTGCGTGAGCGAACCAGAATCGCTATCGATTCATCAGGATTTTTTTCTTTGAGTTGCTGAATCAACTGTACAATACCGTTTGCTTGTGCTGTTTCTTGCGAATTCAAAAAACGGTGTAATGTAACGGGTGATGCATCAATTGTATCTAACGTTGCAATGCTAGGGCTATAAGAAACAGCACCCGTTGCAATGTCTTCAAAAGGGGGAAAAATTTTAGGGAAATGTTGATTTACCCAGTCCACAATGCCTGGTACAGAGCGAAAATTGACTGAAAGAGTGATGGGTTCTAAAAAAATATGATTTAATCAAGCGTGCAGTGCTCGGATAAAGTAACCTACTTCAGATTCCCTTAATCGATAAATGTATTGCATGGGATCGCCTACTACAAATAAACTGCGACCATCATTGCATGTCCAGCCTGCAGTTAATTTTTCTATTAAACGATATTGACTATTTGAGGTATCTTGAAATTCGTCAATTAATATATGCTGAATCTGATAATCTAGCGCTAAAACCAAATCAGTAGGTGCTTCATCTGTTCCTAAGGCTGATAACGCACCTTGCGCGTTTTCTATATAATCAATTTTTCCACGCTGCTGGAAAACTAATTTGAGCTGAGCCACTACTATACGCAAAATTTGATGCAATGCATCTAATAGTTGCCATTGATTTTCTTCATATTGGCAATTAGGCGCTAATTTGAGTTCAGCGATAGCAGAAATAAATTCAACTTGTGATTGCAATGCATCGACTAAATCAGACATGCGCTGTTTCATGGCATCAAATAAATTTTTCTCATATGGATTTTTACTACTTGTTGCAGCAGGAAACCCAATTTTTTTACTGAATTGTTTTCGTAATTGACACTCTTTAGTAAAAAGTAATTCACTTAATCCAAGCCATATTGCTTTATCGGAAAGGGTAATACCTGGCAGACTTGTCAAATTAGAGCAATGAATAATAGATGATTTAGAATTTTCTTTTAATAAATTATTGGCTGCAAAATTTGCTAAATCCATTAATTCAGCTGCATCTTCTTTTGGGAAATGTTTTTGTAAATTCGCTAATGTATCGATGACCACGTTAGCAAGGTGTGTTTCCAATTTTTCACGTAATGCGGGGTCATTGGCATTGAGTGTAATGTAAGGCAACCATTGATCTCGTTTTTCAAGTAAATTGATGAGTAAATTTTCTACTTTGTTGAAGTCATTATCCAGATGTATAAGTAATTGTGCAATTGCATTTGACCAGTCTGTATTGTCTTCTAAATACATCAAAAATTCTTGTACCGCAGTGCGATAAAGTGCTGTGGGATCATCTGTTATTTCGGGCGGTGCACCAAAATTTGATAGAATAGGTAATTGCTTGGTAAGGTATGCATTAAAGGAATCGATAGTTTGAATACGTAACCGATTAGGATTTTCAAGTAAATGCCAGCCGGCTATTTGGTTGCGTTGTAATGCAGCTTTCGCTAAATTCCAGGTTGTTTTAGCATGTGTTGCTTCAGGCTCAGGTGTATCTGATGCATTTATTAAGGCATTAATAATGCGTGTCCGCATTTCAGCAGAGGATTTTTTAGTAAAAGTGATCGCTAAAATTTCTTCCGGCTGCTTAACTTGGGCGAGTAATACTAAAAAACGCTGTATTAACAATTCTGTTTTACCTGAGCCCGCAGGCGCTTGTACAATGAATGATTTTTTAGGGTTTAAGGCTGCTTGGCGCTGTTGTTGGTCTGCTATGGTTTTCATGCTAAAAAGTATCTTCTGTAGTGGTATCTGACAATAATGGGGTATGTTGATCGGTAATCCTGCAAAATGACTGTAACTTGCAATAATTGCATGTTTCAATTTCACATTTAGGATCAACATCGGCATTGCCTTGGGCAAAATCGTTACCGAGTTTTTCTAAGGTATATTGCCACTGTAAGATTTGCTGATCCCACGAGCGGCCTTCACTATAGTTTGTATCCGATAAAGGTTTAATGGCATCAGTTGCAATATTTTTTTTGCTGATACCTTTTAAAGTTAAGCTATTGGGATTAATTTCTGCAAACGCAATGCTTTCAACTGCAGTGTCTGCAGTGATACAATACAAAGGCAGTTGCGGTTCTTCTAATCTGTCACCAAACCAGTATTTTATTTGATTATTGTTTCCAGTTTTGTAATCAATAATAAGATGGCTGCCATCTTGCAACGCATCAATACGATCTATGCGTAGTTTAATGGGAAGATTGGCGATATGAATTGAACGTTCTTCTTCTTGTGCTATAACTTGGAAGGGTGGGCGTGATTTTTCAATCTGTAACCACTGCCATAAGAGATTTTGTAACCGTTCTATCTCTAAAGAAATATAGCGTGATAGTATGAGCTCATGACCTGTGACTATTTGAATAGCTTTTTTAATAACGATAGTCAGTAAATTTTTTAATTCACTTTCAGTATACTGTTGTAATTTTTCTGAAGTCTTTAATTCTAGCCAAGCTAATTCAAGTGCTTTATGTGTTATTTTACCGCGATCTTGTGATCTTAGGCCTAGAGTAGTTGATTCTAATGGTTTAGCATTTAATCGTATTTCAGCAAATGCTTTGAAGGGACAAGCTGCTTGTAGTTTAAAAATGCTAGCACCACCCTGACTATTTTCAATAATGACGGCAGGTGCTTGGGTATCTTGTAGCGTTTCAATTAATTGGCTCTGCCTGCATTTTTCTGCAAGGGATGTAAACGGGCTTAAGTTAAGTTGTTCAATCGATATTTCATCCAAATCACTGATTAAAGGGCTGGTGCGTAATTCACAGCCTGTATCATTTTGTGCATGGCTAAAAATAATATGGCGTGTACTTTGTATTAATTGTTCGGTTAAACATTTGCTATATTCAAACTCATGTTCAGCACTAGAATGCGGCATTTTTAGAGTTGCTTGCAATCGATAAGGGATAAAAGGATTCGGTTTTGCGCTAGGAGGCCAGGCATTATCATCAAATCCCATGACCCACGTATAATCGAAAGGAAGTGCTGTTGCTTCAAGTACTCCTAGGATTTGTACGGCGGCGTCGGTGCCTTGCGGCTGAAATACGACATTGGATGTGAGCCGTGTTAAATAATGTAATGTGCTTTGATAATTTTTTTTAGGTAATAATGTATCAAATGTCCTATATTCATCGAGTAATTCTAACCAACGTTGCACAATTTGATATTCTTGACTATTGATACTGCGTTCACCTGGCCATCCTAATAGACTAAGTGCCTCTGTAAAAATAGTAATCCATGCACTAATAGGAAGTAAAATGGGTTGTTGATGAATTAAAGTAAGAAAATTTTCTATCCGTTTTGCAAGACGCGGACAACTCATGTATAGATTGAATTTTTCTTGTGTATGGATTAATTTTTGCAGGTTGCTGCTAATACAATTTTCTTTTCGCAAACGAGCATCAAATTGCGCGCGTTTTATGTGTTCTTGTTCTGCATCACCTAAAAAAGGTGAAAGGAGAAAACTGCTTATATTTTCAGATGTCATTGTTTTTTTATTCAAGCCCAATAATTGTAATGCAGCATGAATAATAGGATAAGTCGCTAAACTTTTTCCTGCAGTGATATTGAAAGGTTGTGTGGTGCAGTCCAGGCTATAGAGTTTATCTTCGCAAAAAACTTCAGAAAAAATAGTAGATAAATAATCTCGTTTTTTTTCTAAATTAGGTACAACACACCCGATAGTCAGCGTTGAGTCGCTTGCTATTAACGATTTTGCCCAGCGTGCCATGGTGCGAATTTCAGTTTCTTCATCGGCTAAGTTGATGCGTTTTGCTGAAGATATCAAGTGATTTGTTTTTTTGTCATAAGTAACTTGAATGCCTACTTGTTCACAACAGGCAAATAAATATTTTTGTAATGGTGAAAACTCAGTAAA
This sequence comes from Gammaproteobacteria bacterium, assembly GCA_044221135.1. Classification (GTDB taxonomy): domain Bacteria; phylum Pseudomonadota; class Gammaproteobacteria; order DSM-16500; family DSM-16500; genus UBA4722. The sequence continues at coordinate 6,689 of JBGAPT010000059.1, forward strand.
GCCTACAGCAATTAAATGTTTTGATGGTTTAATATGGTGTGCAAGAATTTTTTCACAAATGAGTTGTATTAAGCTATTTGTATCTAGCCAATTATTTTCTATACATTTATTTTGAAAATAAGTGGCCCATAATAAAAAGGAATTGCTATCATCAGTGGTCTCTAGCGCTGGATGGGTTAAATTAATTTGCCATTGTTTTAGGGTCCCCCAAGCCGCTTTAGCCAGTTCAGCAGTTTCTGATAATTGTAGTAATGCATCATTAGCAGGAAATTTCTGCAAAATTTCTTCCCAGAGAATGAGTTCCTGCTGTACTGTTAACAAAAAAGGTGCTGCAATGTCTAATTGTTCTGCTGAATAATCGTGCCATAGACGTTGTATCCAGCTAGTGAAAGGTAAAATAGCCGCGCTTGCCCAACAGGATTTACCAGCGTCTAGATTTGCTTGATTATATTTTTTTAATAACGTAGCTGCAAGACGTCGGTTGGGTGTTAGTAAGGTAGTGTTTGCGTCTAACTGTGTAATCACTGCTGACTTCCTATTTTTTATTATACTGTTTTTTATAGGCTGATTTTACATCAAGTTCAAAAGGGGATAGTTTAGAAAATAAGACATCAATTTGTAAACCGATACCATTGGCAGGTGTGCTCAAGTTAATATCTGCATGATGTAATTGCACAATTTGTTTAACAATAGCAAGCCCTAAACCACTTCCTGTTTGAGTAGTACCCGGTATACGGTAATATCGGTCGAATATAAGCTTATGAAATTTTATTGGAATGCCAGGACCTGTATCAGTAATGCGTAAAACAATAGTATTTTCCCAATCGAGGATAGTGACCGTTATGACACCTTTAGGTGGTGTATAGCGAATGGCGTTATCCACAAGATTACGAATTAAAATGCCAAGTGTGATCTCATTACCTATTATTGTATTGTCTGCTGGGGGCGGTGTTAATTCAATAGTGATATTTTTTTCTAAAGCCATTGGGACCAGGTAGGTTAAAATTTCTGTTGTTAATGGATGTAACTCTAACGATTGTATATCATTCAAGGCTGCTTCTTCGCTGAGGTTACTTAAAGTCAGGAGTTGAGTGACTACATGTGAACAACGGTCTACGCTTTGCACAACCTTCAAGAGAGCGTGTTGATGAGCTGTTTCATCATTTTCTTTTAATGCCACTTGAGCTTGGGTTTTTAAAGCGGCAAGTGGGGTACGCAATTCATGGGCTGTGTCGGCTACAAAGCGTTTGTTGCGTTCAAAAGCGAGTTTTAGGCGTTCAAGCAATTGATTGAGTTCGTCGATGACAGGTTTGATCTCGACTGGTATTTTATCTAAATGAATGGGCTCTAAATGTGTAGAGGCGCGATTAGAGATTTGATTAGTAAGACGCGTCATAGAACGCAATGCAACATTAATGATAAGCCAGATAAGAACAGCAAAAATAGGATAGGTGATGAGAGTAATATAGCTATTATTGCGTGCAATAAGATCGGTTAGCTTATTGCGCATAGCATATTGCTGCGCAACAACAATCTTTGCCCCTGTTGTTTCATCTGTGCCTGCATAGACGCGCCAGTTATGATTTTGAATCTGGATATCACTAAATCCATTAGGCGTGTTTTCTAATGAGGCAGCCATGTTATTAAATGAATGCAAAATAAGTTTGCCATCGCTACGCCATATTTGGTATGCCAGATTAGGTGTATTGATATTAGTTAAGTAGGGTGTGATCACTTTTTTTGTGATGGCATCAAGCCTTGAAAACGCATTCAATTTTTTGATGAAGATAAAATTATCTATTAATTGTTCATCAAGATAGGGTTTAATAACTTGCTTATCTAGTAAATAATTACCTATTGTAGTGATGACCGATGCTATGCCAATGGCAATGACTAAGCTAATAAATAAGAAACGTCGTATAGAATGAATCATTTGGTATCTTTGCTTTTATCAATCATATAACCAATACCCCGGATGGTAAGAATAAAATCTTGTCCGAGCTTTTTTCGTAGATTATGAATATGTACTTCTAAGGCATTGCTATCTACCTCTTCACCCCAGCCATAGAGTGATTGCGTCAGGCTTTCACGGGATAAGACACGGCCTATATTTTCTAGCAACTTATAAAGCAAGGCAAATTCACGCCTAGAAATAGGGATTATTTCATGATTCAGTGTCACTGAATGTGAGGCGGGATCGAGTGTGACATTACCATGAGAAAGAGTGGATTCCGTACGAAGGTTAAAGCGTCTTTGCAGAGCGCGCAAGCGGGCACACAGTTCATCGAGATCAAAAGGTTTTATCAAATAATCATCAGCACCGCTGTCTAAGCCTTTAATTCTATCTTCAACAGATTCACGGGCTGTCAGGATGATGACAGGTGTGGTATTTCCGCGTCCTCGAAAATTTTCCAGAACGTCAATGCCAGATAATTTAGGTAAGCCAAGGTCTAGCACAATTATTTCAAACTCTTCAGTTTGTAGCGCCTGGTCTGCGCTTGCGCCATCTTTTAACCAGTCTACAGTATAGCCATTTTGTGTAAGACCTACACATAAGCCATCACCTAATAATTCATCATCTTCAACCAAGAGTAAACGCATTGCTTGGCTCCTGTTATGTCAGCCAAAAGATAAATTTAGCTGCTTTAGAGTAGAATAGCAAATTCAGTGTTTACCACGGGCCTAATCGTGCCCGCGCGCGTGCCCGTGCCCGCGGGCGTCTTGTCTCTGGGTTTTTAATCAATATCGTTAAGTGTTTCGAAAAGACGCACGCGGGCATGGGCACGCACACGCGCCCGATAAAAGCGCTGAATAGTTACCCTTTTGTTAACACAACCGTACTTCGCGCATCACTTACCAATTTGAACATAAGCTGATTGAAATATTCATATTCTGCAGGTTCTAAGTAATTTTTAGCAATCACAAGCTGTCGTATGACATGAATAGTATCTTTATTTTTTGTATAAGTACTTTTATAACTACCTGCTGGATTAGTGACTCTGACATTCAGCGGCATTGCTTCGTTTTGATAGTTTTTGGGTAAATGAATGGTGTACTGCCAAGTTAGCATGGCTGGCATCAGCATCGCTGGATAATGGCGTTTAGTATAGGTGACAAAATGTCTTAATTGGCTAGGCGAAAAATAATCAATACCATAAGGTATAGTCAGATAAATAGATTGATTTAAATTAAAAGCAAAAGGGCTTTTCCATTGAATATGTGTGACCATATCATGATTTAAGTCGTGAGAGTTGCTGCTAGAAATAATGCCGGTTCCACCTTCAGGCGTGTCGGCTAATAGACCATCCGCTAATTTTTGCATGGAGACAGCACTATTCATGATGCCTCTGATTCTATTATTGATAATGCCCGTGGTTTTTATGGTACCGTGCCCTGCAATGTCACCATTATTTTGTAATATAATGTCACTGTCTAAATTATATTGATTCTCCTCTGGCTTTCCCATGGATGTATACGTTGCTTCACCCTTTTGAGAGCCTATGACAACCATTTTATTCACTAAACTTTTGTCTAATACCCCAAAGCTTGCAGTTTGATCTGTAGGGTTTGCAAAAAGTGATAATCCGGCAATAAAGAATGGCATGATTAAATTGCGCAGGGGTGGGCACAGGTAATTTAGTAGTTAAATCACCCCAATTTACTAATGCAGTATAGGATTTAATACCGATTGCTTTGAGTAATGTTTGCAATAAGGTCGCATAGTCTTTGCAATCACCATACCGATTATTCAAAATTTCTGTTGCAGAATGAGGAGTATAAGCACCTGCTTCATTTAACGAAAGTTGTACGTAATGAACATTTGCGGTTGTCCAATTATACAGTGCTTTTGCAGCGGGTAGGCCTGTCTTAAGACCTACAATATTTTTGCAGTTACAATTTCAGGCGTGATCATACTTTTATTGACGGCTAACCGATAATAAACGCGCCCTAATTCTTCCCAAGAAGTATTTGATGAAGCAACAAATAGCGATTGAAAATCTACTTCATCTGTCATGCCTACTTCATCCGATTCAGTAGGTTTATTTTCTAACGGTGCTTCTGGATGATTGTTTCTTTAGGCGATTGTGTAGTACGTATTTGATAATTTCCCCGTTTACCCCATTGCAAAGGGAGTGTGTTGGGTTTATGAATGATGACTTCTTGTCGTGTGATAGCTGCTTCAAAAGCAGGTAGTTGCATGATCATAATACCGAAAGGATCAGGCTTGAAGCGAGTAAGCTTCCAATGTGTCACCCGCTGGCTGCCAGGTTGTAACTTTGGAAAAATGACAGTAGTGACCATGCTGTTGGTGAAACCGGAGGCTGTGATTGAAAGTGGGCTAGGACGTGTATAGACGCTGTTTACAGGTAATAAAATACGCTTACCATCCGGTTGTATAATGTAACCTTCTATTAGTTGTAAACGTTCTTTATCGGGAAAAAATGCCATTTGCTCGTTTGCCAGCATATCCACACCCAAGAGTGTTAACGCTGTTTTTTTATTTATTATTTCAACTTCATATGTTTTATTGGAGTGTAGTTGCCATATTTCTTGAAAAAAATCAGTTCGATAATTGGTGGTCTCAGCGTATAAGCCAGGAGAAATGAATAACGTTATTAAAGTGAGGAGGATTGCTACGTGGCTAATCTTCAAATTTTTAAGCATTTTTGGACTCTGTATCGATCAAAGGATGTTCATCTTATTCTGTTTTGAAGGGGTAGGCAATCGTATTTGAGTCAATTTCAGCGGAAACTGCTGCGGAGTCAATAAACCAAATGGTCTAAAAAAATCGAGTACAATGGGATTGAGAATGAACGAAATATTATAAGGATGTTCAGCATACCATTTTTTGATGGGTAAATGCTCAGTTAATTGGTCCACTGTATTGGCTATGTTTCCTAGTAAAATTAATTGTACGTGAGGCCGCTCGTGGTATAAAAAATGAAGTATATGTTTTAAAAAAGGTTGCCAGGCTTTAGCATCTTTTCTGACAGCAGTGGATTGTAACACAAGTGAAGTATTCAATAATAAAAATCCATGTGATAAAAAATTACCGAAAAATTCAGAGTTGGTTTTTACTAAATGCTCTTTGTTTATTTCAGCAATGTTGAGTTGGCTTGTGGTATGTGGTTGTAAAATACCCTCTGCTACTAAGAGCATTTTAATAATGTTACGCAAAGAAGTGGCGCGATTGACAGATTTGCTTAAGCCGGTTGCTGACCATAGATCGGTGACAGCATCATCCCAAAATGCATAGCCATTTGCTGATTTGGCGCGAGGGTAGGGTGACTCACCGAATAA
>JBGAPT010000060.1:0-11805 GCA_044221135.1 Gammaproteobacteria bacterium
ACAGATCGAGCAACTCTATCAAAAAAAGGTAGTACTGATTCTGATGCTTCTACTTCTTCTCATTCTTCTGATGCTGGGTTCAGCACTGCTAATTCTGACAATGGTAAGACGGATCGGAGCAGACAGAAAATTCGCTCTCAAGAACAAAATACAGATGGAATAACTCCATCAAGAAAAGATAACGTTGATTCTAAAGATAATAGTCCCTCTTCTGGTAAGAAGGCTTCTACAGATTTTGCAGGAGGAGGAATTTTTGCTACTACTAATAAAAAAGCTCCCCTCTTCTCTTCTTCTCCCTCAAGTTTACCAGATGCATCTAGAAGAAGATCACAGTCAGTCCCAGGACGAGGTGCAGGTTAGCAGCATCGTAACAACTCATTAATCCCCACCTTCTCCCTTGTCTTCGCATCGACCTGCTTCACAATCACCACACAATACAAACTGTATTTTCCATCTGCGCTAGGCAAATTCCCTGGTACGACTACTGCGCCTGCTGGAATGCGTCCATAGCTGATTGTTCCTGTTTCACGATGATAAATACGAGTGCTTTGGCTAATATAAACGCCCATTGAAATGACGGCGCCTTCTTCTACGATGACGCCTTCTACAATTTCAGAGCGGGCGCCGATGAAGCAATTATCTTCGATGATGGTGGGATTGGCTTGTAGTGGTTCGAGTACACCACCGATACCTACACCGCCTGACAGATGCACATTTTTGCCTATTTGTGCGCAAGAACCCACTGTTGCCCAGGTGTCTACCATGGTGCCTGAATCAACATAAGCACCTATGTTGACATAAGAGGGCATGAGGATGATGTTGGGTGCGAGATAAGCACCTTTGCGAGCTAAAGCGGGTGGGACAATGCGGGCGCCTGTTGCTTTGAATGTAGCAGCATTGTCTTCAGGAAATTTAACGGGGATTTTATCAAAATAATGAGTAAAACCGCCGTTGATGACGTGATTGTCGTGTAGTCGGAAGTAAAGCAGTATGGCTTTTTTAATCCACTGATGCACTTGCCATGAGCCGGCTATTTTTTCTGCTACGCGCAATTTGCCTTGGTCTAATAATGTTATGGTTTCTTCAACGGCTTGCTTCAGATCAATAGGAGCTGATTGGGGTGAGAGTGTTGTAGGATTTTCAAAAGCAGACTCGATTAAAGATTGTAATTTTTGCATGGGTTTTTATCCTGTTAGGGCTCTATATTATTTTTTCAATATGAATACCTTTGATCGGATCAGGTCGTTTGTCATCTAAAAAAGAATGTAAATAATCAGTCAATGGTATATTGACGACCGCATTCCCAGACGCTGCATGATAGAAAATAATACCTGAGGCTGTGTGAATAGCAATGCCTACATGGGCGACATTCAAATGGGTTCCGTAATCTGTTTTTTTATCTTTGGGATTCACGGGGTGCCAATTTGGACGTACTATTTCTATGACAGCCACAGGTGGAAATTGTTTCCATAATGCAGAGTTAGGCTGCCCTTGAGAATCAAATAATGTGGTGAGTGGAATATAAGATAAAATACTGGATTGCGCAGTGAATTTTTTACCTTCCGCTCTGAGTTGTGTCAAACGTTGTTGTGCTTCTTCAGCAGATAATTGTGGCAAATCTAAATTAGATATTATTTTTTGTGCGTACCATTCAGGTTTATTGATGGTGGTTTGTGCATCGGTTGCAACAGGATTTTTATTTTCATCTAATAAAGATAACGTGGCATCTTGTATATAGCCTAATCGTTGCAGGTGAGGATTCCATTCAAGGTCGGTAAACCAATCAGTGCGCTGCGTGTAATCAACCTGTTCATTAGCATAACGTATGGAGAGTATCGTTTGCTTAAATTGGGTGAAGTCAGATGCGTGAGCGAGTGCAAGCACGGTATCCACAAAAGTAACACAATCAAATTGATCAGCACGATAGAGCGGTAGGTTGGAATAAAGACCTTCAGCGCCTTCACCTAAAGGTTCAAAATGATAAGGCTGCCCTAAAAAGTAGTGGGCAATAGTTGCCACACGTGTCTGTAAATCTAGCGTCTGCAGGGTTGGATAAGTTTGATAAAACTGGATAAAGGGTTTGTCGTAGTCCATGATGTCCACCTGAGGAAATTGACTGAGAAAATGTGTCATAATACTAGGCGTACGTGTTTGTAAATACATAGCCTGTATAGTTGGATGAGCTTGATAAAATTGAATAAATGCTGGATCGTCGTGCGCAGTGTCTGCAATCGTAATCATAATGGTTTTAAAACACTTCTAGTTACGTTTTGGTTCGTTTATGTTAGCATAGTCATTTTTCAAACGATATCAAGTTCTTATGTCTAAACCAAAAGCTGTTGCAAATGCCGCTATCCTTTATATGCGTTTATTCAAGTATGTACGCCCTTACTGGCTAGTGTTAGTCATTGGCATGGTGGCTAGCATGGCTTATTCAGGTATCGATGCGTGGTTTGTTAGCTTTTTAAAACCCTTGCTGAATAAAGGCTTGGTTGCAAAAAATCCACATTTTCTTAAATGGGCACCTCTTCAAATATTAATTGTTTTTGCTGCGCGTGGTATGGCAAGTTTTTTTTCTACTTATAATATTGCACTGGTTTCACGTAATGTGATTATGCATTTGCGCGAAGATATTTTTGCGCAGTTGCAGCGTTTACCTGCACGTTTTTATGACCATGCTACGTCAGGACAGATTTTATCAGTTCTTTTATATAGCGTAGATCAAGTGGCGAGTGCGGGTGCTGATGTATTGACTACAGCGATTCAAGCTTCATTTTTAATTCTGGGATTATTGATTGTGATGTTTACAATGAGCTGGAAATTATCACTGATGTATTTCATTATTATTCCGCTGATTGCTGTGATTATGCGCGTGGGTAGTTTACGCGTGCGCCGTTTGAGTTTAGGTATTCAAGATACCATAGCGGATATAACGCATCGCGCAGAAGAAAATATTGATGGTTATAAAGTAGTGCGCGGTTTTGACGGCCAGGCCAGTGAGATTAAAAAATTTAATGCAGCAGCGTTGGCGAATCGTATACGTGAAATGAAATTAGTGACAGCGCGTTCAATGAGTGTCTCTGGCGTGCAATTAGTCGCTGCGCTTGCGTTATCAGCTACATTGTATGTAGCAACGTTGGAGATTGAGAGTGCTCAATTGTCAGTAGGTAGTTTTGTGTCAATGGTGGCAGCGATGTTGGCATTATTGAAACCTATGAAAGATTTAACGACCATGCAAAATAAATTATATCGTGGGTTGGCTGGTGCACAAACGGTATTTGAATTTTTGGATCAAGCACAAGAAGTGGATACAGGTACGCAGACTTTGCAACGTGCAAAAGGGCATATTGAATTTTCACATGTGGGATTTTCATACGATCTTGAAAAAACAGTGTTGCATGATATTAGCTTTAAGGTGCAGCCTGGTGAAGTTGTGGCGCTGGTGGGCCGCTCGGGTAGTGGCAAATCGACTATTGTTAATTTATTGCCGCGCTTTTATACCGATTTTTCCGGTCAGATTTTATTAGATGGTGTGCCTATTCATGATTACCGTTTGGCTGATCTGCGATTACAATTTTCCATGGTTTCACAAAATGTAACGTTATTTAACGATACTATTGCGCATAACATTGCTTATGGACGTTTGGCTGATGTCACGGAAGAACATATTTTACAGGCTGCAAAAGCCGCTTATGCGTTCGATTTTATTGAGCAATTACCTCAAGGGATACATACGTTGATTGGTGAAAATGGCGTGCTGCTGTCAGGCGGACAACGGCAACGTATTGCGATTGCGCGTGCTATTTTAAAAAATGCACCTATTTTAATATTAGATGAAGCAACCTCTGCTTTAGATACTGAATCAGAACGGTATATTCAGGCAGCATTGGAGGATTTAATGCGGCATCGTACAACATTAGTGATTGCACACCGCTTATCAACTGTTGAGCATGCAGATAAAATCATTGTGTTTGATCAAGGTGCAATTCTTGAGATGGGCAAACATGCCGATTTGCTAGCACGTGATGGGAGGGTGAATCTGGCGCATCATTGGTATCATCATTCATTGACTTGGCTTACTCTTTTATTATTACCTTTTTCTTATTTATTTCGTTTTATTGTGATGCTACGTTTATTTTTATATAAGCATCAAATAATCAAAACAACACATTTTTCTGTGCCTGTGATTGTAGTGGGTAATCTCACAGTAGGTGGTACAGGAAAAACACCCTTGGTGATTTCGCTGGCTCAATTTTTAAAAACGCAACACTGGCGTCCAGGTATTGTGAGCCGGGGTATAGGCGGTACAAAACAAGTGATCCCTTTATGGGTTGATGGGCATTCTGAGCCAGGTATAGTAGGTGATGAAGCCATTTTGTTAGCACGACATAGCGCATGCCCTGTAGTTATTTGTGTTGATCGTGTTGCTGCAGTGAAAGAATTATTAGGTCATACGGATTGTAATATTATTCTCTCAGATGATGGCTTACAGCATTATCGCTTAGGGCGTAGCATTGAAATTGCGATGTTAGATGGTGATCGAAAAGTTGGAAATGGTTATTTATTACCGGCAGGTCCTTTACGTGAAGAGCAAAAACGGTTAAATCAAGCGGATTTTGTGATTCAGCAGGGGGGCGAGAACAATAAAAATTATTTCAAAATGCTATTACAGGGAAACGAGCTGATGTCTCTTGTTCATCCTCCAAAAAAATTACCGTTGATGCATTTTAAAAATATGAAAGTACATGCAGTCGCTGGCATTGGCAATCCACAACGATTTTTTACTCTCTTGCGTCAGCAAGGATTGGATATTATTGAGCATATTTTTCCTGATCATTATCTTTATCAGAGAGAGGATTTTAATTTTCCTGATTCATTGCCTATTATCATGACCGAAAAAGATAAAGTGAAATGTGAGGAATTAGCGGATGACCGATTTTGGTATTTGCCAGTGGTTGCAGTGCTTGATGAAAAATTTGAGAATGAATTGGTGCTTAAGTTGCAATCCTTCAGCTCTGCTAAGCAGAACTGAAGGATGATGCTTAATTCACTCAACAGGCAATATCGATGAATGATGTGAAACAATAAGCCATTTTTTATTATCTAATTGATAAACAAAAGTAAAGCGAGCTGCAATGGTTTTTGTCTTTCCATCTTTCTCTGTATAAGAAAAATTATATAACCCTGAATTGATAGCGATATCACCATAGAGTTGCGTGACTAATTTTTCTGGCATGCATTGGATATTAGGCGTGCCGGTAAATTTAATAAAGTAAGCATCTAATCCATTGTGACGGTTGACTAATATTTTGGGAGAGAGTGTAGGAAGTAAAGTAGCATCTGGCGCATAAAACTTTACCATCACACTAGCGCGGCCTTTGGCTTTGCCAACAGCAGAGCACCAATCAGTATATGCATTTTTTACCGCAGTTTTATTGATATCACCCGCCTGTGCGCAGTGAATAAAAAAAGATAATAAAAATGTTAAAAAGAGATAGCGTTGAAATTTTAGCATAGTCTGTTTTCCTTACATTGGTTGGGTTATTGATTCTGTTATTTCTTAATTTCTTTCAAAGTTCCATTTTCAAAAATTAATGTCACAGGAGGAGGTCCTGCATATTGTAACTCAGTGACGATAGGTGCATTTTGATTGTCGGTTTGAGGTTCTCCTTTTTGAATGAATTTAGCTGTGCCACAGGCGGTTTTAACGGTTGCTTGAGTATCGCCTATTTTAATTGAATTGGGTGTGCTCACATCAAAAGATACCGTGGATGTATTGCCGCAATTCGTTGTTGTCAAGCTCTGCGCATTCACTGTGATGTTCGTCACTTTTTCTGTTTCATCAAATGTTACTATGAGTTCTACTGAACCTTGCACGACGTTGGCGGGGTTTGCGGGTGCTGTAATATTGTAACTCCATTTTTGTGGAACAGGTTGCTTAGCGTGCGTTTTCGTGAAACAGGCGCGCAGCATGTTTTTAAAAAATGTGATCTAATGAGTTCCCAATTTGAATAAGGTTGAAAATGCAGGCAGGCAAAAATCAGCTTGAGCAATGCCGAATATCAGTAGCAAAGATAAGCAATAAAATTTTTTGAACATGTTTCCTCCTTGGCCGTCATCCGTATTTTTTAATCAGTTTTACAGTTTTATCATCATCGTGATCATGCGATATTTTTTTATCTTTCTTATGACCGCCAGACAGAAGATCACTCAAGAAACTTTTGTGTTTTTTCTCTTTCATAGGAGGCTCACTGATAATGCCTCCACCTTGATGCAAACTACCTTCTTTGGCCCATGGTAAACGTCTATAATAAGGTAATGGTTCATTCGGATCAAAGATAGGATATTTAATAATTTCAAAATAAGGCGAATAGTCAAAATCTTTAGGTGTAAATAAATGCGGATTACGGTGAATCAATTCTACATGGTTCGTATCGTCTATTTTTAAAAAAGGTAAAATAGGAAATTTAATGGCAGTAAAAGCTTCTGCAATTAATGAAGAACAAATACCGCTTTCTAATTCACCATTTTTCGTACGGAATAAGCTGGAACCCCAACGACGAGGCAATATTGACCAAGGCAGCATAAAGCGTGCGAGATCTAGAAAATGTCGTACGCTATAAGGTAAGCCAAGCGCACGAATAGCATAAGCGATGACTTGTTCAGCATCGTAAGGTGCAATACCAATAGGTCGGCAAATGCGTAAATGATGATAGCGATAGCTGCTTAAAGGCGAAACGACAATCCCATGACCCAGCAAACCTTCAACGATTAAGCGTACATTTTCACGTTTTTTTAAATGTGTTGCGACTATTTTACGTAAAATGGGATCTTCAATATCATGCAATCGACCTAGATATAATGCAGCATGTGTCCAAGGACTTTGTGTGATGATACTAATAATGTTGCTAACGCGGCTGCGTCCTTCAACGAGTATGACATCGCCTGGACGTACTTCATATTTTAAACGATTAAAATCACAGGGTGGCGTTTCAGCAGGCGGGTTTTCTTTTGTTAGCCAGTCGCTGAAGCTTTCTATAATTCGGGTGTACAACGATCGTGTCATGCACTTTCATTCCTTTGCTTGCTATGCCAATGTGATCAGCATGTACTGACCAGTATACTAGATTCTTTTTGCTAAATCAGTAGCCAGTCCGATGTAGGTTTCGGGCGTTAATTCTAGTAATGCTCGCTTAATGTTGTCCTCTAAAGGTAATTCTGTAATAAATTGGCGCAACAAAGCTTCTGTCATCCTTTGCCCACGTGTAAAGGTTTTTAATTTTTCATACGGTTGATCAATACCATAACGGCGCATGACAGTTTGCACTGCTTCAGCGAGTACTTCCCAATGATGGTCAAGATCTGCTGCCACTCGGGTTTCATTTAAGGATAGTTTACTCAAGCCACGACACGTGGATTGATAAGCTAAGATGGCGTGTGCAATAGCCACGCCAATATTACGCAGAACAGTTGAATCAGACAAATCACGCTGCCAACGTGAGATAGGTAACTTCATTATCATGTGTTCAAGTAAAGCGTTGGCAATGCCAAGATTACCTTCTGCGTTTTCAAAATCAATAGGGTTAATTTTATGCGGCATGGTAGAAGAACCTACTTCACGGTTAAATGATTTCTGCTGGAAATAACCGAGTGAAATATAACCCCACATGTCGCGATTAAAATCAATTAAAATAGTATTGACTCGATTGATAATCGAGAACAGTTCCGCCATGTAATCATGCGGTTCAATTTGTGTAGTGTAAGGGTTCCATGTTAAGCCTAATTGGCAAACAAAATTTCTACTGATCTGTTGCCAATCCACATTAGGATAAGCAATAACCATTGCATTATAGTTACCAGATGCGCCGTTCAATTTTCCCAAAATGGGTGCGCTAATGAGCTGTTCTTCTTGACGATGCAAGCGCGATATAATGTTAGCGATTTCTTTACCAACCGTTGTAGGTGTTGCAGGTTGTCCATGGGTGCGGGACAACATGGGTTTATCAGCGTACTCATGAGCTAAGTGTTTTAAAATATCAAGGAGTTCATCTAGCGCGGGCAGAATATGTTGTTTACGAGCAGTCAGTAGTGTTAAAGCATAAGCAATATTATTAATATCTTCTGACGTGCAGCCGAAATGGATAAATTCGCTGATGGCGGCAAGCTCCACATTACCTTCAATACGTTCTTTTAAAAAATACTCGACTGCTTTGACATCATGATTGATGACATTTTCAATATGTTTGACACGTATTGCATCCTGCTCTGAAAAATGGTCAATAATACCTTCTAATATTGCATTGGCATGCGTACTCAATCGGGGTAGTTCTGGTAAATTGGCATGTGTTGCGAGTGTTTGTAGCCAGCGAATTTCGACTATCACACGAAATTTAATTAAGCCATATTCGCTGAACGTAGGGCGCAAGTCACTTACTTTGTCTTGATAGCGTCCTTCAAGTGGTGAAATAGCAGTAAGTGCTGTCATACTCATAAGATTATTTTCCTTCAATTTGTGATAGTAATTTTTTTGCTGTTTTTGTTATTTTCCCGCGAAAAAAAATGAGTTGTAAACGAGAACCGCCTACTTGACGCCATAACACGGATGAGCGAATTGCAGCGAGTAATAGTGCTCGAATTTTTTCAACATTTTCATTAATCGTTAAAAACCGCTGATTACCCATGATGAAAAATTTATAACGAAATGGGCTGATTGCATTGAGATAGATGTCTGCTAAGTTGGCAATGACAGTGGGGTGTGTTAGAGAAAAATAGGCTACTTGTTTTTTGGCTTGGTTGATACGTTGAATGAGTATGCTGCTTATTTTTTTTGAGGCATTAATTTTTCTTTGTAAGTTTATGACAGAATGCATGTAATGTATTGTCTGTGCTGAAGCAGTTGCTTTTGAATTTAAAATGGTAATAAGTCTTTCCAGGCCTGACTTGAGATTAGCAAGACCACCATACACATCGGCTACATTTTCAGGGTGAGTTTGGAAAAGGCTATGCAGAGTAGTTTGAAAAGCGGCGTCATCTACTTTGCCAATTTGTGCAATTTCTCTGGCTAAATTAATAGCTTGTATGATGCCGGCTAAAGCAATCGTAATATTATCAAACTTGTCTTGCAATGATTGGCTCCTTAATTAATGCTGCGCACAAGCAAAGCTTGTGCTTGCACTCAAGGGGGAGAATCGCGATTCTCCCCCTTGAGAATCCCCCCTCGCGTAATGTTGTGAGAGCTGATGATTCCTCCTCCTAGGCACACATCTCCCTCATAAAAAACCACCGATTGCCCCGGCGTCACAGCACGTTGTGCCTCGGTAAAATCAACACGATATTGCTCTTGGTCAATAGAATGAATAATACACGCTTGATCTGCTTGGCGGTAGCGGGTTTTGGCATGGATTGAATAAGGAAATATCTGTGGCGGTTTGTTGATCCAGTGTACTTGGCTTGCGAATAACGTCTGTGTATAAAGTAGTGGATGGTCTTGCCCTTGCGCTACGATCAAGGTGTTTTTAGCTAGTAATAATATCACCTGGTTGCGCTGGCAAATAATCACTCAAAAATGTTTTAAATTTACGCTCTCCAATAAAACAAATACCCGTGCTGTCTTTTTTTTCATGGTTTTTAAACCCTGCTTTGCGGGCTATCTGGCGCACAGTTTGTTTTGTTAAGGTGCCAATAGGAAATAAACTTTGTGCTAATTGCGCCTGATCTAATAAATACAGAAAATAGCTCTGGTCTTTTGCGGGATCTAGGCCTTTCAGTAATTGAAATTGTTCGTTCTGTTGCATAGAGCGTGCGTAATGACCGGTTGCAATGTAATCCGCTCCTCGCTGTTTGGCATACTCTAAAAAAGCTTTAAATTTAATTTCTTTATTGCAAAGGATATCCGGATTGGGAGTGCGTCCTGCACGGTATTCATGGAGAAAATACGTAAATACCCGCTCCCAGTATTCGGTTGAAAAATTGATACGATGTAATTCAATTTGCAGTTGATCACAAACGGCCTGCGCATCGGCCATATCAATACTGGCGGGACAATAAGTATCTGTATCATCTTCTTCCCAGTTTTTCATGAATACACCGGTTACCTGGTACCCTTGCTCTTTGAGTAAAAGAGCTGTGACCGAGGAATCAACGCCACCAGACATGCCGACTATAATGTGTTTAGGGGTGGTCATAGTTGTAAAATAAGCTTAATAAATGGGTTTGAGAGTGTAACAGTTGCTGGGGGTCAGTGTAAAATGAGATTCAGAAATAGATAAAAAATACGGTGTTATTTCGTACTTCTATTGTGTCATTCCCGCGCAGGCGGGAACCTATCATGACTTAATAGCTCCTCTTGATAATTTAATTTTTATTGTATTGTTTTATCGTTTGATGGTATTTTCAGAATGGGTTCCCGCCTACGCGGGAATGACACAGTGTGGCGCGAGCCTAACAAATCGCACCGTGAAGTGTGATGGATATATTACAAAAAAATGAAACACTAAAGAGAATCAAAAATGGATACAAAAATCTTCGGAGGAGTGCTGCTGGTTGTTGGATGTTCTTTTGGCGCAGCTATGTTGGCGTTGCCGGTTGCGCTGGCGGGCGGTGGCTTTTTGGGGGCCGTCTCCTTATTGGCAGCTTGTTGGGCTGTCATGACATTCAGTGCTTTTTTACTGTTGGAAGTCACTTTATGGTTGCCACCTCGTACTAACATGATTTCTATGACGCGTGTCACACTAGGCCGACCAGGAGAGTGGGCTGCATGGATTAGCTATCTTTTATTAATGTATGCCTTAATGGCTGCTTATATTGCAGGTGGTGCTGCGCTTTTAAATGATTTGGTCAGTCTTCTTCACCTGCAATTTTCAGCTGCTGTGAATGCAGTTTTATTTGTATTGCTATTTGGTTATATTGTTTATCGCGGTATCAAGCCGGTTGATTATGTGAATCGTTACTTAATGCTTGTGAAGTTAGGTTCTTTTGGTTTGTTAATTCTATTTGCGGCACCTTATTTTAATCATCATAAATTATTAGGCGGTCATCCGCTTGCTCTCGTTTCCGCTATTACTGTGACGATTACATCATTTGGTTTTGCCCAATTAATTCCTAGCTTACGTAGTTATTTTGATAGTGATGTGCGAAAGTTGAGGCTTGCTATTTTAATAGGCAGTCTTATTCCACTTATTTGTTATGTTTTATGGATTTTAGCTATTTTTGGTGTTTTGCCGCGTGAGGGTAACAAAGGATTGTTGCAGATGATGACAACAGGAGGCTCTACTTCAGAGCTTGTGCAATCATTAAGTTATTTTCTACAAAATTCTTCTGTGACAAGCACTGCACATGTTTTCACAGTGATTTGTTTGCTGACTGCATTTTTAAGTGTGTCACTGGGTTTATCTGATTTTTTAGCAGATGGATTAAAAATTGAAAAAAAGGGTAAAGGCAATTTGATTATTTTTACTCTGACTTATCTACCATCACTTCTGATTGTATTGTTTTATCCAGGCATCTTTGTTAAAGCGCTTAGCTATGCAGGTATTTTTGCATCTATTCTACTGGTGTTATTACCCGCTTTGATGGTGTGGAGCGGCCGATATCGTCGGCATCTAGCAGTGGGGCGATATCAAGTGATAGGCGGCAGAGTCGCTATTTTATTACTTATACTGGTTGCAATTGCAATTCTTGGGCTTGGAATAGTCAAAGTTGTTTTGGGTTATTAGAATCTATTTACAATCCCTAAAAATAAAGGAGGATTTTTGTGATATATAAGCATATTCAAATCCCAGCGATGGGTGAAAAAATTCAGGTTAA
>JBGAPT010000061.1:0-5340 GCA_044221135.1 Gammaproteobacteria bacterium
ATGTTACAGATGCTGTTAGTTGTAAAACAATAGCTAGGACTGCTAGTTTTTGTAACTGGCAACACTTATTAGGTTACATTCTCCTGGTAGGTTAATTCAGATTCGACACTTTTGGGGGTTCTTGCGCTGGAGACCTACAACATGATTCAAACATCCGAATTAACGAAGCGAAAAGTACATGATGCATCTGTTGTAAATAAACTGGTTCATCCAATGCCGAATAAAATAAAACAAATAGTGGCAGATACTGCATATGACAATAACAATGTATACAACTCAATTGATAAACATTTTTCACACGTTGATATTGTAATACCACCAAGAACTAATGCAACAGATGAGAAACATCATCATTGGATGCGTAACCGAAATTTAAGAGAAATAAAATGTTATGGCCGAATGAAGTGGCAGAATGATCGTGATTATGGAAAACGAAATCAGGCGGAGCGTGCGATTGGGCGCTACAAGCGAATTCTTGGTAATCGACTTCATTCACGTGAATTTACACGTCAACGTCAAGAAGCCATTATTGGTTGCAGCATCTTAAATAAGATGACGTGTATAACCCTAGCCGAAATTCGTTCAAAATTTTGAAAATAGCGAGATAGGCAAAAAATATTAGGTTGGGAAACAAACTCATAAAGCACGAACTTTTCCAATAGTAATACTAATATTATAAATACTTCCATCTTTTACAGTGTTTCCAGAACTGCTCGCTGACGAAGTTGTTTGAAATGCCAGTCTTTGTTTTTTTATTATAATTAATATAATATAAAGTGCTCCTGCTATACCTCCTACTTTAAGTAAATAATAAATAATATTCCAACGGAATTCTTTTAAAAAAAGCTTTTTTAAAATCTCTCGTGAGTTTGCCATTTTGTTCAACTATTTTTATTAATAATATAAAATATGTCACATGTATCGAAATATTTACAATATCTGATCTATTAATAACAAATTTTTTAAAATTTTTCTGGCGATAAATGTAATGGTAGCAGTTATATCCTTCGCAATTCTATCGTACGCCTTGTTTTGCTGTTTTATGTGGATTTTGAATGTTACCTACATAATGATTATAGCTTAGTTCTGAAATTATTTTGTGCATTTCATCGTAACTTTCTTGAATATCAACTTGGCCAATTTTATTTATCCATTCCTTAAATTCCGTACTGAAATTATATCTCTGGCTCAATTGTGATAAACATCCTTTCATCACTATAAATGTGTCACTAGAGGAATCATCAATACGCTGTAAAAGTCCAATAGTACTTACTCCCATAAGATAGGAGTCTGCTAAAATGCCCTTATTTTTATAGAAAAACTCACTTTTTATGCTAATGCTATCTATAAAGGAGTCTAGCTTTGTTGGATCTTCAATGATTTCTTCAAGCGATGGACAGTCTAAACCAATAGCATGTGAAGACTTAAATAACATTTCATGATAAGGAGGCCATTCATCTTGGGTTTTTCGATTAACTACATAATAAAGCATTTGACTAGATACGCCTAAATCAAAGAAATGTATTGGATTTTGAGATGAGGAGTCTGCTTGTTGATATAAAAGATTAACATTATTACCTGCACTAATTGTGTAAATACTACCTCTTTTGACTGTATGCCCCGTACTACTACTGGTATTTGTCGATGAAAAAAAATGAGTATGCTTTTTCTCATCGGTTTCTAAGCGAGCAGAAGAAAACACAGGTGAAATTTTTTTTGTTGGCTTTTTCGCATCAATGGGAAGCAGCAATGGTTTTTTTAAATTTGATTGTTGTAGAACATATTGTAACATTGTTCTGTTTATTGATGGTGCAATTGAGGCGTTTGTAAGATTACCATCTACTACCTTATCGTCAGTTGCTGATGCATTTGCATAGGAACTAACCGCAATATTATTAATATCTCCATTCTCAACCGCACTATTATTTGTTTTAGAAATAGCCGTATCAACACAATTTTCTTCTATTTTTTCTTCTGGGCTTGGATGAGAAGGTCGTTTTTTTTGAGATATGAGTCTTAGCTGTTTCTCTTTGTAGTAGTAAAGTAAAAAAAGTGCTCCTAAAATTCCAGTACTTCCTAATATATAAGGAATGTTACTTGCTTTTGTCGGCAACAGTTTTAGTAAGATATTTCTTGAGTCTGTCATGAGGTTTCTCCAATCTTCATTAGATTTTATTTGCGTAACAATTTTTAATTGATTTTAACAGATTGAATATAGGATATGTTTTTGCATACAAGAGGTTATTTGGCTCTGTTGCAAAACCTCTAAAATTTAAATTTTCACATTTTATAGAACCAACTATCAACAGGTTGGAGTGAATTTATAAAGTATTTTTTGAACATTCTAATTTTCTGCAACAGAGCCCTCTGCATTTTTTCTCATCCTCTAATTAACGACGACGAAATAACTGTTTTTCTGCTGGATTTTCCCCAGATTGGGAATCAGGATGATCAGATCGTCCTCTTGGATTTGTCTGCTCTAAAACAGTTGGTAACGCAGCGTCACTAATTGGGCCTGTTTGAAGCGCATTATTTGCAAGATTTCCATTTCTTACTGTATTACTGGTAGCTTCAGATTCGGGATGTTGGCCAAGAGAGCGGTTATCAAGATTTCCTCCGGTCACTTGATTTCCTCTTGCAACAGACCTTGCTGTAGTAACAAGTTTTTCTTCCATCTTTGCTTCTCCTGTTTCAGGAGAAAAACTTATTTTCTGCTCATATCCTGCTCTAGGTTGTCTGCCTCTAAAGTGATAAAGTAAATATACTGCACCCGCTATCCCAGCACTGCCTAACAGATAAATAATGCCATTATTTCCTTCTGTAGGCAGCAAACTTTTTAAAATCTCTCTGGAACCACTCATTGTATTTTCTCCTTTTGTTGTCGATCATCGTAAAAAATTCTACATGTAGATCACATACTAGTTATGCTATACTCAACATGGCTCATGGCTCATGGCTCATGGCTCATGGCTCATGGCTCATGGCTCGTTTATGATATCGTAAATAATAATGATGATGAAATTTAAATCCAAACATATAATATAGTAAAATAACTAAGTTATATCTGAGAGATTAGCTGAATAAAATGTAAGATTTTTTCTTATTTACGACATATCAAATTAGCGGCTCTTTGCGTAGCATTGTAACGCTCCCTGCTAATACCGGTCCACCTAGTGGCATTGTTGCTAAAATAATTTAAATCTAAAATTGTATTTCAAAATACCTTTACGTTTATACGGCTAATCCAAACAATCGGTTAATTAATTTATTTTGCGAAATAGCATCATTTTGTGCCAGATGCTTTAGCTGGCCCTTTTGTATCATACGCATCGTTTCCATACCACTGATAGTGGCTGATGCAGTATCAAATGATTGATACCACTGTAGATAGCGTGATTTACGTTTTACTGATTTATGATCGTTCTCAACAACGTTATTCAAATATTTTATTTTTCTTAATTTAGCTGTTGACGGTAATATACTTGCTTTAATGAGATCTTGATGTGCAGCTGGAAACACAGGGTTTTTTATCTACATTGATAATGGAGGATGTCCTGACATTCAGGTTACTTAGCATCTTTTTAAAAAATTTTGCCGCTGCTTTTTTATTGCGTTTTACACTCAACATCCAATCACTTGAATGGCTGCTTAACATTTTTATTCTTCATTTTTATACATGCTGCGATATCCTTGGCTTTAATTGAGTGCCAAATGTAGCAAATTATGAGTTTTAGCAACAGTGCCCTTATTACTATTAAGGTAAACGCCTAAAAATCCCACGGTGGAACACATGATTAAAAACTTGATTTGTCAATAAACTGTGGTAACAAAGAACGAGGCGATACGCTGTCACGCCGCATTGCATTAGATAAGTTAAGAACATGCTCGAGATATTTTCTGGGATCAATAGCATTCATTCTACAACTTTGAATTAAGCTATAAATCAAAGCGGCTTTATTCGCACTTTCAGGCGTGCCTGTGAACAACCAATTTCTTTTTCCCACAGCGAACGGTCGAATTTGATTTTCTATCCAACAGTTACTAATAGGTGCTTCACCGTAGTTAATGTAGGCAACCAAATAAGGCCATTGATTAACAGTATAAGTGGTAGGGGCCCCTAACAAACTTTTAGGTGGCGCTTGTATTTTTGAAACTTCTTCTTGTAGGAGATCCAGTAAAGGTTTTGCTTTTTCTTGTCGATACACCTTACGCGCATCTACATTCATTTCTTTTGCTTCTCGCTCTATCTCATAAAGCCTATTAATAAGCACTAATAATTGAGCTGCTTTCCCTTTTCTTTCTTTGTCTGCCACTTTAACTACGTCAGTAAACTTACGACGACAATGGTCCCAGCAACCCAAACTAATCACCTCGGATTTTTTGCGTAAATCGTTATAACCTGAATAACCATCTGTTTGAAGTAAGCCAGTAAACTCTTTTAGTGTTTCATTGGGTATAGTTGCGCTACGGCTAGATGAGTATTCAAAAAAAATAAATCGGTTTCCGGGGTCACAGCTATGATATCCCCACAGATGGCCTTCTTTATTAGGCTTAATTGTTTTAACTTTGGTATCATCTGACTGCAGCAAGTGGACGTGCTGAAGTTGCTCTCTTGATGCAACTCCAAGAGGAAGCAGTGCTTCTGCTGCACGCATTACCCAATGGCCTAGCGTGTTATCAGGAATAGCTGCTCCGAGTTTTTCAAAAATCTGAGATTGCCGATAAAGAGGAAGATGTTGCTCATATTTTTTAGTGATGACCTCTGCCACAAATCCAGCGGTCGTCATGCATTTGGGAATGGCCGTTTCAGGTTTCTTTGCTGATTTGATTGTCTCGCATTGACGACAACAATATTTTAAAGTGATGTGCTCAATGACTTTAAATGTCTCTGGGACATGGTCTACTTGAATAGAGCTGTCTTCACCTGCCTTAATAAGTGGATTTCCACAATGACAAACTTTTTCGCTTTCCTCTAAATCATGGACCTTCTGTTCTTTAGGAAAGCGTGAAATATCAAAGTGACGCCCAGTGGATTTTTTCTTACGGGTATAAGTAATGGTTTCTTCTTGAATCGCCCCATCTATCGCTTCTGTGTCATCTGTCGTTATCTTTTCATCAAACAAGGACAAGTTCAAGTTCAAGTTCAAGTTCAAGTTCAAGTTCAAGTTCAAGTTCATTGACAAGGCAGATGATTTACCAAATTGACGCTGGCTCGCTAATTTAAATTGCTCTTTAAACCACGCAACTTGTGTTTCAAGCCCTTCAATTCTACAACATATCCAAAAGAATACGTATTAAAAGGGCCTTTATTTTCTTGATGTTGTTGTAAAAATTCCATGT
>JBGAPT010000061.1:5389-10170 GCA_044221135.1 Gammaproteobacteria bacterium
ATCTTTATATTCCAACTCTCCCCATTCGGTCATCGCAACCCAATTTAATCCGGCGAGCAACCAACTGAGTTGTTGGGGCGTTACGCTCACTAAAGGTTCGCCATGGAGGGCATTAAAAAATTGCCCCTTCTCAAGTCGTTTTAATAATAAAACAAATCCGTTTTTATGCCATGCTAATACTTTAATCTTATTACGCTGCCGATTATAAAAAATAAAAATATGTGCATGCGCATCTAATGCTAAATCAGATAGAACAGTATCGAGTAAACCATCTATTGCTCTGCGAAAATCAACTGGCTTTGTGCATACTAATATCGAAGGCGCTTGTAAGCTTATTTGCATGTTAATAATCCTTTTGCAATAGTAATAATAAATGCTGCATCTGTTACCTGTTGCAACCGAATCTTAATGCGCTGATTTATTAAAATTTCAACTACATGAGTCGGCTTTTCTGAATTCAGTAAAGAGAGCGGTTGAAAAGAGTTAAATGAGGGACTGCTCTTTAATAGAGAATTTTTCCATCCGCTGAAATTCGATATGGCAAGATTATTCTGTCGGCAATATTCGCTCATGGATAAACCACTCTTCTTCCATTCTCTTACATGGGTTTGTCGTTCTTCTCTCGTCGTATGATGCTTGCTCTTAGTATTGATTTCTGAATTAAATTTTTCTTGCATAAGTACATTCCTTATTTTGAGTTGACTATGCAAGGATATAGATATTTATAGAGTAATATAATGTGGGATTTTTAGGCATTTACCTATTAAGTTAAAATCGCACATTTTATTCAATTCATTTCTTAGATATAGTTCAATCATTTTACCAATATTATAATACAAAGTTAAGTTTGTTAAAAAGTAATGTTAGTGAGATAAAAGTTTTTTGTTAATATAATCTCATTTATAGATCTGTTAAAAATTACACCACCTTTTTTATGAATAAGATATCTTACTTTAAAAGTAGTTGAATAAAATGACAAACTCACGAGAAATTTTAAAAAAGCTTTTTCAAAAAGAATTCCGCTGGAATATTATTTATTATTTATTCGGCAGTGGAGGACTCATAGGAGTGCTTTTTTTATTTTATTATTATAATAAAAGCAAGCAGCTTAAACTCGGATATCAACAAAAAACCACTTTACGATCCAATCCAAAAGAAGTAGAAATTGAAGAACAATCTGTCTATGCTACGATTGCTGAAATCAAAGATAATGAAATCAAGAATGGAAATTTGAACAACCATGCTATAAGTCCTTACCCAAAAAGCGCTCCAATTGATAATAAAGTAGAAGATGGTTATTTATCCAATCTTGCGATCCAGAGTATAGAATCAATTGATAAGGCCAAGCCACAAAATTTATTGCCACCAACAGATTTTCGAAAACAAGCAGCACCTGTATTGATTCAAAGCGTAGCAGAAGAGTTAATATTAGCACACTCTTCTTTATCTGTTCCTCAGTCATTAGTTAATCAGAGAAAAACAGCTGGCTCATCAGCTACTAGCAGTGGTAATACAGTAACAAATGGAAGTCTTTATAATTGCGCTGTTAATTTTAATGGCAATATCAGCGCACCTAACGCAGAGGGAAGCGTGAGTGTAAATAGTGGCGTATTTATTATGCCTCCACCTGAAAAAGAACTGCTACCAGACCATTTTCATCCCGGACTTCCCCCTTTTGCCGAAAGCCTTTTTGTACAACGAAAAAAGCCCATTCAACAGATCAAAGCATTATTTAGTGACGCTCAGCAGCACACAGCAGCCATTTTGACAGCCTGTCATGGATTGGGTGGCATTGGAAAGACTCAATTGGCACTGCATTATTATGAGAAATCGCTCAAGACTTATTCTTTTAAGTGTTGGTTTCGAGCGGAGCAAATCGACACTGACTATCGCGAGTTTTGTAGAGTATTTCAGATACATTTAGATGAAAAGACACCTAATGAAGTCGTCATCCAGAAGGTAACCGCCTGGCTGGAGCAAAAGAAGGATGATTTTCTTTTAGTATACGATAATGTGACAGACTCAGAAACAATCCTGTGTTACTTGCCCAAAAACCCCCATGGTCATATTTTATTAACGTCACGGGTTACACACACTTGGGACCAGATTGGAGCAAAAGAAGTCGAGATCGGTGTTTTAACAGAGGAAGAATCGATAGAACTGGTTAAGCGTATTATAATAGTAAAATCAAGTGTGGCAGAAACAAAACAGAATGAAAAGTCACTTAGTTTAAGTCCAAAGGAAGAAGCGAACTTGAAAGAGCTCGTTGAAGAATTGGGCTATCTGCCACTGGGTTTGGCACAAGCAGCCGCCTATATTAAGCGCAGTCACAGCTCTGTAACAAGCTATCTGTCACTCTACCGTGAACAATCAGGTGTGCTTCTTGACAAAAATAAAATAAGTCCGAGTCTTTATCGAGAGACCGTACGCAAAACATGGCTCATCACTATCAAGGAAATTGAGAAAAACCCAACTGCTTTAGAAATTTTTAAACTCTGCTCTTATTTGGCACCTGATGGTATCCCAGAAAAAGCCCTCTTGTCTCTCCTACAGAATTTAAATTTTCCTGAAGAAAAAGAGGGTTCTACAAAAATAACTCTGTTATTAGACGAGATTCTCGAACTATTAACCAGCTTTTCAATGGTCAATTATCACAAAGAGTCCAAGCAAATGAGTATCCATCGCTTGGTACAAGAAGTCATGCGCTTAGAGGATAAAACGACTTTATTATCGGAAGTAAATTTATTCACAAAACGGTTAAAGCCATTAGCCTTTGTTTTGAGAAGTATTTATCCTAATTTTTATGGAAAAAGTCAACTTGATTTACGCCTTGCATGTTCTCTTGAGTCACATTTGAAAGCTATTTCCCAGGCGCTTAAACTGTTTGAGGATACAGAAGAAGGGAAAAAATTACAGATAAAATTATTACTTACTCAGGTCGATTTGTTACTTGATTTAGGAAAGGCTGTAAATGCAAAACTGCTTTGTGACCGAGTACTGGCATTAAGTCAAGTTTATGAGAATGCTGCTCTTGAAAATGATATTATAGAAAAAGCAGTTATTTTTGAAAAACTAGGTAATGCATACGGTTTGTTGGGTGACAATGAGAGAGAACAGTGTGATCTTTTAGAGCGCGCACTGGCGATTAAAGAAGCGCATTTTGGATCTCACCATGTGAGAGTGGCCGTGACATTGACAAATCTTAGCAATGCATATAAGGCGCTGGGTGATACAAAAAAAAAGCGTAATCTTTTAAAGCGTGCGCTAGTGATTTTAGAGAAACACTATGGTTCTCATCACGTGAGAGTAGGAGAAGTATTGGCAAACCTTGGCATGACATATGATGATGGTTCATTGAGTGATACGAAAAAAAAATGTGGCTTTTTAGAGCGTGCACGAGTAATTTTAGAGACTCACTATGGGCTTGACCACGGAGAAATAGCTGCGACATTGACAAATCTTGGCAATGCATATGGTTTATTGGGTAATGTGAGGAGACAGCGTGATTTTTTAGAACGTGCACTAGTGATTAAAGAGATGCACTATGGGCCCGATCACATCAAAGTAGCTGTGACATTGGTAAGTCTTGGCAATGCATATGGTTTGCTAGGCGATCCGAAGAAACAGCGCGGTCTTTTAGAACGTGCACTGGTAATTGAGGAGGCGTACTATGGCTCTCACCACGTAGAAGTCGCTATAATATTGGCAAACCTTGGTATTGCGTATGGTTCGTTAGGCTATGCAAAGAAAAAGCGCGATCTTTTAGAACGTGCACTGGTGATTGAAGAGACGCATTACGGATCTGATCACGTAGCAGTAGCTAAGACATTGGCAAATCTTGGTATTGCATATGGTGACTTGGGCGATGCAAAGAAACAGCGTGATCTTTTAGAACGTGCGGTAGTGATTTTAGAGACACACTATGGACCTCAACACGTGAGAACGGCTGAGACATTGGCAAGCTTTGGCAATGCATATGGTGATTTGGGCGATGCAAAGAAACAGCGTGATCTTTTAGAGCGTGCATTAGTGATTTTAGAGGCACATTATGGACTTCACCACGTAGAAGTCGCTAAAACATTAACAAATCTTAGCAATGCATATAGTTCGTTGGGCGATGCAAAAAAACAGCATGATCTTTTAGAACGTGCATTGGTGATTGAGGAGGCTTATTATGGCTCTCATCACATAGGAGTCGCTAAGACATTGGAAAACCTTGGTATTGCGCATGGTTCGTTAGGCAATGCGAAGAAAAAGCGTGATCTTTTAGAACGTGCTCTGGTAATAGAAGAGATGCACTATGGATCCGATCACGTAGAAGTAGCTATAACATTGATAAATCTTAGCATGGCATATGGTTCGTTGCATAATCTGAAGAAAAAGCATTATCTTTTAAAGCGCGCACTAAAAATTTTTATAAATTTTCCTGGTTATGGAGAACAACATCCTTCTACTCAAATAGTAATACGCCAGCTATCATCAATAGAAAAACAGGAATTTAAAGATGTAAGCAAGCCTTCAGAAACAGGGTTTTTTAGTGGAAATGACCTTGAAGGTAGCAGAAACGGTGTTCAACATGTATTATCATCCAGCAGCAGTTCTAGCTTAGAAGAAGAAAAAGCTAAAAAAATACCTCGATTCATAGTGAGCGAAAGTAGAGGTCAATTAGGATGGAATTGTTTTGATCTAGCAATAGGACTCAACCGTAAAGAGTTAGTAGAATTTGCTTTGGCGAATAAAAATAAAAGCGAATTTCAAAAGCTATTAGCACCTGAAATCAT
>JBGAPT010000009.1:0-62454 GCA_044221135.1 Gammaproteobacteria bacterium
CTTTTCTTGCTTACCAAGGTATTCATTTGCCATTGCAATATTGGCGTTCTACTTCGCATTTTGAAGTGGATTTCATTATTGGAAATAGACTTGCCATTGAAGTGAAAGCAACTCATCTTATAAAAGATAAACATCTTAGAGGCTTAAAAGCGCTTAAAGAAGAAGGATTAATTAAAACTTACGGTGTCATTAGTTTAGATTCACATGAGCGACTCACGGATGATGGAATAGTCATTTGGCCCTGGAAGCAGTTTCTTAAAAAATTATGGGCAGGAGAGATTATAAAAAATGTATAAAGTAAATGTCGTGAGCATCACTCAGCTCGCTTGCATTCCTTAATCGTTTGACTTAGCCTCTTCTTATGGCTATTGTTTAAATTTAGGAGATATTGAACAGGGAGAGTTTATGAAGTTCATTCATTTTATCATTATAGTACTTACAATACTGTTTCCCTGCCTCTCTTTTGCAGATAAAACGCTTAATATTCCCATTATTCTTTATCATAATCTGAATCCCACGGTTCCAGGTAGCATGACTATCACACCGCAAAAATTTGAAGCAAATTTAAGGCTCTTGAAAAACAATGGATTTACATTTATTCCGTTAAAAGAAGCTGTAGAATATTTACAAGGTAAGCGCGCTACACTTCCTCCTAATCCCGTTGTTCTCACTGCTGATGATGGCTGGGAATCTGTTTATACCTATATGTATCCCATTATAAAAAAATTAGAGATACCGGTTACTTTATTTATTTATCCTGGCAGTATTTCAAGTAAAAATTACTTGTCATGGGACCAACTAAAAGAATTAAAAAATACAGGACTTTTCGATATACAAGGACATACTTATTCGCATCCGAACTTTAAAGTGACAAAAAAGAGACTTTCACCCGCTGCTTATCAACGATTTGTACAAAGAGAATTATCTATTTCCAAAAGGATATTAGAAGATAAAATGGGCACCAAAGTGACTTTATTAGCATGGCCTTTTGGAATTTATAATGCATACTTGGAAAATGAAGCGGAAAAAGCAGGCTATGTCATGGCATTTACTATTGGTTATCATACCGCTAATCGAAATTTTAAAACGATGGAGCAACCCCGCTTTATGATTGTTGACACGTTAGCAAACCAAACTTTTAAAATTATTCTGAGCAGTGCGACTTCAAAATTAAAGAATCGCGCGTAATCATGCTGCTTATTAGCACCAGTTTTGAGAAAACTTTTTTGGGCTACAATTTGTCCAATACGATTAAACTAGACTCACTCAACGAAAAAATTGTGAGATTTTGCCTACGAGCAACTAAAGATATTAGCTGAAAAATATGAGTTTTGATTCTTTTAAAATTGTTTCGAATAACCTTATCTTATTGATTATTTAACTTTATTATCTCATATCTCATCATTATCACGTGCTTTATTTTCAATAATCTCTCCAGAGCCCTATATAGTTATTTAATAAATATTTATAGTAACAGCTCGGTAAAGTAAGAAGGAGAAATGTTAGATCTTTCTAATGGCGCATTGTTATAGATAAATAAAAAAGAGGACATCACTATGCAAAATCCAAATCGATATCATGGAGTCATTAAATATCAAGAAAATATTATTTACGAATTTCATACGGATGATACTTCATATGCTATTGCAAAGTTGGCACGCTTAATAGCAGAAATATATCCACATTCAAGAGGTGAATTAATTGATTCATCGACAGGGAAGAATGTATATCGATCTTGCCAAACCGCGGTGTGCTAGATTTCCATATAAATGGATCCCATCTGCCACTTTACACGATGGCTATTGTTAGGGTGTCATCCTTGACAGCTCCGATTTTCGCGATAGATTTTAAGTAAGCGTTTACGCCCTAAGCAGCAAATCTCATTTTTGGCCAATCTCGAACGATTATGTTGGAAAAGTTTGCTCACATATTCGTATATGCTCCGCAATTTTTCCAAAATAATCATTCGACCTTGACTCAAAACTG
This sequence comes from Gammaproteobacteria bacterium, assembly GCA_044221135.1. GTDB lineage: Bacteria > Pseudomonadota > Gammaproteobacteria > DSM-16500 > DSM-16500 > UBA4722. The sequence goes on from JBGAPT010000009.1 coordinate 1,987, forward strand.
AGATTTTTTTGAAATTCTAGAACCCCGTGAACAGTTACGATTTTAATTCTTATTCAAATTATTGAAACTAAACTTTAAGGTTACTATTAGTAGAATATACTGCATAAATACGTGCTGCTTGGTCTTTGAATTCTTGGGCTTCCTTTGCTTGCAGTTGTTTTTTATGCCGTCTCAAACAGCAACTGAAAAATAAAAATGCCGTCGCTGTCACGCCTACCACAGTACCAAAAAGGGACGAATTACTTTCTTGTGCAATGATCTTATGGTGGGTTGCAGACTGATTCGCATAAGTATTATTTTCAAAATTAGTTAAATTCAATGGTGGGGTAATGGTGAGATTATCATAATGAGTTGAGTTTATCGTATCAAGAAGCATGGCGGTTGTATTAGTAGTTGGTTTCTTCTTTTTAATTTGTTTCACTTTTTTAGTGCGATTGCCCAAGGTTTTATTGAGCTGTTTTGGTGTTGTCATAAAAACTCCTCTATTTTTAATTTTAGCCATTCTAACCATAATTGATTTTATTTGCATCACTATTTTAGCGGATTCTGTCATAAATTTTTGTTAAGGGCATCAAAGCTCTATTAACGGGGCGTTACTGCGCTAATCAAATTTTGAACAATTTTAGGAGAAAAATAAAGATTGTCATCCTAAACGAAGTGAAGGATCAGTTAAAATTCGCATGATCCTTCACTTCATTCAGGATGACAAGAACGCCTGCATAACAGCATGATGATTGTACGTTTAGTGGATGGCAAGAAATGGCTGGCCCAAAAGGGTTGTCACTTTTATTTCACCGCAATTGGCATTGTGATTTTGTATTTTCTTCACCTAATAATAACCAGTGCAAGGAAATAGTTAGCAGTTTACAGTAACGTGCTGCATGCGAAGATTTAATAGCTGTTTTTCCTTGTTCAAAAGCAATATAAGAGAAAGGTAACTGATTTTTTTCACAAAAATCTTTAGCAGATAAATAGCCTGCTTTTTCACGTGCTTGTTTTAAGCGGGCAGCAATTTCCTGGCGGGCATTGATCGTTGACATAGGTCATCCTTTTCAAAAAAATCATTCCATTTTACTAAGCAGCAAGCTCACTGATTGAGTTTATTTGTTTGTAATGTGTAATGGGTTTAAGGTGTGTCATTATATACGATCTTTCATCTGTTCACGCTAGATAATTTAAATGAGTCATAACATTTAGCATAAAGCTTACATTTTATTAAGCTTATTTCGTAATTCCTATTTTATTCTATAGGTGTAAAGTACATTTAGGCTTTAAAGCCATTATAAATAACAGATAGAAACATACAGAGAGGATAAATGCATGACAGCACTAACATACGTAAAAAACCGCATCAAAGTTCTTATCATTTATGGCCGTGACATACTCGATATTATCTCCTTTAAGATCAGGACAATTAAAAAAATCCTTTCATGGACAAAAGAAAATCGCTTTGCGCGAGACCGCTTTCTTTATCTAAACCATGGGTTTTTTTTGATAAATTATGAAAAAGCCCTTGAAACAAAAGCAGCTCGTTTTAGAAAAAAGAAGTCCTTGCGACATTATCTCTGACCCTTGGCTCTATTCTTTTGCCTAGGCCTGATCTTAAAGGTTCTAGTTAAAAAATTATTCCGCGATCTATTGCTAATCCTGCCCAAGATAATCCTATACTCTTGCAATCCTGAATAGTTATTTTCTTAGATTAGCGCCGTTACAGTTGAAATTCGATCTTTTTTGACCGATACTCGGTAAAAGATTAGAGATTTATGCAGGATAATAAATCGGCGATGACAAAATTCTTGGCTCTCGTCTTGCTGTAATGAAAACTACAAGGATTAAGAATGGATAAAACATATCCAGGAAAAACAATAGAATTACCAGATACACTATGGAAATTCATTTGGCGATATATGAAAGTGCGTAAAATCTATGTAGCTGGAATGATGATCGTTTCTATTACCTGGTGTGTTGAAATGGCAGTTAACCCGTATCTGTTAAAGAGAATAATTGATACAGCCATTTTTACAGGAAAAAATACTACATTACTAAGTGCTATTGGACTTTTTTGCGCACTCTATGTTGGTATGACGGCGATAGGAGTGCTCGTCACTAATTTTTATATGTACCTTAATCTAAAATTATATCCTAAAGTGAGCGCCGACATTATAAAAGATATGCATGAATATTTAATTAATCATTCATACTCTTTCTTCCAAAATAATTTTGCAGGTGGCTTGACTAAGAAAATATTTGATATGGCTTTAAATTTTGAGCAACTCATAAAAATTCCTAATGAACAATTTTTTACAGGTTTCTTGCGCCTGCTGGTATCATCAAGTGTTTTATTCTATGTAGTTTATCCAGCATTTTCTATCATTCTTATTGTTTGGTCTATCCTGTTTATTTATATAACCTACTGGTTATCCCGAAAAACGCAATACTATTCAGGGCAGTTATCTGAAGCAGGTGTAGGTGTTGGTAGTGTATTATCAGATTCAATTACTAATATTATGAGTGTTAAACTTTTTTCTGGGATTAGAAATGAATCAAGGAAAATCAATGATAAGCTAAATATTCTGGTGGAAAAAGATCAAAGATTACGGGGTGACACTTTAAAAATAAATTCATTTCAAGGCATGGCGGTCATTTTTTTAATCGGACTTATGCTTGCAGCACTTATTTATTTTAGAGCCAAAGATAAAGTGAGTATAGGTGATTTTGCTCTTGTTATTATGCTTACGACTTCGCTTATTGAAGGTATTTATATGATTGGGAGGCAAATGGTTGATTTCTCCAGAATTGTAGGAATTTGTACGCAATCACTGAGCATAATAAGAGAACCACATGAAATTATTGATTCTGTGCATGCGCGTGATTTGGTTATTTCAAAAGGACATATTGAATTTAATCAAATTGATTTTTCATATAACCGTCGAAAACCGGTTTTTAAAAAATTGGATCTATTCATTGATTCAGGCCAAAAGATTGGATTGGTAGGACATTCAGGTGGTGGAAAATCAACGCTAGTGAAAATTCTATTACGTCTTTATGATGTGCAAAAGGGTAACATATTAATTGATGGACAAGATATTACGCAAGTTAAAATTGATTCACTTCGTAATCAAATTGCAATGATTCCACAAGAACCTGAATTATTTCATAGGACAGTATTAGAGAATATCCGTTTTGCAAAACCTCAGGCTAGTGATGAAGAAGTTTTTTTAGCGGCTAAAAAAGCCAATTGCCATCAGTTTATTATGGAATTACCGGATGGATATGATTCAATGGTAGGAGAGCGTGGAATTAAACTTTCTGGAGGCCAACGTCAACGCGTTGCAATAGCAAGAGCCATATTGAAAAATTCTCCTATATTAATTTTGGACGAAGCAACTTCAGCATTAGATAGCTTGACTGAGAAGTATATTCAAGAAGGTGTTGATGAAGTCATAAAAGGAAAAACTGCAATCGTGATCGCGCACCGTTTATCGACATTAAAAAATATGGACAGAATAGTCGTTTTTGAAAAAGGTGCTATTATCGAAGATGGGTCTCCCAAGCAACTACTGAATAACCCTGCAGGGAAGTTTGCTATGTTATGGAAAATGCAGTCAGAGGGTTTTATTAAACTATTGTAATGGAAATTACGGCTGCTTAAATAATAATTTTTCAACTAGGTTTAGTAACAGTTACACAGATCGTATGATGGCCATCGTAACCAATGACATCGCTAGGTGCGCTAGCAGGGTAATTACCTATAGCAGCATTGAGTTCTTGTACCGCTGTATCCAAATTATAATTATTCTTGCATATTACTATACTTTCCGCAAAAACTTGAACGCTTATTAATAGTAATACGAATGTGATACAAAATTTCGTTATTTTTTTCATAAAATACCTCAAAAAATGATGTAAAAACGGATATGATTTTCTCAGGTTGCGATTATACTTTGTTATTTTAGGATTACCAAATTCAATAATGCCTTTTCAAAAAATAGCTTAAAAATAATCTTATAGCGGTCTTTGCCTTGTTTAAAAGAAAATCCATGGAATCCCATAACTGTCTTTTTTAGGACATTTATATCAATATAATAAGCTTAATTGTCCTTTTTAGCACACTTACAAGATATTGCATAAAATAAAGATATCTCCTATAATTGTCTTATATAAGTCACTTAAATGGTGCTATTTAATTTAATTATCTTTTTTAGGACACTTATGAAAAGAATCTTAACACCTGAAGAACTGGAGCATCTACTTGGAGAAGACATCAAAGCGCTTCGCCTACAAAAAAACATTACAAGAAAAACTTTATGTGAGCGAGCTGGCGTCAGCGAGAATGCGCTCAGAAATTTAGAAGGCGGGAAAGGAACCATATTAAAAACACTGATTAAAATCCTTAAAGCGCTGAATCGAGAAAGCTGGTTTGAAAAAATAGCACCCGAAACCTCCATTAATCCTCTGCACTTAACAAAACAAAAAGAACAAAGACAGAGAGCAAGAAGAAAAAAACATGCCGAAAAAGAAATCTGATCCGTATAAAAGAGTCGAAAAAATTAATGTTTACCTTTGGGATAAGTTTGTAGGTGCTGTTGCGCTTGATCCTGTACTAGAGTATTACGTATTTGCCTATGACAAATCATTTGGAAGAAGTGGAATAGAAGTCGCTCCTCTTCACATGCCTCTTAATGATAATGAAGACGTCTATGTATTTACAGATCTTGCTGAAGAAACGTATAAACGCCTCCCTGCGATGTTAGCAGACTCTTTACCGGATGACTTTGGTAATGCACTGATAGATCGTTATATGGCAGATAAAGGTATAACGCGTAACCAAATCACGCAACTTGATCGATTGGCTTATATGGGGAATCGTGCAATGGGCGCATTAGAATTTAAACCCGCTCACGGACCCAAGAAAACTAAATCAACGGCTATCGAAATGAATAGCCTGGTAACAGAAGCAAGAAAAGCTATAAAAGGCACGGTGAATGGTAATTACGAAACGAATGCTGCTTTAAGAAGCATCATAGAAGTGGGAACATCGGCGGGCGGTGCAAGAGCAAAAGCTGTTATTGCCTGGAATCCTAAAACTCAGAAAATAAGATCTGGGCAAGTCGATGCAGAGGAAGGATTTGAGCATTGGTTATTAAAATTTGATGGCATGGGAGCAGACAAGGAGCTAGGCATCAGTGAAAATTATGGGCGAATAGAATACGCATACTACCTAATGGCTACCCATGCAGGGATAACAATGACTCAATCAAGACTGTTAGAAGAAAATGGCCGCGCTCATTTCATGACAAAACGTTTTGATCGTGAAGGAAGGAGCACGAAACATCACACCCAAACTTTATGCGCCATGAATCATATCGATTATAAAAAGAAATCCACTAATAGCTACGAGCAATTACTGATGACACTCGCTGAGCTCACTCTTCCACATGAAGCTTATATAGAAGTATTTAGGCGTATGATATTTAACATCATGGGTAGAAATTGCGACGATCACAGTAAAAATTTTTCTTTTATATTAAAAGAAGGTAGCAACTGGGCGCTTGCTCCTGCCTACGACATCACATTTGCCCATAATCCAAAAGGTGAATGGACAAAACAGCATTTAATGTCTGTCAATGGAAAATATAAAAACTTTACTGCTGAAGATATCATTGCGGTGGCCGACAGGTTTGGTGTTGGCGAAGCAAAAGAATTGATTCGTCAAGTCAGAGATGCCATTCAATCATGGCCTGTTTTTGCGGGAAAAGTGGGACTTGATAAAAAAGAAATAAAACGAATTCAGGATCTGCATATTTTATTTTAATTATCTCTTATCTTATCACGATATAAAAAGTAAATTTAACTGAATATAAATATTCAATTAAAAAAATTAATTATAAATGTATTTTGTAATAATCACAAGCTTATCTTGCATGATTCTATTTTTCAGCTATCATGATCATTGAATCAATAAATAAAATATTTTTATTAGCTTAACTATTTTAATTTAAAAGGAGAAGACGATGAATATATACACCTATCTTAAGAAAGATCATGCAAAGGTAGCTCGCTTGTTCAAGAAAATAATTGCTGCTAATTCAAATAAAATCAGGAAACTATTATTTTTACAGGTAAAAAAAGAATTAGAATTACATGCTGACCCTGAGCATACTACTTTTTATAAAGCATTGAAAGAAAGTTCCAAAGGTAAAGAAGATGTTTCTCATGGCGATAAAGAGCATAATGAAATAAAAAAATCGCTACGTAAATTAAGTAAAATATCTTTAAATAACATATCTAAATGGTTAGTTCAGCTGGGAGAACTAAAATATATAGTCGAGCATCATGTAGAGGATGAAGAATCCAATATGTTTAATCATGCCAAGAAAGTTATTTCAACGGCTAGATCGAATGAGTTAGCAATGGAAATGCAACAGTTAAAAGATAAGATGAAGAAGTTAAAATCTTTCCAGAAAGCATACGGTTAATATAATAATATAACGTGCTTAATAATTTAGGCATTTTACGTAGGAAAATAGGGATATGAAGAATAGAATAATGCTCATAGTAGCTATTAGTATCTTATTAATTTTTGCAAGGCTAGCATTATCTCCTATTATTTTGCATTTTGTTCAAAAAAAATTGAATGAAATACCTGAATATAAAGCAACAGTGGAGTCAGTCAGTATAAATTTATATCGAGGAAGTTATCAAATTAATAAAGTTAAATTAATTAAAGTAAATACAAAATTACCTGTTCCTTTCTTTGCTGCAAATTCAATAGAATTTACAGTTGAGTGGAATGTTTTATTTCATGGTCATTTGGTAGCAGAAGTTAAAGCGACTGATCCTGTGCTTAATTTTGTTATAGACCCTAAGGGAAAAAACGAACAACTTACCATCAATGATCAGTGGCGTACGATAGTGACGAAATTGTTTCCTTTGCCATTTAATAAAATAACTCTATTAAATGGTGAAATATATTTTAAAAGTTATAATAGCAAACCTCCCTTTGAATTATATATTAAAAATATTTCAGCAGAATTAAATAATATGCGTCAAATTACGGGGGATCAAAATAAATTATTTGCTTATTTAAATGCAAAAGGAACTGCTATGGATAATGCAGATACAAAATTAATGATGCAATTAAATCCGTTTATTGAACAGCCCACTTTTCTCTTGAAGGGGTGGCTTACTAACATGAATATTAAAGAGACAAATAATTTTCTCAGCCATTACACGAAAATTAAAGTTAGTCGAGGACTATTTAGTTTATATGTTGAGGCAGCAGCCGAAAAAAATAAAATTAAAGGTTATGCTAAGCCTATTTTTAAGAACTTAAAAATCGCAACTCCTGATAGTAAAAATACCAATCCTATAGAATCTCTTTATAATGGCGCAGTCCAATTAATTGCTAAGATTTTAGAGAATCCCAAGCAGAAAACAGTTGCAACTAAAATAATGATATCTGGCAATATTAATAATCCTGACACCAGTCTATTTTCCATTATTGGTTACTTACTAAGACATGCTTTTATTCAGGCACTATTACCAGGAATTGACAATTCAATTAAAATGCAAAATGTTATCTATGGAGCGCAAGAGTAACTATAAAAATATATTCTTGTAATAACTAATACCCTTCCTATTTATTTTACATTTTCAAAAGTTGATTTATATCAATGTTAAATATATTAAAAGACTTACACTTTACCCTTCTTTTAACGAAATCATTAATAAGGAAAAATATTATGATGACAATTGACAGAGATATGAAGAATAGAGTAAATGAAACTCCCTCTTATACGAGAAAATTTCCGTTGGGGCCTATAACAGCAGGTGTGTTGGTTGGACTTGGCATTCAATTAGTTTTTAATTTATTAGGTTTAGGAGTAGGAGTCATTGCTTTTAACGGTGATTCCAGTGATGTGGCTGTTCGCGGTATTGGATTTATAGCCTGGGTATTGTTAAGTGGGATAGTCGCTATGTTTTTAGGAGGGTGGGTTACTGGCATTTTTGGATTTTATAAAGATTCATTTCGAAATGCGATAGCGGGCGGTGTAGTTTGGGGCGCTGCAACTTTAATTACTTTTGTTCTTACATTTGGTATGGCAGGTGTCTTAGTCAATACTACTTTAAATAGTGCTAAACAAGCATTGGTAGTATTGGAGCAAGATAATGCTCTTTCACAAAAAACTCATCAATCAAGTGAAACCGCCAAAAATTCCTCTTCTTCTCTAACTCAAGGAGATGAAACTAAAGATAAAACAACAGCTACTACCGAAAATATACTAAATACGTTAGGTACAACTGCTCTGTCTACTGCTCTTGCTTTTATTTTGAGTGCTTTTTCAGCCATGCTGGGATCGATGTTGGGTGGCAAAAGAAGACAAAGATAAATTTTTCATTTCCACCTTATAAAATAATAGAAAGGAGGGTATATGGTTACGATGGTAGGTAAACAAACGCATTTTACGAATGCATTGCAAGAATTATTAGAATTGGATTATGACGCCATTGAAGCTTATGAAATGGCAATTAATAAAATAGAAAATAATCAATTTAAATCTAAATTAAATGATTTTAAAATGGACCATCAAGGCCATATCATAAAAATTTCTGCCATTTTAAGGAAGCATGATGCAAAAGTTCCTACGACTCCCAGCGCTAAGCAATGGCTTGCAAAAGGAAAGGTATTCCTAGGCGGATTAATAGGAGATAATGCTATTTTATTAGCTATGTTAACGAATGAAGAAGATACTAACGAAGCGTATGAACGTATTCTGAATAGACCAGATCTTTGGCCGGATGCAGCTGCTTTCGTAGAAAAAGGTCTGCAAGATGAAAAGCGACATAAAAGTTGGTTGCAAGCTGTTATTAAAGAATAGGGTATTTCAATCTTTTATATTTAATCAAAGGATACACATTGATTAGTCCCTATTGTATACTCATCTTATCTTTTTGTGATGATGGGAATCTATAACGATGAAAAAAATAGGGACATTACTTTTTGTTTTTTTATTAGCAATTTTATCACTCGCCGGTTTTTTGTTTCTTAATAAAAAAATTGAAGATGGAACTATAAAATTATCTTCAGGTTTACATCAACTGGAACAAGGCAAAAAATCACTTTCTGAAGGGCAAGATGCGTTATTGAAAGGTGAAAAGCAATTATCGCAAGGCAAGAGAATGTATAAAGAAATAAAAAAATCTTCTGTTCTAGCTGTTGCGATGGCGCCTGTTGCGGGTGCAGTGATGTTAGCCAGTGATCAAGCCATCAAAAATAAAATTGAAAAAGGCAAGATGCAAATCGCAAGCGGAAAAGAGCAAATTAAAAGTGGAAAAGAAAGATTAGCCAAAGGTAATGTAGAATTAAATGATGGCTATGAGAAATTAAAAATTGCCAAAATTCTTCGTGCTATTTGTGCAATTGGAACAGTTTTATTGAGTATTTTATTAATTGGGCTCATATTATATTGGTGATATAGGCTCATTGCATCTCAAGTTTAGAGGGAAAATCCCTAGAACCTCAAAATAGATTCGTATTTTATTTTTTTACTAAGATGGCATGATAATGATTATTTAAACGATCTCTGAATTCAGATTGCATATCATCATCCTCATAATTAAAAACTCTCTCTTTGTCATTTCTATTTTTGAGAGTAATAACATGTTTTATGAATTGATGCAAGAGAAGTTGAAATTACAAGAGCAGTTAGAGCATTTACAGGCTATGATAACAGCATAAAATTATACGCATGTTATACAACATTTACCTGTTTGAGAAATATGATGAAGACAGAAGAAACTGATGATAATCGAATTTTGCGGATAATGAATGATCCTGCAGAGATAAGAAAGATTCTTCAATCTGCCATTAATCAGGCTTTATTAAAACATAAACAAGCTGGTAATCCAGTATGTGAGTGGAAGAATGGTAAAGTTGTTTGAATTAAACCAGAAAACATGGTACTTGACTCATAATCAATGGATTTTTAAGAGTTAAAATGGGATTTATACCGCTCGCCAATGAAAATGCGAAAAGCACAGTTTCATTGGAATAAATATGGTGCAATGATCTAAAAAATATAGTAAAAGATCCTCATGGAAAAACTACTCACATTAAAGGAAAGAGAAAATCTGATCCGGCGTCACTGCAAGGAACGGGACAAGCATGTCTGTGACAGAATAAAAGCGGTATTAGCGTACGATGACGGGTATAGCTACCCAGAAATAGCAAAAATTCTACTTCTTGATGATGAGAGAAGCCGTCGTCACATTGAGGATTATCAAACCAATAATAAACTTAAACCGGAAAGTGGTGATAGAACGTGTCTGGAAAATTTTACATGAGCAGGTGGCTTACAATAAGTATTATAAGCGTTTCTCTGATTTTACAAATGCCACGATTAATTTTTTAAAACCATTGGCAGGAAGAAAAATATTTTGCGGTCAAGAATTACTGATAATTTTCAGGTTTTACAATCCCAATTATTATTTTAGGAGTATTTAATGGAAAATTTTATAAAAAAATATTTCTTATGCAAGAAGAAGAAAGAATGCCTATAAGTTGTGATTAGCTATTTTTCCAAATTACATCGGAAAAAAGGCTGGAAATTATTCCACATCGTAAGGAAGATTGTATAATATTTCGTGGTGAATGTTTTACCGAAGAGAATGAAGAAATAAAAGATAGGTATGCTTCGTTAAATTTAGATCTCATGTGTTCTAATGGAATTTGTCTTACAGTTGATTCTCATGATAGGAGAATTGGTCAAAAATTTATAAATATCCCACAGCTAGGCTATCCTAAGCTGTATTTCTATAAAGGAAATGAGAAAATTGTTATTCCTAAAGTAAATACAAAAACTTCTACTAAAATCATCATTCAATTTAATCTCGAAAGTGAATTAGTGATTGAATACTGTGAAGGTTGGGAATCCTTCCTCTTGGAATGTCACTGCATAGATAATAAGAAAAATGAAAAACCGACCCATCAATTTGCTCGTCTTGATTTGCAAATAGGGGGCTGCAACACCTTGCATCTTAAAGCGATAACTTATTTAGCTAACAATATGCAATGTAAAATTAATTAATATTCGCATTTTCAACTATGATGGGTATATATATGCTAGAATACATCAAAATTAAACTTCGAGAAATGTAATGTGTTGAATTATCGTAAAATATTTTTTATTGCAGTATGCAGTGTTCTTTCCTTCTTGCTAAAGTCAGCTTATGCAGATGATATTGCAACAACAGCTGCAGAGGAGCTTAACCGGCTTTATCAACGAACAACACCTTGTGATAATAACGAACCTGCATATTATTGTTCTGGCATTATTATTCATGGACAGTTAGCACCTGACAAAGACAACGCACTGCCTAGCTGGTATCTGCCAGGATATCGTAGTATTGGTTCGTTCTCCTATTTGAGAGCAGATATTACTTCGCATGTTGGTGAACCAATTTATATCAATACAGGTTTTATTCTTACTCCGACTGATGAGCTTGAAGCAAGAAATGAATTTTCTTACAAACTATACTGTGAATACCCTGGCGATGGTGGTAGTGTGGGTGATGTGGATAGTAGTTGCCATTTCAAATCAAATAATTATCTCACTATTTGTGGCGATGAAATACAAACCGTGAATGATTTTTTCAAAAAATATCTTAATGATTCTCGAAATATCATTTGGGAAGAACTAGATCTTGATTGTTCTTTTTCACCAGAGAAAGATAGGTTTGATTTAGCAATGCAACTACATCAATTTATTTATAAAGATAATCTGGATAAAACGTACTGTAAAGATCATACATTTTGCCGTGTTCATAATGAATTAATGATAAGCGCGTGGGATATTAAAAATGTACCCGATGTGAAAGTTCCCATTCTGGCGTTTTATGCCATTATCAATGACACATCAAATCCAATGTTCGCAGCATCAGGTCGCACTAGTACCAGCGATGCTGAAATGGAGCAGCTTTTTAAAGATGCAGATGCATATAGCAAAGCAACACACTATACACGTCAAATTCCTATTGTTACGCTTGATATGAGCAAATTAAGAAGCGGCGCTAAAGATATTTTTGCACCTGCAGTTAGGCCAAATAACAAATTAGCAGGCATAAATTAAGCGAAATGGAGATGAATTATTAGCAACTTCATGGCAAATATATGATAATATCCACATAGATAGCTTTTCTCTAGCCGTCTCACGAATAGAGAAATGAGTGTGTTATGAAGAACATCAACAAAATGATAGAGGTTGTTATGCGGTTACAATGGATGATAGTAGTATGTTTGTTATCAGGTTGTGCTTTTATAGATGGATTGCATAGTCAGCAACAGAATACATCAGAAAAGATAAGCCCACGAGGGAGAATCCTGCCTTCTCCACCAGTTATGCCTGGGCCTGTGAATAACGAAAATAATCCAACTACCAATGCTGCTAAGACGGTTACACCATTGGTTCAATAATTCAAAATTTAATCGGAAATTTTTATGAACGATATCAATAGCACGAGTTTATATTTTAATGCGAATTGGCAACGATACCAACGTACCTTGGCAAGTAATACGCTCTATCATCGGGAAATGGGCGATGCATTAAATCGATTTATAAAAGAAAAATTTCCTAATCCATTGACAATAGTGGATGTAGGCTGCGGTGATTGCAGTGCGATTGTGCCAATTCTTGCTGATAAACAGATTAAAAACTATATTGGGATTGATGCTGCGCCTGATATTTTAAAAATGGCTGAAGAAAATATGAAGGTCATCCAGTGCAAAAAAGAATTTATTTGTGATGATATGAGTAGAGCAATTATCAATATACCAGCCTCTATAGATATTATTTATACTAGTTATGCTGTTCATCATTTATCTTCCCAGGAAAAATTTAATTTCATTCAGAATGCTAAAAATAAATTAAATAAAGGTGGTTATCTCATCATGGTAGATGGTGTATTAGATGATAATCAAACTCGTGATGAATGGCTGGAGTCATTGGCAAATAGAATGCAACTCACTCAAAATTTAACTCAAGAGGAATTAGAATTTCGAATGCAACATCCTCGCGCAGATGATCATCCTGAATCGATTAAAAAATTAAAAGAATTTTCGCAAATTCAACAATGGAATGCATTTGATGTATTAGTCAATAAAGGGATTTTTGCGTTTATTGTATTTTCTAAATGATTTCTTGGGCAGGCATTTTTTCGAGAATGTTCATGTAACTGAGTTGTTTTTGTAGCATTGCTGTCATTCTGAGCGATAGCGAAGGATCACTCGAATTTTAACCGATCCTTCATGGAATTTACCTTTGTAAGGACTCAGGATGACAATGAGTTTCACTTAGGACGATGCTGATATCATCAAAAATATACCTGTATATTTTCACAGTAAGTGTTAGAATATACCTGTATTTTTTCACGGATATAAATGAATGAAACGCTATCTCATTGATAAATTGAAAGATTGGCTGATATCTTCTTCACGTAAACCTGCTGTACTCCGAGGCGCACGACAAGTCGGTAAAACGTGGATTGTCAGAGAACTTGCCCATCAAACAGGTAAACAATTGATCGAGCTTAATTTTGAAAAACAGCGTTCTCTTGCTAGTCATTTTGAAAGTAATACTCCCTCTACAATATTATTAAATTTAGAAGCCGCATTGAATAAACGCATTCTTCCAGCGGATTCTATTTTGTTTTTAGATGAAATTCAGGCTGCTCCTGAACTGTTTGCAAAATTGCGATGGTTTTATGAAGATATGCCAGAGCTGCCGGTGATTACTGCAGGTTCCTTATTGGAATTTATATTAGAAAATCATACTTTCAGTATGCCTGTTGGACGAATTCAATATTTTTTTATTGAGCCATTAGGGTTCGAAGAATTTTTATTAGCAAAAAATGAAACGCATTTATTATCTGCTATAGAAAAAACTTCTTTTGAAAAACCATTGAATGCATCATTGCACGATAAGGCAAGCCAATTGTTCAAAGAATTTGTTACAGTAGGTGGAATGCCAGAAGCAATTTCTACCTGGATTAAAACATCTTCATTGCAATCGCTCGCAGAGGTGCATAATAATTTAATTAATACTTATCAAGATGATTTTGCAAAATATGCAGGGAAATTATCGATTAGCTATTTGGAAGAAATATTACATGCAGTTCCAAAATTATTAACTAAAAAATTTATTTATAGTCATGTGAATCTCAATGCGCGACATGAAAGCATTAAACAAGCGCTGGGCTTGTTAATAAAAGCACGCTTGTGTCATAAAGTGCAAAGCTCCAGTGCAAATGGTATTCCTCTCGGGGCTGAAGGGAATCCTAAACTATTTAAAATTATTTTGATCGATATTGGTTTGGTTTCAACGATTTTGGGCTTAAAACTGCATCAATTTAAAAATATTGAAGATATTTTAGTGATAAACAATGGCGCTCTTGCGGAACAAGTTGTAGGCCAATTATTACGTTTATTGTCTCCTTTTTATGTTGAGCCAACATTATATTACTGGAACCGTGAATTAGCTAGTTCGAGTGCTGAAATTGATTATTTGATTCAAGAAAATCAGCAATTAATTCCCATTGAGGTGAAAGCGGGTGTTACAGGAAAATTAAGATCATTACATCAGTTCATGAATGAAAAATCATGGAAACGTGCCATTCGTTTTTATGCGGGGCCTATTCAACGCGATCATATCCGATCGAAAACAACAATCGGCGCTTTAAATGATTATGAATTAATTTCATTGCCATTTTATTTATTGGGCCAGATTGATAGGTTATTGAAATTGTGTGCTCACGAGTGAATCCCTTTTTGGAGTCGTCACGGAATACGATCGCAATGTAAAATAACATCGAGCGCGGGATAATCGCCTGGCATTTCCATATTAAAATGCAAATGGGAAAGATTGACCTTTGCTTGCTGAGCATTCACTGTAAAATTCAAGCTATTCTCTTCGTGACTTATCTCAATCCCTTGAATTTTTGCATCATCATAATTGATTGTTCCTATAGTTTGAATATATTCTCCTGTTATCTTGCAGTTATATTGCCAAGGTTTAGCTATGTTATTCAAGCTAATACATTTTCCATCATTAGCATCAATATTAAAATGACAATCACTACTCACATCACAATTTACATAATGTGCATAATCATCACAAGGTGCAAGATGAGCTTGTGCATAATTGAATGTGCTGGAGAAAATTAAAATACTGACTAGGATGCTTTTTTTATTAAGAAGAAACATTTTTTTACTTCTTTTTGATAGGACTTAAATATACTCGCTATTTTTAGTTTTTTCAATGGAACGTAAAATTTATTAAACTGTTATTGCAAACTGGATTATCTTCATAAGCGCTGCTTTATCTAAATCGTCATTGCTTTGCTTCGCTCGCAATGACGGTTATTTGCATTTCGAGTAGGACGTGATCCACGCGACAATGCCTGCTCGCAATGACGACTAACATGAAGCAAATTTCGTGGAGGTAGCTTACTTCATGTAAAATCGTATCCAATTTACATTAACAGAGAGCGTGATGAAGAGACATCGGGTTCTGGTAAAGCATGACTTATTTTTCTTGCAAACAAACTTAGCTGTTTTAATGGTGATAATAAATTAGCATCAATTTCTGCAGCATTAGCATGTTGAGTGGCTGTGGAAGTTTTATCTTGAGGATTTTTTTGAACAGGGCTTTGCTTTTTCTCATCATTATCGCTAGATGAACTTCGGCAGCAACATTCTGCGATACGTGCTGTGATATTGTTGAATGCCCATACTGTGAGTGCCCACGCCATTTTTAATAGAGTGAGTGCAGCCCCAGCTATGAATATGCCTTTACTGATTAAAATCACACCCAGTGCAGAGACCAAAATGGGTGAGCTTGCAGTGGCTCCAAATCCTAATATTGCGACAGAGATAACAAGAAAACACCCAGTTGTTAAATAAAAACTTCCAAATAAAGCTGCTTTAGAAAGAACTTCAGCGCCCTCTTTTATTTCACGAAACGTAGCAGCCCTGGATACTTCTTCTGATTTCATTTCTAATTTCTGACGTGCTTCAAAATTCAAAGGTTCTTCAGCAACAGCAGCCAAACATTCTATCAGTTCCATCCATGCTATTTCATTTTGTGATGCAGGGTCATTTGTTCGTGCTACCAAAAAATTAAAAGGCGATTCAGCTAAAACAACCCAGTATTTTAAAATCCCCCACGCTTGTGCCGCTATCCATGCCATTCCTGTCATTGAATTTACATGAGTGGGTTCTATCAATTCACGCATTGATTTCTTCATATCTGAAAAATAGCTATCTATGTTTATCTTCGCCTCTGTTAACGGTGTTGAAGCTAAACGCGATTCCATAGTCGTCTGTATGTTAGTTAATGCATTTTCAAATATCTGAGTGATAGAGGATTGATCTTCTCCTGTTTGCATAGTATCTGCATTCTTAAATAACTGACGACAAGCACTATTATTCGCTGCTTTTTCTGCAGCTAACAATCCAATGATGCCCTCAATCTTGCTGGCCAGTATGATAGTTGCAAAAAGCACCATACCCCATCCAGTCACTGCCATGCCCAATCCCATCACCATGGGTAGATTTTGAAGAAGACTTGCAGCGAAGATCGGTACAAAAGCGACCGTTGCCATTTCAATGACAGCATAAATCCAACCGAGCCATCCCGTTAGCCATATCATGTTTTTCTGCTTTAGGTCTGCATGGATAGCCAACTGTGCATCGATGACATATAACGGCAGAAGAGCATATCTCTCAGGGGGATATTTTTCCTTCAATTGTTCTATACTCTGCGTGGGCATAGCTTCTATTTCTTTTTTGATACCCTCACGCGTAAGCGGCATTCTAGGTGTAGTCATAAAACACTCGTTTTGAATATATAATGTGCAACTATAGTAACAATATGTGTCAGAAGCAAGTTGATTTTACTTTATCAAATCTTTTTCCTCGAACTCAAAAGCTGTTATTAAAAACGAAACGCCGTTAAGTTTGCATAACATAATTGTATGATATTTAAAGAAATAATATTAAATAGAGATGGAATAACATGTGATTTGTATAAAAAAATACCCATTTTCTTGAACTTAAGGTAAAATGCATCAGGTTATGCACAATAGAAATTTTTCCATAACAAGAGGCAATGTAAAATTCAATTTATTTAATCAAAAAAATAATTGATGTGTTAGTTATTTTTTTGATTAGCCGATGAAATTTATATTTTTAATTGAGGAGATAGAAAATGTGTATGAAAAAAATAGTATTAGCTGCAATGACATTCAGTTTGTTAGGCTTATCTAGTTTAAGTGTTGCGGATATGTGTGGCCCTGGAAATTGGGTAGATACAGGGACTCCAGGACCTTTGGGATGGGTTATACATTATAATGCGGATAAAACCACAGGAGATGCGGAAGCCGCAAAATATATCTGTACTCACTTTTATGATGACACTAATAATTGCAGCAAGTTGCCGGTGACAGTAGGTAAGGCTACATATAATGGTTGTAGTTATGATACCGGAACTTATACGTTACAAGGTTTGGTTTCTGGTAACAATGTAAAAACTGATTGCCAAGCTTGTTAACAGAATATTTACCCTGCTGTAATGAGTCTTGTGTTGCATATACAATTATTCTTGAGATTATAATATTTCGGATTTATTAACTAGAAAAGAGGAATCTTATACATGCAAAAATTATTAATGATGTCAGTGATAACAATGGTGGGTGTTACATCAGCTTTTGCTGATGTTACCATTCCATTACCCGCGCAAGTGACTTTAGAAGCTAGATGTTCTGCTTATTCTGATTCAGTGACTCATGCTCAGTTGACTACAGACGTAAGATGTGCTAATGGTCCTGCCATTTTTGATAGTGATTATCGTCTTGCTTACCCTTATAAAGATAACTATTCAAGGGCCACCTATAGTTTTTATTATGGTACTCAAGAGAGAGAAAAAAATTATAATGATGTGGACATTGAATTTTCGAGCATTGCGGGCGTTGATAGCATACATTTAAATACCGTTACTCATGACCTGAGTATGATCGCTGACCTAGGTAAGATGAGCTGTAAGGATATTAAAAGTGATGATGAAAATTTACAGGGTTCGGGTGGTGCTCCTACAGTAAAGGACCGAATCAATAATCCTATGCTTTGGTTTAAATCTTCCCGTGCAATGAGTGCTCTTCAAAGCGGACCTATAGCAACTGAGATGAAAGTTCAGACAGGACATTGTTATGTCCTGACTAAATCAACTATAGACCGCGAGGTTGTTGCTGTATTTCATGTAGACCAGTTAATTCCTAATAAATCACTGATTATCAATGAAATGGAAGTTTTTTATCGGGGGAAAATTTCTGAAGACATGAGCGTTTTATAAAGATTATTTTGAAGTGAAGACTATAGAATGCTTCGATTTATTAACTAGACAAGAGGAATCTTATACATGCAAAAATTATTAATGACGTCAGTTATAGCAATGATTGGTATAACGTCAGCCTTTGCAGACATTGCCGTTTCATCATCTGCGCAAGTGACTTTAGAAGCCAAAAATTCTGAAAAAAATACTTATAGCTTTTATTATGGCACCCAAGAGACTAATAAAAATCATAATGATATGGACATTGAATTTTCTGATGTTGATAACATACGTTTAAATACCATGACTTCTGCTCCTGATTTTAGTATTGGTATGATAGCTGATTTAGGCGAGATGAGTTGTAAGGATATTAAAAATGATTATGAAAAGTCGGGATCGGGTTATCCTACAGCACTGGATCGAATCAAACACCCTATGTTCTGGTTTGCATACTCTCATGCAATGGATGCTCTTCAAAACGGACCTATAGCGACTGAGATGAAAGTGCAAGCAGGGCATTGTTATGTTCTTTCTAAATCAACTATAGATCGCAAAGTGATTGCTGTATTTCATGTAGATAAATTCATTCCTAGTCAATCACTGACTATTAATGAAATAGAAGTTTTTTACCGAGGGAAAATTTCTGAAGGGATGAATATAGTTTTTTAAATAAGTTCAAAATGGTAAACCGCCTACAATTTGAATACGGAATCCAGAGGATTAATCCTTATGCTAGAGTTAAAGCAGAAGAGGTAGTAGTAGGCAGGAAACTACTAGGACGAGGTGGCTGAGGAGGCGGCGAATAGAATGTAGAAGATACAGCATCCGACAATATTGATCCCAGCTGAGTGTGATCTTTTGCTGCCAATACAGCTTCTTCTTCAGCCGCCCTATCAAGCCCATGATGGAGCGTACGCACATTTGCATAATCACACTCAGTACATACTTTTTTATATGCCAGTAGGTATTGCTCAGGAAAATCTACTTTTTGCTGAGCAAAAGCTTTGAGCCCAGCATCAGGAAACGTGTCCAGATAAATCAGATTACAGCGGCTTCCCTTTGATGTTGAAGTAACGTTCCTTCCTTTGTGTAGAGTCGAATTTTGTGAACCAAAATGTAAAAATCCAGGATAGCTTATCGGCTTGCCATTTTCATCTTGGCCGCATAGAAATTGACTAAGCAATGCATCTGCCTCAGGGTTTATATTGGATTCATCCTCAATCAAAATACATTCTTTATGTAATGCTTCCGTTAACTGACCACGTGGGTCAGCACTGCCACCGCTGATTTCATAGACGGGTTTTTTAATTTCTTTTTCTAGTAAATCAAGTTCAATTTGTTCTTCTACTGTCCATAACGCTAACCACGATAAACATAAAAGCACTTCTTTTTTGTTTTCTAATTCTTTCTTCCGGATTTTCAATGCATTTATATGTTTTTCTACAATCGCTCTTAAATAAGTCGATTTTCCTACCCCCGGCTCGCCTTCAACAATAGAAGATTGCTTATAGTAGGGAAGGGGAGGCGTCGTTGATGCTGTTTCAGCATCGCTCGCTTGTTTTTTCTCTTCTACTAGCTTATGATGTTTAGCAATCGCATTTTTTAATAGCATCTGCCATCGCATTTCTAATTGCTCTTCAATAGCCTCAACAAAATAACGAGCTGATTCAGGAATAGAAATTTTATCAGTTAATTGGATCATCTCACTTGATTTTTTTTCATCACTTGGCAGAAGAGTTAATCCTAATTTATCACGAAGATCATTAGCAAAACGTTGGCGTTCAGAAGCAGTACGAATAGAGGGCGCAAATCCTCTCATGCAAGTCTTAAATAGTAGCTCTTTTAAAGCAGATTCATTCATTTTTTGTTCTTTGTTGTAAAACTGAATAAAGCGCTCCGTGATGTCTTCAATGTCACGAATAGACCGCATAACATGAGGATTATATTTTTGAATTAAATAAAACGCATTGATTAAATTATTAATGATTAAAGAATGGTTTTCTGCATGAAGTAAAGAAACAGTATTTAATTTATCTTGGATCACATCCCTATAAAAATTTTCTGTCGGTGTTTTAAAATGAATAGTCACAGCCAGGTTTTGTATCACTTTAACAAAAAATCGATTGGGATATTGAGGCCCTACTGGGTTACATGTGCCAATCACTTGATGTTTTGTCAAAGGATAGCGTTTTCCCTTGTAAACAACAGTTTTGTCTGGACGACCTAATCCTTCTAAAAAATCCCAGCAATCTGTCATATTCATTTCATCAGCAAGAAAAGGGGTTGATCCATCGCTTTCTAACCATTTTATAATATCTTTTTCGCCTTCATAGTATTTACCTTTTCCAAGCAATTTTCGAACTGCATGGGATTTCCCTACGCCAGCAGGTCCCTGCAATATAATAATAGGATGATCTTTTTGTTCTAAATAAAACGTTAATTGTGCCATTTGCTTTTCATGGCGTGCGCGAGGGTTCAGTTTTTCTTCTAGGCCATTTTCCTTTGCTTCTACCAAAGGATTCCTTTTTTCTTCTAAATATTGTTGTTTAATTTTAAAAACTTCCTCAGATAATTTTTTCAAAGATTCATCTAATAATGCAGGAAATTCATTGCCATTTGTTTGTTTTATGTTTTCGCCAATGATTTCTTTTATCATTGCACCCTGAAAACAGTTCAGCAAATGCCAAGCATGCGCTTTTACATCACGAGGTTCTTGAATTGAAAAACGAGCCATAAGATCGATTAATTTAGTTAATTTTACTCGCTTCTTATCTTCCGCATTAAAAATCATTTTCCCCATGACATTAAGATAAGCATAATCTGCACTGTCCTCTGGATAGTCGGCGTTAAAGATGCATTTAACAGGATTATGTTTGTCATTCGACGGATGCTTTAACGCTTTAAGCATCGTTTCAATGCGATGAAAAGAAATATAAGGTTTGCTCGGCCGGCCTGGGCCACGATGAGGTAATTGTCCTGCGATCTTATAAAAATGTTCAATTTGATTTAAGTGATCTGCTGAATATTTTTTAAGTAACTCTTTTCGGTAATCTTCAAAAGAAAAATCTCGCTTCTGATAACATAAGGGATTCATGTTGTTGTCTGGCATCACCACAATGAATTTATTTTTACCTATAACGATGCGTTTCCCATTAAAATCAATATGTGGATTTTCTTTTGATAACAGCGGCAGCAATTGTTGATACAAAGTATAAGACATTTTTCCATTTAAGATAACCGAATATCTGCTTTCTAATGCATGTAACACAACACCTTTTTTTACACTAAATCCTTTTGATTTTTGGGTTATTTCACCAACGAGGTCATTGAATGTTGTTTTTTCATTTATATCAATAACCCAAGTATGTTTTCTCATATTTTCATTTTTTGTTAACAACTGCTGAGTTAAATAGTCAGGATCATTACTTAAATATGTTGATGCTTTTTCGTCTGGCTCGACGCTATAATTATTTTTTTCGATTCCCTCTATTGATGCACCTGGTGCTAGCAAGAATTTAAATGGTTTATTTCTATTTTTATCTTGAGCAATTTCATGCATCAACCTTTGCCAATAAGATAATGGAATAAATCCTGTGATATAAAAAATATCCTGATCTGGTTGATATTGACCTAATAAACCATTTCGATCTGTGTTTGCCTGAAGAGTTTTTTCATTAATGCTAACAATCTTATAATATTCATGCAAATTACTGACCGTTAAGTGGATTCGCTTTCTATGCATCGTTGTCGTTTTTTCATCTTCACATATTATCTTTACATTTCCAGGTAATTCTTTAGGAATTTCTTGTGTTTTTTCTTCGATAAAAACTTGTGAAGTTGAGTCTAAATCAACCATCTTCGCATCGAGTGGCAAGAAAAATTTTCTTTCTCCATTCACTGCATGTACTAGTCGACGATACTTTTTTGTATTCGGTGGATTATAAATAGTAACAGGGCGATCTGCAGTAATAGCATCTAATAAAGGTCCGGGTTCTGATTCTATTTTTGAACCATCTAAAAAAACGGGTCCCAGCAAGAGTTCTTCAAAAGCCGTTGAATTTTTGAAAAGCTCTACTTCTACAGGTTTTGCATCGTTAACTTTTCCTTTATTTGTATCACTGTGCTCAGCGCCTTCGTCGGCGTCAGATAAGGTAACAGTTTCAGATTTCTTTTCTTCTAACTCTACTGAAGAAGTAAAAAATTCTTCATGAACAGTCCAATGCGTTGCACGAGAAGCAAGCGATTCACCAGCGGGATCATTTTCCTTCATGAATCCAACGACTTTTAATCGTTTTGGGAGATGGAAGGTTTCTTCATGAATAGTCACAATTCCGTTCTTTTCTTCACGTACAGGGATGGTGATAGTCGGTGGATTGTCAAATAAGGTTTGATAAGCAATTTTTTTTGCATCACTGAGTTCAGAGAAATCAACGACAAGCACACCATCTTCATCTTGATTAGTGAGCAATCTTCTTAAAGGACCTTCTTGTTCGTTAGTTTGCTTTCCATTTTCAATTTTCCCTGGCGATAAATAATATGCAAAATCTTTAACATCGTTAATAAATAAATGGTTTTTAAGTGTGTTTATATTTTTTCTCTTAAGATGTCTAACAATAGCAGCATTGACCGCAAAAGGATCTTGCGCTTCGTTCAAAATAAGCAAGGGAGAAAAATTTTTCCTATTTTTCGCTGTATTACCTTTAACTTCTGTATCGCTTTCACTGAAACTTATTATTTGATCTAATGAACGAAGTTCTTGACGGGAAACAGTTTCTTTAAGAATTTTATAATATCTTTTATAGGCAGCCATTTCTTCTAAAATAATTTGATCACCTGTTTTCCTTACTGTTTTTTTGGAAGTCGATGCATTGGGCGTAGACCTTGGAGAAGATACCTGCATATCTTCTTGAGAAGGTGCTGGCGATACAGGCGAAAAACTGACTGTCTTATCATATATTGAGCCATCAGGTAATTGGTAGCGTAGAACACTATAATTTTGATCAGCGCCATTATCAATACCACTATCAATAAAGTAACAATCAAAACCACACAATTGGCATAAGAAAACAAAAGCGTAATTTCGATGCCTTGAAGCGCCTGAATATTGCAAAATGATTTCAAGCATTGTTTCCATATCATTATCTGGCGAAGGTTTTGGATCTAAAGTACGACCCTCTCTAAAGTTCATGAAAAATTGATGAAGACTCTTCATCCTTCGTTCTAGTGTTTCGTTTTCATCTAAGAAAATTTTTAAATGCATTAAATTAGGATTTTCCCTTAAACGATTATCTTGTAATCGCCCATCATTCAATAATTTTTCTTTAAATACCTGAATAAAATCTTCCGGAAAAAAATCTTTTGGCGGTCTTTTTAAAATATGTTTGACATCAGTTTCTTTAGATACATCAAAAATACCGTCAAAAACAGGTTGCTTTCTTAATTTATAGAAAAAAGTAATTTCTTGTGATGGGTCACCTTGGTATCTAAAATACAAGTGCTGCAAATCAGGATCGTAATAAAAATGTAAACTATCTGCTGGCACATTAGTGTATATCCCTAATAAATCATTCGCACTTAAAACAGCATGTGAATCACTTGCTAGTTCATGTAATTCTTCTGGTTTAAATTTACCTGTGCATTGAAGAAGGTGCTCATCAGGTCTTGTAGACCTTTCTAACGGATTTTGATCTACGATAGTCGATGTTTCAACTTTGAGCTCTTCTTGTATTCCATACCCATGTCGAGTTTCTAGAGTCACTTTATTATTGCTATCATGAGTCCAAAATCGGTTATATACACGAGTGCGTAACCCAGACTTATTTTCCTCTAAGCTATGCAGCGCAAATTGACAATCCGTTAGCGGAGGATTTTTATTACTACGAGTCAGTTTTACATCACTATCAAGATAGAATTTTTTATTTAGATTGGGTGTTTCAACGATAGGAGGAATTGTTCTTCTGCGAGCCCAAAGCAAATAAGCAAGCGCACACAATACAAGAGAGCCACCAATAACTAATAATGCAACAGGATGAGCAAATATCCACAATGAAGCGATCTTTGTGCCTACTGTTTTCGCTGCTGTCGTAGCGGTTGTTGTAGCTATAGTCGCCATATGTGAACTTGCTGTTGCAGCCGAGGACATCATACTGTGGGCCGTGGTTATTAGATAATTATATATATCGCTACCTAGAGCCGTAAAATGATTGAGGCAATAAAGCGCCACTGTCCCGGCTATTATCAATACAAAATTTGACAAAGCAGGTATTAGGTGGTCTCTCATGTATGCTGGATCAAGAGCTATAGCATTCCATACCTCAGTAATATATCTATTCCAAAAATACGAGAGGAAAGGATATATAAAATATGTAAGAGCTACCATAGCAAAAAACGCAGCAACAATAAAAATTAAACTAAGAATTTTTTTAAGAATAAGGATTGTAGAATATATCGCTAATATTGATAGTATATAATGTAATAGCAGCATTACTGTTAGCATACTTCCCGTAGCAACAAGCATAAATAATGTTACATGTATCAGACTACCCCTTATTCGATTAAATTCATTACTTGCGAAACGGTTAAATTCTCGAATAAACCCTGGGGTAAACTCTGCGATAGAAAAAAATATTTCTTCTGCAGGCTCGATTTGCTGAACCGGAGGACGAAACAGAGGACCATGCAAAGGATAACGCAATTTTGGACACTGATCTATTCCTTCTATGATTAGCCTTCCATCTCTTTTCTGATTAATAACAGTTAATGTACGTAATTGATCACAGCCTGTTAATGTAAGTTTTATCTCGCTAGTAGACCTAATCTGAATATTGATGCTCTGCAGCTCACGACAATTAGTAAAATCAATAGTGACTGATTCTGCTTGGCTTATGACAAGATAAAAATACTTTAATTTTTTAAATTTTGTACCCATGTTCCATGTGACTATTTGTCCATAAGTTATTGTATTCCATTCCAAGCCGTCAGCCACAATACTTTCTATTGCTTCTTCATCAACGTCTTCTGCTCCTTCATCATTGTCTATACGTGCTATAAGTGCTGCTAAATTTGCATATCTTGCGCCTCTAAAACGTTCTTGGTTGTAATTAAAATTATAAGGTTGAGTAGCAAGAGGTGAAATAACGGGGAAAAATTCTTTTTCTTCTGGAGTATTAATGGATAGCTCTTGTTTGTAATCATCAGGCAATGTCAATTGATAATGGTTATTACTTTTAACTTCTTTTAGTTCAGCGTATCGAGATAAATCCATAGGGTACTTTTCTTCCGTTTCTCCACGCAGCTCGATTTCTCTTAGCATATAATTTCTTTTCTTTATATCAATGCAAGAAATGCTTTCTAAGCAATTATCATCTTTATCAGTTAAAAAAGTAATATTGCTAGGAGCGCTATTAATATAACGGAAATTTGTCAAACGGGGAAAAAGTCTCACATCCAAATGTTGACTGAAGTTAGACCCATCTACATATAATTTTTCTAATTGATTTTCTTTAGGAATAATTAAACGAACATTCCAACAATTTTTGATTTCCAAGTGTTGCAATTGTGGTGATACATGTAATGTAAAGCCAGTTATGTCAATAAATTTTAGATGTTTTACTTGAGCATTGGATGATATAAAAGTAATAAAGTTACTCTCTCTACCTCTAATAATGAGAGTATTCATATTCACATTCTCTGGTAGAGTAATAGTTGAAGGATTTCTATTCTTCCAGTTCAAAGAAACCGTAATGTTTGTATTTGAAAAAACAGGCAAACACTCTTGTATCCAAGCGTGAGTAGGAGATAGCACACAAATTGTTTCAAGATAAGGAAAAAGGGTTATGATTTCTTGTGCATCACGAGGAGTCATTACTTGTACGGTGATAAATTTAATTTTATTGCGGTCAATACCGCGAATGATGGTATGTAAATTCTCAATATCAGAATACCATCCCAAGTCAAGGTGAGAGGGTTTATAATGAGGAAAGATAGCATATCTATAATATCGTGATCGTGCTAGTCTACCCATTGCTTCTGACAAAGCATCGTGATCAAGAATAATCACTGTATCGATTGCAACACCTTGATTCCCTAGGACGGTGATAACATCTTTTTTTGTTGCAGAAAAAATTTCTTTTTTCTGAATGACAAAATCACTTAAAGAATATAACAGAGGACAGCGATCTGTCATAAAAGGAATGCTGGGCCCTCGCCAAAAATAAACATCATAATATTCAATCAGGCTTGCAAAATAGATTATCTCGATATAATTTAAAGGCCTATCACATAACAAAGGACTCGAAATAATAATTTTTCTCTTAGAAGAAACAACGGGCGTCACGGATGTGTGTGCGAAAATATCTCGCTCATTGCGCACCAACAAGGTATAAGGATTGATATACCCAGGTCCTTTTTCAGTTTCAGTTTCAACGAGTGAAAAACTTTCTCCTGAAGTTTGATCCGCTAACTTATCCCCTATAGTTTCTGCGACTACGGAGCGATCAAGAGCCATATTATTCCTCTGTTTGTACTCTATTAGTTACCCAGGATAATAGTAACTATATGATTATTATGTTTATTTTTTAAAAACGATTATAATCGTATCTACACAAAAGTGAAGTATTATAACAGTTATAAGCCGAATTAGTCAAAAAAAATACACTTTTATCTAGGATTTACTGGTATTGAAACATCGCGAATCTATTTTCAATTAGCTGCTGCTGCCGAGTAGGGTACTGATTATTATCCACTTTTTAATTGTTCTTTCAGCTGTGCTTGACGCAATCGCAGTGCCTGCAAAATATTTTCTCCTCCGCATTCATAAGTATCCGCTTCATTTATTTGCTCTAATTGAACTTTGAGGGAGCCTGGATCAAAGAGCGGTAACAAGGCTGTTGTGTTCTTGGGCTGTTCTGATAGGATTTTTTCTTTTATTTCTGGTTGAGAGAATTTAAAATTTAGCCATCGTTCCCTATCTTTGCAAGAATTATCGGTAATATTGTTTTTAATAATACTTGCTATAGTGGAAGTATCAGAAAAATCAGCATTCGCTATTTTGACAAGCATTTCGTGTTTTTCTTGCTGAAACCACGACATATTCATTATTTCATCAGTGAGTAGGTAATTTTGAAGTTGATTATCTATACTTTTACTGCTCTCAACATAATGAGTATTTTTTCCATAATCAAACGCTGCTTCATTATCTATTTTAAATACTTTCAGTTCATATTCTTGTTCCTGGATACCGATGTTACGACGGTTATTGATATCCCAATCTCCAAGAAATTCCGCTAAAGCTATAATTTGTCCTAGGCCCGTTAATTTTTTTGTGACACTTCCTTCTTTTGTCAGAGTGCCATCTTTTTGTAAGGAATAACCTAGTACGTTGTAATGCCCAGATTGATCTTTGATATACGGGCCTTCATCAGTAAACTGCATATTAGTAGACTCATGATCGACAGCATCTGCCCATTTTATAAATTTTTTTATACTTCTTCGCGCTATAAAATAATCCATATCATTTTTATTATTGACGTTTACACGGGTGACTATGTTAACATCAGGAGAGTAAAGTAAATAACCATAAATTTCGGATGCTGCTTTATCAATTTGCGCAAGTCGCAATCCTTGCCGCTGAATTAAATGCCATTGATTATCATGATAAATAGCTGCGTTCGGATTAGGGTTAGGGATTGTGTCCACAGCAGAATAATGTTCTCCGAAAGTTCCTTTGGTATGGACTGTAGGTTTTATATCGCTATATTCTTCAAAATGCCTATAAGCATTTGAGGGAACACTATTGCCAGCACTATAAAGAGGAAGTACAAAAAAAGATAAAAAAACTGCTAGGAAGAGTTTACTCATGACTTTCTATGGATGCCTCACAATAGATGTAACTTTGCAATTGCGCATAAGCCTATCCTCATTGTAATACAACAACACGAGGACTTAACAGTTGATGTTGTTGTCTAGCTGCAGGAGTTACTTGAGCGGGTGAATCGGGTGCAAGCAAAGAGAGGCTGTGTAAATGTTCAGTTGACCTAGATAGTTTAATGATTTTAGCAACCTCATGAAATGTACGCATATTGGCATGAGGATATTGTTTGCATATATCGTGGTATGCTCGCGTATATGCATCAGGGTCTTCTACGTTCTCTCTTGCGAAAGCTTCTTCTTCTGCCTCGGTAAAATCATCCAGATAGATAACATGATCACGGTTTTGCTTTGATCTCGACAGGGTTGGCCTACCGCCGTAGGCTGTTGAATTTTGTGAACCCAAATGCATAAAGGCAGACGATGCAGGATTTAAGTTTTCATCTATACCACATAAAAATTGACTGATTAATTGATCTGCTTCTGGATTAATGTTGGATTCATCATTAACAAGAAGGTGTTCTCCATGAAATGCGCTTGCCAATATTTTTGGTTTTGCACTACCGCCGCTTACTTCAATCACTTTTTTATTATATTCTTTTGTTAATAGGTCTAGTTCTACTTGCATTTCTTCAGACCAGGAAGGGCCTTGGTTTGCTTGTAATGCCTCCAGTTCTTGTTTTCGTTTTCCTAATTCATTTAGGTGTTTTTGTACAATCGCTCTTAAGCAAACCGATTTTCCTCCGCCTGCTTCCCCTTCAACAACAATAGATTGTTTATAATAGGGTAATGTAATAGATCCAGGTACAAAATGACCTTCTTTTTTGGCTTTATGTTCTGCTAATGCTTTCTTTAACATCGCTTGCCATCGCATTCCCAAATCTTGTTCGACGGCATCAATAAAATATTGTTTTGGGGTAGGTAAAGCTATTTCCGCAGTCAAAGGAATTAATTTACATTCTGCGTGATTATTTTCGATCACAGCAGGTAATTTCAGTTTCTCATGACTACGTAAGTGGTTAGCAAATTCTTGTCGTTTATCAAATCCATGAATAGCAGTTCCAAATTCACCAAGACAAGCTTTAAGCACTTCATTTTTTAATGCGACTTCATCTGCTGGTTTGTTCTTATTGGCTAAATAAAGAAAACGCTCTGCAACATTTTCTATATCGCGAATAGAGCGAGTAATGTGCGGATTATATTGTTCGGCTAAATGATATGCATCAATCAAAACATCTATAATCCAGCCATGATCATCTGGAAATTTTTCCGCAAGCTTAGATTTAAGAACCACATCTCTATAAAAATCATCGGAAAGTTCTTTAAATACTATGGTGGCTGATAGATCTTGGGCGACTCTCAGTAGATGTCGACCAGGATAATGAGGCCCCACAGGATTACAGGTACCGATGACTCGATGTTTGCCTAATTTATAGGGGTTTCCTTGATACACGACTGTTTTATCTGGACGACCCATGCCTGCTAAAAAGTCCCAATCATCTGTCATATTCATTTCATCTGCAAGAAAAGGTATTGTTCCATCGCTTTCTAACCAAGCTATAATATCTTTCTTTCCTTCGTAACATTTCTTTTTGCCAGGAATTTTTTCAGCAAGAAGAGTACGTACAGCATGTGATTTTCCTACGCCAGCGGGTCCTTGTAATATAATGATAGGAGGATTTTTGCTTTGTAGGTAAAAATCAAGTTCTTTCATTTGCTTTTCATGGCGTGTGTGAGTAGATTTTTCTTCTGGTTTAGGAGCAGCGAATTGAACTTCTGCAGTTTCAGCATCAGCAGATTTTTCTTCCTCTAATACAGGAGAACCTTCAAGTACGTGAGCGACTAACTGGGCTACTGCATGTTCAAAAAGAGAGGGAAACACACCCTCTTTTATTTCTTTTAATTGATCGCCCAAGATTTCTTTTATTGCTGCGCCATTAAAACAATTTAATAAATGCCATGCGTGTTTTTTTACATCGTCAGGTGTGTTAATCGAAAAACGCTTTTTAAGTTTGTCTAATTTAGCAGCTCGATGAGGAGTATTATCGTTTTCTCTAAAAATAACTTTTCCCATCACATTTAAATACGCATAATCATCGCTGTCTGCAGGATAATCTGAATTGATAATACTTTTAACAGGATTATGGGGATGTAACGGATTACTTACATCTAAGGCATTCATCATTGCTTGAATTCGCTGATAAGACATATAAGGTCTTTCTGGACGACCTGGACCACGATGTGGTAATTTTTGCATTCTCTTATAGAATAATATAATCTTTTCAAAATTTTCTTTAGATTTAAATTTTTTTTCATAATCCTCAAACTTGAAACGGTGTTCTACATTAGACAAAAGAGTCATTTTAATGTTGTCTGGCATGACTAAAACCAACTTTTGTTTAGGAAAATCAATTTGTTTCCCATTAAAATCAATATATGGTTTTTGAGATAAAAGTGGAAGTAATTGCTGATAGAGTGCAAATGAAATTTCTCCATTTAAAATAATATCCTCTCCTCGTTCCAGGGCTTGTAAAAGATAACCTTTTTTAACATCTATTCCATCAGGAACTTGTTTGATTTCGCCAATTAATTGATGAAACGTAGTCTGAGCATTTACATCAATGATCAGGGGTTTTTTAGATGAAGATTCCATTTGTTGACTTAGTATTCCTGTTAAATAACCAGGATCGTTACTTGTATACGTTGTTGCGACTACTCCTTTATTTTCCGGGACAGTTGATTTCTGAGTATTTGTTCGAGTATTTTCAATGGATGCATTAGGCGCCAATAAAAAATGAAATTTTTTTTTACCTTGATAACTGGCAACCGCATTCATTAATCTTTTCCAATGCGATAAGGGAATATTGCCTGTAATGTAAAAGACTTGCTTTTCTGGATTGTATCGCTCTAATAATCCCATCGGGATCGTTTTGGCTTCATATGTTTTTTCATCAACCTCCATGACTTGATAACATTCATGTAAATTATGTACGCCCAAATAAATGCGCTCTTTTCCATTCTTTTCTTCTTCTGTATTTAATGTTTCACAAGCTAGAGAAGCGTTGTCATAGGGAAGATCCTGTGCCACCGTGATGATTTTGACCTCTGGTGGAATAGGTACCATTTTCCTTCTAATAATAATAATTTTTTTTGTTCATTGACTTGATGCATGAAGAGTTTAAATCTTTCTGTATTAGGAGGATTGTAAATTACTAAAGGGCATTTGTTTTTAATAGCTTTCAATAAAGGTCCTTCTATATGTTCCATTTTTTTGCCGTCCAAAATCAATGGACCGAATACCAATTCTTCATAGGCGGAAGTATTAAAGAGTTCTGCTTTTTCCTCTCCTTTTGTTTCTGATGGGGTAGGGGCAGGTACAGAAGTAAAAAATGCATCTTGCACTTCCCAGCATTTTGAGCGGGAAAGAAAAGCTTTATCTAGAGGATCTGTCTCAGAGAGCACGCCAATAGCGACAACTTGTTTTTGAACAGTCAGTCCTGCTTCATCGCCTATGGTTAAAGTAGGTGTTTGATCCAATAAACTTTGGCAGGCAGCTTTTTGAGTGCTAGAAAAATTTCGCCAATTAATAACAAGCACTATGATAGGTGATTGACTTTGCAATAATTTTCTTAAAGGGCCATTAGGTTCTCGACTACGTGTCCCATCCTCTGCTAATTTTCCTGGAGATAAATAATATTCGAAATCTTTAGGGTCATTAATAAATAAATGATTTTTCAGGGTATCCACTTCCTGTTGATTAAGATAACGAACAATAATCGCATCCACTGCTAAAGGATCTTGATTTGCTTTTAGCAAGAGTAACGGAGCAAACTTGTGCTTGTTAGGGATGATCTGATCTAAAGAATTAAGTTTGCCGCGAGAGACTGTTTTTTCAAAAGTGTCATAGTATTTTTGATAATAATCTTTTTTATTATCTGTAACAAAAGAATGCTTAGGTGTAGATGGTGTCTTTTTCTCTTCGGTTAATATCAATTTATTATCTGTCGTGGATGTAGACGGAGTTGCAGCAGGGGCAGTCGTTTGCATTCTTATTTTACGATAAAGTAAATAAGCCAGAGCGCATAACACTATTGAACCTGCAATGCCCAGCATAATAGGGTGCGCCAGTATCAATCCACTGATTCCTCCTCCTGCATGGCCTGCAGCTGCACCCGCAGCTCCTCCAGCCATACCGCTGCCCGCAGTTCCTCCCGCTACACCACCTGCAGTTCCTCCAGCTACACCACCCGCAGTTCCTCCAGCTATACCACCCGCAGTTCCTCCAGCTATACCACCCGCAGTTCCTCCAGCTACACCGCCCGCAGTTCCTCCAGCCATGCCACCCGCTGCGCCTGCATGACCTGCACTAGATCCAAATCCAATATCAAATGAAGGCTGATGAAGGATGGAATATAAAAATTTTAATAATAAATAGCTTGCTATGATACTAGCGCTAATGCGAAGAAACTTATTATTAAAGAATTTTAAAAAAAGCCCAGATGAAAAAAACCCAGGTAAAATATCTTCCGCATATCTATACTCATCTTCATCATTCACAGGGCCTAGCTGGCAAATTTGCAATTGTGCAGGTCGCCCTTCAAGTTGTATTGGATAATTGCATATCAAGGTACGTAATTTATCACAACCTGTTAGTATGATTTTTATTCGCATTGTGCTAGCAGGATTTGTTAGCGGGTCGGATAAAATAATAGAAATATGTTCTAATTCGCTACAACCCGTAAAATCAACTGTAGGAGGAATATTGTCTGAGAGTTTTCTTGCTATTATTTTATGATTCGCATGCTATGATATTATACATATTTCTATAGTCGAAAACTTCTAATTCAACTTCTACAGGAAAATCAGATGAAAATTCTTTACAAGGTTCACTGCTAGGTAATGTCAAAAAATGGTTTGCTGTTCTTTTTGAAGGAGGGGCCTCAGCTTTTCTCTTTATTATTGTGCCGTCTTTTAGAAACCTTGTTTTGTATATGTATTTACCCACTGGGTAACTCAGTTCTGTTTCATATTGTTTAAGCGTTTTATTTTCCTGGAAAAAAATACTCTTTGCGTGGAAATCACTATCATCCCAAAAAATATCACTATCCTTCATCTCCGATTGGAAAGATGCATATCTTTGCTGTCTAAGAGTTTTAATATGAGGAAAACGCTTCACAGGATGAGGATGACTATAAAAAAAATTACGAGGACCTACTATAAATACTTGGCTGAAATTATTCGCATTAAACTCAGTTAGATTATTTTGAGGAGCAGGTCTTACAGTGCACCGTAACTGATTATTTCTTACGTTAATTTCCAAATGCATTAAGCCAGGCAAGTGAAACAAATTTATATAAAATTGATTTTTTCGACGACTTGTAATGCGAGCAAGAGTATTTTCTGATTGAATAACTTTTAAATGCCTGACTTGAGCACCTGGCTCTGTAGAAAACGACATTCTATCACTTGCTATCAGAGTTAACGTTGCAATATTCGTAGCAGCAGGCAAAACAACTTTATAATTTGACAGATCCCCTATTGTCAGCCATAAAACAAGATTTTTACCTGAAAAGACAGGCAAACAATGTTGTATAAAATCATCCATTGGCAATAATACAATAATGGTTTCAACCTGAGAAAAATAAGAAATCAGTTTTTTCGCCTCTTCTTCTGTATGAAGTGTTGAAATAGTAATTGTTTTGATTAGATCACAATTCAGATGGTTGCTCATTTCATCTAGACATTCAACATCTGCATCCCATGTTAAATCAAGCTGGGTAGGGTCTTGTTCTTCTAAAAAATGTAGATTGGGAGGTGACCATTTAAACTCGGCTGCATCCTTGTCGTTATTTTCATTATCTTCTTGGTTACTATCTACATTTAAAGATTTTTGACGATCCAACTCTATTTGGACTTTAAGTTTTTGCATCGCAACAAGCAAAGCATCCTGATCCAAAATGATCATGTCATCTGCTGCTAATCCTTGTGTGCCTAGACCTTGCCTGACATCTTCTTTTTTTGCAGACACAATTTTACTTCTCTTCTGCATAAAGTCATCTAATGTCAACAGCATACATCCTGATTTCAATACATAAGAATCAGGACCTCGCCAAAAATAAACTTCATAGTGTTCAACCAAGCTGGCAAAGTAAGATTGTTCTATAGGATATAAAGGCCGCTCACGTAAAAGAGGGCTAGAAATCAGGATTTTGGGTGGAGGCTTAACAGATACTGGTGATGTAGTTAAAAATATATCCGCTTCACCTGTTAAAATTTTATAGGGGTTAACATAGCCAGGCCCTTTATCAGAGTCTGTTTCAATGACTAATGGCGCTGCTTGAGTGCGGGCTTGAGTTAGCGTTGCTTCAACGGTTTTTCTAGAAAATACAACGTCTTGGCTCGAAAATCCCACTTGAAAAGCCCCTCTTTTTGTATGGTATATATATTTTGAAAGGCTAAATTATATACATATTTTCTGAAAAATGAAAGCGCATTTAATCAAAAATCCACATCTATCAAGAGACGTTAATATCTTAAATAGCATAATGAGACATTCAGCCTCTATGTGATTTTTTAGCTTTACTACTCAGTGATCCTAATGATGGTGTTGAGTAGGGTAGCATAACACCGCCAGCCTTTGTTTTTTTGCCACTCAGAAAATGATCTTGATAATGCGTGATCTTTACTGAGGATTTTTTTCTTTTTTTGGCGCTTGTAGAAGAGATCTCTGCAGAATGAGGTGAAGAAGAAACAGTGGCTAATTGTGACGGTGAATGAGAAGAATCAGTTTTCATGTTTAATCTATTCTCAGATTTAATTTCAGAGACTACTTTTGATTTTTTATGAGTAAAATAATTAAAAGTGTTCACAAACCAATTTCGAATTTTGTGAATATGGACATGATTTGCATCTTCATCCATTTTTTCAAAATACTTGGTACCAACACCAAATACGACCCCCGTAACAATCAAGGCTAAAGGAGCAATACCCATACTCGCAGCAGCAGCACCTACAACAGCTGTTGTTCCTAACGCTAATCCTACTAAAACTAATATCGAAGCAGCCACTTCCATTGTTGTAAATGCGACATTTCCTTCTGCTTCTAATCGTTTTTCTCGCAGCTCCTCATAATGCTGTTTTATGCCGCCAAGTGTTCCCAAGATAATGGCATGGTCATGATCTGATTCTTTATTGAAATTATCTATGTCGGCTAATGGTCCAGACATTTCCTCTAAGGCTTTTTGGTATTCATCCCATGCTTTATTTTCTTCTTCTTTTGCGCGATGGAAGATATAGGATTGACGCCAAAGCGATAACCCATAAATAGCAGTCAAAGCGCTGGGAATCAAAACAGGGAATAATGCAACGGCACCTGCGCTCACTGCAGCGCCCGCTGCACTCGCTACAAACGCTACAGACATCCCTGCACCTGCACCCGCTAGCATAAATGTCAGTACACTTGTCAATATTCGTGTTTTTCTCTGGCCGATTTTTTCATTTTGATAAGCTTCATACGCTAGCTTTCCACCTTCATATCCTTCACCTAAATGAATGATAAATCCTACTGATCCTATCAGAATAGGACTGACAGCTTCAATGAGTTGGTGTGGTAAGAATGATCGCATCGCAGCCCAGACATCATCTATGGTATCTACTAATTTTTTTCCGATGTCAAATATAGCTTTGAGTGCCCCTTTTCTTTCTTTAGGAGGTTCTGCTTCATCGGGTTTAGGAATCGCTATTTCAAAATGAGCTTTCACTTTTAGTAAAAAAGCACGCTTTTCTAAAAGAAGTTTGCAAAGAGGATAGGTCGAGTAATCATTTCGATTGAAATTATCTGGATCATCGATAGGATAAAAATGAAGAAGCTCTTGGTCGATGAGCGCTAATTCATGATTATGATCTAATTTAAAGTTTGGCTCATTGCTCTTTAATTTTTTAATTTTATTATTATATTTTTCAAATAATTCTAACGGAAGATTCTTTTTAGAAGATATCATTAATTGATGCAGTTCATCTTCGGTTGCTTTTAATTCACGTTTTGCCCAGGCATTCGTTATGTGAAGGGTAGCTTCACTTACAATATCGCCATGGTGCGAGTCCATAACATTCACCCTCAGAATTTTTATATATATAGTAAGTATAGACGGTCTTTTAAATGGGTGATTTATTGCAATTTTTATTTATAAAACATGAGATTAACGAGTTTTTTAGGAGTTTTTGCCGCAGGATGACAATCTTTCTTCTATCAACCGGACATCTATCAGGACATTTTCAGGGGTGAAAATACCTGTAAAATTTTTTTTATGTGTTATAATCATATAGTTAATGATTTAAAAAGCGGACATTTAAGAGGACATTTTCTGTGACAAATCGAAATGAAAATATAATGCTAATGGAGCCGCTTATCATATCAGAGCAGACTTCCTATAAAACAGAATTAATGGATCTTGTGCTTGAGTTAACACAAAAATCAGCACAATTTAAAAGTTCGTTACCGTCAGCTATTCAACACTCGCTAGCAACAACTGTAAGAGCTATGAACTGCTATTATAGCAACCTGATTGAAGGCCATAACACACATCCAATTGCTATTGAACAAGCGCTAAGTGGTCATTATGATTCTGATCCAAAAAAAAGAAATCTTCAGCTTGAAGCAAGAGCACATATTGAAGTTCAGGAATGGATAGATAATGGGGGACTCAAAGACACTGTCTTTTCATCTGAGACAATTTGCGAAATACATAAAAAATTTTGCGAAAAACTGCCTGATGAATTATTGTGGGCAGAAGATCCCATTACAAAGAAAAAAGTCAAAGTTATCCCTGGAGAAATACGAAAAAACGATATTCAAGTTGGCAGGCATATCCCAATCAGTCCAGACTCAATTCCACACTTTTTAAATCGCTATCAGCAAGTGTATTCATCTTTAGGAAAATTAGAATCAATATTAGCATTAGCTGCTGCGCACCATCGATTTTTGTGGATACACCCATTCTTAGATGGCAACGGTAGAGTTGCGCGATTCATATCTTACGCAACTGCCCTTGAAAAACTAAATACAGGTGGGCTTTGGTCTATTGCAAGAGGCTTAGCAAGAAATCATGAGGTATATAAGCAACACTTAGCAAACTGTGATTTACCACGTAGAAATGATTTGGATGGTCGCGGAAACTTAAGCCAGGAATCACTGGTAGTTTTCACAAAATTTTTTCTTGAAACATGTATTGATCAGGTTACTTTTATGGAAAAAATCATGCAACCAGATAAATTGCGAACGAGGATATTACTCTGGGCAAAAGAAGAAATTGAAATGAAAAAAATTCCACTGCATACAATCCAAATACTTGAAAAAATATTATATCGTGGTGAGGTAGCTAGAAGTGAGTTACCTGAGATGTTAAACGTCACCGAACGACATGCCCGCCGATTAACATCCAGCTTGATTGAAATGGGTATCTTATCTTCTGAATCAACTAAATCATCCATTAAACTTGCTTTTCCGGCAAAGTTTGCCAATCGTTGGATGCCTGGGTTATTTCCTGAAGAATAAAGAGAAAATCTTATTTTTTATTGAACCGTTCCCTATAATACTGCTAAGATATCTTCTTAAAAACCTATAAAGATTACAGGCACTAAACGTAGTACAGGAAATATCTATGCGAATTGCCGTTTCCGGAACTCATTTTATTGGCAAAAGTACACTGATAGAAGACTTTATCAAAAAGCATCCTGAGTATAAATCTGAAATTGAACCCTATTATAAATTGCAAAATGAAAAGTCCATGGAGCTGTCATTAGAGCCAAGCCTCGATAGTTTGCTTGAACAACTGGATTACAGTATTAACCAGCTCAGCGAATGCTCGAATCAAAGAAATATTATTTTTGACAGATGCCCTGTAGATTTTATTGCTTATGCCATGTGTGCATTGGATGAGGATGACATGGATGTGAACGATAGCGAAGTGTCAGAACGATTTCCAGATATAAAGACAGCATTAAATAATTTAGATTTCATTCTGTTTCTACCTATCACAAAAGAAAATGCTATTGAATATACCGAAGAAAATCCTGCTTATCGTAAATTAGCTGATAAATGCTTTAAAAAAATATATCGAGATGATGTTTGCGACATATTTCCAAAATATAATCATCCTAAAGTCATTGAAATTTCCGGTGATCGCTTAACGCGACTAAAAAAATTAGAAAGTTATTTAATTTAATACAAGTAACCAGGCTTGCCAATTGTACTTTGATATAAATGTACAATTGCGCAAGCCTGACACCCGTTAAATTCAACTTACTGATAAATTAGCTCGTTGTTGGTATCCGCTAAATCTACCGCCCACCTAACAGCGTTCGATCAATATTAAACGGCAATAAATCTTCAATTTCACTTTCTGACTGGCATAAAGGAATCTGCTGTAATACATATCGGAACCAGTCATAAGGTTCAATGTGATGATGCTTGCAGGTTTCAACTAGGCTAACAACGTGGCAGCCGTTTCTGCTCCGACCACGCTATCCGTAAACAACCATCCTTTGCGACCAATCACAAAATGGTTTGAAGGCATGCCCACTGCGGTTGTTATTTTCAAGTCGTCCATCTTGTAAATAAATCAGTAATTTTGGCCATTGGTTCAAGTGTATAACTGATCGCCTTCCCAATGCGCTTTTTTAGATATGCTTTGGCGCCGTTTGCAAGTAAGCATGTGATTCTTTTAATATCGGTTTTTCTTTTTCATGAATAATTTCTTTATCCTCTGGCGGTAATGATTTAATTTCTTCTTCTATTTTTAAAAATTTTTGGTAATTTGAATCAATACGGGTACATGCAATACCTCTTTCGCATTAGATATTTTTACAATTTCAATAAATTTTCGTCTTGTACGATACAGCAGCCTGAGAGGGTAATATCCAATGATTTACTAGCGAGTGCATCGTATCCCAAAATCATCGCAATGAATATAACCTTTATATCCCTCAAAAAAATCGCTAGAATACATCATGCGATCGCAGTAGTACGGTAATGGGTGCATACTAAGCAAATTTTTTCAGGAGAGCCGCCTGCACAACTGTATTTC
This sequence comes from Gammaproteobacteria bacterium, assembly GCA_044221135.1. Lineage (GTDB taxonomy): Bacteria > Pseudomonadota > Gammaproteobacteria > DSM-16500 > DSM-16500 > UBA4722. Next base: position 41,321 of record JBGAPT010000009.1, read on the forward strand.
GCTTTTCACGCCTTTATTCGGTTCTTTTAGCACTTGACAGTCGTTTCATCACTATAGGCAATATCAATACGGATGCATCATACGTTTAATAATATTCATCATCGGCTGAAGCAATTGATGTACCCGAATAACCCACTAAACACAATGTTGATCGTGGAATATCAACACCGATACGACGCAGGCAACATTTTTTCTGCACAACAAAGGAAGATGGATCTTGAAATTGGAGAATGACAGATAACAATCTAAATCAATACTACGTGCGGAATAGGTTGAGCTGGTGCGAGGCTGTTTTATGTATTTTCAGCATTGTTGTACATATTTTACGAATATGCTCAATCACATATATTTTAGCGGGGATAGCTTCGAGTTGTTCAGATTTTTCATCTTTAATAAGTGTGTGAGCTCACATCCGCAGTATGTTTTTTCGTGTTTTTCTAAATCATAGATATGTTGTTCGCGTGGCAAATCAGCGGGTAATGCTTTTCTGCCTATGATTTTGCAGATGCAACGCTGATTTCACTTCAGCTGCCTCCTGATGGGTCTTATTTTGGGCCATTCTGCTTCATCAACAGCTGAGTTGATTTGGCGATATTTTTCAGATTTATTGCCACCACGTAACCGATATAGATGGACCACCCATTTAAAGAACATAATTTGTTGTTTGCTGCGAGGTACAACATCTTTTTCAATCAGCAAGCTACAACTCTTCTTTGATTTTTCGTGGTAATCACGTTTTCATGCGGGAAGTGATAACAAAATATAGTTTAAATTACCTTATTTTTTTAAAATAATTAATTATATTCTTCTATCTCATAAAAATGACCTATAATTTCAAAAGTTAAGGCCAAAGGAAATAACCATTTAATTGTGTTTCATTAATAAGATAATGCTTTTGACCTGGGATTTAGGTAAAATATATAGCGATGTTTTTCTAATGCTGATAATGGCGCAATAAACCATTACGATCCCAATAGAGTATTTTGCTTTATCATGTGATCGATTAAAAATATAAACACATACCTGATCGCATCATGTTGAAATCTATTTAACACTAACATAGCTAATGTATCAATCGATTTTCTCGCATCAATCGGCTGGGTGCTGAATGCAAATTTCAATTCCCTGTCTTATCTGCAAATAAGTATTGCACTTAACGCTTGGATTAATGCTTGTAATATTTTCATTTTCATTAATCCGGTGGATAAATATGATAATTTGATAGCAATGACTTGAATAATGATAATCGATATCACAACACTGTTATTACCTTAACCGGTGTAAAATACGATTGAATGGGTTTAATCTGCGCTTTCTCTGATAAAAACACTCTGCCAATAAACAAATGAGTTGTAACTAATACCCTCTGCTTTGGTTAACAGGCTTGACTTAGTTACAGTTTTCCCCCAGCGTCTGGAATATGATCTCGCCAATAGTCACGCTTTGCTGTTTTCTCTGTGTTAATTGCTAATGAATGTATTTTTTGCATAATGCCTCCGTTTTATAGAAGCGTGCATCATGCCTGAGATGAAAAGGGGTGTGTAGGTGTGGTTAAATTAGCGGATACCGTTGTTGTGGCTTTTCTGCAGGTTTATCAGGTCCTGGCAGGGGAGCGGGTGTTTTAAAATGTGCGGGAGAACCACGTCCATATAAAGAGCCTGTTGTTATTCCTCTCTTGATATTTTCACGACGTATTTCGGCTAGATAAGCATTGACTTCTTTACTACGCTCTTCCGGTAAATAAGTTTGTGCTAAATCATGCATCATTTTATAGTATGCTGATTTATTAGATGAAGTTCTATTCGTTAAAAAGTTATTCATAGTATTAGTACAATATTTAATAACTTCAAACTCTGCGACGTCAGCAGGTGCTACCACCTTAGCGTTAGGATCTTGTAAGTGTTGCTGATAGATTTGCCTTAGTGCAGCATGAATCTGCTCACTGCGATCTTCAGGCGGGGGCAAAGAATCCATACTCTGTTCAGCTTGTTTTTCAACTGTCTGAAGAGAGACTGAAGTATTGCTCTTAACACTGCCGCTACGTATTTTAGCCAGAGAATCTTCGATAATATCGAGTTTCCCTTGGTACTTTGATTCTTCACGTTCATTTTCTGGCTGAATACTAGCACGAACTCTTGGCAAATATTCTTTTACCCATCCATCCATCATGCGATAGTAAGCTGTTTTACTAGCGGGTGTTCCATTGAATACGAAGGCATTAATGGATATCAGCGCAATGTTTAACAACTGGATCAGAATCCATACCAGGAGGCAGTGCAACCTTTGCTTTAGGAGTCAGTAAATGTTGACGAAACATTTCAATCAAAGCGGCATCAATTTTATGTTGCTGATCAGCTCTTTCATGTATGTCAGCCAAAGATTTTCTGATCGTAGCAAGTTTGCTCGGTTTTTCTGTTGCAGATTGAACAGGCGGCACAGTATGTTTTACCTCATCTTGGCTGGTTTCAGCTTGAACGGGCAGTACACTATCCGTTGCTTTATCCTGACTAGTTTCAACTTTCACTTCAGCGAGAGCAGCCTGTACATCTGCCTGTTGAGCAAAGTTTTCGATAGTAGATAAATATCTCTTTTCCCATTGCGCCATCATTCGATAGTAAGCTGCTCGATCAACAGAATTGGGATCCCTCACAAAATTATTAATGATATTAACGCAATACCGAATGGCTTCTTCCTTGATCGGTTGACCATCTTTCAAGAAGATTACCTCTGAGCGTAGCAGTAGGACGTAATAAATGCTTATAAATAATATGCGCCAATTTATCATGAACTTGTATCTTTGTTAATCGCGCAGGCGTGTATGGCTGATTATTTTCATCAACAATTAAATCATAACCATCGGTCACAGGACTGACTGTCTTACCCGGGACAAAAGGATCAGTCAAGTTTTGTTTTCCAAGCAAGATATTAACGAGTTTTTGAATTTTCTTAAAATCTTTAGCCATGCTCGCTTCATCTATCAGCTTGACTAAATTTGCATGCGCATCTGGAAATGGCTCACTCAAAAATTCATTAATTTTTTGGAACTCTACTCCATTCACCACTTCAAAGAATTCTGCTATTTGCTCTGGAGTGAGATCAATTTCACCATTTTTATTCACTATTTTTTGATAAAGATCTAATAACTCAGAAAAATGAGTTAAATATTCAAAAGAACCTAATAGAGAAGAATCATATGTCGCTGTTTCATGGAGTAATGTTGAGTTGGGATCCAATAAATTTTCATAATTTTTAAGTAGGCTCGCTCGGTATTCGTCACTTAAGTCTTTATATTCTTCCTTTAAAAATTCTTGAAAACGTTGAAGTACTTTAGCTCTGTCTTCTCGTTTCGTTGTCGCCTTTACTAATTCATCAAATGACGAGAATTTAATCCCTAAGGCTTTTTCACTGTCTCTTACCAAAAGAACTTTCAGCGCTCTGGATAAGATATGGCCCCCAAATGCAAAATATAACCTTTCATAATCCGGTTTATTTTCATCTGTCAGAGGAACTTTAAAGTGATCGGGCTTCATTCTAGTATGAAGCATGCTGTTGATAGTAAAAAATATCTCATTTGTTCTTGGATCGAAACGGCTTAGTGTTCTATGATCATCGCCGTTAGAATCATTATTAGATTTCTTGACTTCAACAGATTCTTCTTCAGAAGATCCACTCACATCATAATAATTAATAATAGTAGGAAATTTTTCTCTAATTAATTTCTTAATATTAGCCATGGTATGCTGTTCTGCTGGTAGTTTAGCAACTTCAGCGTTGAGTCGTTTAACTTCACTTTTATATTTTGCAATATGATCCAGGTGAACGCGCGGAATGCAATCTTTATGCGGTTTATGACCGGTATGTATGTGAATAGCGGCTAATGCTTCATCTGAAGCTTGAGAAAAAGTTTTAGGTTCTTTTGGAAAGAACGCTGTTAATGCTTTGAGCGACGCTGCTTCTTCTTTTTTATTTTTGCAAACAACATCCGAAATTTGACCATTCTTGGTCACATATATCATTTTATCTTTGTTATCTTTTTTATCAAAATAGATGATATACGTCGGCTTACCGTTAGTCAGTTTGAGCATTTTATCCCAATAGAAATTGGAGCAATCCTCATTGGATCGCAACAATTGGTATGGCCCAACTTCCCATTCTATAGGTTTAATATAGACTAAAGTCTCTCTCATCGTCGTCGTGAATACACCCATTTTATCGAACTGTGTACCAACCAGTGGATTGATGACACGTTCTTTAGCAGTGGGGCGCTGCATTTCATGTAGTTCTTCTATCCCTTCTTCAGCAATTTGCAATCCTTTCTGTGCAAGCTCTGCATGTAGTCTAGTAACAAAAAATTCATCAAGAAAGTCCCCATTCGGATCACCACCCCACCATTTATAAGCCGTCAATTTTGGATCGGCTACGATTATTCTTACTTTCTCACGTGGGTTTTTAGACTTTGAAGAGTAGTGTGCCATCCAGGCATCACGCTGGAATAAAGGTTTTTTCTCAGGTTCAATAGATGTTTCCCAATCTTGATCTATTTCCTTATAATAGGCTGCCCATTTTTCATTTTCTTCTTTGGATTCTTCTACGGCGAGTTTCTTTTCTACGTAATATGCTCTAGATTTTTCATCTGTAATTTTTGATTCTGCAAGGTATTGTTTTCTCTTTTCCTCTTTTATTTCTTCTTTAGAACGTTTTTTTTCATCAAGCAATTTTGTTTCTTTATTTAAGAGTGAAGATGCATCTTGTTTTTTTTCTTCTTTCACTCCAAAAGGTTTTTTTTCATCAGAGGGTGCTGTTTCTTTATTTACAGGTGGATTTTTCTCTTTTACGTCGGATCCGGCTGTAGCTGTATCTGTATGCAACATATATTCTTCCTATTTTATTGAGTTAAATAGATTATTTTTTATTCGTATTATCTATTAGAATAATGTTTTGCGTGGCAGCAAGAATATATTGAATATGGATAATAAACAAGTATCTTTTGTTTACACGGGGCAAATCAAATGCTCGGTCTATTGATTACGAAGTGGACTGGTCAAATTATTAATAATTTATGTATGGCCAGATTGAACATCAGCCTTTAAAATGCCAGGCGACAAGTATAGTATAGGGGGCTAGCCCATACATATATGGGTATATCAATAAAATTAATGAGGAGTTTTACATGCTAACAACCAGACATCTTTTAGATACATTATCCGCTGCGAATATCTCGAATATAACGAATGCTGCTTCACGTGTTGTAAGTGATGTTTTATCGAGTGTATCAAATGGTACTGCGGCTCTTAATAATAGTGCTCAGGCAACGCTTCCTGCGGAGGCTGATCATGGTAGCTCGTCGAGCTTTTTGACTTATCCGGTTGTGGGTACGCTACTGTTTATGACCTTATGTGCTGTGGGTTTATTTCAGAGAAAGCGTTCCAATAGTGTATTGTCACATGTGGAAGGCAGTATTGATCGCAAACAATATCAACAGATCCGCTAGATTGTTTGTCTCGATTAACAGATTGTGTGTCTAGATTGCGTCGCCGGTAATTAAACTTTACAAACCTGAGTATAATAACAAAAAGGACGGTATTTTAAGTGGCAACAACCCGGACTATTTTACAATTATTGCCTGGCTTTCCAGTTATTCCAACCAATAGGAGTGAATCGGGTTCGTTGCCTAATTTTACTGAAAATACTGTTAATCCGAGTATGCAGATAATAAATCATACGAATACTTACCCTGATTTACCGAGTTTTTTGCTTTGGGGAGCGATAACAATGGCTGTGGGGCTGATTTGTGTTTGTTATTTGAAGAGAAATTGCAATAGAAGGCGGGCAGGATATGAGGCTATAGGTAATCAGCGTCAACCACAAAAAGCTAAAAGCAAACAGGTGCAATGGGCATCAGTAATGGTACAAGCAAAGTCTGAGTCTGAGAGCGAATCTTCCGTAGATGGTAATCAGATAAAAGTAGAGAGACACACAGCTAGAAAAGAACGCAGAAATGGCAGCGGCGATAAAAAACAAAAGTTACCACGTACTTGTTCTGCTGCTGATGCTAATGAGGCAGATACAGAACTAGATAGTGGTGAGGAAAACACCGATCGATATGCAATAGGAGTTCGCGCTTCTACTTAGCAAAACAGAAACGGCAGAAACAGAGCGCTTGTATTATTGTATTTTGATAAAAACTATTAAGATCAAAATACAATAATATAAGCCTATGTTGCTCGAATAGTTATTTCTGCGTATAAGCTTTCAACGGATAAAAGATTTTCTTTAGCGTATTGTTTTTTTCAGTGGCATTCGTTATTTTAAATGATATCAGAATATCAATATCAGATTTTTGTAGAGTTGTTGAATAATAGCGTATCCCACAATCGTCATTGCGAGCGATGAGTAAAAGTTGCCAGATATGAAATTTTAAAAAACAAAGGAGATGAAAAATGAAACGTCTTTTACCGATCATAACATTTTTGATAGGATTATTTTTTATGTTAAATGCCTATGCCGTAGATCAAGTCACTGTACAGATAACACTGCAGCAAGCAAAAAATATTTACGATATGATGACGGGCCCAGCAGTACAAGATGAAGGTGCAGCAGGTCATCTTTATAGAACAGGGAAAAGCATCGTTTGCAAATATATCAATGCAGACATGGATGATTCTGATGGCCATCCCATTCTTAGCAAAGATCCAAGGCGCTATATTTGCAATATAAAATTTAACCACGATGGATTAGCGTTGCCTGCATAGCAATCATCACAGATTGACAAAAAATATTTAAAACGATACCCGAATTTATTTGATTGAAGCCATAGTTAATGGAAGAAATAATACCTACAGAAAAAAATCATTCAAAACAGATGCTCTCTTTTTTAAAAAAGCACCCAAGATTGATGTGTTAGAAAAAATAGATTATCATTCGAGTAAAGTATGGTCCAATATATAAAAAATGATTATTTTTAGATAATTAAAACTCTGCATCATAACACGCGAAGTTATCAATAATAAAAATTGACTAGGCTCTATGCCCAAAATTGAGGAGATCACTGTATGTTAAGAGAACAAGAATCGATATCAAACGAAGAAGTAAGACGCAGTTTCCACGACCTTTTTGTTGGGATCTCTAACAAAGATCCAAGAGGTTGCTTTGAATTGGCAAAGGTTTTGATGTCCTGTGTACCAGGAGAACCAGAACTACAAAAAGCCGTGCTTTTTGCAGAAGTCGCTATGGGTCTTGCTCAGATTGCGGCAAACGCTAGCTATCCAGAAGCTCAGGGCCTTTTTTTAGAATGTCAAAACACGCTATTTCAGCTCTTACGGTACTATACTGCGCACCAGCCTGAAGAATCTATACGCTTATATAAGAGGTTGGCTCAGTGCGGGCATGTAGGCGCTCAAACTCAATTGATACTATTGGCAGACTATTTTAGCAGGGACGGAGCTACTCAAGATCTCGAAAAAGCTGCCTCTTTATATAGGTTTGCGGCTAATAATCATGCGCAGGATGATAATCTTACTAGAGAATACTTACAAACAGCAATGGATTTATATAAGCGTGCATATACTGCCGGGAGAGACCCAGAAAAATGTTATAGAGTCCGTGCCGATTTTTTAGAGTGTCAAGATGCGCTATGTGATCTGGCAAAGCGCTATGCAGCAGCTAAAAATATAAAAGAAAGCATGCGCATCTATACAATGCTAGCTAATCAAGAACATCATCTAGAGTCTAAGCTTCGCCTAGCATTATGTTATCAACACGGTATAAACGGATATTATATAAAGTTCGATGAGGCTGATAGATTGGGGAAAGAGATCATCGGGTTTTGCCAAAGACAACTTGCTCGTGATGAGACACAACTGATAGATCGTAAAAAGCAGCATGCAGACGCTCAATTTTATTTAGGACAATGTTATGAACATGGCATAGGGATAGAGGAAGACCTGCAAGCAGCCATGCAATGTTATAAACAAGCAGGTACAAATCATAAGAGAGCCCGATATGCATTAAATAATCTTTCTATGCCTTCACGCACTCCGAATGTTACAGAATGTGAAACCGTCACTCCTTATTCTCAATTTTTTACACGTTCTAACCGAATGGTTGTAAAAAAAGAAGAAACCAATCCCGTGGCAAAACCTTATGAATTTAATAAAAGCCATAATGATCCTCATCATAAAAAAACACATGTAGATCAAAAAAAACATGACAATTATAAGAAACGTCGAATGTAATATGAAATCAGGCTTGAATTATTGTAATGTAATGACATTCGTTATTTTATGCTCTTGAATTTTCAAAAAAATATATAAAACGACTTAATTTCCGGCTAATATACTAGTTTTCGAAACTTAAGTCCACTTTGGGGTTTTTGCACGAGAGACCTATGAAAACAAAGCCACTTATCGTTACACGACCATGGATCCCATCATGAAAAAATTTTCATTGAACGTCTTACGTAGATAATATGAATACATTAATTGAAAAACAAAATAATCCACTCTCTCTTTTTGCATTATGCTTAGGCTTTTTCATGGTGATTATTGATGTCACCATTGTCAACGTCGCCATGCCTGACATGGCAAAAAATTTAGGCGGTGGGATTACATGGCTGCAATGGGTGGTGGATGGTTATACTTTAACGTTTGCTTGTCTTTTGTTATCAGCAGGGAGTTTAAGCGATAAACTCGGTGCAAAATCGGCTTATCTTGTTGGATTAATTTTATTTGTGCTGACTTCATTTGCCTGTGGTGTATCGACTAATTTTTTGCTATTAACGATATTTAGACTATTACAAGGTGTTGCTGCTGCTTTATTAGTCCCTACCTCTGTTGCACTCATTAATGCTTCTTATGAAGATAAAGCAGCGCGTGCAAGAGCGATTGGCGTATGGGCAAGTGTGGGTGGTATAGCGGCAGCATTAGGCCCCGTGTTGGGTGCGATGCTAACGACTGCATTCGGCTGGCGCGGAGTCTTTTTTGTGAATGTGCCTATTGGTATTTTAGGCGTGTTACTGACACCGCGCTATGTTATATCAGCTCCAATCAATCATAAAGGAAGTTTTGATTTTCTAGGCCAGATCATGGGCATTATCAGTATCGCAGCTCTTGCGTTTGGTTTGATTGAAGCGGGTAGGTTAGGGTGGACATCTCAACATGTGATCAGCGCATTATGTTTGTTTCTTGTGATGTTTGTTCTGTTTCTTGTCGTTGAACATCGATCTGAATATCCTTTATTTCCTTTGATATTTTTTAAATCCAAACCATTTTCTGCTTCGATGGCAGTTGGCATGATATTGAATATTGGATTTTATGGACAATTGTTTTTGATGCCTCTTTATTTTCAACAACTCAGAGGGTATTCAGTATTCATAACAGGATTAGCTATTTTTCCGCAAACGGCGTTTGTAGCATTAGCATCTTATATAGGCGGTAGAATTACAAGTGTCAATGGCCCTAAGTTACCAATGGTGATTGGACTAGCTATTGGTGCGGTAGGCTATTTTAGTATGTTAATGATTGAGGCACATTCCCCGCCTTATTTTTTACTTATTTTACCATTCATTGCTATTGGATTTGGCGGCGCTCTAACGATGCCTGCCTCTACCATTGCTATCGTTAATGCTGTACCTAATGAATATGCAGGCGTTGCATCAGGTGCTTTTAACACAAGCCGACAAATAGGCAGTTTAATCGGTGTTGCAGTATTCGGGACTATTTTAAATATGGCACCTCATTTTATTTCTGGCATGCATATAGGATTAATGATAGGTGGTCTTGCGTTTTTACTAGGTTGTATAGCGACTTTATTATGGGTCAATTAAAAATATAAGGGAGTACATATGAAAATTATTTTATGTTATGGCGATTCTAACACATGGGGCAATATAGCGGGATCACGAAATAAAGAACTCATGTTAGCTAAACGATTTGACCGAAATATTCGTTGGACAGGTGTTTTACAAAAAATATTAGGTGAAAATTTTTATGTCATTGAAGCAGGACTGAATGGGCGGACGACATCGTTTGATGAAACAAAAGTTGTTCGGCCGTCTCGTAATGGTTTGGCAACATTGCCTGTTATTTTAGAAATGCATTATCCTTTAGATTTAGTCATCATCATGCTCGGTACCAATGATGCCAGAATAGATCAGGATTATCACGGCACACCTGAGCAAAGCGCTCAAGCCATTAAGAAGATGGTCCGCTTTATAAAACAAAGCCATTTAGGACAAAATTTCACATCACCCGAGATATTAGTGATCGCTCCTCCCCCCGTCGAAAAAATTGACTCGACCGATTTTAATTTATTTTTTGATGATCATTCGATTGCTAAAACCAATGCATTATCGCTACATTATGCCAAACTTGCTGAGGAAGAACATTGTGCATTTCTGAATGCAGGAGAAATTGTAACGAGGGGCGCTGTGGATGGTATTCATTTTGACGAGAACAATCATCGCGTTCTTGCGAATGCAATCGCATTCAAAATCAAAACTATATTTAAAAGGTAAATAAAAACTATAACAACTTAGGCTGGTCTCATAGATTTCTCTTCAGAAACAACCTGCTTTTTCTGTGCTAAAACTTGGTCTTTTAATGCTTTTTGATGGGCAAAGAATGCTGCATGGGATTGTGATATTGGTGCTGTATTAGTATTAGTAGTAGAAGGAAATAATGTATTCATTTCTTTCTGGAACGTTTGCAAAGCCAATTGAGTTTCGAGCAAAGCATTCAATTTACAGTGTTCTTCATATTTTTTTATTATCCACGAACCCATTGCTCTCGTTAAAACATACAAGGAATAGGCAAAAAGGACTTGCCCCAGCACGACACAACCCGCCGAGCCTATAATAAGTTCGATTGATGGTATGGAATAAGTCCATAATAAATAAAGAACACCTGTATAGAAAGCAGAAAGAAACAATCCAAACATTAATCCAAATGCAGGGTGAGGGGATCCCATATCATCTTCACACCGAAAAGTTTTAACATACTCACTAGCTAAAGCTTTAGCATCATCTGCTGGTAGTGCGATGAAGGTGCCAAGACATTCTAATCCGGCTCTTATCTCTTCCAAATTAACAGCACCCTGTATTTGTCTTAATCCGGTCATTGCGTTGTTATACGCATTTTGTTGAGTCAGTGTAAGGCCTCCCCATGCGGATGGATGCTGATTCAATATAGTGACGTTTGTTTCACAGAGATCCACTGCTACCTGAAGGTATGCATAAAAATTTTGAAACATCCCGATATTATCGGGACTAAAGGTTATTCCTTCTGAATTTGGCGTACTATACTGGTTTTTAAAACCTAAGTCTATTTAAGCTAATTGAATTTACAGCCGGTTTTCTTTTTCTGACGTAGAAAATATCATGGGCCTTGCCTATCAACTTATTTAACGTGCGGTCGTTAAATAATTTCCCATCACAATGATTTTTAGATGGATTACCTGACATAAATAATGATAAACTGACGCGCGTGATTAAAGTTGAATTTATAGTAAGAGGAGATAGAATATGAAGCAATTTTTAAAATTAGCAATGGCCATACTATGCATAGGTTCTTTTGTTCAAACAACCAGTGTATTCGCTACTGTTACTGCAAAATGTCCTGATAATGATTTTTTAAAGGGCCTAAGCACAAATAAAGAAGTTTCTGACTCTCAAGGAGTGAAATGGTCTATTGATCATGATAGCAATGCAGACACTGTTATTCCAGTTTCATTCTCTGGATGGGAAACAGCAGAAGGTATATTTCAACAAGAAGATGGCGCAGATTCCCAGTTTTATACTCCTTTCTTAAAGTGTTCAGTAGGTAATTTTCATGTGTCTGGATTTTTACCTGCAGGCCCATATCAAGGGTGCAGCCTTGAAGGCAATCCGATAGAACAGGAGAAATATTATCCATGTAAAGATGCTAAATCTTGTGAATTAGTTTGCTTATAAATTTTAAAAACTGCCGGAAGTATTGCACTAAACTTCCGGCAATTTGAAAAAAGATTTAGAGACAAGTCATTTACACTGATCCCGGCACGGGGCGATTCAGGCTAGATCACGATAAAAATTTTATTTTTTACCAAATTTTTCCGCTCTTTTTTTAATTTGTGCCAACGTCAAATCTTCAATATGGGTTGCCACATACCACTGATGCCCAAATGGATCTTTCACTCCACCAGACCGATCTCCATAAAATTGATCTGCAACTGGATGAATTAATTTAGCGCCTGCAGAAACAGCCCGTTTTACAACAGTATCCACATTCTTAACATACAAATGTATGCTCACAGGCGTTCCACCTAATTCTTTGGGATTGGGTGTTTTCATCGTGGAACAACCATCACTTAACATAATATTAGAATCCCCTATTTTTAATTCAGCATGGCCTACTTTTCCATCATGCGTCATGCAGATAACCGCTTTTGCACCAAATGCTTTCTGATAGAACTTAATCGCTTTCATACCCCCTTTGACAATCAAATAAGGTGTCACCGTATGATAACTTTTAGGAATAGGGGACACTTTACGTTTTTTAGAGGCTGTTTTTTTATTTTTTTTCATAGCGGGTTTCTTTTTTAGTGTTGCTAATTTTTTCTTTACTTTTGCCATAACAAAACTCCTTTGGTTAAATAAACTGAGTGCTTCATATTGCAAATTCTTGAATTTTTATCTTGGTTTAGGTACGCTAATCTACTTCAAATATAAGAATATTACAATAAACTAATCCTATAATGAGAGGAGCTGCAGTATGGCCAAAAAAAAGCGAAAATTAGCTAACTTTCATAAAAAACTGAGTGGTTTTTGGGAGTTAGATTCCACAGGTGCATTTGATGCAATACATGTTTATCCTACCTCAACAGGTACTATCGTTACCTTTGAAGTGTCGGAAATACTTATCAAACACACAAAAAAACTCAACACGACCTAATGAATAACTAAGCGCTACTACTTCCTCGATTTAAGTGTATTTTAACACTGGATCCTGTACTTTTATTTTCTGCATCATTAGAAGCACTTGTAAAAGAAGGTGTACTTTTATAATCAGGTAAATTTTTTGCCCGTGCAATGGCTTGCTCTAAAGCCAGTGATGCAGCATTGTTATTTTGCGTCCCAATGATTGAATGTCGTTTCAGAAAAGGTTGTTTCTTGGTTGCTTCAGCTTCCATCAGTTCAACGCTATGTTTTAATTTTTCTAACTCTTCCACTAATTGATTTGCTGACATTGTAGCTTGTTGAAACTGGCCAATAGCTTTTAATGCTTGAAAAAAATAATCTTGGATGGCTTCTTTTATTTTGGCACCCTCTGCATTCTTAGGCAAAAATTCCAACGGAGGAACGGCTAATAAATCTGCCATGCTTCTTAAGATAGATTTGGGACTACTCACATCGAGTAGTGCAAGCTTTAACTGTTCTTCTAATCCTTCTTTCTTTACTAAAAAGACATCTCGAAGAAAATCAGAATCCGTTGCAATATATTGCAACTCAAACATGCTGCCTTGAGGAGTATCCACAAGCTTATATAATATTTCTACCGGGCCTGGAATAACCATACGTGAACCCTCACCCTTGGTATCGTCTAAAAAAGATTGACTGGCCACATATTTTTCTATTTTTATTTTACAATAAATCTCTCCATTTTCTCGATAAACATTAGCTTCTCTTCCACTCGATTCTGATACAAAACCAAAGCTATAACTCCAGCCTTTTTCAATACCTATCTGAGTATTGTAGCTAAGTGAATGCGTCAGAATACTCTGTAAGTTTTGAGAATATGAAGAATTAAATTTTCTAGGATCAACACCTAGTTCTTCATGAAGCATTGCACGAAAAGCATGAGATCCTGCTTCTCCATCAGAAAGAGGAGCAACTGTTTTACTATTCCCATTGATCTTAACATCTCTCCCGCAATCTTTTTGAAGTACTTCTAATCCTGCCCATTCGTCGGCAGTATTTTTCTCCCCAAGCTGATCAGAATAAAGCTTTACAACGGATAAATTGTTAGCATTAGGATTTCTTTTAGCTGCAGCTCTCAGCTGCTGAGCTGTCAGAGTATGTCGGTAGCGATTTTGCATGGTGAAATACCTTTAAATAGTGCTCCAATTTAAGTATAGCTACTATTTTTAAAATGACTTTAAGTACAAGCTTATCTGTTGTTATTAAACACATTTCTCTGTTAAAAGCCCTATTTATTAGAGGAAATACTATACATAAAAGCTAACCTACTGTAATATAACGGGTCAACGTTATCGTAATAAGCTCACTTGAATCAATTTTAAAAATTATTACATGGAAAATATAATAAATAAAAATACCACTCTTTTTGAGGCCGGGAAAAGAATATTTTCACTAGCTTTGCCAATGGCTGGCAGTCAATTTATTAATGTTGCTAGTGGATTTTTATGTATGGCAATGCTGGCTGCGTTAGGTCATGAAGTATTAGCGGCAAGTGCTCTTATTTTTTCGACACAATTGTCGATTATGGTAAGCGGGATGTCGATGTTGTTTTCGCTTAGCGTATTAGTAGGACATTCTTATGGCGCAAAAAATTATATCGACATTGGAAACTATGTTCAGCAGGGGTGGACGTTAGCTTTATTGATCAGTATTCCTATTATGCTTCTCTTTTGGAATATAGACGTAGTGTTGCTTTTTTTGGGTGAGTCAAAAGAAATAGCGAATATTGTGCATTCTTACTTCCATGCATTTGTATGGGCTGTTATTCCTGGACTGTTATCTACTTGCAATATGCAATTCGGTTATGGGATACATAAGAAGTCGCTCATTGTTTCAACCAGTGTAATGAGCGTTATGGTATTACTTATTACAGCTTATACTTTAATTTTCGGAAAATTTGGTTTTCCGCGACTAGGTGTGGCTGGATTAGGTTATGCAACAGCAGCACAATATAGTTTCTTCTTTATTTTGAGCACACTCTTCTTTCTGTTTGAAAAAAGCTTTTCTCAATTTAAGTTATTTCATTATCGTGTCCATCAACATTTAGATCATTTTAAAAAAATGTTTAAAATTGGCTGGCCTATTAGCGTGCAAATGGGGGGAGAAATGCTGTCATTTTTCGTGAGCGGTATTATGATAGGCTGGATAGGCACTACCGCGCTTGCTGCATTTCAAATTGTAAATCAATATTATTTTCTTATTGTGATTCCTATGTTCTCATTGTCTCAAGCGAGTGGAATTTTAGTTGGACAGGCTTGTGGTGCAAAAAAATTTAATGAAATAAAAAAATTAAGCTATGCCAGTATTGCGATGGTATTAATAGCAGGTATGCTTGTCGCTAGCACATTTATAGCAGCGCCACAAACGCTAGCATCATTTTATATGAATATCCATGATCCAGCCAATGCAGCGACATTACATTTAGCTATTTTAATATTTTTGATTGTCGCTTTTTCTCAACTACTTGATGCGGTAAGAAATATTTTAATTGGAATATTACGCGGTTTATTGGATACACGCTTTCCGATGTATATGAGCTTATGTACCATTTGGCTTATTGGTCCGCTTGCTTATCTATTAGCATTTCCTTTGCAATATGGCGCAATAGGATTTGTCATTGGAGGAATGCTAGGCATGTTAGTAGGGGTAGCCGTCATGATTTATCGATGGCATAAATTAAGTAAACAATATTGATAATGTTGTAATTTCTTTATAACGATTGACGAAGCCGGCTTTTTATGGCCATGTGATAGATACCTCTTATAGTTAACGCATTGAATAATTTTATTTTATACACTACTTTTTTATAATCTGTTCTTATGATTTCATTTCTAAAACTTATTGCATATGACCTATTGAAAAAAAAGTACATATGCTAAGCTGCTGCTAGCAAAATACCCTGCAGTCGCTTTTTACTAACTCGGTTTAACAAAAAGAGCATGATTCAAATGGCATATACTCGTCTAATTCCTAATTTTAAAACTATCGTTATCATAGAATATGATGTCGCAACAGTCGACGAATTAAAAGGTAGTTTAGATCTTCCCGGCCATCAGTTGCGAGAAGAAAACACGCTATATGTTATAAGATTAAAGAAGGCTGCACAACAAGGTAAAAAGCTAATTTTAACTACTCGGTGGCCAACATCTTATCAAACACTTGTGGCTCAACGAAAAGCCTATAATTTTTTATATTCTCCAGATGATTTAGAGCTATTAAAAGCTACAGCAGGGAAGCATCAGATGCCTGACAATGAAATACCCATGGAGAATCCTCCTGAGATTTCAGTTCAGAGGTTTAAAGGATATGCGGAAGGATTAGATCAAATTTGCCGAGAAAAAATTTCGTCTCAAAATGTTGCACTTGGGCATGCCAACAAAAGTGGCGAGGAAGAGGAGGGCGACTGCTTTGACACACTTTATTATTCTCCTCGCAATACAAGATAGCGGCGGCTGCCCAGTCGAAAAATGAAACCAGGTATACGTACATATGTGAATTTTTTCCAAGCATTTGCAGCGGAACTTCATGAATCAGTAGCCCTGGTTGCTTATCCGGTTGCAATGAAAGCAGCGGTGACTGCAGCACCAACAATGACTACACTTGGAGGAGCATTTGCTGCGACTGCTTATCACTATGCCTTGCCAGCGGCTGTACTTTTTACAATGGCAGGTTGTCGAATCATCGCAGGCCTGTCAGATTTGCGAGCTAGTTTTGTATATGAGGAGCACGAGCTACAAAAGTCTGCTGTCGGTAATAATAACTTCTCGCATTGTTACAGGTTATCTCTTACTGCTAGGCAGCGGTTACGTTATCAAGCCCTATATGCTGAATTGACAGCAATACCTTTAGTGTATTGTGGGGTGGGGGCATTGCACGCGGGTTCTTTTTCGGCGGCGTTTGGGCTAGGATGTATGGGATTGGGCGCCATGGCCGCAATGGATTGTCTTGAACAACTCTTTCATCTTATAGAGGATAGAAATCTCCCTTTGGCACAACGAGGAGCAGCTCTACTATCATGTGTGTGTAAAGGCATAGAAGCTGCCGGCTGGTTCATGTTAATGAGTAATCCTGTCTTAGGCGCAAGTTTCTTGGCGATTGGTTACTTATACAAAATGGCTTATGCTCCTACGTTAGCAGGAAATATATGTACTGACCTAAGCACTACTAAGCAGGTGCTCTTTTCTTCTTCTCCTTCTCTGAAAACTGAAGGTAATTATCCTAATGGGTATGCTCCTAGAACCCTAGGAAGATAGCCATATAATTTTCGCCTTCTGTTAAATAAAGCGGAAGGCGAATCTAATCTAACATGCATAATAAAAGCGAACTCATTTTAAATCTAGCTGTGTAAATATGATATCTGATCATGACTATTCGATGACAAATCAAATCTCGAATTTTTTATTATTAAATTATTTTCAACGTGATTCATTAAGATATTCTACTCCGAAGGCAAAGAATAATAATTTGATGAAAATCGCCAAGTGAATAAAATAATCAAAATAAAAGAAAATAATGTAATTAAAAAAATTGTCATAATAAAGTTTCCTTTCTATGCATGCTATGCTGACCTATGCTTTATAATAAGCTTCCTTTAAATGCTCCGGCTCATTCAGTTCATTATAATCAAGAAGAATTTCTTCCCCTGCTTTAATATCACGAAGGGTAACAAGCCGATCTGATCTTTTTTCAATATTAGAATCACTAGAATGGTTGATGTACCATCCTATTCCCATGCGATCAAACTGTTCTGGGCACCAACATTCCTCATCATTAATAAAAATGCAATACTTTATAAACTCAGCAGGTATGTCTTTGATCTTCATGCGTCTTGGAGAATGATTCCCTGCAAAAAGGGGTGTTTCTGCTGCAATCTCATGTGTTGAAAATACACCTACGCCGCCAAGAACAGAAGGCTTTAAAATAAATGAAAATTGAGTCCATTTCATCCAGTCAATCCTCTAAAATAGTAAAATTATACATGATTGTTTCCTTGCGTAATTTATCATTTTAAAACATTTATTGAAACAGACCATTATCTTCATCATACGGCTTGATAGGTAATCATTACAAAGGGTAGGGGAAGTCACCTGTAGCAAAAGCAGTTTTGCCTCCCTTCGATTTAAATCTAACTAAAAATCGCATATAAAACAACTGGATACCTCATCGAACATTCAGATAATTATAAACTATACTTTCATTATCGGAAAATTGTGAAAATTTTTCTATAGTGGAGGTAGTCGTTGTGCAACGTAAAGAAAATCTTTTTTCTAAGAATGCTGCTAATTCTGGTGCATATGTCAAATTACTTCATGGTGACAAAGAAGTCACGATGCCGTCTAAATTATTTTTAACTGAAAAATCAAAAAATATTTTGCAAAGAGGCAAAGATGGTCAGGGGTTTATTTATTTTGTTGATTTGGATACAGGGGAAATTCATTTATTGGCAGCAAATAACCCTGACAAAGAAGTTAAACCGAATGAATCAAAAGCAACAGCACCGCGAATAGAGGATGAACAACAGAAATTAATCGAGGAAAAAAAACGAAATTTGCGTGAAAGCGAAAAAATATCCCTGGAACTCGGTATACAGTATGAAATAAGAGAATCATTTTTAAATTCTAATATATCAACATTAGAGGAAAAAAGTGAAAATCAAAGAAAAATACAACAGCTTGAAAGTCAGTTAGAGCAATTGAAAAAAGAATATGATGCCATTCAAGAAAAGTTAAAGGCTATACCCGCAAAAAAAGTCACCGCTGTAACTGAAATAAGACAGAGCACTACTCCTGTAGATAATGCAGGAGAAGCGTATAAACCAGGTGAATTTGCAGTGACTACCCGTGAAAAAACATCTGAGACAGGTGGTACGGGCGGTGGAGATCTACATGCTTATGGAGAACATGTATTGGGATTGGGCCCTGATAAAA
This sequence comes from Gammaproteobacteria bacterium, assembly GCA_044221135.1. Classification (GTDB taxonomy): domain Bacteria; phylum Pseudomonadota; class Gammaproteobacteria; order DSM-16500; family DSM-16500; genus UBA4722. The sequence continues at coordinate 60,200 of JBGAPT010000009.1, forward strand.
ATATATTAGCAGGTGGCTTTTGGATTAAACGAGAAAATGATAAAGGTCCATTGACTTTTTCAGATTTCAGAACCCGTTCAACCATCAATACCAGATTAATTACATTTAATCCATTATACAGATTTATTTTTAATGAAAATATAAAAAAAGAAGATCACGTTGGTCACACACAAGTTTATATACGTGAAATTCCCTGTGTGTATCTAGAATCAATACTGGATGTATTTTCTGAGGAAGCCGCAAACACTAAACCAGTAGATGAAAACACCGATAGTTTCCTTGAAAATCTCAAGGAGTCGCTATCAATTGATTCCAGCCCTGAAACAGAATCTGTTATTCCTCCATCAACACGATTACATCTACAAACAGAAAATGACTGGTTAAAATCGAGTAAAGATTTACTGTTGGAAACGTTAGATTTTATGTCAAAGGATAAGGAAAATAAAACGAAAACAGAGATACAGGGTTTTGTAAAATCATTTTTCGATAAAAACTTCGTTGAAAATGAGAGGTTACTCCCCACTTTATTTCAATATATCAAAGAGCATCCGTCGGAGGTTTTATCCAAACAAATCGTTGCTTGTCTTAACGAGTTGTTACATGACATGACTAATAAAAAAGAAAAAATAACTCACTGGCCTTCTTTATCGTTAATATTGCATAGTATAGGTAACCAGTTATATGATGTTTCTAATTATTTATTAACCTCTCAAGGTGATCTACTAACATACAAAGAATTGTGCATCATCGAATCCTATATTAATATGGTCATGGACCATAACACGCCAGAGTATCAAGAGTTACTTGCCTTTGTAAATTTAAAAAAACCATTAGCCGCTTTAAAAAAAGAAAGATTTGAATTAGCTCAGCAGAGCTCATCACAATCTGTGGAAGATAGAAATAAAAAGACTTTACTGGAAGCGCTAGAAAAAACAATAGATCCTCAGGAAGTAGAACGAGATATTAGTGAATTTAATAAGTGTAAAAGTGCTTTGATGGAAAATCCACTGGACCAGAAGGCAAAAGAACAACTAGAAAGGCTCGTTAACAAATTCAAAGCTCAAAAAATCAACCCCTTTTTACTTGCTTTCTACAAAAATTCTTACATCAAACAAGCTGATGACCTTTATAAGGAAGTGTATTATATATATTTACATGGAGGTGAAAAAAGCATATACAACAGGGAATTGGAAGAATCACTCAACAAAGCACTAGAAAATTATAAAATTGCTTTGATATTTGATGCAGGAGATCAAAAAGCACTGGCTGGTCAGGCTAATGCGCAGCATCTTAAATCGATGATATTAAATGATAGAGAAAATAGAAAAAATAGAAGTGCTGAACTTTATCAAGAAGCGTTAAAAAACAATGATTGCAACACTCGTCAAAAATTATTAAAAGAAGCACTTTTAAGCTACTCTCTTGTTTTAAAGATTGATCCAACTAATAAAGATGCCTTGGATAACCAAGATAAGATACATTCTGATATTATCAAATGTCATTGGGATGCACTAGCAAATGAAATGAAATTAAAAGCCAAGGAGATGCAATCTAATCCAGAAGGAGCAGAAAAATTGGAATCCTATAAGAATTTAGTCACCGCATATTGTGATCAAGGTAAATTTTATAAAAAACAAAAAAGATTTAAAGAAGCAGCCGAAAGCTATCATGCTGCTCTCCAACTTGATCCGAAAAATGAACCAGCGAAAAAAGTATTTGAGAAAATCTCTCGTAAATTAAGAACCAGTCAGATTTGGACAGAAAAATCACCCATATCTCACAAACCAACTTCTAGTAAAACACAGCACGAGATCCCTAGTAATATAAAAAAACATAATTTCAATTAACTTAGAAATAATCATACCCGCTTATTGTACATTCTCCTTTTGTTTAAAGAGGAGAAATTATAACATTTTTTTCTTTTTACCTATCATTAGCAAAACCAAAACAATTTTATCCAAAATTTGTGTTTTCTGAAAAAATATGTGTATAATTCTACAAAATTTAGTACAGTAAATTTTCAATTAAAAATTAATAGGGCATAATATGACCTCTTCTAGAGAAAACACTCTTCAAGCACTTGTTAATCAACTAGTTCCTATCGAGTCTGATAGTTTGTATCCGCTAATTTAACCACACCTACACACCCCTTTTCATCTCAGGCATGATGCACGCTTCTATAAAACGGAGGCATTATGCAAAAAATACATTCATTAGCAATTAACACAGAGAAAACAGCAAAGCGTGACTATTGG
>JBGAPT010000010.1:0-53694 GCA_044221135.1 Gammaproteobacteria bacterium
CGAGAAAAGTTAGTATATTTTAGTATTACTCTCTAATAACTTACTAACAAACAAAAGCATCTTTTCATTTAAAAAAGCAGCCAATCCTATAATGATTTGCCCTTCAGCTTCATACTGAGCATATATTTTTTTATTAATGATATTTCGTTCATACAGCTTCTTTTTATATTTTTCATTTAAGCTATACCATTCATCGAAAATAAGGGAAAGTAATTGATTAGCCTCTAGCACATCTTGGATATTCTGAAACTCAAGTATTTTGACAGCCTGAACCAACGATGCAATCTTATCTTTTTCTACAAACCCCTTAGTATTGTGAACCTTATCACGATAAACCATGATTAAACCCTCATAAAAACTATTCTGTTGTAAAAACGACCATATCAAGTCCTCTATATTGACATTATAATGTCGATTATTCAACTTAAAAAGAGATTAATTTTTAATAATCGATATAAAAAAAACGATTTAAGTAGATTTTTTAAAAAATAGCTAATAAAATACCGATCTATCTACCATTCAGGCTTACCAGGTCTATGTTCGATAAACTGTGTGATAACTTAAATCTATTAATGACTGAGACGCATATAAGTGCCGACGAACTAGGCCGACGTACAGGATTACCCGCTAGTACCATTAAAAAAATTCGCAACCACTCTAATCCAAATCCAACTTTAACTACGTTAATACCCTTAGCAGAATTCTTTGCCATTACATTAGACCAACTTATAGGTAATGAGCCTTTACCAACGATACGCATTAAAGGACACTACCAAAAAAATCCCGCTACAATGCACTCTATTCCATTATTAACGTGGGAGGAAACAATTGAGTGGCCAAATACTCACAATCAATCTCACTCCACTATAGTCACTGAGCATGATTGTGGTAAAAATACTTATGCATTAATAGTCGAAGAAGATGATTGGGAAAATTTAATTAAAGGAACCGCATTAATAGTGGATCCTGCTCTTACACCTGAACATCGAGATTTTATTATTGTATATAAAAGCGGGCAGAAAATTCCTACAGTTAAGCAAGCTCTTTTTGATGAAGAAAAAATTTATTTAAAATCACTCATTCAAGGGTATAATATTGCCCCACTGACATCAGAGCATATAATTTTAGGTGTTGTTATTGAATTTAGAAAAAATTTGAGAAAAAACATCCTCCCAATATAGCGCAGGAAGCATTTATTATGAATCATAGTCACTCTAATCATTCTACCCATCGTGAAAATTTTTTAATGACTTTATTACATAAAATCATTAAAGAATATAAAGCGTTATTAGAATATACCCGACGAACAAAACCATTTAAAATTATAAAAATTAAAAAGCTATCTGATATTCCTGGTGAAACTGAATTTATAGTGCAAGTTGCAAATAAAAACTGTGCAATCCAATTAACAGCTGCTCAAATTATTGCTGATAATTATAATTTATCTGATTTTAATGATTTTCACGCAGAAATGATTCAGCAAGCAGCTCAGGGTAAATTAACTGAATTCCTTAACCATTCTTATTCAAAACCCAGTTATAAGATTATAGCCAAACGTTTTGATAAAACAATTAAGCAATATATTTTCACAATTGAAACACTAGAACAACAGCATTTTGTTCGCACAGCTGCTGAAATTGCACAAGATAATGAGTTATTAAAAAATTTAAGCTTTTACGATGTGTATGATATTGGCTACACACAAGGAAGTGAGTCTATTTTACAGGAAAAAATTGCGCTACTATTAGCAAAAACAAAAATTACAAAAAGTAAGAAGGAAGAGTTAATTTAACAATAACTGCTTAAAAATTTGGGCGATAAAATGCAACCACAAAAATGCTATCGTTATTTGACGTTACTCTGTATGTTATATTTAACTGCTGATTTGCTGTCATTAGCGTTAACTTATAAATTTGTTCAAGTAGGCTCAATATTTTTGTCCGCAGAAGCTTTAGTTTTTCCATTTACGTATACAATTACTGATATTATTGCAGAAGTATATGGGTATTCAGAAGCAAGAAAAACTATCTGGCTCGTTTTCTTATGTGATTTTATTTTTGCATTAAGCGTCTATTTCCTGATAAAAATTCCTTCACCAGACCCGAACATTCAAAGCACTTATCATTACGCTTTTGGTTCATTATTACGCGGCACGATTGCCGAAGTCGTAGGTGTTTTGGCAGGGATTTTTATAAACATTTACGCGATCTCAAAGCTCAAAATTTTGGCGAGAGGAAAACATTTTTGGCTAAGAAGCATTGGCTCATCACTCATAGGCGAAGCAATACTGGTCATTATTTCCATGCCAATATTATTTGCTCATGTAGTAAGCGGTTCCAACTTACTCAAAATTATCTTTTTTACTTACTCTTACAAAATAGTTTTTGCGATCACGATGGCTCTACCAGCTACGAGTATCGTTATGCTATTAAAACGAAAAGAAAATACTGATGTATATGATTATGGAGTAGATTTCAATCCATTTATGCTACAGAGTACGCCTAATAAGGAAATAGCGAGTGGCTATGACCCTATTTAAATCCATATACAAAATAATTTGTCATAGACATATCAAAGCCATTTTCTATATCTTTCTGCATTAATTGAACTAATTGGTTGATATCATTTTCAGTAGTAATATTAAATCGCTCAAATGCAGAAATAGCACTTTCTAAGTCAATCTGAAAGAATTTAAGTTGTTCTGATGAGAATCTAGGTTTAATTAACTTAATTTTGGGCTGCTGATACCCGATCTCCGAAAACAGCTGGGGCAATTTTGATCCAAGATCAAAGTTTATATCTAGTTTTTTCGCTAATTTTTCAAATAACTTTAAATATAGCTTATATGATTGCACCAATCCTTCTGTATTACTTTCTTGTAGCATCACTTCTTCGTGCACCATCATGCCACCAGCGCTTAATAAATTATACAAAATTTTCATAGCTTGCTTAATTTTGTTATTTTCAAGATGAATAAGAAGCCAGCGACAATAAATTAAATCGGGGCACATGGGTAAATCGTTACTATTAAGGTCAAAAATAGATTTTTTTAAAAATAAAATATTCTTTATGTTTTTTTGCTGAGCAAGTTGTTGAGCTAAAGCAAGCTGCTCATCACTGATATCTATACCTATAACCATACCATCGGGTTGAATTTGTTCAGCCATCCAGCAAGTTAATTCTCCCTGTCCACAAGCTATATCAACAATGCATTTTTTATTTTTAATATTTAATTCCAACAAAGCATTTTGAGTGAAAGGATTGTAAACATTATTTAAAATTCCTAAACGAAGCTTGTCTCGATTACCCACATCAAAAACATAAGTGTTATTCGATAAATTATTCATTATTTTCCTGTAAAAAATTAAAAAATATTTAATAAAAATGCTGTCATTACATTGACAAAAATCGCTAACGTATTATAATCTACATTTCATTTCTTTGGGAGAAATAAAATGGAAAAAGATTTTAAAGTTGAGGATATTACAACGATCAATGAAGAAATTTTTGAAATGCATTCTGAGTTAAATCAAGAAAAAGCAGTGCCCTGTGCTGCTTCTCATGAAGAATGAAAATAATTTCTTAATCTCATGCATAATATGAAACTAAAAGCTTATCCCTCTCATCTGATTAAAATTGATGAGGGGGCGCTTATTTCAAGAGGAATAACTAAGTTTAAAGTGATAGGAGAAAACGCTTACTTCGCGATAAAAAAAATACTTCAGCTAGCTAATATCAGTATTAATAAAAATGAGTTACTCTCTCAATTTGATGCAACAGAAACTAGCGCAATAGAAACTCTTGTGAGTGCATTATTAAAACGCAATATTCTTTATCATGTTACCGAAACAAGCATAAATGAACGCATTACTGCAGAAAATCCTGAAGATATTTTCTATTGGCACTTCAATACTACTCATTCAAAAAGAAAATTATTAAGTGATATAAAATTACTCCTAGCAGGAGTTAACGCCATATCTAAGCATTTTTTATATGCACTTAAATTATCTGGGTTTCAAAACATCACTCTCATTGACGATCCAGCATTATATGACTCCACTTTGTTATTCGATAAAGATCAAAAAATATGCTCTTTATACGATTTTTTAGAAACTTCTCAAGAGAACTACGATTGTATTATTGCAGCTACGGATACGAACTCCACCCATGCATTAAGCTTCTGGAATAAAATAAGCTTAGAAAGAAATTGGCCTTATTTTCCGCTTGCCTTAAATAATATTTATGGCTACATCGGATTATATACTATACCAAATGTTACTCCGTGCTTTGAATGTCTTGTCACACGCGAAAATGCGAATCTTTCTTCGCCGGAATTAACACGAACATCGAACGAAACGTTTCTTGATACATTTAGCACCAATGGTTTTCACCCTGTGATGCCTATGATACTTGCAGGATTGGCTTGTATGGAATTAGTTAAAATTTTTACGGAGACTTATACACAAAATAGCGGCAGGCTCATTACTATTAATTTTATAACTCAAAAAATGCAAAGCCATAAAGTATTACGGGTACCTCATTGTAAATCTTGTAGCAGCACACCCTATGCATAATCCTAGCATGGAACTTCTTGCTCATGCTGTTAATGATTTTTTAGATCAGCGAGTAGGTATCATTCATTCTGTTCAAGAAGATAAATCAGTAGATAATTTATCTTTATTTTTTCATTATAATGCTTATATGTGTAATACTAATGCATTTTGCAAGCAGAAAAATTTTCGTGTCACAACAGGAGTTGCTTTGTCTCGTGAACGTGCATTGGCAAAGGCAGTAGGCGAAGGGATTGAACGGTATTGTGCAGCTATTTATGATAAAGAACATCTGCCTTTTTGTGCGTATGAAGAAAAAAAATTTCCCTGCATTGACCCCAATGAATTTTTAAAATATCACCCTGACCTATATAAAAGCAATCATTTTCCCTGGACAGAATTTACTATATCAGAAAAAGTGAGATGGGCGCCCGCTACTGAGATAACAAGCAGTAATGCAACCTATTATGTACCCGCTGCTTATATCTATTTACCTTATATTTATGGAGATTCTGAGAAAAAAATAACACAAAATATTTCTACTGGACTAGCTTGTCACTCAAGTTATGAGCTGTCTGCTATTACTGCTATTTGTGAAGTCGTTGAAAGAGATGCATTCATGATTTTTTGGCGTAATAAATTGTCTCCTCCAAAAATTAACATAGCAACTCTTCCAAACTATATTCAAGTCATTGTTCAAGAATATGCTGCCATCAATCAAGAAGTTGTTTTATTTGATATAACAACAGACATCAAACTTCCGACTGTTTTAGTTGCACTACGTTGCACAATACCAGGTAACCCAGGGTTTGTCATTTCTGCAGCATGTAAATTATCTCCTGAACTTGCAATACTCTCTGCGTTGGAAGAGGTAGAGTTAACTCGATCTTATTGTCACAGTCTTTTATCTGATCCAGAATCTATTAATGGTTATCGAAGCCATGATACTGTTAAAAACCAAAAAGACCATATGAAATTTTGGTTAAACCCAGAGAATTTATATCTAGCTAATTTTTTATTTGAATCCACAAATCAAATTGATATAAAAGAAATGCCGCATGTTACATCTCTGACATCTGTAGTTCAAATTTTCTCAAAATTAGGATTAAAAGTATTATTAGCTGATGTCACAACCGATGATATTAAAGATTATGGCTTATACGTAATCAGAGCCATTATCCCTAAATTGCATCCGCTGGCTTTTGGCTATAATAATTCTGAGTTTATCTGCGAAAGATTGCATACTGTTCCGCCTCAGCTAGGATTCAATATGTTGTATGATTCATTTAAAATGAATAATGTACCTCACCCTTTCCCGTAAAAAATATAAAGAGATCGTTATGAAAAAACAATGGGATGAAATTTTATCACCTAGTCATGATAATGAAACCTTATGGGAATTATTTCATGTGAATTCAAGATGCTCTCACTTCAATGTAGGCAATTATCCCAAAGATAAAATAATCAAAGAAAAGCCAAGTGATGCAATGATTCCTTACTCACATTGTCCTACTATTTTTTTGCCTGATAGCAACAAAAATTTAGATATGTCGCTTGTAAATGCTATAAGAAACCGCACTTCTAAGGAAAACATAGCAAGAGGTCAATTTAGCTTAACAGACATATCTACCTTATTTTTATCTAGTTATACACTAAAAAATGGCAAGTCTTCACGTTATGCACCTTCTGCTGGTGCTCTTTATCCTATTGAAATTTTTTTTCATCTTTCAATCAATGAAAACCAAAAATCTGACATGGATTCTGGTCTATATTATTACAATCCTATAAGAAAAGAATTACGTCAATTAATTAATAAAAATTGTGATGCTCAAGTACAAAATTTATTAATGCAGCCTAATTTAGTGAAAAATTCAACTTTACAAATTTTTCTAACAGCTGTTTTTGAAAGAAGCACACAGAAATACGGTGATCGCGGTTATAGATTTGCATTTTTAGAAGCGGGTCATATCGCTCAGAATATTAACCTTGTAGCAACAGCAATGAGCTTAGCCAGTATTAATGTTGGTGGATATTATGAAAATGAAGCAAACAAATTATTAAAATTTGATGGTCTGACACAATCAGTTATTTATATGGTCTTAGTAGGGGATCAGGTAAATACTATCTGATAATTTACTATTTATATCGGGATGCCCTTATTTTAGCACCTACCCTGCGAAATCCCGCCCTAACTTTACAATGGTTTCAAACTATGTATTATGAAATCTGGCATTCGTCACAATAATGGCCGCCGAAATAAAGTTCGAATGATTTTTTTATCAATTAATTAGCATGAATTATCTAAGAAGTTATGTAATAATTTAACAGGCCGCAGTGGGTTTTCTTTTCTATTGGTTTGGCGACGAATAGAAAATACAAAATCTCAATGCACGTCAATTATTTTTATTCAAAGTGTTATATTTTTTATTGTGAAAATCCGTCAGGGTCTAAGCTCCATTTTAAAATTGCCCGGACTATCAAGCCTGAAAAATAGCAAAGGCTACTACTTGTATTAAAAAATATACATGTTAAAATCTTGCGCAGAAAGATACTCTGAATTGGTTTTTTAGTAGGTTAAATAAAAAGAGGATAACTAAATATGCAAGGCCGTTTAATTCAAGATTTTAAAAAAATCGTTATTATAGAACATGATGTCGCAACATTAGAAGAATTGGAAGACAATTTCGGTCTTCCTGCAAATGATCAGCGAGAAAAAGATACATTGTATGTTGTAAGGTTAAAGAAGGCCACAGAACAAGATACGAAATTACATTTAGCTACTCACCTGCCGGCATCCTATCAAAGCCTTGTGGAACAAGACCAAGCAAAGGATTTAGTACTTTTTAAAGATAATAAATACCTGTTAGAAGCTAAAGCAGGTAGTCATTTTCCACCTCAAGATGAAGATAGTGATGAGGAAGTAGCTAGTTCTCCGAAGATCCCAGCTGATACATTTAAAGGATATGCAAAAGCCTTAGATCAATATTACCAAAAACAAATCCTTGCGCAAAGATCTGTTCGCCATCCTAGTACAAAACTCAGCGTTGTCCCCTACGGCTACTACCTTTGGTAGAAGCAAATTTAGCCATAGGGATGAAGAAACACATGATGACTTCGATACACTACATCCAGTTAATTCAATTCAGCATGCCATCTTCTCTGAGGAAGAACAAAAACCGATTACTGCTTTTTTTGGTAGTGATTTAATTGATTCTCTAAATAAAATAGCAGTGGCTTTTTCAAAACAACATGAAGCTGACCGAGAAGCAAAACGCTCTGATCAAGAATACCCCGGAGAAACGGAGTTGGACCAGCTAATAACAGCGTTAAAAGAAAAGACTCCAAAGACACCAATGACTAAGGAAGAGGCTGGTGAAAACTTTGGTGTTCTAGCAATTGCAACAGCAGCACAGGCATTAAAAGAAAAGCTTGGGCTTACACTAGGGTGGTGGGCATGGAAACAAGTATTGCGACTCATAGAGTGTATTACTCAGGCTGCGCCAGGTGCGTGGGCTGGGGCTAAGGTGGGTGCTGCTGCAGGTACAGCGGCGGGAGCGGGAATTGGTTCTATCCCTGCTGCGACAGTTGGAACGGTAGCTGGTGGTATTCTCGGTGGAGGTTTTACATTGTGGGTCGGGCATAAAGCAGGAGCAGGCCACTGGTTAAGCCATCTCTCTACTACTATTGCTCAAGCGGATCACAGTGCTACGGCAGACACAGCAATAACTAGCAAAATAACAATAAAGAAGACATAAATTTTTAGCTAGCTATTTATTTAACAGCCTCTGCCTTTATTTAAAGTTGATGAGGCTGTTTACTTAAAGTATCTTGGACGCCTCTCGAGTTTATATCAAACCTATGTTGACATTAGGTGATTATGCTTTATCAAAATCAACAAAATTTTCACAGAGATTAAAATTCTCTGAAAAATTATATTTTTCAACTCCTGTTGTTTGTTTAATATAATTCACTAACACATTTGCTGGAGTGGCAAAAATAATAGAGTAAATAACTTTATAAGGTAACTGAGTAATATCACTTTATACATTCGATCTGTTGACATTCTATTTATAAAATGTGAGTATTATTTCTCATAGGACTTTGCCGTTCATTATGGCAGCGAGAGGACTATCCTAATTTCATCTCTCACGAGGCAAAGCATGAGTAAAATTACCTTAACTGAAAAAGAAGCTGCGGAATATATTGGAATGAGCCGAAGTTTTTTACGAAAAGACCGCATGGATGGCATACGTGAAAATAGGACTGCCGGACCGGAATTTTTAAAGATTGGCAGGAGTATTCGCTACCTTAAAAATGACTTAGATACCTGGTTATTAAAAAATAGGATTGATCGTTTTAATTGATAAATATTCAAGCCCTGTTCAGACAGGGCTATTTTCCCTATCCCATAATGAATTAACTCTTCTGTTACAATAATCTGAGTGCTCAATAATGAGTCCACGACAAATTAGGGTGAAATTTAGGGGGTTGCAATTCCCCACGCACTGCGTGGGATTTTCCATCCTTATCAATGACTGTATAAGCCAAATAGAATTTACGTATATCTTCAAGGGTAGTAACGCCAAAACCGCGGCCAAATTCTTTGTTTAATTTGGCAGAAACATCTCTAAGTAATTCCTTACCATATAGCACCGCTTTGTTCTTCTTCAACGATATGCTGTCCTATATGCCAGTACGCTTTCACCATAGTCGTATCAACGGATCGCATGATACTTGCTCTAGCATCACGGATAACAGAAGCTATGCGCTCGTATAATATATTAGCTATGTCACTTGACTGCTTGGCTTTAACCAGCGAGTTTTTAGATTGTTTCTTCTTCATTTAATACCTTCATATTTAAATTTTTACACCTATCGTGATATGAAACCCTATTAAATAACCCTTAAAGGATAAAAGATCAGGTAAGCTATATTTTTTTCTTAATTCCAATAAAGATGGCGACTCAATTAAAAGTACATAATATGTCTTTTGACCAATTTCGGCGGTAACGATATCTGTAACAAAAAAACTATGCTCTTGATGCAAATCATGTACATTAACATTTCTATTTTCTTCTGGATAAATAATAGTGATATGCGCACCTACAGATTTTTCACCAAAATAATCTGGCTTTTTCACGTGCTCATTATCTATCAAAGGAAATAATTGATTAATATAGGCATCATCAATCTTTAAACAAAATAAATTATTTTCTGTCGTTTGAGAGGTTCCTTTCGATGATAAACGTTTCGCAGAGCTAATGATTTTAGGAAATTTTAATGGAATAATATTTGGTATCATTGATTCATCCAAGCAAGTTATGCTTTATTCAGTTTTAAATTCATTTGTTGATATCAATATTGCACCTCTTCATACCGCCCAACCTCTATTAGCTTTGCTACTGCATTAGCTTTGTGCTCTGGAGCTAGATGGGCATATCGCAATGTCATCGTCAAATCAGAATGTCCCAGCAGTTCACGTACGGTGTTTAAATCAACACCCACCATAACTAGTCTAGATGCAAAATGATGACGTAGGTCATGCCAACGAAAATTTTTTATTTGGGCTAATTTTAAAATTCCTGCCCATGCTCTCTTAATACTTTTTAATTTATCGCCTTTTTTACCCGTGAAAACGAGTTCACTCATACTACCTGTCCTTAGCTGCCATCTTTTTAAAGTATTCAAGGCTTCTGTATTAAGAGGAACATGGCGTGTCTTACCATTTTTTGCAGTTTCGCCTGTTACAGTAATTAATGCTTGGATAAAATCTACATTTTCCCACCTTAAACTTAATATTTCTCCTCGCCGCAATCCTGTATTGATGGAAAGTAAGACGAGTGATTTCATGTAATCTAGCGGATCACTGGCTAATTCAGGATATCCTCGTTCCCGCCGCCACTCATTCCCACTTTTACGCTCTTCCATTAACTTTATTTCACGTTCATCAAGCGCACAGCGCAAGCGTTCAATTTCTTCCTTATCGAGATAACGTACTTTCGCTGATTTATCTGTCTTCGCTGGTTTAAGTGCAAGCAAGGGATTATTTTCAATAAATTTCCATTCAACTGCTTTTGACAAAGCAGATTTTAAAACGGTGACATCACGATTAACTGTTGCCGCCTTAGTACCTTTGGTTAATTTTTTTGAGCACCATTTCTCAATAAGTAATGGAGTAATATCTGATAAAAGCAGGCTGCCAAACTCCTTCAGGAAATTGACTTTCAAACGTGCAATATCATCCGATGCATTTTTCCGATTTAATAGCCGCCATTCACTATAATGCGAGTCGATATATTGATTCAATGTGAGCTTGCCTATGACACGTGAATTAGAAATATCAGGATACACACCCATCGCCGCATCGCCCAACAGCTGCTTAGCTCGATCACGCGCTTGCGCCGGCGTAAGTAATTCTGCTTTACCAATGGTTGCCACTTTATTACGCGCATAAGCACAGCGATAAACCATTTTTCCGTTTGGGTTGACACGCAAATGAAACCCGCCTACCCTATCGTCCCACACATCATAACACTTTGATTGTGGTTTTAATTTTGGCAACAAGCTGTTATTGATCGTCGCTTTCATGTAGTAAGTTCACGTTAGTTTTAGGTTGCAAATAGGTTGTAAGTTGAGTCTAAGAGAAAAGAGCATAAAGCACAACAGAGGTAGCTAAATAATTATAATAGATTGATTTAAAATAATTTTATGTTTATCGCGGATGATATTGGTTGATCGAAAAATACAGTGTTTTCGCTTTCGGGAAGCAGGGGCCGCATGTTCGAATCATGTCACCCCGAGGAATAGAATCAATAAGTTACAAGAGGCTACCGCGACGCATTCTAAGACCAAATGCGACAATCATTTTTGTGCTGCTGAAAAAACATCTATTTAACTTGCTGAAAAACAATGAAACCGAGTAAAATGCAGTCAAAATGTAGTATATTAATAAAGTAATAACTGAAAGGTGTAATTATGGCTATTAAAACTTCCACATTTTCAGGCTGGCGGTTATCTGGTAAAGATGCTGATGCCTTTTTAAAGCAAGTTAATGATCCTACGCCTAATCCGTTGGCGCAGGCTGCTATTGCTCGTGGCCGCCCGTTAGCCGAAGAGTATCTAGCCAAAGGATATGCTACTTTTAGCCCAATAAAAAAAGAAAAACAGGTGTCTCAAAAAGGCTAAGGCTAGCATGTGGTAGATACTGAAAATTTTACTCTCCGCCAAATTTTATCCGACGATGATACAACAAAGCTTTCTCTTGGCAGCGAAGCTTACACTCCTTTAAAAATCTTTTTGAAGAAAACAGCGTTTAATTTTCATCAATATGAAATTGCAAAGACGTATGTGCTTGTTAATCAAACTTCCTCACCTTCACGTATCTGGGGATATATCACGCTCATGAATAGTGAGATTGTGCTAAATGAAGGTCAACGTCCACAAGAGTCTGCAGACACTTCAAGATATGAAGGTTTTCCCGCAGTTAAAATTGCACGACTCGCTGTAGATAAAGCACTGCAAGGTAATGGGTTTGGTACAAGATTTTTAGATTGGTGCATCAACCATATGAAATTGGCAATTATGCCGCATGTAGGATGTCGATTCCTAGTAGTAGATGCTAAGCGTGATTCAATCGCTTTTTATCAAAAATCCGGTTTTATCTTGTTAGATACAGAGGCAAATCATTCTGATGAACATCCATTAATGTTTTTTGATTTATTTAAAGAGAATGGATCGCCAACAGGAGTTTAATGAATATGGTTATAAAAAATATTATTGCGATTATCAAACTTTCTTTTCTGATTTACTTCATAGAATGAAAAAAGTTGGCATTGATATTAATGAGATGGTTAATGGAATATTTTATATGGAGAAATAGATGGCTAGCAATCAAGGCGTAGTTTACACCGGACGTGGAATCGTTGAGATTAAAACAATTGAGTATCCCAAATTCGTGACTCCTGCAGGTCGCAATATTCAACATGGCGTCATTTTAAAAGTAGTTGCTACCAATATATGTGGTAGTGATCAGCATATGGTGAGAGGGCGGACAACCGCACCGCTTGGCATGGTCTTGGGGCACGAAATCACGGGCGAAGTCATTGAAGCAGGTCGCGATGTTGAAACAGTAAAAATCGGTGATTTGGTTTCAGTCCCTTTTAATGTATCTTGTGGGCGCTGCAGAAATTGTAAAACTGCATATACTAACGTATGCCTTAGAGTCAATGAAAACCAACCTGGCGGCGCTTACGGCTATGTTGACATGGGTGGCTGGATTGGTGGACAAGCTGAATATGTCATGATTCCGTATGCAGACTGGGTTTTACTAAAATTTCCAGATAAAGATCAAGCGATGGAAAAAATTTTGGATCTTGCATTGATTACCGATATATTACCAACGGGTTATCATGGATGTATCAACGCAGGCGTCACTACGGGATCGACAGTTTATATTTCTGGTGCGGGCCCCATTGGCTTGGCTGCAGCAACTTCAGCATTTTTATTGGGCGCATCCGTTGTCATGATAGCCGATTTCAATAAAGAGCGTCTTGAACATGCGCGGTCATTTGGTTGTCATCCAATTGATCTTTCAGCTGGTTCAGAGACGGTACTTGATCAAATCAAGCAAATAGTAGGCGTACCAGAAGTCGATTGCGGAGTGGATTGTGTCGGTTTTGAAGCAAGAACAAGTGAAGGACAGGACCAGCCCGCTGAGGTTTTAAATCAAATGATGGATGTCACACGAGCTTCTGGAAAAATTGGCATTCCTGGTCTCTATGTCACCCTGGATCCAGGCGCAAAAGATGAATCAGCCAAACACGGATCTCTCAACTTGCATTTTGGTGTGGGCTGGGCAAAAGCATTGTCACTGCATACAGGTCAGACACCTGTCATGAATTACAATTACAGACTGATGATGGCTATTCTGAATAATCGGATCCAGCCTGCAAAAAATGTCAACGTTGAAGTGATCAGTTTACAAGATGCACCTCGCGCTTACCGTGAATTCGATGCTGGCGCACCAAAGAAATTCATTATTGATCCACATGGCATGTTAGCAAATAAATAGCGGCTGCTGATCAATGACGATGATGTAGGATAAATTCCAGTGAAGGATGACTCGAGTTTTAACTGATCCTTCACGGAGTTTACCCTGGTAAGGGCTCAGGATGACAAATCACATCTTGAGATGGAATAGGCATATAACTGTTATCCCAAGATCAAGGCATTCTTGTACTCATAAAATTAGGGTCTGTTGACAATTCTACTATGCCGGGCGTAATGCCTTGATTTCCTGCGCTCCGCGGCTCTATGACTCGCATGTCAACTGCGCTGCGGTGCTCGAAAATCAAGGCATTCCACCTCGGCCTAGCAAATTGTCAACAGACCCTAAGCGACTTTAAAAACTAAAAAGAAACTTTAAAAAGACCTAACTTCATACATGCCATGATTGGATATAATTTATTCAATTATATCCATTTACGTTAAAATTTAGTGAAAAATAAATTTACTTTTTATTGATTATTGATATAATTTTTCCACCCCCTTACTAATCCCTTCTGATTTGACTTCATTCATTACAGGTGTATTTTGTCTCACAACAACATCGCGTTACATCCTAAAAGTAACAACAAATCCTATCGCTATCTTCCCTACCTCATCTCGATCTATTCATTTTGTTTTTTATTACCCAGCATCCTGTTGCGAAAACTCATTGATTTTCCGCTTATTGGAGTTATTCCTATCTCTATTTTGTTTACAGGAACCTATTTCATGCTACTGGATGTGATCACAGAAGTGTATGGATACTATGAGGCAAGAAGAACATTATTTGCTGGATTAATTACCTATACACTTTTTGTTTTTACGATGGAAGTAATCATTCATATTCCTTCCTCAACAACATCGATGACGCTATCCAGCACACCGCCAGATCCTCTGGCTTATGATCATTTGTTTAATGGTATCTATCTTGTCTGGTTCTCTGTGGTGGTATGCAGTTTATTTTCGAATACATTAAATATTATTCTATTATCGAAATGGAAAATTTTAACCAATGGCAATTATTTTTGGATGCGCAGTGTCACTTCTTCGCTGTTGACTGCCATTCTCTATTCAACACTCTCAAATCTTTTTGCATTTGGCTTATTCATGAAAACATCGCAAACCAGTTATTTTTTTAAGCTGACACTGATTAGCATTTCAGCCAAGCTTTTAACACTGCTTGTCTGTGCTTATCCCGCTACATTGTTATGCGGTATTCTTAAACGCGCAGAGGGGATGGATGCCTATGATCATGACATACAGTACAACTTCTTTAGTTCTCCGCCTGCCTCCGAATTAAATTATGATTAACACAGTATTAATTACAGGATGCAGCTACGGGTTGGGACGTGCTCTCGCTTTAAAATTTGCAAAAAATAATTGTTATGTGTATGCAGTTGGGCGTAGTAAAAATTTACTGGAAGAACTTGCCGGCGCTTCTTCCAACATCGAGCCTATTATTGCGGATATTGCAACAGCACATGGCAGGTCAGTGATTCATGATCAGGTAGATAAACAAAAAAAATTATCTATTATTCATAATGCAGCCATACTTGAACCTTGTTCATTTCAGTTAACCACTGAAGCTTTGTTACGTCAGCATAGTGAAATAAATTATTTAGCACCTTTGCTGATTACACATGATCTTTTACCGTGGATCACAAAAGGACAACGAATTTTGCATATTACATCCGGCGCTGCAAATCTTGCGATCCCTGGGCTCATGCCTTATTGCACAACCAAAGCAGCCATGCAGTCTGCCATACACTGTCTCAATGCTGAAATGAATGCCAACGAAATCTATTGTGCTACGTTAAGACCAGGCATGATGGATACACCGATGACATGCCAACTGAAGAATGCAGATGCAAAAATACTGCCTAATCGGGATTTTTATATTCAATCTGAAAAAAAAATCATTGATCCTGACATTGCAGCTGAATTTGTAGCGTGGGTCATGCTAAAAACAGAGAATTTTGCTTTTAGTGCACACTCATGGGATATTTATGATGAGACTTATCATCCTTATTGGTTGCCGGAAAATGCACAAAAGCCAATAAGACTGTAACTACTGGGATCCTGATAGTCATTACAAGATATCACATTCAGAACAATTATATTTAAAATGAGCGTGTTCTATATATGCATATTAGATTCGCCTTCCTAAGCAGAAGGCGAAAATTATAGGGTTATCCTTACTTATTTTAGGCTCCTAGCAGAAGGGTGAGCGGAAGGGATAACTTTGCCATTCCTGTCCTTATGTGGTGAAGGTGCTGAAGAAGCATCAGCAGGTAGTGCGTAGATAGTATCTTTAACATTGTCAGCACTAGGAAAAAGAGTAGCTCTAGCAACCTTCAGATCAGTCTTTACATCTTGTATTACTGTACCACAAATGAGTTTGTGTAAAAAAGAAGCGGCTAAAAAACAGCCAGCGACAACAGGATGACTCATTACCAAGAACCAGCCAGCAGCTTCCAGGCCTTTACACAAAGTTGATATCACATCTGCTCGAGAGGATTTTTTGTTCTCCATAAGATTAGCTGCTTGAGCGAGGAAATCCGCTGTAGCCGCAATTCCTAGTCCCATAGCTCCGAATGCAAATGCTGATGAAAAGGAGCCAGCTCCTGCAGCCAGCGCTGCCTCAACACCGAAATACGTTACGGGTATCCCTGTCAATGCAGTATATATACCCCTACAGCGTAAACGTGCCGCAGCACTCATAGGGATAGGGAATCTGTGATGCCTACTAGCATCATATTCTTGTAAGTCGGTCTCACTCACAGTAAAACTGCGCCCTAAATCTGCCGCACCTGAGAAGATTCGGGAAATTCCCATCCCAAGGGTCACAGCTGGTACGATATAATGAGCAGAAACAGCAAGGAGTGTCCCCAATGTATTTGCTGTAGATGCTGACAAATGTGCTGTTTCAGCAACTCCTGTTATTCCTGCTACTCCTAAACCAGTAGCAACACCAGTTAAGCTTGCTACTTGATGAGTATCTAATGAAAGTGCTTTGAAAGCAGTTGAATATGAACCTGGCATAATTGCATCTCCTAAAATTAAATATTCTTCCAGACCCTAAATCACTACAAGTCCGGCCCCCTTTATTATCGATTGAGAGAAATAAAAAAAGCATTTTACGCAGACTATTTTATATCTGCAATCGGAAAATTTTATTTCCAGATGCCGTCATAGGAACTTAAGTTTTAATTAAATGTAGATCACACCGGAATCGCGCTTTATATGTGTCTGTTTTTACTCTTTTTACCTTTGTGCTTTTCAATGAAAGCTTTATTTTTTAACTGTTTGATTTTGTTAGGATTTAATCAAATTAAACGCTCCATTTTTACTTAAATTCGTTTTGAATTTATTGCCCTTCCGGCTTATTTGGAAATTCTCAACTATACTTCTAAGTGACTATTTTAAATTCATGATATTTATGACTATCACACGAGGGTGAGGTGGATTATGCAAGCTCGAAAAAAGCAAGGTGGGTCTGAGGAAAAACAGGGTCTGCCTAAAACAGAACTCGGGGCTGAGAAAAAAAAGGGCTCGCCTGAAAAAAAACTTGAGGCTAAGAAAAAAAAGGATCCGCCTAAACAAGCAACACTTAAAGTTAAACAACTTGAAGCACGCAGAGCACGGAAACTGTTTGATGAGTATTTTGAAGCTAGAAAAGAACTTGATAAACATAAAGATAACGCAGAGCTAGAGATTAAAATCGAAGCACTAAATGGTGAAATCATTAAGTTATTAAAGACAGATTTTGCATCCTCTATTTCACAAAAAGATCTTATAGAATGGTGTAAATATAATTTACAGACTGTTGATAAGGAATTCTCGATAGTACACAGTTTTTCGGGTCTTCCTACACAACAAAAAGACTTCGTCAATCTTTTTGCTAGACCCAAATTTTTAGATCGTTTACTTTTAGGAAAAGGAAGTAACGAATATAAAGAAGGATCTAAAGCATCTGATGAACAAGCAAAAATTGGAAAAGAGTTTGTTGAAAATTTATTTAAAAGTGGTCCTACTGAAGTAAAGGATACAGTAAAAGATGAAGTAAAAAAGGAGGGTGAAGACGAAGTAGATGAAAAATCTATAGAGAATGCACCGCCCCCTAAACCAAAATCTAGAAGAAAGTTCGTTGAAAATCTATTTAAACGCGCTCCTACTGAAGTAAACGATGAAAAAGAAGTAGATGAAAAATCTACAGAGGATGCATCGTTCCCTAAACTGAAATACAGTGTAGGTATGGCAAGATTATATATTGGAAATTATCTTTCATCGTCGAATTTTAATGAAGCGGAACAGGTTCATATTAAAGCTATTGATGCTGCAGCAGCAGAAGCTTTAAAAATAAACTGGAGCTCGTTGCATAAATATATCAATTTAACTGTATACAATAATGAAGACGCAAAATTAGTTATAAAACGCATCATTTATGAAGATTTAAAACTCAAAATAAAAGCCGAGCAAAAAAATGAAGATGACCTGGCTCCCTATCAAACTCTACTCGATAAATATCCCACATTTGATGATTTTTTGAGAGGCGCTCAATCAGGTAATCCCGAACATGAGAAATTAAAAGCTCATATCGATTCTATGGCGGATCAATATTTATCAGAATCTTACAACAAGGAAGAGGTAAAGTTAAATAGAAAACGCGCAGCTTATGCAGGTTTAAAAGTAGAAGCTGAGAAAAAAGATGGAAGTATGTTTCCTTTTTGCAAGACTCTATTAGACAAATGCCCGACATTTGATGCATTTTTAGAAAAAGATTTTCCAGATGAAATAAGTAGAAAACGCGCAATTTATGACTATTTAAAAGCAAAAGCCGATCAAGAAGATGAAAGTATACCTGTTTTTTACAAAGCTCTATTCGAACAATATCCAACATTTGATGCATTTTCAGAGAAAGAGTTATTAGATGATGACAAGTATCAACGATTAAAAAAACACGTAGCATTGGAGGATGATAATTATCAAAGATTTAAAAGGCAGATAAATTCTGAGGCAGATCACTATTTATCAAAATCTTACAACAATGAAGAGGTGAAATTAAAGAGAAAGCGTCTATTGTATGAAAATTTAAAGGCAAAAGCCGAGAAAAACGATCCAGATATACCTGCTCTTTACAAGGATCTACTTAAAAAATATCCAACTTTTGATGAATTTTTGAAAAATCGTACTCCAGAAAATGAAAATCATCAACATTTTGAGAAATATATTAATGAAGAGATGCCATTACAGGAACAATTAAAGAAAAAGCATCTATTGTATGGAAATTTAAAAGCAAAAGCTGAAAAAGGCGATGTAGGCATGGCTGGTTCTTATAAAGATCTATTTAAACAATATCCAACTTTTGATGAATTTCTGAAACATTATGATCACAGTGATAAGAAGCATAGAAGCCTTAGCGAATACATTCATGAGACAACAATGGAAGAAACCATTACTCCAGAAAACCTTGCTGTTCCAGACATAGCGCTGAGGGATCCACATTATGAAGATCTTTTTAATACGATAGCGTTCTTCTTAAGAAATGCAGAGCAGTTACCTGATTTTATCACTCGAGAAGATTTGCTTAATTTACTTATTATTGATCCTGCCAGAATGCTGGGAGGAATAAAGTTTAATGAAAATCCAGCATTGCTAGAAAGAATGGGTGATATCAATGAATTTAAAAAATTATTATACGATAAAAAAGAGAAGCTAGAACAAGCTGGAATGGTACTTGAAAACAGTAAAATCCTTGCGGTAATAGAAAAATTGGATTCTGTTGAGAAAACGTCAGAAAAATTAGCTCATTACACTGATACATTAGAGAAAATATCATCTCAATTAAGTCAAATGGAAAAATTTTTAGAAATGTGGGAAGAAAAAAATCATTATCAATCTCAGTTAGATAGTTTTCAGAATGTAGAGAAATATATAGATCATTTAAGTCTTGAAGAAAGTGAACTTATTGCTTTCGAAGAGTATAGGAAAAAAACTCTTGAAGCTGGGGAAAAAAACAATGAAATAGATCTTTCCAGCGCGATTGATACAATACATTCTCTGAAGAAACAATTAGAAAAACAGCTCACTGAATTAAAAGAACTTAAAGAATATATCCAGGAAAAACAAAATAAAAAAGAAACCCCAGATCCTGCTTTACAAAAGACCTATGATGAAATTCAAGAGAAAATAGATGAAATCGAAAAAGCGCGAATTAGAATAAATTTTTTAAAAAATTACGTTGGAAATGGGCTGAAAAAACAAGCACGAAAAAAAGAAGAAAAAAATGAAAAGGAAAAAGAAAAAAAAGAAACGCCGGTAGAAGAAATAAGCCCCGAGATTAAAAAAGTTGAAAAGAGCCCAAAATCAAAAAAGGCAATGTGTTACTATTTAATTATCATGACTAGAAAAAGCATATTAGAAGGAAAGCCAAGCACAGAATATCTAAAAAAATTAAATAGTGACCCTGAGTTACGTGATTTTGTAAATAACAAGCTTAGCCCAAAAACAAAAAAACTAAGAAAACAAGTGAGAGCCATTGAACACGAACTTGCTATAGAAACTGCAAAAAAACTCAAAATTTCCAGCTTATCAGCTTTGGCTAATACAGAGAGAGAGTATTTTTCTATTGATCCTGCAACAAATAAGCCGCATAAAGAAATATCGCCTGATAATCCACCGCCTTATCAAATTTACAGTGTCAATTTAAAAGCTAAAATTCAAAGTGAGTTAGATGCTTGCACAGACAGTTATTCGCACCAAAGAGTCAATAGTTATTGGATTAAAGTAATGCAAGCAGCCTACGATAATAAAGATCAATTTACGCTGAGCATTATAGCTGAAGTCATAACATCTCAACAAACAATAATATTAAAGGATGGAAAAAAAGCATTATCTAACAAGTCACAGGAGAAATTAACAGAACTTCTAAGAAACAGTCAATCAAAAGAATACTTAGATAATATTAATAAATCAATTGAAGATAAAAGTTATACTGTTGTTCCTGATCCCTCTGTTTTAATGGCTCATTCGAAGAGCGCACAAAAATCCATAGAAAAGGGAGAACAACCATCGGGTGCCATGAAAAACTATTTTATAAATTTTTTAAAATGCTACGATTACATAAAAAAACGTTGCCCTATTGTTACACCAGAAAAAACTGCGATCGATACTCCTAAAGAAGTTTTAGAGCCCACATCATCCGAAGTTAAAAAATCAGACCTTGATAAAACCAAGGAATATGCTGATATTGAAAGTTGGCTTGACGATCCGCAACCTGAAAAAGATGTCTCCATAGTTAAACTGGGTGAGTATATTGGTCATAAAGTTTTGGAAGCAATAAATTCTGGTGAAGTAATTATAAATAAGCGTGATAATAAGTCGAGTTTAAAAAAAAGAGATCCTGGTGGTGTGATTGCAAATCAATTACAAAAATTACCCCAGTGTCAAGATTACAAATCGTTATTATCATGCATTAATGAAATAAAAAAAGAAGTCCATTTTAAAAATGCTAATGAGCTTAATGAAATACTTCTTATGCATATACAAATTAAAAGTGTTGATGCATTACAGGCTTTCGATCATTCTCTATACTCGTCGAGCGAAAATAGAAATGAAGAAATAGCTAAAAACATGATTACCTATTTGGAATTAGTTAAAGCTAAGTGGGAAATTCAAAAATGTAATGACAAAATTCCAAAGAAACATAAAAAACAGATTGAAGAAATGGAAAAACTCATAGGACAATTCATTTTGAAATTACAACATGAGTCTCTTACATTAGAGCAAATAGATACTGATTTAAAAAAATTGCATGCTGATTTAAAAGAAAAAACAAAGCCGCCTACTGGCTTATCTGGTATGTTATATGTTTTCAGCAGCCGATCTGAAGAAGCAAAAAATAGCGCGAAACAATTGGAAGAAATACAAAAAGATATCAGCTCGATAGAAAGTATGGAAACGTTAATAAAAAATCAATTTGTGGATAGTTCAGAAGAGACACACATACACCAAACAACTCCACGCACAGAAGGAGTTACCCCAGAGGAAGAAGAAGGCCTTCCATTACTTCATCATCCATCACCCCGTACTAGCGTGTCTCATCCTGAAAAAAAACAGGCTGATCTGGACTTTCCCTTGTCTCAAGACTGGGAACAGACAGAAGTTACACCTACAACACCTTCAGCTACCAGTAGAAGGACTTCCGTAACAGCACCCGTCTCTTTCTCTCCTGGGTTACCCATTCCTAAACCTAAAGAATATGTGCATAAAAAAAATAAAGCTCATATCTATGAAGCGCAGCAAAATACTCTTCTAAAAATAACTGTCACAAAGGAACCCGATTATACTGGTATGTCAAGCGAGGAAAAAGGGGAAACTGACCTAGACATTGCTGAATCGATGGTTCGTCTTTTGGTTGCCCAATGCGGTAATTCAAAAGAAATACCTATTCATATATTAGACAGCACTGATACAAACAGAATGCGTGCTTTCTTTGTAGTTTGCAGAGCGCATGGCTTAGAATATTTACCACCCCCTGCAGAGCGGGGGCGTCAACATGACTTCATCACTAATCCAGCTATTCTTCAAAGTGCAGTTGATAAAATGAGTGGTGAGATTACTGCGGGCTCAAGAAAAAAAGTGGACCCTGCTCCCGCTCTCAGTACAGCAGCATCCCCAGCTGATCCAGCAGTTAGTACAATTTATCGTCCTGTATCATAACCTATGCAGCGGATAGCTTAATCGTGCCCGCGCGCGTCTTTTCTTTGGGCTTTTGATCATCGGCACGGGCACGCACGCGGGCACGATCAGTACTACACACTTCTCATTTTCATCATCACACTATAGCCCACTCCCGCGAATAATAAAATCGGCAATAAAGCTGCAACAATAGGTGGAAATTGAAATACAATGCTAAATTGCCCAAAGAGTGCCGCTACAATATAAAAAATAAACCCAACAATAATGGCCAGTAACATTCTTTTACCTACATTCATAGAACGCGGCGCAGCAAATACAAAAGGTACAGCCAATAATATCATCGTGAGAATAGCCAGGGGTTGAAAAACCCGTTGCCAAAATTCAAGTTGAAAACGACTGGCTTGTAAATGATTGTTTTCTAATGAGTGTGAATAATCATTGAGTTTTTGCAACGACATCGATTCCGGTTCCATGATACCTACATTTAACAAAGTAGGTGTCAACATTAAATTCCACGTTGCATTTGTAAATTGCTCACTATGAGTTCGATCATTTTTAAAAGTAGTTTTAATTAAATCATGCAAGAACCATTGACCATTCACAAAATCCACTGTTTTTGCATAATAGGAGGCTAATAAATGATGCCCGTCATCAAACTCATAACGTGTCACGCCTTCCAGATGATGATGGCCCACTATGTGATCTATATGTAAAAAATTATTGCCTTCATGGATCCATATACCCGATTGTGTCGCAAAAGCCTGGCCATTACTCATCGCACTGGATTTATATTTTTCCGCTAAATACTCTGCATGTGGGCCCAGCAATTCCCCAAGTAAAGTCATGAAAAAAACCATTAGCAATGCAGCACTCACTACACCCCCAATAATTTGCCGAACAGATGCACCTGCGATACGCATGACCATTAATTCATGGCTCACTGATAACAAACCTAAACCCAGCACACCGCCTGATAATACTAATAATGGGGAAAATTGATAAAGTGTATGAGGTAATTGTAAGATGACATACACCACTGCATGCCAAAATCCATATTCACCTACGCCGATATCATGCAATTCCTTCAGTAAACCCACGATGAAACTCAGCGCCAGCACCACTAAAAATACCAATGCCGTAGAGATCAATACGCCTTGAGCAATATAACGCTGGATAATTTTCACTGTGATTTCCTTATAAAGGCTAATTTTCCCGCCTGCCACATAAATAGTAATACGATAAATAAAATTAATAAGCCATGCACCCACCATAGGCCTAAATGAATAGATAAGGTCTTTTGTTCTATCCAATCTCGCGCTGTAAATAACATTTCTACATAAATAATATAAACTAAAATCGCTGGTAAAAACTGCGCATAACGACTTTGACGCGGCCGCACATAGCTTAATGGAATAGCCAGCAAGGCGAGTAACAAGACAGACAATGGCATGGAAAGACGCCATTGAAGTTCCGCTGCATTTTTGGGATCTTCAAAATAATGCTGCCATAATACAGATGTGGGAATCACTTCCAGGGCTTGATGTGCTACTTCAATATCTTGATCTGGAAGTCTAACAGCATATTTTGTAAATTGAATGATCTTATAAGCATTTTGCCCTGGCGTACCTTCATAACGATAGCCATTCACAGCAACAACAAATTTATCTTTAGAGACAGGATCTGTCATTTGGTACCCTTCCGCTGCTGATAAGACAGTCCAAGTCGTTAAATCGCCATCAGACACTGCTTTTTTTTGCTCGGCAATAAATAAGTTACGCGCTTGCTGATGATTACGAGCAATACTTTCAACATAGAAAACACGATTTTCATCACCGCTCAACTGAAAACGCCCAGGCATTAAATTATTGATCACATTGCCCACTGCAACACCTTGAGAAACCAGTTGATCTTTGACTCTCGCTATAGAGGGATTAATCCATAATGTAAGAACCATGACCACCGCCATCACAATGAGAGCAATCCGAGTGGTCAAGCGCACTAATTTTTGAGTACTAAAACCGGATGTTTGCATGATGCGCAATTCATTATCTGCATATAACCTGCCATAGGTTGCAATAATCGCGAGATAAAGACCTAGAGGCAGCAATAGCGCTAACAAGAAAGAAATTTCAAATCCCATGATTTGAAATAAAATATTCGCCGCAATCTTACCCGATGCAGCATAACTTAAGAAACGCACCAATTGATTGCTAAGAAAAACGAGCAATAGGACTAATGTGACTGCCAATAGCGCGTAACAAACCTCTTTAATCAGATAACGGGAAATAATCATTTAGCACTTCTGTCTTAAACTATGTAAAATCATTACTTTCTAAATTCACAGGAGATTCTAACTGCCGAATTTAGGATTATACAAAATCCAGCGCTCAGGAGCTAATATGAAATTCAACCTTGATTCAAATGATGTCGTTCATCAAAACACAGACTGTATCATTGTCGGTCTATTCGAACAGATGGGATTGACTTCCGCTGCAAAACAGGTCGATCAAATCAGTAAACGGTATTTAACAAATTTATTAAAACAAGGCGATTTTCAAGGAAAAATAGGGCAAACGTTATTTCTACATCATGTCCCCCACCTGGCTTCACCGCGTGTTTTACTGGTTGGCTGTGGTAAAGAGACTGCTCTTAGCGCCCGAGAATACCGAAAGATCGTGATGAGCAGCATGAAGGCATTGAACACAGTCAGACTCAAACGTGCCGCCTCTTTTTTAACAGAGCTTGAGGTTGGAAATAACGAGTTACCTTGGAAAATAAAACAAGCTGCAACTGTCACAGCGGAGGCATTGTATTGTTTCGATCAATTTAAGAGCAGCAAAGAGCCTAAACCTACATTACAAGAAATGAATCTATACGCGCCCAAAAACCAGCAACATCAAGCGTGTAAAACCGCATTAGACCAAGCCGTCTGTATTAATGACGGCGTTGAGTTTACCAAAAATTTAGCGAACACACCGAGCAATATTTGCACGCCAACCTATCTCGCTACACAAGCAAAAAAACTAGGGCAACAGTATAAACATTTAACTGTCAAAATCTTAGAAGAAAAAGCCATGGCAACACTGGGCATGGAAGCATTGCTCGCTGTCTCTAAAGGCAGCGCTCAACCTGCAAAATTAATTTGTTTAGAATATAAGGGCAACACCCAAAAACAGGCTCCGATTGTGCTAGTTGGCAAAGGAATTACATTTGATACTGGTGGCATTTCCTTAAAATCAGCCGATGCAATGGTTGGCATGAAATATGATATGTGTGGTGCTGCAACGGTGTTGGGAACGATAAAGGCTGCGGCAGAACTGAAATTACCTCTGCATTTAGTCGGTATTATTGCTGCTGTAGAAAATATGCCGAGTGGATCTGCCTGTAAGCCTGAAGATATAGTGACTAGCCTTTCAGGCCAAACCGTTGAAATCATGAATACTGATGCGGAAGGACGCCTGGTGTTATGTGATGCCTTAACCTACAGCGAACGCTATAAACCCGCTGCGGTTATTGATATTGCAACCTTGACAGGTGCGGTAGTCGTTGCCTTGGGCCAACATGCGACGGGTTTATTGAGTAACCATGAACCGCTGGCTAAAGCGTTACTTGAAGCGGGTATTGAAAGCCACGATCGCGCTTGGCAATTGCCCCTATGGGAGGAGTACCAAGAACAATTGAAGAGTCCTTTTGCAGATGTCTCCAACGTCGGTGGCAGGCAGGCTGGTGCAATTACGGCGGGTTGCTTTTTATCTCGTTTTGCTAAAAAATTCCATTGGGCACATCTTGATGTTGCCGGAACAGCTGCAATGATGATGGGAGGCGGTGAGCGATATGCAACAGGTCGGCCTGTACCCTTGTTAATGCAGTATTTAATTAATCAAACGGTTAAATAAGAAAATCATGCCAAAAATTGATTTCTACCTTATTCCTGGCCCAAGCGACAGAGAGCGCTTGGCTTTTGCTTGTCGTTTAATTGAAAAAATCTATAAACAACAGCGCCGGATTTATATTCACACTGAAAATCAAACGGTAGCGCATCACATCGATGAGCTCTTATGGACTTACCGTGAAGACAGCTTCCTCCCTCACCATTTATATGGCGAAGGGCCTGACCCTGCGCCGCCTATTCAAATTGGCTACAATACAGTACCTGATAAGCATCGGGATATTTTAATTAATTTAAGCCCTGCTGCACCTGAATTTTATAATCAATTTTCACGTGTCCTGGAATTGATATCCAGTGATCCTGTTGCAACCGCTGCAGGTCGTGAACGCTATAAATTCTATCGCACTCAAGGTTACGACATTGCCACTCATAAATTAGAGACACCGACAGAAGTATAAAATCTATGGAAAAAATTTATAATCCACATGCAATAGAACAAACCTGGTATCACCTTTGGGAAAAAAATAATTACTTTGCACCACAAGGTGAAGGTGAACCCTACTGCATTATGTTACCACCACCCAATGTGACCGGCAGCCTGCATATGGGACATGGTTTTTGTTTCAGTGTGATTGATATATTGATTCGTTATCACCGCATGCAAGGACGACGCACACTTTGGCAAGGTGGCACAGATCATGCCGGGATTGCAACACAAATGGTGGTTGAACGCCAACTCATGTTAGAAGGTAAATCACGGCATGACCTGGGACGTCACGGTTTTATTGAAAAAATCTGGGCTTGGAAACAAGAATCAGGCGGTAATATCACCCGCCAGCTACGACGCCTAGGTGCATCCATTGATTGGTCACGTGAATGTTTTACAATGGATGACTCCTTATCCAAGGCAGTCAGTGAAGTATTTATTCGTTTGCATGATGAAGGACTCATTTACCGCGGTACTCGACTCGTCAATTGGGATCCAAAATTACTCACCGCTATTTCTGATTTAGAAGTCGTTTACCATGAAGAAGAAGGTAAATTGTGGCATATACGCTACCCCCTTATTGATACGGATGAATCTATTACTGTTGCAACAACACGTCCAGAAACACTGTTAGGCGATGCGGCCGTTGCAGTGCATCCTGATGATACACGTTATCAACATTTAATTGGCAAACAGGTTCAACTACCTTTGGCTGGTCGAACAATTCCTATTATTGCCGATGATTATGTCGATAAAAAATTTGGCAGTGGCTGCGTCAAAATCACGCCTGCTCATGATTTTAATGATTATGCTATTGGACAACGTCATCGCTTAAAACCGTTAAATATCTTCACCCCCGACGCACATTTAAATGCAAGCACCCCCAATGCCTATCAAGGTTTAGAACGCTTTGCTGCACGGGAACAAATTATTCATGATTTGAATGTGCTCGGTTTAATAGAAAAAATAGATAAACACATGTTGAAAGTGCCGCGCGGTGATCGCTCAGGTGTTGTGATCGAACCGTATCTCACGCAGCAATGGTTTATGAAAATGCAATCGTTAGCAGAGCCTGCCATTAAAGCGGTAGAAAAGAGTGAAATAAAATTTGTCCCTGAAGGTTGGAACAAAACGTATTTCCAATGGCTGAATAATATTGAAGACTGGTGTATCAGCCGCCAGCTTTGGTGGGGGCATCGCATTCCTGCATGGCATGATGAAAATGGTCAAGTGTATGTGGGTCATGATGAGCTGGATACACGGCTCAGAAATAATATTCCATCCGATGTTATGCTACAACAAGACCATGATGTACTGGATACATGGTTTTCTTCAGCGCTATGGCCTTTTTCAACGTTGGGCTGGCCTGATCAAACAGCCGATCTCAGCACGTTTTACCCAACCAATGTATTAGTGACCGGTTTTGATATTATCTTTTTCTGGGTCGCCCGCATGGTGATGCTAGGATTGAAATTTACGGATCAAGTCCCTTTTAAAGAAGTATTTATTACCGGTCTAATTCTGGATGCAGAAGGCCATAAAATGTCAAAATCCAAAGGCAATGTGCTTGATCCGCTGGATTTAATCGATGGCATTCAACTGGATGCATTAGTGAAAAAACGGACTCATGGCATGCTACAGCCTGCGATGTCACAAAAAGTTGAAAAAAATACACGTCAACAATTTCCGGATGGCATTGCAGCGTATGGCACCGATGCATTACGTTTTACTTTTTGCGCATTCGGATCCTACGGCCGTGAAATTCGTTTTGATTTAGGACGTTTAGAAGGATACCGTAATTTCTGTAATAAAATATGGAATGCTGCGCGCTATGTTTTAATGAATACTGAAGAAAAAGACACTGGTCAAACGAATACATCCATGACATTATCTCTACCCGATCACTGGATACTGTCACGTTTACAAGATACGATTCAAGCTGCGCATGAGGCACTGGCCGCTTATCGATTTGATTTATTAGCTAACACACTGTATGAATTCACTTGGAATGAATTTTGTGACTGGTATCTGGAATTATCAAAACCCCTACTCACATCCGCTGATAGCACAGAAGAACAATTGCGCGGCACGCGGCATACGCTTATTTTTGTTTTGGAAAATGTATTGCGTTTACTGCACCCGATCATGCCATTTATTACTGAAGAAATTTGGCAGCGCATTGCACCAATGGCAGGCATCCAGGGTGAAACTATTATGTTGCAACCTTACCCCGTGTTTAATACTGACTTAAAAAATAGCGCTATTGAAGATGAATTAGAATGGGTCAAACAATTTATCGTGGCAATTCGCACCATTCGCAGTGAAATGAATATTGCACCTGGAAAACTTTTGTCTGTATTATTACGCAAAGGCATGCCTATTGATAAGAAACGTTATAATGCTAATGAAAATTTAATCTTAAAATTAGCAAGATTAGAAAATTGTCGCTGGTTAACTGAAAATGAACCCCTTCCTGAATCAATGACTGCTTTAATTGGTGAATTGGAAATGCTTATTCCCATGGCAGGATTAATTAATAAAGAAGAAGAATTTGCTCGATTAACAAAAGAAATCACTAAACTCCAAAAAGAAATTGAACGCGCTGAAATGAAATTACAAAATCCCAGCTTTGTAGACAAAGCACCACCGAATGTGGTAGAAAAAGAACGTGAGAAACTCCTGGAGGTAAAAGCCACTTTAAAAAAATTACAAGTACAACGCGAGCGGATTGAGACTTTATAAATTTGATTTAATCATTTTTGTAATGGAAACCAATAGGCCATATAAAGTGGATAACGATGGTAACCATGTCCCAGATCAATATGAAGATTTTTAGCGCTCAGTATGGTTCTATAAGAGGGATGATATTTTTCTGCATATTTATTGAGACTTTGGCTACGCGTCACCCAGCCTGATTTCACTTCAATAGGAATAATTTTGGAGTGATCCAGATATAAAAATTCGATTTCAGATCGATCTTGTTGCCAACTATGCAAGTTCATTACACCTTGGGCAATGAGTTCTTGCGCAACAAAATTTTCTGCAATATAACCCTTATAAGTGCCATAGTCACAATCTAAAATAGCTGTGAGAGGTAAATCAGCAAGCGCACCTAGTATGCCTATATCGAATAGATAAAGTTTAAATCGACTTTCATCTGTGTATGCTGTTAAAGGTAACTCAACATGTTCAACGATAGAGACTTTAATGACTAATTCTGCCGCTATCAACCAATCAAAAACAGTCGCGAGTCGTTGATAACGATCAATGCCCGGGATGATGCCTTTAAATTGAAATCGTTTTGCTGATCCATCTTGAGCACATGCAAGTTGGCTGGGAATAGCTTGCCAAACACGATCAATATGCATTGCATTCACTTTACCGGAATGCTTGGCAATGTCTGCATAGTATCCATAAATAAGTTCGGTTTGTTTTTTGCGAGCAAGGGTGAGTGCGTGATGTAAATCTTCTTTATTTTCTAAAAACGTCTGTACTACTTCAGGTAAGCCACCTGTAATAAGATAGATTTTGAATTGCTGCCATAAATGATCGTGAATAATGTTTGGAATGGTATCATTTGAAGTGAGATTGTTTAACATATTGAGTGCTTTTAAATCGCCTTGTGCCTCAAGAAATTCAGCAAAACACATGGGATACATATGTAGCAAATCTACTTTCCCCACTGGGAATGATGTGATACCCAAGTGGAGTCCTAATAAGGAACCTGCGCAGCAAATTGCAAGCTCAGGGAGTTGTTCAGCAAAATATTTTAGGCTTGTCAGTGCGGCAGGGCATTCTTGTATTTCATCAAAGATTAGCAGATCATTTTTTATATCAATGGATTTATCTAATAAAAACCGTAATTCATTTACGATTCGTTTAGGATCGTAGTCTTCTTTAAAAAGCGCTAATGCTTTTTTATGGTGCTCAAAGTTTAAATAATGAAAAGCAGGGAAATCACTCCCTCCAAATTCTTTTAAAGCGTATGTTTTTCCTGTCTGTCGCACCCCTTTTAAGATTAACGGTTTACGGCCTCTCTTTTGTTTCCACCTCCTAAGCTGTTGTAAAATAAAACGATTCATCGATAGCTCTCCGCCCAAACGAGTCTTAAATATGCAAATTTCGTTATAAATGCCGTTATTTACAAGTTATTATCGGCATATATGACG
The DNA here is from genome assembly GCA_044221135.1 of Gammaproteobacteria bacterium. Taxonomy (GTDB): domain Bacteria; phylum Pseudomonadota; class Gammaproteobacteria; order DSM-16500; family DSM-16500; genus UBA4722. The sequence goes on from JBGAPT010000010.1 coordinate 30,841, forward strand.
TTTTTCGCAAGTTAATATTGGCTAAGTTGACGTTTTGGGGAATTATTTAGCTATCTTTTGTTTTGATTGGGTAGGTAGTATGAGCAAATACTCTACATTAGAGAGAAGCTAAGCGAGATGCGGTACCGGTAGGTGGTGTGAGCTTTTCTTTTTCAACTGCAGTATCAGAAGAAGCTCGGCTGCTTCCAAAAGATCTTGTTCTAAACATATCCTTTATTCCTTTAGCCATTCCTACTATTCTTTGAATCCACGAAATATCTCGTTTAAGGTTTTTTTCTAACTCTGCTGTTTCTTGTTGGGTTTGTTTATTAACCTCTGGAACAATATTTTTAAGCTCTGTATTATCCGACTTGTTTTTCTCAAGAATTGCTTCATGATCTTTTTGTAACTGTGAAGCAAGATGTTTCATTTTTATATCAATTTCTGCTAGTGTCGTCCTGCCACCGATCTTGTTTAGCTCTTCTTGTAAAGATCTAAATTCACTAACATACTTCTCAATTAATGTTCTTTTCTCAAGCGGGAGCTTATCTTGAAAAACCGCTCTTTATCCATCCTTTAACCTGCCTAGGACGATTACTAAGATAAGGCTCTAACAGGTCACGTAATGGCAGTTAACTTTATTTAATAGTAATCTTGTTTCTTCATTTTTAGGTGCAGCTTCAGTCTGTTTTCGTGCTGCTGCAACCTCTTCCTGTTTATATGTAGCTTCAACTGCGCTGCTGTTAATGCAACCTCTTCTCCATCTGTTGTTCATATGTTCGTATAGCTGCTTGAAACTTTAGACACTTTGAAGGTAAATCGGTAGTTGCGCTAGAGAGCTCTACCCTTTCTTTCTCAATTTTTTCCTTTTTGTCCTTTACGATACTCTCTACTTGCGTATAAAACTGTTGCCTAACTTCATCTGATATGATTGCCTGATCCCATTTCTTATCTGCAACAACTTTTCTAAATTTAGCTTCTTCCTCGCTTAGTTTCTGGAAAATGGGAGTTAAATTCTTTTCACTAGACAAATGCCTTTGCGCTTCTTCCCAGAAAAGCTTCGAAGCAGGGTTTGTAAGCAAAGAAAGGTATTGCGTTTCTACACTGCCTTTAGCTTTTCGATGTAACTCCAACATTTGTTGTCTAACATCATAAGCTTTATCAGAAAGAACAACAGCCGAAAAAAATTCCCGCATTTTATCTTCCGCTGGGCTACCAGGAGATAAGTTTTTAATAATAAACTGCTCTATGTCTTTACAAAAATCCAATGGATTTTTTGCATAATGCTCTAGAATGTCTGCATTTGTCTTCTCTTGATTAGGATATCTTGCACGATAAATTTCACAAGCGACCACTTTATTTTTGTTTAATAAATCAGAATAATTTTCTATAAAACAAGCTTTATCTTCATTATAACAATTAAATTGAAATGCATTCACTAATGCTTCAAAAAATAAAGCGCGATCTGTTTTCGGCGAGCTTTCTTCTAAACATTCTTTTATTACTATTTGTCTATAATCTTCTGATTCAAAAATGATTCTTGCTACTTTAGGATCCGCATGAGCAAGACGCCCCATAAATAAACCGATCTTATTCATGACTTGACGTTCTAATAAATCATTGGGTTTTAAATGAGTGTGTTTCTGGCTTTTTTTAAGAAAAGCTTTCTGATAGGATTGATAAGAATCAAAAAGTGCTTTGATAGCACCTTCTTTCGAATGGTTTGAATCTGCTATTCCTTCATTTGTTAACAACCAGGAAAACATACGTCTTTTTCCATTAGCTTCTTCAACACCTGGTCCATCAGGAATATCCCAAAAATAAAGAAACGATTTCGCTGGCAAATGATCTAAAATATGGCATAGATTTTGCGGTGTCAGCGGATTAGATGGTAATAGCGAAGTTAAAGATTCTGCTTTAGTATAACCAGCAAAATAGGCTTCTAGCGCTATTCTCTGACCAATCTCAGGATTATGCTTCGATACCTGAGAAATAAAACTTAGAACTTGACCTTCACTATTTATAAATTGCTTTGCTCTTGCTTTTGCTTCTCTTAAATAATCTTTTCTAGGTTGTCCATCAAAATCAGCTAGCAAAACAGCGAGTGTTCTTTGTTTAACAATATCATCCTGATGAACTCCTTCGATTAATGCAATGATACCTTCTTCCTCAAGTGTTTCTAACGCATCCTGTACTCGTAGCCCTTCATGTATCTTAATCGCTTGTTCATACTCTTCAACAGCATATAACTGATCAACAAGGTGCGAATGCATCTTCTGCCCTATTTTCAAAGCTGACTGCAAGAGGCTTTTTTGTGTATCATCTAATCCCCACCAACTGCGCAGCCTTATATTTACACCTACCTTACCTTTTATTAAATCCTGAACATCTGAATAAACGACTTGCACCTTATCTGTTAATCGATCTGATAATGAAAATCTTTCACCTATATGAGCGATTTCTTCAGCAGTCAGTGTATTAATAATACTTTCCTGCAAAGCTCTTAAGGCACTATCACTTTCAGCATGCCAAGCAGTTTCTCCATTTTCTTTCAATGAAATACGCATGTTAGTGATGTTACGAAATAAAATCCGCCAATCCTGAGCATGAAAAGACTTTTTTGAAATACAAAATTGATAATGCTCAATCGCTTCGCGAAGAATGATTGCATCTATTTTTAAAGACTCCTGATTTTCCTTAGCTTTTTCTTGGCTAGCTCGTAATTTTTCAGCCGCCTCCTCGCTATATCCTGATGGGTTCCCTCCCATATCCAGTCCCCGTTGGTAATAGATGCGATCCATTTCTCTAAATAGAGATCGAGCATGCGTCAGCTCCGCAACCGCTCCAAAACGCGCATGATTATTCAACTCAAGCTCGTGGACCCCTTGAGCAAAAGCACGTAACTTAGGAAAAACAGATTCACTAATCATCATTAATACGGAATCAATTATTTTTTGGATGAAGGGTTTAATATCTTTCCCTAGTTTTCCCCAGTCTATTTTCCAAAAATGTGAAAGTATGTTATGTACGTGTTTTCCTGTCTTCGGTTTTCCCACATGTCTTTACACAATTGGTTGACTCCCCAAAGCATATTATAAGTTGCTTTTAAACTTTGAGTTAATGGCGTCTCATTGTCAGAATATTCATAATATCCGTCACTATCCAGGTGCGCGTCTTTTAAGCTGGCTTGAATTTTTTGAATAAGTTCATCCTGTGATGCATCCGCACTCAATAAGCCGTCGCGAATCATTTGCTGGTGATAAGCAACCGCCATCTCTGACCAAATGCGTGTTACGTCAGCTGCTTGTCTTGACATATGCAACACAGGTAACCACTCGCTACGTTGTTGAGCGCTCACATTCCATCGTTTACTGATTGATCCTTTAATGGCATCTTTTTTAGGTGCTGCCCCTTTAGCGCCTGATACTCCATTTAATATCGTTTCTAATCCTGGACATTCCCTAAGCTCGATGAGTTCCCGGTGCTGAGAGTTTGTTTCGCTGGTTCGAAATAGTTCCCAACGAGAGTTAGTTGAACACCAGAATAATACATAGCAACCCTGCTGCTCTATCTCTGTTAGATTTTCTGTAATGACAAGCTCAACCTCAGGCTTTGCTTCGCTTCCAGCTGGTACAGCTGGGCGTTCTACACCCGATAGAGCAACCACTAATTGTTCAAGCGTGCCTGATAATTGAGGAAAAATAATTGCTACCCGTTGACGCAAAGACAGATGTTGAGATTGAGCTTCAGCAGGAATAGCTGCTAAGAGAGACATTAACTGTGCTTGAACTTCTGTAAACTTTGTTTGAATGAAGCTTCCTTGTCCAGTAGCCATCGCCACTATTTCACTGAGGTGAGTATAGGCTGCTGCCATAGGCTTTTGTGCAGATGCTATTTTGGGTGTAATATCTGTTGCAAAACGTGTTACAGTTTTCGCAGCATCAACCGGCCTCTGAACAACCGATTTAACCAAGTGAACTCCCAATGCAGCGACAGAAGTAGATGATGAATCACTAACAGATTGCTTTTTTTCTTCTACCTCATCAAACAAACCAAATATACTAGCAGCCTTTTCTAACTCATTAATGAGTAAGAAAACATGTTTAATCATTTGCGCTGTTTGCGGGTCTTGTGCAGCGTCAATAGGCTTAATAATGGATTTATTTTCGTCTTGGAAAATAGCTTGACATAACTGCTCTGAAAAATAATGAGTGACCGTTTCTTTAAATGTTTCACGCACTCTTGCAAGAGTATGAGGCTTTTCTTCTTTTACTTTTTGCTCAAGTTCATTTTTTTGAGGATATTCCAAACCTTGAACTTTAGCATCAGACTGTTTTTCTACAGCCCAAGGGCGATCACCAATCATACCTGCTCCCAGCTGATTGTCTTCTATTTTAAAAAACCATCCTGAGATAAATAAAAGGCTTCTTCCTTGTGCTCCAAAGCTTACCTGATTCTATAAGTAAGAACCATACGTAAAATCAGAAAATTATTATATTAAACTAAAAAAAATCAATTTATGCATAAAAGGTTAAAATTAAGTCATTCCCGCAAACTCCGCCTCATATAAACCATGAAGGATTTTTTAATCCATGTCAGTCACATATCTTTTATTTAAAAATACCCCATCGATTTCGATTAATTCTAACGTTTTTTTATCACGCGAAATGGGAAATAGCCCAGACGGATTAAAACCCTGCGCTTTAAGGAGTTGCATCGTATCCAAAGCCATCGGCATGTTTTCATAAATAGGCTTGAAACTGAGTTCCACGACAATCACTTTAATCAGAGAAGCTAAATAATTTCCCGCACCTTTCAACACTTCAATATCAAATCCTTGCGTATCTGTTTTTAATAACACAGAATCTATTTCCAAATTATTTTCTTCAATAAAATCTTTTAATAAACGAATTTCTGTTTTTTGCATGTGAATACCAGATACTTCATTTTTGTAATAGACTTTTGAATAATCATTCGGTTTTAAAAATGAGCTCAATTCAGTGGAATCCGTGACGTTTAACTCTAACATACCTTTTTGACTACCCACTGCATAGTTATAGACTTGCCACTGCGAATCCACTGCGGCTAACGTTTTAAGTTCTAAAAAAGCACTGAATACCGGTTCGAATGAAATAATTTTGCCGCGATAACCCAGTGCGCGCAATCGTAAGGCAAATTGACCTTTATTAGCGCCTACATCAAGGATGGTTGTGATCTTTTGATTGGCTAGCATTTTTTGCAGATGCAAATCAAACGTATGATGGGATTTCTTTTTTCTAATGATGTCATAACCTAACAAGTTGGCAAGACAGCGATGTAACTTCATGAGTTACTCCGAATCTTCCATAAAAGCATGTTGCTTCACCACCCAATCAATCTCCTTCAAACAAACTAGCAATTCCTCCAGCTTCCCTAACGGCCACATGTTTGGCCCATCTGATGGTGCATGATCCGGATCAGGATGTGTTTCCATAAAAATGCCTGCAATACCTGCTGCAACTGCAGCACGTGCCAATACAGGAACAAATTCACGTTGACCACCTGTTGCACCACCCAAACCACCTGGTAATTGCACAGAATGCGTTGCATCAAATACAACAGGGCAGCCTGTCTCGCGCATAATGGCAAGCGACCGCATATCAGAAACTAAATTATTATAGCCAAAACTGGCACCGCGTTCACAAACCATAATATGAGGATTTCCAGTTGCGAGTGCTTTTTCCACTACATTCTTCATATCCCACGGTGAAAGAAATTGTCCTTTTTTAAGATTCACCGGTTTATTTTGACGAGCCACACGCTCAATATAATTGGTTTGACGGCATAAAAAAGCAGGCGTTTGTAATACATCAACCACATTTGCAATTTCTTCAATCGGACTATCATCATGCACATCTGTCAAAACAGGCACACCCACTGTTTTTTTGACAAGCTCAAGAATACGTAATCCTTCTTCTATACCTGGCCCACGATAACTTTTACCTGAAGTACGGTTCGCTTTATCAAATGACGATTTATAAATAAAATGAATAGAGAGCCGTTGTGTTAATTCTTTTAATACACTCGCAGTATCCACAGCAAACTGCTCACTTTCAATTACGCAAGGTCCTGCAATTAAAAAAAACGGTTGATCTAAACCGACTTCAAATCCGCAGACTTGCATTACCTTTCTCCATACGTTTTTGCAGCTTGAATGAAACCATTAAATAAAGGATGTCCATCACGTGGTGTTGAAGTAAATTCAGGATGAAATTGACAACCTACAAACCAAGGATGATCAGGTAGCTCAATCATTTCAACTAAGTTATCTTGTGAACGACCTGATATGGACATTCCAGCAGCGATCACTTGCGGCAATAGAAGATTATTCACTTCATAACGATGTCTATGCCGCTCAATAATTTCATTCTTCCCATATAATTTCTCAACGAGAGACCCGGATGCAAGTTGACAAATCTGTCCGCCTAACCGCATCGTACCGCCTTTATCCGACTGCTCATTTCGTACTTCAATTTCACCCGCTGCGTTGGTCCATTCAGACACTAACGCAATGACTGGATACGGTGTCATCGGATCAAACTCAGTGCTATTCGCATCTTTCATGCCTGCTTTGTCTCGCGCAAATTCTATAATGGCAATTTGCATACCCAAACAAATACCCAGATAAGGAATTTTATGTTCTCTGGCATAACGCGCTGCCATAATTTTACCTTCTACACCGCGCTTACCAAACCCGCCCGGTACAATAATCCCATCCATTCCTTGTAATACATCAGAACCTTGGCGTTCAATTTCTTCTGAATCAATATAATGAATAGTAACGTGCGTACGCGTTTGAATACCCGCATGCAGCAATGCTTCAGATAAGGATTTATAAGACTCCGTTAAATCTACATACTTACCCACCATACCAATTTTGACTTCACCCTCTGGATGACGATAAGCATCGACGACTCTATCCCACTCCGTTAAATCAGCAGGCTTTGCTTCCATACCTAAAATATCAATCACGATTTGATCTAATCCCTGCGCATATAGTTCATGTGGAATTTGATAAATAAAATCGACATCTTGCAAAGGAATCACTGCACGCTGTTCCACGTTCGTGAACAAAGCGATTTTTGAACGAGCGCTGTCTGATATAGGACGATCCGAACGACACAGTAAAATATCGGGTTGAATACCAATGGAACGTAATTCTTTCACAGAATGTTGTGTAGGCTTTGTTTTAATTTCGCCTGCTGTCGGAATGTAAGGTACCAAGGTCAAATGAATAAATAACGCATGCTGGCGACCTAACTCGACTCGCATTTGACGAATGGCTTCCAAGAAAGGCAACGACTCAATATCACCCACTGTCCCGCCAATTTCGATCAAGGCAATATCGACATCCCCCGCGCCTGCCATAATACAGCGCTTAATTTCATCCGTAATATGAGGAATCACTTGCACCGTGCCACCCAAATAATCCCCACGGCGTTCATTGCGTATCACATTGGCATAGACACGACCACTGGTAAAATTATTTTTCTTACTCGTGGTAATGCGTACAAAACGCTCATAATGCCCCAGGTCCAAGTCAGTCTCTGCCCCATCCTCTGTGACAAACACTTCCCCGTGTTGTAAGGGATTCATGGTACCTGGATCCACATTAATATACGGATCCAGTTTGAGTAAAGTCACCTTTAGGCCACGCGCCTCAAGAATGGCACCCAGCGAGGCCGAAGCAATACCTTTGCCCAAGGAGGAAACCACACCACCCGTAATAAAAATATATCGTGTCATAGCCGCTCCACTTAATGAAACCGACTGTAACAAAATCAAAATCCCGCTGCAACGAGCTTTTGTTCTAATCGTGCCCGTGCCCGTGCCCGCGTGCGTGCCCGTCTTTTTTATAGTTCAAGTTGACTTAAAAACCCATAAAGACGGGCACGCGGGCTCGGGCACGATTGAGACAAATAATGGGTTAAAATAGTGACCCATCCAACAATGTATGGCACAACAAACCAATTGACTCAAACCCTATCTCCCTTTAGGCTTAGAGACTTGTCATATCTTTTGGAGGAACGTATGTTGCTTAAAATTTTCTCAGCGTTAATGGTAGTTCTTGTAGCGTTGGTAGGTGTATTGATTCTGGCACAACAAGCTGGATATGGCCCCACTGTTAATCTCAGTATTTTCCGCGATTTCTTTGATGTGTCCTTACCTGTGTTAGCGTTTGGTGCATTGATTAAATATTTATGTTCGTTTTCACGATGCCAATGTCAGTGTGGTAGAAAAGAATAAAGAAAAAAATCTTCATGGCGAATTGTTGGTGCGAAATAGGTTTTTTGCACTGTCATCCTAAATTTTGTGAAGGATCACTCGAATTTTAACTGATCCTTCACTTCGTTCAGGATGACAACTTTGTATTTTCAAGTGTAGTGAGTATACATACAACAAAAATATAAAGAGGGGGTTATATGGCAGCAGCAAGAACCCTTGGAGAAATACAAAAAGCATTTACCAGCCCAGTACACGTTATCATAGTGGGGGACCAAGAAGTCATAGTAGACAACACCAATACTATAGTAGTAAGTGATATTTCCCCTACTCAACTTCAGCAGAATCCATCTTTGACCATACTTGATAGCGATAACCAACTGATCCCGCCTTTTGAAAGCGGAGACTCAGTAAATTCTCAGAAAGAAATAAAAGGGGAAAAGACAACCCCACTTATTTATGCTGTTAGAACCTGTAAATCACTTAAACTGATTCAAGCATTACTCAATGCGGGTGCTGACTTAGCAGCTAAAGATGGAGATAATCGTACTGCTGTCTTTTATATTTTTAATCCTTCAGCTTTCATTGACCCTACATGGCGTGACTCAGTAATAAAAGAATTTATGTCATTAATAACAGACACACCTGTGGAACTCTCCGCTTCTTCTCATTCTCCATCTGCAACAGCACTCGCACAAGATGTTATACCTGCCTCCACAATCGACAAGAACAAACAACCCAAAAAAAAGCCAGACTCCACTCCTTCTAATCATCAATCTGCTACTACCCAAACAACTCAACGTCCTCCAAGTAGTACTGATAGCAGTCATATAAATATGCGCATGAGTGTCCCGATAACTCGTTTAGATTTAGCACACTTGATACCACCAAATACTAAAAAAATAACTAAAGACGTTTTAGAAAGAGCCTATAGCGCGTTTAAAAAAGACGAAGCGGATCGTGAAATAAAGGAAAAAGAACATACAAAAAAAACAAAAGAAAGCGATAACAGCTCTTCTCCCTCTTTCCTAAAACGAAATTATCAAGAAATTATTATATTTGGCACAGGTTCTACCTGTGCAGTTTTCTTATGGCACGCTAGCGCAGTGAGCACAGCTTGTGTATTTGGTTTTATAGGAGGAGTTATTATTTTAACTTTTGCATTACCACGGCTTGCCGCATACTATAATTATTGTGGATTATTTGGAAATAGCGGTGAAATAAAAGCAGTCAACCGCGATCAAGTGCCACGCCAGCTACACACATTCTCATAGCTAGCATCCAAAAAATACCCTACCACCGCAATTAACCGATCTTCCACAAACAATAAAGGAACACGATCTCGCTCCCAGGGCGGGATGCCCCACTCTTGCATTAAATGTTTTAATAATCGATGACAACCTCGTTTTGGAAAATAACAACGCTCACCGCCCTGACGAAAACGGACAGTGAGATGCGGAAACAATCCTGCGTTCTCCATGAGCGTTGCATGCAACGTGCCCACATGAGGAATCACAAGCGGTTGACTCAAGTCCCAGGAAAATACTTGCGTTGCATCGTGATGCATTAATTTTTTCATAATATAAAGCGTATGACGATAACGACGCAGCTCTACGTCATCCCAATACATCACAGGTAATTTATCTGCATCTGATTGCAAAAAATCCTGCTGGATCTGATGTAATTTAACAGACGATGGCACAGGAAATGCTTGCTCTATAAACCAAGCTCGTAATAGATGACGTTGACGCACTGCATCCAGCGTCATTAATTTTTTAATAGATAATGTAGCACGATGAATACCGCGACATACTTCTAAATCTTGTTGTATTGCATTATTTGCTAATGCCTCTGCTTCCGCACAATTGTTTGCGACACGAGCTAATGTCTTAGTCACCGTTGGCCAACGTTGTTTTAATACCGGTAAAATAGCATGTCGTAAAAAATTACGCGTAAAATTTTTATCTTCATTGGATTCATCATTGATCCATGTTAAATGCTGTTCTTCTGCATAGTGTGTTAACTCAGCACGTGAGGCAGACAACAATGGCCTCGCATGAAATCCTGCTGCAAATGTTTTTAATGCAGGCATAGCAGCAAGACCTTTAGGGCCTGCCCCGCGAAACAATTGCACTAATAAAGTTTCTGCTTGATCATCTTGTTGATGTGCTGTTAACAAAACATCCTGCGACGCCAATAAATTTGCAAAGACATCATAACGACGTTCTCTCGCTACTTCTTCTGGGCTATCGCCCGTTAGCGCTTTAGCATCTATGGATTTTTGGATAAATTCGATTTGTAAATCAGCACACACTTTTTCGCAATGCATAGCCCAATCCATTGCATGAATGCTTAATCCATGATGCACATGCACCGCTTTTAAACGTAAAGGATATTGTTTGCGTAACTCAGCACAAAGATGCAATAACACATGCGAATCTAAACCACCGCTATAACCCACCCAGTACGTTTTATCCAATCCTCTAGCAAGACAAAAAGTCTTGATGCGATCAAACAACAAGGCCATAAGACATCAAGCGTTTATAACGCATATTAATTAACTGAGTAGTTGAATAACCCTGTAATGCCATCAAATTTTCTGCTAATACGATTTTTAATTGCGATGCAATGCCATCGTAGTCACGGTGTGCGCCACCTAATGGCTCTTGAATAATTTGATCAATCAACTTTAACTCTAAATTCTGTTCCGCTGATACACCCATTGCTTCTGCCGCTTGTGATGCTTTATCTGCATTTTTCCATAAAATAGAAGCGCAACCTTCAGGTGAAATAACCGAATAAATAGAATACTGCAACATCAAAACACGATCACCCACCCCAATCGCTAATGCACCACCGGAACCGCCTTCACCAATCACCGTACAAATAATAGGAGTTTTCAAACGTGACATCACCAATAAATTACGTGCAATCGCTTCACTTTGATTGCTTTGCTCCGCTTTAATACCTGGATACGCACCTGGTGTGTCAATAAAAGTAAATATCGGCAATTTAAATTTTTCAGCCATCTGCATTAAACGCAATGCCTTACGATAATCTTCCGGATTTGGCATACCAAAATTACGTTCAATCTTTTCTTGAGTCTTGCGGCCTTTTTCATGCCCCATGACCATCACAGGCTGGCCCTCAAAACGCGCAATACCTGCCACAATAGAGGACCCTTTAGAAACAGAACGATCCCCATGCAACTCATCAAACTCTGTAAATAGACGAGTAATATAGTCAATCGCATGCGGTCGTTGAGAGTGACGCGCTAGCTGCGTAATTTGCCAAGGACTCAAATGTGAAAAAATATCCTTAGTCAGTTGACGGCTTTTCACTTCCAAACGCGCAATTTCATCACTCAAATTAATAGCACTGTCTTGATCAACCATGCGCAATTCTTGAATTTTTGCTTCAAGTTCAGCAATAGGTTGTTCAAAATCTAAAAAGTTTAAATTCATGGTTCATTCTCAAGATATCCGATGGACTATATGATAGCCGAACTAGAACCACCTCGCACCTTTAAATATAACTAATACAATCAATCGAGAACGTGTATGCATGTAAGGTCATTGGGGTAACAAGGTGCTTTTTTAAGAGACACTAGTGAGATTTTGTTGGAGAAAAGTAAAAGCTAGGGCAGAGGCCGCGATTCAGTTAAAGGAAGTGGGGGGTAATGCTAGCTCCAAACACAACATCCCTGTCGTTTGTGTTGCCATCCATGGCAACGAGTCGCCAGCATTACCCCCCACTTCCTTTAACTGAATCGCAGTGCATTTGCCGGGGGAAATAGTGTAGATATATTAAGCGCATTATCAACGTCTCCTTTGCAATCGCTATGCCTTATTTTTTCTCAAGATCGGGAAATAGCGAAGCACTCTTAAAGCGCATCCCATAGCAGATTGTTTATAGATCCATCTCGCATTTTGAGATGTGATGGAATAGAACGTATTTTTTCCAAATAATTGCCCAGCTTCAAAAAAAAAACAGCCATTCTAAAAAAACTCACTCGTAACAGTTATTTTTTACAAAAAAGGATTACACCCTACTCCTACCCCAAAAATGATTAGCAGATGGCTTAATTGCCTTATCCGGTGCAGAAGAAGGTGATATAGGCAAAGCCCTCTTAGCACATGACACTCTTCAAACTAAACAATTACTGGATTTTTGGTTACACCATTTCCCAAACCGTTATTATATTGAGTTATGCCGCACCGGCTGCGCACAACAAGAAAATTATATTGATGCCGCACTGATGCTAGCAGAAACACATGCTCTCCCCGTCATTGCAACCAATGATGTGCGTTTTATAGAACGCGATGATTTTGAAGCACACGAAGCACGTGTTTGCATTCATGAAGGTTTTATTTTAGCAGATCCACGCCGGCCACGCCGTTATACTGAACAACACTATTTTCGAAGTCAGGAAGAAATGCTGGCTCTGTTTGCAGATATACCAGAAGCGTTAGCAAATACTGTTGAGTTAGCTAAGCGTTGCAATCTCACGCTAACCTTAGGAAAAAGTTTTTTACCTCGTTTTCCAGTACCTGCTGGGTTTACTATCGATAGTTATCTTTGTCATGCAGCAAAATTAGGTTTAAATGATCGCTTAAAAATTTCTTTTGATAATCAGGCAGCCGCTTTCAATGAGCAACGCCTCCCTTATGACACACGCTTACAAACCGAACTGAGTGTCATCAATAAAATGGGATTTGCAGGTTATTTTTTAATTGTGGCTGATTTTACACGTTGGGCACGAGAAAATGGTGTGCCCGTTGGGCCAGGTCGTGGCTCAGGTCCTGGTTCTCTCGTTGCGTATGCTTTAAAAATTACAGATTTGGATCCACTACAACATGATCTCTTGTTTGAGCGCTTCTTAAATCCAGACCGCGTTTCCATGCCTGATTTTGATATTGATTTTTGTATGGAAGGACGTGACCGCGTTATTGACTATGTCATGCAAACACACGGCCTTGATGCTGTAGCACAAATTATTACATATGGTACCATGACAGCAAAAGCTGTCATCCGTGATGTGGGACGTGTACTGGGCATGAGCTATGGCCATGTCGATAAAATTGCAAAACTGGTGCCGTTTGAAATTGGCATCACCTTAGAACAAGCTTTAAAACAAGAAGATTTACTACGTGAACGTTATGAGCAAGAAGAGGATGTGCGCACACTGATTGATCTTGCACGTAAACTGGAAGGTATTACCCGTAATGCAGGCAAACATGCAGGCGGTGTTGTCATTGCACCTTCAAAATTAACTGAATATACAGCACTCTATTGTGAAGAAGGACAATCAAACCATCTCGTGACACAATTTGATAAAGACGATGTAGAAGCGGTAGGTCTAGTCAAATTTGATTTTTTAGGTTTACGCACACTCACCATCATTGACTGGGCAATTCAAGAAATTAATAGCAAGCGTCAAGCAACGCAAGAAGCACCCTTAGATATTCATTTAATTCCACTCAATGATCCAGCAACGTTTACATTATTAAAAGCTTGTAAAACGACTGCTGTATTCCAGCTTGAATCACGTGGCATGAAAGATTTAGTCAAACGCATTCAACCCGATTGCTTTGAAGACATTGTGGCACTTGTTGCCTTGTTCCGACCAGGCCCACTTCAATCAGGCATGGTAGATGATTTCATTAATCGCAAACATGGCCGTGCTAAAGTATTATACCCGCATCCTGCGCTTGAACCTATTTTACGTCCTACGTATGGCGTGATTTTATATCAAGAACAAGTCATGCAAATTGCTCAGGTACTTGCCGGTTACTCACTGGGTTCTGCTGATCTGCTGCGTCGCGCAATGGGAAAGAAAAAAGCAGAGGAAATGGCTTTGCACCGTGAAACATTTTGCAAAGGTGCAATCGAACGAGGCGTGAGTTTTGATACAGCCACATATATTTTCGATTTAATGGAAAAATTTGCGGGCTATGGTTTTAATAAGTCGCACTCTGCATCGTATGCATTAATCGCTTATCAAACCGCTTGGCTCAAAACACACTATCCTGCAGAGTATATGGCAGCCGTTTTATCTGCCGACATGGATAACACAGACAAAATAGTTCATTTTGTAGAAGAATGCTACGCATTAAATTTGCAGGTCAGTCCACCGAATATTAATCGCAGTCTTTATCAGTTTAAAGCCATTGATGCAACTAGCTTGATGTATGGTTTAGGTGCAATCAAAGGAGCTGGACAAGTTGCCATTGAATCCATATTGGAAACACGAAACAAGCAAGGTGAATTTAAAGATTTATTTGATTTTTGCAAACGTGTTTATTCGCGAAAAATAAATAGACGCTTGTTAGATGCACTCATTAAAGCAGGTGCTTTTGATTTAATTGCCCCGCATCGCGCCAGCATCATGGCTAGTTTAAATTGCGCATTACAGCATGCTGAACAAACCACGCGAGACCAAGCCATGGGTCAACACGATTTGTTTGGTGGCACTCACATGCAAACGATGACAATCGATTATGTGCCTGCCTCTCCGTGGAGTGAGCAGCAACGTTTGTTTGGTGAAAAAGAAACATTAGGGCTTTATTTAACAGGGCATCCTATTCATCGCTATTTGACCGAATTAAAAAGTTTCACGAGCGGACGTATTGCTGAATTACGTCCGAGTTCAAAAACCATTGTCGCTGCAGGCATTATTACTCATCTTCGCACTATTCAAACCAAACGCGGTGACCGCATGGCCGTAGTCACACTCGACGATGCAACAACACCTATTGATGTCTTATGTTTTGCAGAGAATTATTTAAAATATAGGGAATTATTAGGAAAAGATAAACTTATTGTTGTAGAAGGTGAAGTCACCGTGGATGATTTTAGCGGTGGTTATCGTTTGTTAAGCCGCGAACTCTTTTCTATCGATGCAGCACGCGAGCGTTATGCTAAATACTTACAAATTCGTCTCTCACCTACTGTTGATGTGGCACAACTTGCGCCTTTGTTAGAAAAATACCGTGGGGGGCGATGCAAAGTTGCAGTGGATTATTGGCGGACAGATGCGAAAGCTAGCCTGAAGCTAGGTGAAACTTGGCGAGTAAAGCCGGTGGATAGTTTATTAGATACACTGCGAGAAGCGTTTTCAGGGGAAAACATAGATATTATCTATTAATACACCGCCTCTAAATGCTCCACCACCAACTGTACCTTACATTTATTTCTAAACTCATTCACATCCATTCTATAAACAATATTCACCCGCTCACAACGATAATTAGGCCAATCATTCACATCCGTATTAAACGCAATCGCATCAAACAATTTATCTTCTTTCGCCAACATCATTTTCAAATGCTTACCGGCTAGTAAGCGCTGCTCTACAATCTCAAAGATACCCTCAAACAAAGGTTCCGGAAACGCTTGGCCCCATGGCCCCGCCTCACGTAATAATTCAGCCACCTCCAGCGTTAATTCATGCGATTGTAATTCACCATCACTCAGCAATGCATGATGCAAATCTTCTTCTTTTAATTGATTTGATATCACTTGATCAAATGCGCGTGAAAACGCATCCAGCGCATCACGTGATAAAGTCAGCCCTGCAGCCATCGCATGCCCGCCAAACTTTCCAATCAAGTCAGGATATTGAGTTGCAATCTGGGCTAACACATCCCGAATATGCACACCTGGAATAGAACGTGCAGATCCTTTTAATTCTGTATCCGATGCCAATGCAAATGCAATCACTGGCCGCCGAAAACGATCTTTAATACGGGACGCCAAAATACCAATCACACCTTGATGCCATTCATGATCAAATAAACAAATACCGCGCGGTAATGTGACTTGATCCAGTTGGATTTTTTTTAAAAATGTCAGCGCTTGTTCTTGCATTTCTTTTTCAATCACACGACGCTCATCATTTAATTGATCCAGCACGGCTACCATTTCACGCACCTGTCGCAGATCATCACACAGCAAACTCTCGATGCCTAAAGACATATCATCCAAACGCCCCGCTGCATTTAAACGCGGCGCAACAACAAATCCTAAATCCGCTGCTACAACACGTTTAGGATTTCTATTGGCCAATTCCAGTAATGCACTAATCCCTGGAACACATTGGCCAGCACGAATACGTCGTAGACCTTGATGAACTAAAATACGATTATTGTGATCTAGCGCAACCACATCTGCAACAGTACCTAAAGCGACTAAATCTAATAAACGTGACATATTGGGTTCAGGAATGGATTGCTGAACGAACCATTGGCAATCTATCAAATAACGTCTTAATGCAAGCATCACATAAAAAATGACGCCTACACCCGCAAGATTTTTACTAGGAAATAAATCGTGGGGTTGATTAGGATTGACGATAGCATCTGCGAGAGGCAACGTATCTGCCGCCAAATGATGATCTGTAATAATAACTTGTATACCTAATTCTTTGGCTGCCGCCACACCCGCATGATTGGCAATACCATTATCCACAGTCACAATTAATGCTGGATTAAACTCCTTTACTGCAACTTGTACCAGTTCAGGTGTTAAACCATAACCAAATGCAAAACGATTCGGCACAAGAAAAGCAACCTGCTTAGCACCAAAACTGCGTAATGCGCGAATCGCAACAGCCGTGCTCGTTGCACCATCCACATCAAAATCACCTATAATTAAAATAGTTTTTTGTTGATATAATGCATCAAATAAACAAGCAACCGCTTGATCCATACCCAGCAAAGTTTGGTAAGGTAGTAAATGCTCAAGACTGTGTTCAAGCTCGATTTCTGATTTCACACCACGAGCAGAGTAAACGCGTTGTAATACAGTAGGTAATTGTGGAAAAAGTGATTCGGTTGTCTCTGTTCTTCGTTTTATTATTTTTTTTTGCATTGAAATCCTATTTCATGTTTTGCTTAACACTTAATACTTTATTGTATCGATTCACTGCGACTACACTCCACACACAAGATGCTAACCAAACCAGTATAATCGGCACAGGCAATAGACTACTCACCACAATAAACCCCAAAATAATCATGACAACACCACCCACTGTACTTGCATACAGCAATCCAATGGGTCCCAAAAAAACACTAAACAATAGAGCACCTGCTAAATTTTTAAAAGGTAAAACAGGTGTTCTCTGTTCTTCATTCATACTATTCAACTCCCAGGAGTTCCCGCTGAAAAGCGCGGGAACTCCTTTCTTGTTTATATGCTGCGCACAAGCAAAGCTTGTGCTTGCACTCAAGGGGGAGAATCGCGATTCTCCCCCTTGAGAATCCCCCATCGCGCGATGTCAGCGGGAACCGCTCTTCAACTCCCCAGATACACGATGCATAAACTGCTTAATATTTTCTAATGCTCGCCGCATCCGCGGTTCATCCTCAACCAGACTGATACGAATATAACCATCACCACACTCACCAAAACCAATCCCGGGTGACACTCTGACATGCGCTTCACGTAATAACAATTGAGCGAATTCCAATGAACCTATCTGTTGAAATGGCTTGGGAATTTTCAACCACAAAAACATCGATGCCTTGGGAATCTCAACTTCCCAACCCACTGCTTTTAATCCCGCACACATCACATCACGACGATGTTGATACGTTTTACAAAGCGCAGTCACCGCATCCTGCGGACCTTCTAACGCTGCAATCGCTGCGACTTGCACCGCACCAAAAGAGCCATAATCAAGATAGGATTTAATACGAGCCAGCGCACCAATCAACGTACGATTACCACACAAAAACCCGACCCGCCATCCAGCCATATTATAAGTTTTAGATAATGTGTATGATTCAACCGCTATCTCTTTTGCACCTGGCACTTGCAAAATGGAAGGCGCTTTATAATCATCAAAAACTAAGTCTGCATACGCTAAATCATTCAGCACCCACACACCATTCTCTTTAGCCATTTCAATCACTCTCACAAAAAAATCCAGATCAACACACTGAGTCGTCGGATTAGTTGGGAAATTTAATACCAGCAACTTAGGTTTAGGCTGCATGCTACGGAGTGTCGTTTCAAGCATCGCTAAAAAATCCACATTGGGCAACAAGGGAATATGCTTTACTGTCGCATCCGCAATGATAAAACCAAAATGATGCACAGGATAACAAGGATCAGGCACTAAAACGGTATCCCCCGCACTCGTTATGGCAAACGCCAAATGCGCCAACCCTTCTTTAGATCCAATCGTCACAATCGTTTCTGCCTCAGGGTCTAGCTCAACCTGATAACGCCGGCCATACCAACGACTAATCGCCTGGCGTAAAGGCAAAATACCACGCGATGGCGCATACCGATGCCAAGCTGAATCTAAAACAGCCTCACGCAGCGCCTCCACAATATGCGGCGCGGTAGCCTGATCTGGATTACCTAAACCGAAATCAAAGACTTCAGCGCCCGTGGCCATCACTTCTTGTTGCAAATCGTCCAGCACACTAAAAAGATAGGGCGGTAAACGGTTAATTCGAAGAAAATCATTCATAAACTACTTTTCCATATTATTCTTAGGTACCATAATCATGACAGCCTAGACTGTCAACCAAATCTCAAAGGAAATAAATAACCCTATGTCATTAAACTTAGATGAAAATTCAGCCACCTATCAAATCCGCGCCTATCAACCCGGCCTAATCCAAGTGAATGATGAAAAGTTTGCGTGCAGCATTATTATTACCCCCGATAAATTGATTAACACTTGGTCACCTCAAACTATTGATGAACTCACTCGCGAAGATTTGACCCCAGTCATTGGCCTACGTCCCACTGTTTTATTAATAGGCACAGGCCATAACCTACAATTCCCTGATCTCAAAATTTATGGTGATCTCATTAATTATGGAATTGGCGTAGAAATTATGAATACGCATGCTGCTTGCAGAACATATAATGTATTAACTTCCGAAGGTCGAAGTGTTGCTGCTGCGCTGATTATAAAATAAAAACCACTAGAAATCGTACCCGCGATACGGTCTCATGCTCATGCCGAGAAAAGACGGGCACGCACGCGGGCACGGGCACGAAAAAGCAAAAGCATGTACTAAATAGAGACTGACCCACCACTTCGGTCTTGAGAAAAAATAAGGCCCAGCAATTGCAAAGAAGACGTCGATAATGCCCTTAATATACCTACACTGATCCCCCTAATGCACTGCGATTCAGTGAAGGGAAGTGAGGGTATTATGCAGGCGACTCGTTGCCATGGATGGCAACACAAACAACAAGGATGTTGTGTTTGGAGCCAGCAGAATACCCCCACTTCCCTTCACTGAATCGCAGCCTCTGCCCCTCCGCTTTGCTTTTCGCCAACCTACTACCTTAAAAGCCCCTTACACTCCTGCCAACAACTTAAATAAATGCGCCATCTTCACCCGATTATTTTTCACTTCCATAATTTCTATCGCATAATCCCCAATACGCACACAAACACCTGCCCGCGGAATCATTTCAAGAGAGTCCACAATTAATCCATTCAGCGTCCGTGAGCCATTGGTTGGAAATTGACAATGCGTGACACGATTTAATTCACGAATAGTCACTGCGCCTTCTACCACATAACTGCCATCCGCCTGCACTACAATCATCTTAGTTGTTCCCGAAATACTTAAAGCAAATTCGCCAACAATCTCTTCTAAGATATCTTTTAAAGTAATCAATCCCTGAATCTCACCATACTCATCAACCACCAGCGCCATCCGTTGATGTTGTCGTTGAAAATTTTGCAATTGCATATTCAGCAGCGCACCTTGCGGCACAAAATAAGGTTCGTGTAATAGCTTAATCAATGTTTCTCGATTCAGTGTCTGCGACAAAGCCAAACTCATCACTTCCCGCACATGCAAAACACCGATGATTTGATTAATACCTTCCTTATAAATAGGTAACCAATCATATTTACTTTTTGCAATCAGCTGCAGAACTTGTTCCCACTTATATTCCAAATCAATACCCATTATTTTGTGGCGAGGAATCATGACATCATCCACTGTCACTTTATTTAAATCCAAGATACCCAGCAGCATTCTTTGATAAGGCAACACTTTTCCTGTCCCTTCATACACAATACTGCGCAATTCTTCGCGATTCAGAGGCTCCACCACATGACCTGAAATATTAATATGCATTAACCGTAACAAGCCATTTGAAATAGTATTAATAAACCAGACTAATGGATAAAATAATTTAAGTAAAATAAAGACAGGCCAAGCCACTGCCTTAGAAACACGTTCAGGATATAAAGCAGCAATAGTTTTAGGTGCCACTTCTGCAAAAATTAAAATAATGAAAGCCAATAAAACTGAAATAAGCATTACGCTTTCTTCACCTAGAAAATGCAGAGTCACTACAGTTGCTAAAGCTGAAGCAAAAATATTCGCCACATTATTGCCAATTAAAATCATACCCAGCAAACGATCTGGACGTTTAAGTAATCTTAAAATCAACATCGCCCATCGTTTTTTCATTGTTCCAGCATGACGCAAACGATAACGATTAATTGCCATCAACGCTGTTTCTGCACAGGAAAAAAACGCCGATATCATAATCAACACGATAATGGCAACACAATATAAAATCAAAGCTGACTGGCTTAACGCTGACTCATGCATATACTCATTACACCTTAAGATGCGAGACTTTAACGTTCAGCTTACGAGAAATTGGAACTTTTTTCAATTAAAAAAAGTTCCAATTTCGAAGTAAGCTGAGCGTTAAAAATCACATTATCCATCTAAAGCTGAATTGTTTATTTCGCAGCAAGATTAAAATCACTTAAAGTAGGGTAATTAATTCTTGCAATGCAACATATACTCGGTTATTTTCAATTTTTTCTGCTGCATTTTTTAGGTTTTTAAAATAAAGGGAAAATGAAGAATTAGGATCATGTGCTTCAATAATTAATTTTCCAAACGTTTGATAAAGATTGCTATTATTGAGCCAAGCGCCTTTGCAAAATCCATTTTGTTCTGAGTAAAAATTTGTAAGCTCACTTTTTAAAATCGGGTCTGTTATGGAATCGAGCCCAATTTCCCAAGCCAGTCCATTATTAATATTTACCTCGCCGCAACGAAAATGAGGATGACCTGTTAAAATTAAACTACTAAAGCTACTTTCTCCTTCTCTTATTGGAGGATAGATATTGGTATCTGTATAAGTATACAAACCTTCAAATATCGATTTAGGATAAGAACCCATAGAAAGTAATAAAATTTGTCCGGGCTGTAATGTATTTAGAATATCAACTGTTTTATTATCTGAAATACTTGCAACAGAAAAAATACCGGGTTGGTCCAATCCTAATTGTTTAATTGTGTTATGCATTGAATGCAATCCTGCTTCTTCATATTTTTCCCATGGTAATGAATCCCAAACATCGCTATGAATAAGTTCATTTAATTCACTCGCTTCTGCCTCATAATTAAAAAATACGGCAATAACTAAAGGCCTATTACGCCATGGTAATGGTGCATTTTGCTGTGCATACCGGGCACCTGTAATGATTTCTAGCATATTTTCCTTATAGTAAAAACCGCCAACAGAATTAAGTACAAGCTTCAATGTATACCCATACGCCGGCAATACATCAAATTTTTTATTTTTCATATTTTCTATAAAGCTATTTAAAGCAGGTTTATTTGCAAACAAAGCAGGGTTCTGTTTCAGTTCTTGTTGAACGGCTGTTATATCTTCCGCAGGGCTAGGTAGGTAACTTTTACTATTATCAAATTTATAAATACGGTGATCATCCAAGAAAGAAATGACAGCATAAGAAGGACGGCCAATTTCATTATCTATATTAATAAAAACTTTGGTTTTATATCGCGCCGCTATATTATCGGTTTCCGATACGGGGCTGCCATCCATTCCTAGAAAAACAATTTTATTTAATTCGGGATGTTGATTAAATTCTTCTAATGTAATAAACCGTCTTTTATTGACGACATCTTCATAATCAGAAGGGATTGAATCAGATAAGGCAAAAAGAGTACTCATTGATTTTAGAGAGAGAGCAGGATATAAAATTTCAAATGTGCCAGTAAAGTGCATATCTTGACGTAAGGTATGCATGACATTCATGGAAGCAGTGATATCCCCATACCCTCCAGCATCATCTATAATAATGCGAATTGTTTCTTGTTCTTTAATTAGGTCCTCAACAGAAGAGTATTTTTTAAGAGAGTCCGCCAATAAAAAAGGAGCACAACAGAGAGTAACACTAAAAAGTAATATTTTTAAAAAAACTTTTTCAATGCCCTTCCGGCTGATCCAACAAACAGACTTCTTTTTTGCGATTTGTAATTTTACTTTACCTAAATAAAACATCGAGCACCCTGCTTAACTCATTGGAAAGTTGCGTATTCTGGCTTTTAAGCATTTTGTAAATTCTCTTATGACATATATTCTTGGCGATAGTATAGTTCAACTATCATTAAGGGAACATTAAGAGAACATGTTTTTTGCGGTGAATGTAATGAGAGAGAACCCTAAATCAGAAAACCAGATAACGATACCTTTGAGGAATATATGCTGAATACTTATAAAGGCCGAATTTAGGTAGTTATTTTAAGCTATTTTTGTTAATATATCGATCGATCTTATAATATTTAGTTAAAATCA
>JBGAPT010000062.1:0-9826 GCA_044221135.1 Gammaproteobacteria bacterium
ACGCTAGAACAAAAAGAAAGCGCTCCAACTCCAGAAAGCGATGAAGACGTTCTGCCTTCTAGCGATCATGATCAACTGCAATCTCTCCATGAGAGCTCAAACAGTTATTTAAAAACGAGTCAAGAGAGTCAAAGTCTTTCACCTTCCAGTCAGCAGGATTCACAAGCACCTCAAAATAGCACTTCATCCACGCTTTCTAAAACAAGCGTGGATACAAGTGCTCTGGCTCTTAAAAGACAAACGGTAGTTAATCGAATAGAAGTACCAGAAAGGGAAAATAAAGTGAACATTCACTTTAGCCAACAAGAGATAAGCATTCCTGTTGGTATACTGCCAAAGCAAGGTTTATTTAGGCAAAATAAAAAGGTTCAGAGAGAAGAACGGAAGATCGAATTTGTCAACTTATTGAGTGATGCAGATCATTTGGTTAATACAATTTATTCTAATAATGACTCACAGAAAGCTAAAGGCGCACACGAAAGCCTAAGCCATTTTAGGCGGAGAATGCATAATCATTTGAAGAAACCTATCAATCAACAGGATATCAATCAACTAAAAAAATGGATAGATAAATTGGAAAGATTAAAGCAAAGATTAAAGCAAAGATCAGTCATGTCTGTAGCAAGATAAAAAGTGTCAGGTCTTAAAACGGGCTTTTTTTGGGGCGTGTAAATAGGTTTCAATCAATAGATTGCAAGCCGTTTGTTCCGCGAGCTCATTGTGATAATTGGCAAATGATTCAGCTTCCTTTATAAAAATATCACCTGAACGTAATTCATCTGCAAGATAGGAAAACAGGCATATTTTAAAATACCTTCTGACGATAATTGTTTTATCACCATCTTGTTTAAGAACCAAGTCTTGCCATTGCTGTGAAGCAAATAAAAAATCAATATCAATTGCTAAATTCTGATTTTACGTGACTGTGAGCAAGCATCACCTGCATCGCTTGCAAGAGCTTAGCATTATTAATATTGGCAGCGACCTGGTTGGATAAAGCATTAGCTTATGTACGTGAAGGGGATCTGTCAAAGCTCGCTACCTTTTAGAAAATCCTCTGTTTGCTGATATTTTAATTAAGCAACCAGGAGTGATATTTTTTGATAATCATTCAGTTTAGACGTAAATATAGCACGATGTTGCGCACGTGTCTTATTTTTCATACGAAAAAATTGCCTAATCTCTTCAAAAGCCGTACAGAATTTCAATGCAGAAAAAATATTTTTAAATCCTTTCATAATTGACAATCTGGATTTTGTTACACGATGGTCAGATTCAAGAGTGTTATTCATATATTGACTGTCATGATGTTTTGTATCAGCAGGAAAAACTTTTTCAATTGCAGGATAAAGTGCTGGTTCTTTATCTGCTGTAATTTGTGCTGGTATAACACCTGTTGTTTTTTGCGCTTGTTGAAAAAATCTCTCTGCAGCAGTTTGATCACGAATATCACTCAAATAAACATCGACTACTAAATTACCTTCTTTATCAATTGCCCTATAAAGATAACACCATCGTCCTTCAACACGTATGTAGGTTGCATCAGCATGCCATTTCTTTCCAGACCGGCCATAGCGTTTTTTACGTAACTTTAATCCAAGTTTCACTCCAAAAGTTTGAGACCAATTATGAATTGCTTGATGGCTTAAATGAATGTTCCGCATCGCCATCAATTCAACAACATCATCTAAACTATTTCTAAAGCGATAATAATAGTGCACTGCTATCATCACAACTTCAGTGCGATATTGAATAAAATTGAGAGAAGTACCGCTGCGTTCATTATACTGCTTTTCACAACAACGGCAGCGATATTGATTGTAACCTAAGTCAGTTTTTTCTTTGCATAGCCGTGTACTATTTGATTTACAGTGTGGACAATTCATAGTATTTGCCGTGTCGTTAATTAAGTCTAAACAATTATACTGAACTTCTTAGCAACAACTCAAATAGGGACTGAGTTTTGACAGATCCTCGCCTAGAACCCCTTTGATCATTCCCTCCAATATACGTATTTTAACTCCATTCTTTGCATATTTTCCCCACCATAAATCAATTAATTTTTTGTAATAATTTCCTATTGATATTATAGTGTCTTGATAGTTCGCATCAGGAATTAGTACATCAAATCTTGTGATACCTAAATCTTCTACAAAGCACTGAAAAAGTTCTGAAGGCTCACTGCTGGGGGAGCAAACAGCAATAATACTGGTTCTGTCGCAAGCCGGTGTACTCTGATAAACTCTGCCATCCAAGATAATTGTAATGGGCTTAAAATAATGATCAGTTTCAAAGGCAGGCATTTTATGAAGGATATTATTCTGATGACTGTGCGTTGGTATGTCGCCTATTCACTGAGTTACCGAGATATTGAAGAACTGATGTTGGAAAGAGGAATACCCGTTGATCATTCCACTCTAAATCGCTGGGTCATTCACTATTCTTCTTTGCTGGAGAAAGAATTCAGAAGAAATAAAAAACGTAAAGTAGGTAGCAGTTGGAGAATGGATGAAACGTATATAAAAATAAAAGGCGTGTGGCATTATCTTTATCGTGCTGTTGATACAGAGGGTGATACGATTGATTTTATGTTATCAGAAAAGCGTGATGAATCTGCAGCTAAAGCGTTTTTTGTAAAAGCGATGGGTTCAAGCGGTATACCAGAAAAGGTCACCATTGATAAAAGCGGCGCTAATAATGCGGGCTTGAATGCGATTAATTTACAACTTATTATTTTTTCTTTATTAGGATGTGCATTGATGCAAATTCAGATTCGTCAAATAACATATCTTAATAATATTGTTGAACAAGACCATCACGGAATTAAACGCATAACAAAACCAATGATGGGTTTCAAAGCATTCCATTCGGCGAAAGCAACGCTAACAGGAATTGAATTGTATCGTATGTTGAAAAAAGGGCAGCACATTGATGCAAAAAATTCTGCTGCATTTAAGCAGTTTTATGCGTTAGTAGCATAGCTGCGCCTAAGAGAAATGTGCTTATAGTCTTTGCTAAGCAGTAATAAAAATTGCGACACAACCCTTTATTATCTGTAGTGAATTTCACATCCATGATTTCAATGTCAACTAAACCAAGTAGCTCGATCATTATTTAGCAACAGGAAGGCGGGGAGAGCCAAAATGATTTAGGAAGTAGTACTACTTACCCTAATCCTCATAACCCCTTTAAATAACCGAGTTTTTTAGCCAATAAAATAAGTGAAACATCATTTTTTACTTTCAATTTCTTAAATACTTGATAACGATGTATTCTAACCGTTTTTTCGCTGATACACAAGATACTTGCAATCTCTTGGATCTCTTTACCTTCACAAAGCATCAATACGATTTGCAGTTCACGTAAGGATAAGATATCAAAAGAGATGCAACTACTCGGATGAAGAATCGCATGCATGGCAAGATGCGTTGCCATCGTAGAACCGATATAACATTTTCCTAGTAAGACCGTGTTCACGGCTTTTCTCATTTCATCTACAGAACAGTCTTTAGAAAGATAAGCTAATGCGCCTGCTGCAAATAAACGGGCAGGATAAAGGTTTGTTTCATGATGACTTAGGATAATGATTTTAATATGTGGGTTAAAATGAAGTATCCTGCGGGTGGTTTCAAGCCCATCCATGCCTGCCATTTGAATATCCATCACAATAAGATCGGGATGATGTTTTTTGGTAAATTGTATTGCGCTTAATCCGTCTGCTGCTTCACCAATCACTCTCATTTTTGGAATAGATTGCAATATATGCCGGATGCCAGCACGAGACACTTCATGATCGTCTACAATTAGAACATTGACCATTTTTTTGATTTATTTATGAGAAATTAGAGATGTCATTATAATGACATACGAGCTGGATGACGAGAAATAAAATGCAATAATCAACCCTCTCCCCCCTCATTCCAGTCCTTGATTCATGTGAAACTCGAATGGATTATTGTCATTGCAAAATGTTAGCAGGCGTTTTTGAGAAATGAATGAGCTGAGAAAAGCTAAGATATTAAATATTAGCGCACTCACCAGCCATGACATATCATAAGTAAACGTAGGTAGATTATTTTAATCAAAACAAAGCGCTCTTATCTCACTCTACTGTGCGATAAAACCGATGTTTTCACAGGGATTAATATGGAATAAGATGAGAAGTAAAAAATACATTTCATCATTTTTGCCTTTAAAAATAATAGAAAACACCCGCGTATTGAATACAACCCAAGAGAATATTATTTCACTTTTTTAAAATGAGGTTATCTTAAAGTATCAACTGATATACACTGTCATTGTAGTCAGGGATAACTCGGTGGTACTGGAAGGGACTCTCTAATAATTCTTTAGTTTTATGGATAAGGACGCAGTTGAGTTAAGGATAACATCATCACTGACTTTCAGTAAAAGGCAACTTCAGAGTTGCCTTTTTTATGCGCGCCGGCACGGCGCGAAACACTCTGCTTGATGTACTTAGAAACTCGAAAAGTGTGAAAAGCAGTAGCAAATGATTAATGATTAACGTGTCGAAGAAGCAAAAAGGCCAGCTGAACCTTGCTTGTCATGCTGACTGCTTTTTACGAGTCGATTTCATACATTCCTCACCTAATAAGCCATCAATGTAAGGAAATAGTAAGCAGTTGACAATAGCGTATAGCTTGTGAAGATTTAATAGCTATTTCTCCTTGCTCAAAAGCACTATACAAAGACTAAAGGCAGCTGATTTTTCTTACAAAAATCTTTAGCAGAAGAATATCCTGCTTTTTTACGTGCTTGCTTTAGACGGGCAACCATTTCTTGACGAACATTCACGGTTGACATAAATCATCCCTTTAAAAAATGACTCCCTTGTTATTGCAAGATGAAATTTTGGGGCGTGAAAATAAAAAATTACAAGCGCGTCTTAAGCGTGCTGGTCTTCGTGGTGACAAGACCATTGAGAATTTTGATTTTATTTTTAATTCGAAAATTAATGGCGCGCAGATTCGAGAACTTGCATCCTGTCAGTTTATTTCTGAAAATGCACCTGTTCTTATTGTGGGGCCTTGCGGCACTGGGAAAAGCCATATTGCACAGGCACTAGCACACTGTGCTATTCGAAAAGGAATTGATGTATTGTGGTTGCCACAAAGTAAATTGTTTAGCGAACTACAAGCAGCAAAAGCATTTGGACGTTATGAGAAAAAAATTGCTGAATATGTAAAAATTCCTTTGCTTATCATTGATGATTTTGGTCTTCGCCCAATGCGTAGCCCGCAAGATGAAGATTTTCATGATCTTATTTCTGAACGTTATGAACGTGCATCCACTATCGTGACAAATAATCTGGATTTTAATGAATGGGGCAATGCTTTTCCTAATCAATTATTAGCAGCAGCAACACTTGATCGTCTTTGCCATAATGCGCACAAAGTTGTGTTAGAAGGTGCAAGTTTTCGTGGCTCTCAGGAGGGTAACATCAAGAAAAAACAGGAGAAAAAATAAACAGTTGCTAAGAGGCAAAAATTAGCTAAAAATACAGGCCGTTTGACACGCTTTTTTGACCCTGTTTAGTAGGTCCTTTACGGTGCGGTTGGGTGGGTCCTTTAGGGTGCTGAGTGACAGCAGGTTGGATAGAAGCAGCAGAAATGGCAAAACCTTAAAGAAGTAGTTTAAATATCATGTCAATAAATATTATTGACATTCGTGATAACACGGCTTATCATTAAATAAAAAACTGGGAGATTAGTGTGATTAGGATTGTAGAAGTTGCTATTAGCGTAAAGAAAAGTCTTCATAGAATTCCTTTACCGATTAAGAAAAAACTTTTTACTTGGGTTGCAGCAATAGAAGAGAAAGGCCTGAACGAAGTAAGAAAAATATCTGGATATCACGATGAACCCTTAAAAGGTAATAGACAAGGTCAGCGTTCTATACGTCTTAACAAGCAATGGAGAGCAATTTACAGAATTATCAATACAAAAATTGAATTTGTACTTATCGAAGAGGTGACACCACATGACTACTAAAAAAACCATGTCTGCACGAGAAGCGCTTAAAGATGTTTTTAAGTCATCCTTTGGAGAATTTGTTAGAGATATTCGAGAATGTGATGAATTATCTCAAACTAAACTTGCTAAACGTATGCGCGTATCCCGTCAATTTATTAATGCGGTAGAAAGAGACAAAGCAAATATTAGTTTGGAGATGGCTATTAAAATTGCTCGGGCTTTGGGTTACCCATATGAAGCTTTCGTTGAAATATTTTTAAATGACATGCTGAGGAAATCAGGAATAAAGAAAATTGTCCATCTCGAGTCTAAAGCTGCTTAATAAGTGCAAATGGCCAGTTTAAATATTACGCATTTGGCAGTTCATCGGAGCCAGCTTCACAATGGGCCAGTCAGCGGAGACCATAAAAAAATGGGCTCTCCCCGCTTTTGTGTGGTTAGAAAAACATAAAAAATAGCTTATAATCAGACTATTGTGTTAATCAGCCCACTCACGACAGGATTGCAAAAATGGAAAACTTAGCCATTGATAAAAAATTACTATTAGAACTTTTAGGTTTAGAAGATATTGAAATTACCGAAATAAAATATCGATCTGATAATAAATTGTTGATCCGCATCAAGAGTACAAAAAAAGAAACAAACTGTCGTCAGTGCAGCAGTCCTACTAAACCACATGGTCAAGGACGCACTTTAGAACTACGGCACCTTCCAATATTTGGCAAAGAAACCATTATTGAAATTACACCGCCACGCGGGATATGCGAACGATGTGATGACCATCCAACAACAACGCAAACATTATCTTGGTACAATCGAAATGGGCATTACACAAAAGCGTATGAGAAACATATTGTATTATCACTGGTTCACAGCACGATAGCAGATGTCAGCATCAAAGAAGGTATTAGCGAGCAAGCTATTCAGTTTATAGTTGATAAATTTATTTCTGAAAAATTAAATTGGAAAGAGATTAAAACATTAGGTGTTCTTGGACTTGATGAAATTGCTGTAAAGAAAGGCCATAAGGATTTTCTATCGATACTGACAAGTCATTTTAATGGAAAGATTAACATTTGGGCTGTCATAAAAGGTCGAGATAAGTCTGAAATTAAAGCTTTTTTATCATCTATCCCTAAAAAGAAACGAAAAACTATTAGCGCTGTTTGTTGTGATATGTATGATGGTTATATCAATGCGGCGAAGGAAGTTTTTGGAGAATCAATTCCTGTGGTATCCGATCGTTTTCATGTAGCGAAATTATATAGGAAATGTCTTGTAGGCATTCGCAAAAAAGAATTGGCGCGTTTAAGAAAAGAATTATCTCCAGAAGAATATTATTTATTGAAACCGGCGATTGCTATTTTGATTAAGCAGCAGGAGTGTTATAGTCGAGATGATAAATTGAAGCTTAAGACCCTATTCAAATACTCACCGGCCTTAAAAGCCGCGTATCGTTTGGCGAGACAATTGACAGCCATCTATAATACTAAACATCGTAAAGTGACAGCGACCAAAAAAATAAATGCATGGGCCAAGAAAGTAGAATCGAGTGATGTTACCTGTTTTAATGTTTTTATTAAAACATTAAATAAGTATAAAGATGAGATGACCAACTATTTTATTGAACGAAATACGAGTGGTTTTATCGAAGGATTTAATAACAAAGTGAAGGTTATAAAGCGTCGATGCTATGGTATTTTTAATATAAAACACTTCTTTCAGCGCCTATTTCTAGATTTATCAGGATATCAAATTTACCTTGAAAATCAGTGCGTTTTAGCTAATTGCTAACCACACAAAAGCGGGGAGACCCGACTTAAAGCAAGCAGATAAATATTATCAAAATGCTATTGATCTATATCGTCAATCAGGAAAAGAATATCGTTATTTTGTGTTAATCTGCTATGTTCAACTTTATACACTTGCCGTAGCTTCGAACGGTCAGGAAAAAATAATATCCTTAAAAGAAAATATCTTAGCTCTGAGTAACGAAATATTATCAGCCAGAGAAAAAGAAGAATTGCAGAAGATTTTGCAGTTAATTTCTTCTGATGAAATGGATCTCATTGAGAGTTTGTTTCTTAACCCTAACTTTACCCCCTATTTTGTTATTTTTAAAATTTTTGACGGATTTCGCCTAAGGAAATACAGGTCATCTTATTTAATATGCTACAACCAATAATGGCTTCCTGACGTTGGCGTTCAAACTCACGCGAGTGTAGTCGATTGCCTAAAATTCTTTTGTATCTACCGATCGCACGCTCTGCCTGATTTCGTTTTCCATAATCACGATTACTCTGCCAGTTCGTTCGGCCATAACATTTTATTTCTCTCAAATTTCGATTGCGCATCCAGTGATGATATTTTTCATCTGTCGCATTATTTCTTGGCGGAATCACAATATCAACATTTGAAAAATGATTATCTAACGAGTGATATACATTATTAGAATCATATGCCCTGTCCGCAGTCACTTGCGTTACTCTATTACACATAGGTACAATAAGTTTATTTACAACTGAAGCATCGTGTGTTTTACGAATAGTTAATTCAGAAGATTGAATAATATTGTATTGATCAACACTCACATGAAGTTTACGCCAGTTACGTTTTTCGCTTATTTCACCGTATTTTTCACGAACCCATTCGTCTTGGCCGTAACATTTAAGTCCTGATGAATCAATCGCAATCATTTTTATATCGGTCCCTTTTGTATGAGCTAATCGATACACCGGCTGTTTTAATCCTAATGTTTTTAAACGTTTTGACAACGTACTGAAACTCGGTGAACGTAAATCGATATTCATCATTTTAAATAAGGCATTAACAAATCCTTCACATTGTCTAAGTGGTAATTTAAATACTTGAAGTATTTCGTGTACTGTCATAATCGCCATATCACTAAATAATAATGGGGCACCTGAGCCATCATATTGACGATCTGCAATTGTCCACTGATCAATGACATCAGGCGATAACCACATAGTCATATCACCACGCATTTTCATTTTTTTGTTGTAGTTAGACCAATCTCTTTTAGGCTGTGTCTTTGGTTTTTTATTGCGACGATAATAAATCTGCCGAGCTTTGAATGGCATAGTTAACTCCAGGTTTGTTTGGTTAATCTATAGTCAACAGTTGTTTTTAATGGCCTGTAATGATACTTTCTTTGGGGCTACGAAACAAACTCCATCGTCGTAAAAAAGTACTAAAGACGCAGCCTAAAAGAGATTGGTCTGATTACAACAAAAAAATGAAAATGCGTGGCGATATCACTATTTGGTTATCACCAGATGTGATAGAACAATGGGTGATTGCAGATCGTCAGTATGACGGATCAGGCACACCTTTATTATTTAGTGATATGGCCATTATGACTGTGCATGAAATAAGGCAAGTCTTTAAATTACCACTCAGGCAATGTGAAGGATTTGTTAATGCATTATTTAAAATGATGAATGTTGATTTATGTTCGCCAAGTTTTAGTACACTGTCAAAGCGCTTAAAAACATTAGGATTAAAACAACCAGTCTATCGACTAGCACATGCAAAAGGGACTGATATTAAAATGATTGCCATTGATTCATCAGGTCTTAAGTGTTATGGACAAGATGAATGGGTGCGTGAAAAATATGGTGAAATCAGTGAAAAACGTAACTGGCGTAAACTTCATGTCAGTGTTGATCAGTACAAGGTCTCCAGTGCAAGAACCCCCAAAACTGTCGAATCTGAGTTAAGCCGCCTCCCAGAAGTGCTGTTTTAAGTGTATCTCAAGCACTCGAGCCATTTTATCGACATCAATATCCCCGTTGCTTTTATAAAAACTATAC
>JBGAPT010000063.1:0-9362 GCA_044221135.1 Gammaproteobacteria bacterium
CAATAACGCGGGGCGAATTTTTTTCTTTGTCTCTAAAATACGCCAGATAGCATAAGACGCGGCAAGTATTGCAGGCTGTGTATGTACAGTCTGATCCAATGCTTCAGAAGGCCCTTGCTGTACTAGTTTCCATAAATCATAACCCAATACGTTGGATGCTTCCGCATAAGTCATTTCAACTTCAGGAAATACCTGCGCAATATCAGCCAGCATACCTACTGTTTGCGACCCCTGCCCAGGAAAAACCATACCTAACGACTTCATATTCACCTCAGATTGCTTTTATATGCTACGCCTCAGCAAAGCTGAGGCTTGCACTTTAAGGGGGAGAATCGCGATTCTCCCCCTTAAGAATCCCCCATCGCGTCATGCCAGTAGCTAATATCTAATGAGAGCCGAACCCCATGCCAAGCCACCCCCAAATCCTTCCAGCATCAACATATCACCACGTTTGATACGTTTATCACGCACCGCTTTATCAAGTGCAAGTGGGATTGATGCTGCAGAAGTATTACCCTGCTCATTTAAAGTAATTGCAACACGCTCCATGGGTAAGTCCAACTTTTTTGCCATCGCTTCGATAATACGAATATTGGCTTGATGCGGCACCAACCAATCAATATCCGATTTTTGCAAATTATTTGCCGCCAATGTTTCATCAAATAACTGGCCTAAAATATTGACCGACAGTTTGAATAACTGTTTTCCATTCATTTGCACATAGAGTTCTGTATCTAAATCAGTAGGCTTGCCAATCGTATTATTTAAAAATAAAACATCTTTATGGGTACCATCTGCATGCAAATGAGTTGATAAAATACCAGGCTCATCTTTTGCACCTAATATAACAGCTCCTGCACCATCGCCAAATAAAACAGCAATTGTACGATCACTCCAATCAACCACCTTGGACATGACTTCACTGCCAATAACAAGCGCATTTTTGATGGCACCTTGACGGATGAATTGATCTGCAATACTTAATGCATAAACAAAACCAGCGCAGGCAATTGAGTTCAAATCAAAAGCAGGGCAGCCTGCAATCCCTAATCGCTGCTGCAATAAACACGCTGTACTTGGAAAAATTTTTTCAGGTGTTGTGGTGGCAACAATAATCATACCAATATCAGCAGGTGCAATATCTGCAGCAGCCATTGCGATACGTGCCGCATTCTCAGCCATCGTTAACGAAGTTTCATCTGCAGCCGCAATATGGCGTTGATGAATACCCGTGCGCTCCACAATCCACTGATGCGATGTATCAACGATTTTTTCCAACTCAACATTCGTCAGAATTTTTTCAGGTAAATAACCGCCTGTACCTATAATTTGTGAATATTTCATATAGAACTCTATTGTCAACAGACCCTAATCTTCGTTTGTTGGTTTTTTATCTGCAGTCATGATCTGTAATTTCAATAACTGCTCTACTTTCGTATGAATCAATTGTGAAATATCTTTTTCAACTTGTACGATTGCTTCTTCAATAGCATGCGCAAAAGCTTGTATTTTTGCTCCGCCATGACTCTTGATTACAATACCCCGCAAACCAATTAAACTCGCACCATTGTAACGATCCGGATCAATACGCTTTATTAATGATTTCATAACAGGTAATGCTAACACAGCAATAAACTTAGCAAACAAATTACTAAGAAAAGCTTCTTTAATTAAATATTTAATAAAACTAGCAACACCTTCGCTCGTTTTAAGCGCGACATTCCCTACAAACCCATCACAAACAATCACATCTGCCTGACCGCTATACAGTTTGTCACCTTCGATATAACCCGCATAATTAATTGCGCTCGAACTCCCTAGAAGTTGCGCCGCTTCTTTCACCTGTTCATTACCTTTTATATCTTCTTCACCAATATTCAGCAAACAAACAGTAGGATTTTCAATATTATCGACCGCTGAGGCCAACACCGATCCCATGACAGCAAATTGAAATAAATGATCCACGCTGCAATCCACATTAGCGCCCAAATCCAGCATACGCATATTTTTATTGCCGGCTCGAGTTGGAAACGTTGAAATAATAGCAGGACGATCAATGCCAGGTACTGTTTTTAGTACAAAACGAGCCGTTGCCATTAAAGCACCTGTATTTCCTGCACTAACACAGGCTTGTGCTTTACCTTCTTTCACTAAGTTAATTGCAACCCGCATGGATGAATCTTTTTTGGTACGTAAAGCGATGGCAGGTGCCTCACCCATCTCTACGCATTGTGAAGTGTGGCGAATAGTCACTCTCATGTGATTATCCGCACGTTGAGCCTGCAATTCTTTTTGCAGTATTTCCTCATCACCCACTAAGATGAGATGTAACGCCTCATGTCTGGTAAGTGTTTGCAATGCCGCAGGAACAATGACAGAAGGACCGTAGTCCCCTCCCATAGCGTCCACTGCAATGGTAATAATTTTCAAATGGGTTTACTCTTCGCCGTTTTCTTCTTCAATAACTGCGTTATTTGCAACCACCTGACGACCTTTATAAAAACCTTCTGGGCTCACATGATGACGACGATGTGTCTCACCTGTAGCAGCATCCACTGACAATGCGGATGCAGTTAACGCAGAATGAGCGCGACGCATATTGCGACGTGAACGCGATTTTCGACTTTTTGCAACAGCCATGGCTTTAACTCCTCACTTTCAAAAATTCTATCACCTTAAATGGATTGTCTTTACTTGATTCAACCTGTTCATCTGCCTCTATTGCCAGAGGTAACTTTATCTTGCAATCATTAACTCGATGCATAGATACAATAGGCAAATTTACAATTAATTCATCTTCAAATACATCCTGAAGAGTCAGTATACCCTCTTTTACGATAAGCGGGTCATATCTCTTGGACAATTGAATCGCTTCTTCCTCAGTACGTACAATCCCTAACAAAAAACTGTTTTCTATTTCATAACTAAAAGACTCTAAACACCGCTGACACTGGAGTGTCAAACAAGCAGTAAACTGCCCACGCAGAAAGCGTATACCCTGCTTATCTATCCCAAACTCCACATGAACCCGAGCTTCGCCATCATCCCGATACAAGCTGGAGCCAAGTCGCTGCATATCTTTAATAAACAACGTCCCTTGCAGGCGAGTAGCATTATCGGCGAACCGAAATGGATCCACTTGAACAGGCAGACTATTCTCTTTTAGCATAGCGCGCGATTTTATGCTGATGAGAGAATAGTGTCAAATTATAAATGGGTTATAGGATCAGGAGTTCCCTCTATTCTCAGTCTTTTTCATGCTATGCCCGTCCGTGCCCGCGTGCGTGCCCGTCTTTTCCCTGCGTAACGGATGAGAAAAGACGGGCACGCACGCGGGCACGGGCACGGGCACGAAAAAATCATTCCCCATAACCCAGCGCATCCAAACAAGCTCTTAATTCCACATCCAGCGGGGCTGTTACCTTGACTTCCTGGCCTGTTGATGGCAATGTAAAATGAATTGAATAAGCGTGTAGAAACAAGCGCCTTAACCCCGCTTCTCGAAGTTGTTTATTCAATTCTTTATCGCCATACTTTTCATCTCCCAGAACCGGATGCCCACGATACCTGGCATGTACACGAATTTGATGAGTACGACCCGTCTCCAGGGCCACTTCCATCAACGCGGTTTTTGCAAATTCTTGTAATGTACGAAAAAGTGTAACCGATGGCTTCCCCTCCACATTGACATGCACAATACGCTCACCACTCGTTAATTGGTTTTTAAGCAGAGGAGCATCAACCCTTAACTCTGCCTCTTTCCAATGACCTTTAGTCAAGGTCCAATATATTTTTTCGACTTTCCGGGCACGCAATAACTCGTGCAACTCACGTAATACACTTCGTTTTTTTGCCAAGACCAAACAGCCGGACGTATCCAAATCCAAACGATGCACCAATTCAAGCTGCGATAATTTGGGGTACATACAACGCAACGCTTCAACCACACCCAACTTCACGCTACTACCACCATGGACCGGCATACCAGAAGGCTTGTTAATGATCAAAAAACCATTATCTTCATATAAGATGCGGCTCGCCAAAAACGCCATTAACTGATTGCCAGGTTTAGGAGGTACGTGATCTGGCCCCGTTTGCAAAGGCGGCAACCGTATTTGGTCACCCTCTTGTAACTTATAACTGGGCTTAGCACGCTTTTTGTTAACCCGCACCTCACCCTTACGCAAAATTCGATAAATATGCGTTCTAGGCACACCCTTTAAGTGTGTCATCAAGAAATTATCGATACGTTGCCCAGCCGAATCGGCTGTAATAGACACGTACTGAACAGGGCTTTTTTCCATCTAGATCCATCCACAAAGACGCTGACTTTAACAGGTTCGGAGCAAAAGAGAAAAGCAGTTATCGCTACGCTCATTATAAACGTGCCCGTGTCCGTCTTTTCTCTGAAAAAGACAAGCAGGGGTACAGTACGAAAATCCATTACATTTTTCCTCCTCCACCCCCCTATCTCATTGATCCGCTTTAAAAATACTGCTATATTCGCTAGTGCCTAACTAGGCAAAATTATTAAGATGTATTTGCATGAGTACGATGCCGAAGGGATTTAGAGAGTCATTGCGCTGCTTAGATTATCAGTTTCAGATAGCTGCATTAACGACCCTTTTGGACTTAAAATCATGACGTTAGCGAATACATAAAAGAACATAAACCGCGCTCAGATCTTTTAAATGATAGGGGCCCATTGTGTGGCAAGTTGCCAAGTTTTTTAGAGTAAAATGATCGTTGCTCTTCGAGAGAGAGCAACACTATGTAAGGTGCGATAAAGCCAGTTAAAGACTTATTTGGAAATGGAGAGGTTCATTTGAATACTTCGATACGAAAATCAATAAAATGGATCCTAATTCCTTTATTTCCGGCCGGCGCTAAAAAAACACGCATTCATTATGGAATAACTAAAAACAGCAACAACCCCTCATCAGGGCATTAAAAAGCTAAGAGCGCCTTTGGTATAGAAAAAGGTAGCTATGAAAAGAATGTTAATTAACGCAACTCATAAAAATGAAGAGTTGCGAATTGCGCTAGCAAATGGACAATATTTATATGATCTCACTATTGAATCTGCTGCTCACGAACAAACAAAATCTAATTTATACCTAGGGATAGTAACCCGAACAGAGAAAAGCCTTGAAGCAGCCTTTGTTAATTTTGGTGGTGGACGCCATGGGTTCTTACCCTTAAAAGAAGTCGCTCGCTCTTGTTTCAACAGTCGATTTGATGAAAGTCGCGGCACACGTCCCACCATTGATGAAGTATTGGAAGAAGGGCAAGAAATCATTGTTCAAGTGGATAAAGAAGAGCGCGGTTCGAGGCGCTGCACTCACCACGTTTATTTCATTACCAGGCTCTTACCTAGTCTTAATGCCAAACAATCCAAGAGCCGGTGGGATTTCTAGACGTATTGAAGGTGATGAGCGCTCTGAATTACGTGAAAACTTGGCAGCTCTGCAATTACCAGAAGGCATGGGCATTATTGTACGTACAGCAGGCAGTGGCCGTAGCCAAGAAGAGCTGCAATGGGACTTAGCTATTCTATTACGCCATTGGGAAGCCATTGAGCAAGTTGCTAAACAAAAAGCAGCACCTTTTCTTATTTATCAAGAAAGCAATGCGGTCATCCGTTCAGTAAGAGACTATTTACGCAAAGATATAGACGAACTTTTAATTGATGAACCCGACACCTACCAAGAAGTACTCAATCATATTAAATTAATTCGGCCTGACTTTATTAACCGTGTCAAACTTTACCAAGATCCAACACCTCTCTTCACACGCTTTCAAATTGAGAGTCAGATCGAATCTGCATTTCAACGTGAAGTCAGGCTGCCTTCAGGTGGTTCTATTGTGATTGATCACACTGAAGCAATGGTCTCTATCGATATTAACTCCGCTCGCTCCACTAAAGGAGGCGATATAGAAGAAACAGCGCTCACCACCAATCTTGAAGCAGCGGATGAAATTGCACGTCAACTACGTCTACGCGATTTAGGCGGCTTAATCGTCATTGATTTTATAGATATGACTCCGCTTCGTAATCAACGCGAAGTAGAAGAACGTATCAGAAAAGCACTGGAAATGGATAGAGCACGTGTACAAGTAGGTCGTATTTCACGTTTTGGATTACTCGAAATGTCGCGTCAGCGCTTACGTCCTTCATTAGGTGAGTCCAGCCACATCAGCTGCCCTCGTTGCCTAGGTCAGGGGACTATTAGGGGTGTTGAATCTCTCGCTTTATCCATTATCCGATTGATTGAAGAACATGCTCTCAAAGAAAATACAGCGCAAGTACGGGCTATTTTACCAATCGAAATTGCTTCCTTCCTCTTGAATGAAAAACGGCAAGCTATTATTGATATCGAAGCACGTCAGAAAGTGGCTGTGATTATTATACCTAATCCGTATTTCACCACACCGCAGTATGAGGTGGAACGTATCCGCACTTCAGATTTTTCTGAACGAGATGAAAAAATGGTAAGCTACCAATTCATTACTAAACCTGAAATTGAAACAACTACCGCAAGCCATGTTGCACAAAGAGCTCACCAAGAGCCTGCTATTAAAAGCATGTCCATTGAACAACCTCTACCGCCACAAACACAACCTTCAGCAGGAAAGGAAAAACCACAAAAAGGTTTGATTACACGATTTGTTAAATATCTCTTTGAAAAAAAAGAAGGCAGCTCTACCGAGGGTGCAACAGAGTCTACTGAAAAAAGAAAATATGGAACACAACCACAACGTCATAAATACCGTGGTCATCACCGTCATAAACAAGGAAGAAGGCCTCACTCGCGACAGGATCAAAACCGCTCTAAACAATTTAGATCCAATGAACGCTCACAAGCTACTCATGAAAATAAGACAGCAGAAACTTCTTGGGATTCTCAATCACATGAGATTCAGCAGCCCTTGAGAGAAACACCCATGGCTGCTACTCATCAATCAATGAGTCAATCCGCTATTGAAAATCCAAGAACCGATGCAGCCACGTCTGCTGAGCATGCACATCCCTCTTATATTGATCATCAATCGACTCATACTGTCAGTGACAAACCAGTGAGCACACTATCAGAACGCAAACACCACCGCCATCCTTCCAAACATCGTCACCATAAACGTTTTTCTAAGCATCGCGGGAATAGAAGACCCTCTACTGGCGGAGATCAAAAACAACGACCTCTAGAAGGTGAGGATAATTATTCTAAGCCGGAGAGTTAAAAACTGTCATGTATTGCCACTGACAATCGTGCCCGCGCGCGTCTTTTCGATTAACTTTAATCCGTCATATATTTTGGCATCCTACCTTGAAATAATAGCTTTATTGTTGGAATGTTAATTAAAATGGCTAAGGCGTTTGATAAAACATAAGAAAAGACGCACGCGGGCACGATTTAGTCAGTGGTAATTGCTGAATAGTTACACTTACATTACAAAACCCCCAACCGTCGACCTCTTTTATCAAGTAATTCTAGATACTTTTCTTGCATTGCTTTTGATAAAAAACTATGGCTAATCAACTCTCGCCAATCCGGGATCGCCTGTTTAATTTCCATCATCACTTCATTCATTGTGTTTTGATTTAACCCCAATCGCTCAATCGCAAAATAATCTAAAAAATCATTTTTATTAAGATTCTTTTTTTTACCATTCAACGCTAATGCTATTTCTTCTTTAGGATTTTTTTGTGCAATCGTTGAATTCAACAAATCATAAGCAGGAGAAAGCATAATTTTTTGATCTCGTGTGATAAGAGAGAAATTTTTTAAGTGCATATCTTCATTACCAATCAGAAAATTAAATATCGTCCGTTTGAATAATTGAACTAACTCAATTTTTGGAAAACTACAAAAACGAGTGATGACTGTGATCACTTTTTCCATTGAACTATCATATTTCGTGTAACGGTCCAAGCTTAATAATTGCGAAAAATCTTCTAAAGCCAATTTCTTATGGCGCCCTGCGCGATCAAAACGCTTAACGAAATAAGTCATGCTGTGATCTTTAGAATAAACCAGTCCATGTATCGGTATCTCAATACCTATTTTTTCTACCAATGACATGGTGATCGCTTCATTCTCTGGTAATTCTGGATAATGCTCACTCTGTGGCTTTAAAATAAAGTGACCATATTGATCCACTATTTCAAAACAACCTTCTTTTATTTTGAGTTGCGCACTTAATTTGGGTTGTACACCTTGCACAGACATTTTCCCTACAAGAGCCACTGCTTCCATGCGTTGCTCTGTTGAAGTAAGCTTTAAAGGGTTTAGATTTTTCAATTGAGGAGAAAGTAAATGTAGTCCACGCTGCGAATAATGTTCATTGCTATGAATAGCAGCATAAGTAATGAGACAGCGTTTCATACAATCTCCTCAATAGTCACTGCACCCACTACATCATGGCCTACCTTTAATAATTGACTAAAATAATCTTCTTTATCTAATTTATATTTACGTAATAGAGCTTCTAGCATGATTCCCTCTGGTAGTAACCCTTCAAAAAAAGGAGGGAACGTACTAAACTCATATGACGTTTTTTCTAAAGGCATACTAAGAGAAACAGGCGACCCCTGATAAGCAAGATCATAAGTAAAACGATAGTGATCATGACTTAATTCTTCTAAGATACCTGCTTCTACTTCATTCACTAAAATCCGCGCTTTCCTCATCCGTTACTCTCCCCTATACGCAAAGGGTGTTATTAATTTTATTTGAATATTTAAAATTTCCAGCACCTTTAATAAGGTATTCAATTGCACTGTTTCTTTACCTTTTTCAATATTAAATACGACAGTCTTACCGACTCCCGCCAGTTTAGCGAGCGCTTGTTGAGAGAGCCCACTCTGCTTGCGATAGTAGCGCACTATTTTTGCAATCTCGTTGGAAGTCATAAGACACCCTGTTGGTTAATATTACTGTTATAGCAGTAATAATAGCAGAAAATAGAGATAATAGAATGGTATTTTATTAAAAATAGTTGAATTTACTGCTATAGAGGTAAATATAGGTTATTTTATGGGTTTTTAAGTTAATAAGGCATATAATACATGTTTTATTACCGCTATAAGAGTAATAAATTACTCTTACGCTAATCGTCTTTGTACATAGTATGTCATCCCCGCGAAGGCGGGGACCCATCTTGCAAATACCTCTAACAATAAATTAGTAGAATAAAAGTTAAATGCTCAGGAAATAATGCAGCTTAAGAGGTAACTCATAATGGGTCCCCGCCTTCGCGGGGATGACAACTATTTAACAAATATTTAACAACTATTTAATCTCAATCACCCCGATGCCTCCTCTATACTCAACCGCCGCGCCCTACTTTCCAACATCACTGGA
>JBGAPT010000011.1:0-55673 GCA_044221135.1 Gammaproteobacteria bacterium
TGGGCGACCATGCAAAGAGACGTGATTTCTTAGAGCGTGCGTTAAAAGCGGAAGAGATGCATTATGGCGTTGGCCATATTGAGACCGCAAAAACGCTCAATAATCTAGGCACTACTTACGACTCATTGGGCGACCATGCAAAAGCACGTGGTTTTTTAGAGCGTGCGTTGAAAACGCAAAAGACGCATTATGGCGTAGACCATATTGAAACCGCAGTAACGCTTGCTAATCTAGGCAATGTTTACGGATCGTTGGGCGACCATGCAAAAGAGCGTGATTTCTTAGAGCGTGCGTTGAAAGCGAAAGAGATGCATTATGGCGTAGGCCATATTGAAACCGCAAAAACGCTCAATAGTCTAGGCAATGCTTACGGATCGCTGGGCGACCATGCAAAAGCACGTGGTTTTTTAGAGCGTGCGTTGAAAGCGCAAGAGACGCATTATGGAATCGGCCATATTGAAACCGCAGGAACGCTCAATAATCTAGGCGTTGCTTACAGATCATTGGGTGATCATGCAAAAGAACGTGATTTCTTAGGGCGTGCGTTGGAAGCGCAAGAGATGCATTATGGCGTAGGCCATATTGAAACCGCAGCCACGCTCAATAATCTAGGCGGTGCTTATGGCTCATTGGGCGACCATGCAAAAGAACGTGATTTCTTAGAACGTGCGTTGAAAGCGAAAGAGACGTATTACGGCGTAGGCCATATTGAAACCGCAGCCACGCTCGCTAATCTAGGTAATGCTTACAGCTCGTTGGGCGATCAGGCAAAGAGCCGTGATTTCTTAGAGCGTGCGCTTAAAATTTTTATGAATTCTCCAGGCCATGGAAAACAACATCCTTATACGCAAAGAGTCATGCGTCAATTATCATTTATTCATAGTAAAAATTCGGAAAACAAAACGGAATATCCTAAAGCTGCTATAGGCAGTGCTGGCTCACCTTCAGCATCTACTTTTTTTTCTAAAGAAACTATTATCGAAAAGTTGAAAAAAATTACGCCTGATATTTGTAATGCAGGTTTTTCATGGAAATATAAGCAAAGCACTAAAGAAGCTTTTATTGTGGCTGATGATAAGAATATAGAACAAATAAAAGCTATTTTTGTTCATTTTAAACAGAACAATACTGATAGCAGTATGGAAAATATCAGGTCCACAATGACAAAGGAAGGTCGACAACCTGTACTCGTATTTAAATTATTAAAAAATGATGTTCTAGGAAAAATACCCGTTTTTCATCATGTCAGTGCTTCTACAGAAAGAATAGACACCTCTTTAACAGATCCAGCTAAAACAACTTCTGCTTTTAACAGTCACTCAACTTAAGGAATTAACATTATGTTAAGCGAACTATTAACTATTGCTCGATAAACTAGCTACTTTTTAAAAAAATTCTCGCTTTTGTTATTCAAGTTAAATGGTGGTCAATACTCTGAACTATCCCGTTACTTGGGTAAGATGTTTCACTATATGAATTGGAATTTTAGTTTTGAATTTCAATGTACCTATTCACATCAATTTAATTTACAATAGATTTTAAAAAACATAAAGCAAATTTATTAATTTTTATTTCAATTGATTACCTAAGCATAATGAAAGATGTTTGTGTACATAATAGTTTTTCAGTCATTTTAGGGAACGCTGCAGTAAAAGCTGCATTTGGAAAATAAGTCAATGTTAAATTGAATCTCATTTTTTATAAAATCAAGTGCAGCTGTTCTTACTTAGTCATTAGCTCAGAAGAAGTAATAGCTTAGAATTTATAGGAGAGAGGGAAAAGTGGCAAGCTCAAGAGAAACTCTAAAAAAATTTTTCCAAAAAGAATTCCGTTGGAATATTATTTATTTACTTGGAAGTGGAGGACTAATAGGAGCAATTTTTTTGCTTTATTATTACTATCATAAAAACAAGCAGCTAAGACTCGAATACCAACAAAAACCCACTTTGCCATCTGATTCAAAAGAAGCAGGAATGGAAGAACAATTTGTTCATACTACGGTTGCTGAAGCCACAGGAAATCAAACCAAATGTGGAAATCTAAACAACTATGCTATAGGTCCTTACCCTAAAAACGCAGCAATAGATAATAACGTAGAAAATGGTGATCTATTCAATTTTGCGACTCAGAGTGCAGGGTTAATGGATAAGACGAGGCTACAAAATTCATTGCCATCGACAGATCTTCAAAGGCAAGCAACATTTGCATCGACTCAAAACACAGCTGAAGAGTCACTAGAAAAATATTTTTCTATATCCACTTTCCAATCCTTAACGGCGAGTGAAAGAAAAATACTTCCCTTATGGGTGAGTAGTAGTGGCAATATTCTAGAAGGTGGAGGAAACCTGAATAACCTTGCTGTTAATAATTTTGGATTTATCAAGGTCAATGCGCCACTCATTTCTAATGAGAGAACCTCTTGTCCTTCTCTATCTTCTAGTGCTAGTCAACTCGATTTATCGACTTTATTACGCGATTATTACCAGTGTCACAATCAACTCGAGAATGTACTAACGGGTATTCCTCTCTCGTTGAAGGAAAATCATTACGTACAGCTTGCAATGGTAAAGCAAGAAGAACAAAAAGAAAAAGAAAAACAACTTCATAGAGACAAAAATGAAACAAACTTTCGAGATGAGCGAGTTGGTACTTATGAAAAAATCCATGGAATAAAAAATCCAATTGAGTTAGAGGATTTGTTCAAGTTGGATAAAGATTGTAAAGAAGAGCCAAAAAGGCTTTTAGTTTTAGGCCGTGCCGGCATTGGCAAAAGTACATTATGTCAGTATATTGTTTGGTGTTGGTCAGAAGAAAAAGGATTATGGAATGACCGGTTTGATGCTATTTTTTGGATCAAACTTCGTGATCTTGAAAATTACCATGGAAAGGATGATCGTGAAGAAATCTTATCGTGGTTTATACACAAAATCTGGCA
Organism: Gammaproteobacteria bacterium; assembly: GCA_044221135.1. Classification (GTDB taxonomy): domain Bacteria; phylum Pseudomonadota; class Gammaproteobacteria; order DSM-16500; family DSM-16500; genus UBA4722. The sequence goes on from JBGAPT010000011.1 coordinate 2,936, forward strand.
GAGAGATAGAGACAAAGAGCTCAATGAAAAACAAATAGCTGCCTGGCTTAAGATCCATAAAGGCCGAGTCTTGTTCTTATTAGACGGTTTTGATGAAGTAGCTCATCTGAATGAAGAGCAACGTTCCACATCCGCTGGCAAGGCACTCTATACTCTGCTGACCGAAGAATATGTGATTATTACTTCGCGTCCGAACTACGTTAACACATTCTGGTCAGGCACACAAAAAATCATTGACCGTTGTGTTGAGAACATTGGTTTCAGCAATGAACAGATTGAAAAATACATTCAACATTTCTTTAGTGCACACAAATTGAAAGGAGAAGGGAAAAAATTACTTATCTGGCTAAAACAGAATCCCAGTATTTGGGAAACTGCTCATGTACCTATTAATATTTCTTTTATTTGCAGTATATGGTACCAGGACATACAAAAAAATAGTGATGAAATAAAGCGCATTGCTTATTTACGTACTATGACGGGACTTTATGGAACCATGGTGAATGCACTTTTAGATCGTTACCTTAAAAAAACAATTACATCGGGAATACTTGCTGAACTGTCTGAGGACACGAAAATAAAGAAAAAAGAAAAGGTCATCGTTTTTTTAAGCCAATTGGGTTTTACTGCTATGCAGCAAGAGACAAGAAGCATTATTATTCAAGCCAAAACCATGAATGCTGTTTTTAAAGAAGTCTTTGAAGAGGAGCAAGCTAAGGGATTAGGGGAAAAAAAAGAGAACATGCGAGAAGAAGTTTTAAGTAACATGGAAGATAAACTGGATCGGGATGAATTTTTTAAACACATCCATCTTGCTGGTTTTTTAACTTCTATGAGTAAAGACATACACCTTGAGAACAGTCAGAAAGATTCTTATTTCTTGCATTTGACGTTTCAGGAATATTTTGCAGCCAAGTATTTGGCGCACGGGTTTGCTCAAGATCCTAAAAGTACACTCTATAAGGAGGCAGTGACCTGTCTTAAGCAACATAAATTTGATCCTAGCTATGAAGTAGTTTGGTGGTTTACAGCAGGACTAGTACAAGAGTGGAGTCAAAATAATGTCAGGAATAATGCAGTAGATGCATTTTGGCAGGAATTGATGAATGCATCGCGGGATTTGATAGGTTTTAAAGAACTTGCACTTTTTTCTCATTTATTGACTGAAGCAGAAAGTGATCAACCTAATCCTTTACAACAGCAATGGTGGAAAGCGCTGCAGACATATTTAACAAAAAATAATATTGACATCAACAGGAGCAAAGAAGAATCATTATACAATATAATATTAAAAAAGATTTTATTTCATGCGTTAGAAACCCAAACATTAGCGGTATTCTATAATTTCTTTTTATTTCACATAAAAACAGGTGATGTTGCGTTTAAAATAATGGGTGCTGATTTTTTAAATATTATTTTCAACAAGCTGAATGAAGCACGGCAAGAGGGGATAATTTCAGTTTTGTTTGACTTACTAAAGAATAAAGAAATTTGTTTTTCTATAAAAGAAAAAATAGCTAATTTTTTTAAAACGATTATACCAACCGTAAATGAAGTACAAAGATTGAGTATAATTTCATTTTCAATTGGTTTATTACAAAATAAACAGTTAGACATCTCAACAAGAAAGATAGCAGCAGATTTTTTAATTGATTTTTTCACAAAAATAGAAAAAACACAACAAGGGAAAATAATTCTAGTTCTATTTGACTTGTTAAATGAAAAAGAAGCAGGTTTTTACACAAGAAAGTGTATAGGAAATTTCTTAAATAGTATTTTCGAAAAAATAGATGAAGCTGAACAATGGGAGATGATATCAGTATTGTTTTATCTGTTACATAATGCAAAAAGTGATGATTGGAAAAGAATGATAGAAGCGAATTTCTTAAATAGTCTTTTTTCTAAAATGAGCAAGATACAAAAAGAGAAGTTTTTTTTTATTTCACTAGATATTTTAAAAAATCAAGCAAAGAGTCATTTTTCAAAAATGAAAGCGGCTAATTTTTTGGAGGCACTTTTTCCAACACTGGATGACTTACAAGAAGAGAAAATGATCTTAGTCTTATTTAATCTACTACAAAATACAAAAGGCGAAGACTTGTTAGAGATAATAAGCGCAAATTTTTTATATATCTTTTTTCATAAGATGGGAAAAGTGCAGCAGAAGAAAATGCTTTTTTATTTATTCGACTTACTTCAAAATAAAAAAGTAGATAATTTGATTAAAGAAAGAATAGCAACCTATTTGACCCCATTTTTTTCAGAAATAAAGGAAGTACAACAAGAGAAGATATTTTTTGTTTCAATTATCTCGCTTGAAGATGAAAAAATGAGCAGCTCTACAAAAGAGAAAGCGGTGAATGTTATCGAAATTCTTTTTTCAGAGATGGAAGAAACAGAACAGGGAAAAATATTTTCTATTGTAATTAATCTTCTTCAAAATAAAGAAATCAGTGTATTTTTAAAGGAAAAAGCGGCAAGTATTTTAGAGATTCTTTTTCCAATTATGGGGAAAGTACAAAAGGAAAAAATATTTCCTATCTTAATTGACTTGTTGGAAGATAAAAAAGAAGCAAGCAATTTTATAAAAGAGAAAGTAGTTAATCTTTTAAAATCCCTTCCATTACAGTGGGAGATGATATTCTCTACCACGGTTGCCTTGTTGCAAGATGAAGAAGCAAGTGATTTTACAAAAGAAAAAGTAGCCTATCTTTTAATATCGTTTCTTCCTATAGTAAATAAATCACAACAGGAGAAAATATTTTCTATAGCAATCGCTTTATTGCAAGATGAAAAAATTACCAATGTCGATTTTGAAAAAGAGAAAGCAGCTTATCTTTTAACATTACTTTTTCCTATCATAAATGAAGTACAGCAAGAAAAATTAATCTCATTATCACTTGATTTGTTACCAGATGCAAAAATGGAATTACAGAAACAAAAAGCAGCAGCGATCGCGGTAAGTTTTTTAGAATTTATTTTTCCAAGAATACAGAAAGCACAACAAGAAAGGATAATTTTAGTTTCATTTGAGCTGTTAAAAAATAAAAATTTAATAGGGTTTGAGATGTTACAAAAAAATCTTTTTAATCTAAATAAAATGCGAAAAGAAGTTGATTCTTTATGGGCTCAATCCACTTTAAATAAAAATAACAGTATTCATCATTAATCCTATAAAATAGGCCTAATTTTTTATGTCCATACGGGATATAGCTCTCGATGAAGCCTGCATACTCTAAATCTTCTAACCGCCTAGTTAATCGACCCCCTTTACCGGTTAATTTTGCTTGCTGATCGAGGACATTCCTTGGAGTGCCCTCTCTATATTTACCAATTAAAGTAATTAATTCTGTATATTGTTTCGAATGTTCAAATAAGGATGAAAATATTTCATCAAATTCATCGAACAAAACTCCTTCTGAATTAAAAAATAAATGATCGATGTTTTGATCTATTGAATAGCCTTTTTTAAGCTGATTGAGATAAAAAGGGACGCCCCCCATCATCGTATATAGCCTTAAAATTTTCTGATGACTACATGGATACCTTAGATGTTTTAAATATAAAGCTGTTTCATTTAAATTAAAAGGTAATAGTCTTATTTTTCTTGTCACGCGATTGTGCAATCCACCTTTATTCTTGATAATTTTTTTTATTATCCAAGAAGCTGCTGAACCACAAACAATGAGTTTAATTCTTTTATCATTTACCCAAAATCGATTCCAAAAATATTCTAAAGCGGATATAACACCTGATTTTCTTGTCGCTATCCACGGAAGTTCATCTAAAAAAATCACTATCTTTTTATTGTTAGGCGCTTGGTTAATGGCACGAGCTAATTCTTCTAATGCGTCCATCCAATTCTCTGGTACCTTAATGGAAGCACCTTGATAAAATGTTGTACCTATTTCTTTTGAAAATCGTGATAGATGCTTATCTAATAATCCTTTGTAAATACCTGTCATTTGGAGATAGAGACATTTGTTCCCTTGAAAAAAATTTTTGATCAGGAAGGTTTTACCTACTCGACGCCTACCATAGACAGCTATAAACTCAGCATTATTTGAATTGAAGACATCCTCAAGCTCTCTTTTCTCTTTGTTTCTAGCAATAATTTTATCCAAGAAATAATACCTTTATATTTAGTAAGACAAAAGAAATCCCGCTACTGGGACACTTATGGTAGACTTATAAGTGTCCCAATAATCCGATGACGTTTATTCTAATCTCATAAGGCACTTATTATTCTTCAATCTTAAGATGTTCCATTAACCAATCCGATTTCTCTAGTGAATCAAAATATATTACAATTTTTCCCTCTCCTTCAGGACCAAAATGGACGTTTACTCTTGACGATATTTGCTTAGAAAAATTTGTTTTCCAAACCTGCGCTTTCTTTTTAAATAAGTGATCCATCAATATCGTAGATTTTTCTTGTGGTGTATTTTTATTCCGAACGAGTTTTTCTGTTTCTCTCACAGATAATGATTTACTAACAATTAATCTAGCTGTCTGAATTTGTTGATCACAACTTAAGCTTAAAAGAGCTCTACCATGTCCCATTTCTAGTAAGCCTGAGCTAATCATTATTTTCACTTCCTGAGTTAACTCTAGCAAACGAAGAAGATTACTCACTGCTGTTCGAGATCGAACAATACTTTCGGCAATTTGGTTATGTGTCATTGCACATTCTTCTATTAAACTTCGCAAAGCTTCCGCTTCTTCTAAGGGATTTAAGTTGGCTCTTTGGATGTTTTCAATTAAGGCAACTGCCATTCTGCTAGCATTATCATATTCTTTGATAATAGCCGGTATTTTTTCTAATCCGGCCATTACAGACGCCCGCCAACGTCTTTCACCTGCGATAATTTGATATCTTTTATTTTCCTCTATTTTTCTTACAATAATAGGCTGAATAACACCGTGTTGTTTTATAGATAACGCTAATTCATTAAGCGTATCTTCATTAAAAATTTTTATTGGTTGATTTTCATTAGGCTCAATTTTTGATAAAGGAAGATCAATAGCATCGAAAGATTGAGGTACATTTTTTAAATCAATAGGCTCGAAAGCAGGAAACTTCATGAATTAGCCTCTTCTTGCTTCGGTTGTATTAAAAAATGTTGGTCTATTTTAGTCTGACATTGCGAAATGTTGTTTTTAACTTCTTGTCTATGAAATTCGTTTTTATCATTTTAAAAAATTTTGCCGCTGCTTCTTTATTGCGTTTTACACTCAACATCCAATCCAGTGTTTGACCCTGTTTATCAACTGCTCTATATAAATAATGCCACTTACCTTTAATTTTAATATAGGTTTCATCAATACCAGTGGATGAATGTGACATTTTTAAATGAGCTCTTATACGTTCCTCTCATTCAGCTGAATTATCCATGTACCCAGCGCATGAGGGTTGATCTTTCTAGCTTCAATCCCCTTTCTTGCGCCATTTCTTTTAAATCGCTATAAGACAAAGCGTAGCGGCAATACCACCTAACTAACTATAGGATAACTTCTCCAGCAAATTGTTTCCACTTGAATGGCTGCTTAACATTTTTATTTTTCTTCTTCTTATACATACTGCGATATCCTTGGCTTTAATTGAGTGCCAAATGTAACAGATAACCGAGCTTGGAATGCCGCAATCGGTTGCCATAGGGTAATTTGCTTAAGCCATTGATGCGGAACCTTAAAATGAACGAGCCATGCAATAACGCCGTTTTTAAACAGGATAGCGACAAAACAATTATCGTCAGAACCCCAGTTCGGGGTTTTGATTTCGCTAACCCAATGAATTAAATTCAATTTTTCTTGAGAAATAAAGGAGCTGATCGTATCTTTGCGACTTTTTTACCGACTAAAGTAAGGAAATTGCGATGGATATGGATCAGCTCACGCGTATTTTTTGCGAAATCGATGATTTTTGCAAGGAAATAAATCAATATACAGCGGGTAAATTTTTGCCAACACAAACAACCAAAAGAGGGCCAGCCTGTTGTTTAAGTGATAGCGAAATCATGACGATTTTAATTTTATTTCAATCATCCCGTTTCAGAGATTTTAAAAATTATTACAATAATTTTTTATCCACTTTTTACAAAAAAGAATTTCCTAATTTACCAAGCTATAATCGTTTTATTGAAATCATGAAACGTGTTATTTTTCATTTGATTTTGTTTGCACAAATTCGCTCTGGGAAACGCACAGGCATTTATTATATTGATTCAACTTGTTTGCCTGTGTGTCACATTAAAAGATCAAGAAGACATAAAACTTTTGATGAAATTGCAAAATATGGAAGAACATCTGTAGGCTGGTTTTTTCGGCTAAAACTGCATATTGTTATTAATGATCGCGGTGAATTAATTGCGTTTAAAATTACAAGCGGAAAACAAAATGATGCTAAAGCGGGAGAGTCGATTATGGAAAATTTAAAAGGTTTAATGTTTGGCGACAAAGGATATATTGGAAAAAAATTATTTTCTCGACTTCTTGATAATGGATTAAAATTAATTACACGCGGTAGAAAAAACATGAAAGAAAAAATTTACACGCCATTTGAAAAACAGTTGTTAAATAAACGCGGAATTATTGAAACTGTTATTAATCATTTTAAACATCACTATCAAATTTGGCATACAAGACACCGATCTGTGTTAAATGCAATGACGCATCTGGTAGCAGGAATTGCTGCCTACGCTATTGAGCCGCTCAAAATTTCAGCCATCAGATTACTTTCTGGAAACAATCTGTTAGCAGAAACTCCGAACTGAGGTTGTTATGAGAGTAATTTATAAAATTTCTGTATTTCCTGAAACAAAACCGATTAAAGCATCTAAAATTAAATAAAGAACAATTTTATAAAAGTTTCTTTTATAACACTGATTTGCAAGCTCTGATTTAAATTTCTCTAAAACGGAAGGGTACTTAGCTAATAACATTACAATAAACTGAAATAAAGCAGAGCTAATTTCATGACTTGCAATAAGTGTCGATATGCTAATAAATTATTTTAATTGTGAAATAGGATAAATGGTGGATTGTGTTTCTCTCATCTGCTTATACTGAAAACGAGTATCCTCTAATTCTTTATAAACCCTCTCTACTTCTACTACTTTTACAGAGTCAGGGCCGAAATATTCTTCATTAATCTTAGATGCATATTCCAGGCAAGAAAGTGCATTTTCAACGTCCTGTAATTTATTATGGTTTGCTCCTCTTTGACGATAAGCAACTCCAATCTCGGTATAGATCTTTGCTAATACCATGGGATTACATTTTTCACCTCTACAATTTTCTTTATTAATTTCCAACGCCCTACTTAAGTTGTTGAGCGCTTTTTCTAAATCACCTAACTCACGATAAACAATACCTAGTTGTGTAAATACTCTGGCTATTACCTGTTGGCGATATTTTTTTTCTTCATTAATTTTCAATGCTTTTTCCAAAGTATCGCGTGCCTGCTCTAAGTTACCCATCTTATAATAGACATTCCCTAGCTCTGTAAGCACTCTTGCTATTCCTTCATCATAATTGTTTTCCTTATTAATTTTCAATGCCCTCTCAAAAGTCATCTGCGCTTTCTTTAAATTATCCATCTTATAATAAGCATTCCCTAGATCTGTGAGTACCTTTGCTATGATATCGGTGTTAGGCTCATAAAATATTTCATTTATCTGTAGTGCTTGCTCCAGCATATTACACTTCTTAGCAGAATCCCCAAGTAGTCTATACATATTGCCGAGTTTACGAAATACTATGGCCATCTCCTGATAGCTTGATGCATTTGGCGAATTTTTATTTATTGTATTATTTGGCAGAAAGGATTGCAGATGAGTTATAGCTGTTTCAATATGAATAACTAAGATACGAATTTTCGTGTAATTCTCTGAGTCTTTGGTTCGACAATATAAACTATCAAGACATTTTGCTATTTTTAATAATCGCTGTACAATTACATCTGCTTGAATCGTTTTGGCTTCATGATGACGAATCACTGTTTGCACTAATCGATGAATATTAATAGACTCTGTCGCTTGATCATAACTGACCATGGAAAAATGGCTTAAAGTGCTAAGCATCTCAACTCCACCAGGTGCTACATGCCTTGTTGCATTGCGTGTTTTCTCTTCATTGCTTTTTTCTTCAGGTAATACCTTCGTCAAGTTCGAAAAAATTTCTAAAGGAATGGCATCCGGGGCTAAGTAAGCACACATTTGTAATAGCTGTAAAGCAGCAGGCGATTGTGTTTGAATAGCTTCCATTGTGATGAACCATGTTTTTGCCACTGACTGCGGGTAAACATCTCTCATTAATGCTTGTTGCTCTAATAAAATATCTGGCATTGTACAGTATTTATGCAGATAATCCGTGGTCTTCATAGTAGGATAATTTTTTATATAAGCAGCTGCCTGTGCTAATGCAAGAGGCAAGTAACCCAGCTCGTGGACCAATTTATTTAAACTTATCCTTTCTTCTTCTGATAATTCTCCGCTTATTGACATGGCACGTTTTATTAATTCAACTGCTTCTTCCTTTTCTAAGACACCCACTTCTATGGTTTGTCCGTTAACTTGATCCCACCCAAATCTGTGACGTGAAGTCAATACAATATCCCCATTTGTCCTTGGTAAATAAGAGCCTATCATGGTAGAATCTTTGACATTATCATAGACCAGCAGCCAACCTGGATTATTTTCTAAATAGTGTTTTACTTTTTTCTGTACTTCCAAATTTAAAGGAGATGCTTTTTCATTGAAAGGAATAGAGTACTCTGCACAAAATTCACGGTATTGTTGATCCAGTATGTCTTCCTGCTCTGCAGAAAACCAACATTTGAAAGAATAAGACTTTTGAGATTTATAATAGTAGTAAAGAGCCAGTTGTGTCTTACCAACACCACCTAATCCTTTATAAGCTGCTAATACCATAGGAGATTCTTGTGGCTTGCTATCGTTAGCCTGAAGTATTTCTTTAAGTTGATTTAGCGCTGCTCGCTCGACAAAGAGCGATTCAGCTAAAAAAGGAATCTGGGGTTGAAAAATCTTTGGTAAAGCTTTTTTCTCTACTTGCGAGCTACACAAAATTAATGGAGCACTAATATCTCCTCCAGTAAGATGAACTCCAACGGTATAAATATTTCCTCTTTCCACAGTGTTGTGACTACTCTTAGCTACTACTTTACTTTCATCAGCGCTTAGCGGTTGATTTTTTTTATAATTATAATAATAGTATAATAAAAAAAGTATTCCTATTACTCCTCCACTCCTGAATAAATAATAGAGAATATCCCAACGAAATTCTTTCACAAAAAATTTTTTTAGGATTTCTTTTGAGCTTGCCATTTTTTTCTCTTTTTAAATTATCAAATAGATAATAAATTCAGATTGTTTCTGAATCCCATTTTCAAAAAATAGCTTAGTTGATCTCAAATGTAAAATTTAAACGCTTTACAAGCAAATTTATTCAGCTTTACACAAAGCACTTTAAAAAATGAATAAGTGCTTATTCATGATGGAAACCTGCATCGACTAAATTATAATTAAATTCGAAATTGTACGCCCAATCATGATCTCTTCAGTCGTTCGATTCATTCGGCTATTAAAACAGCAACAGCTTATTTTACTGTTCTACTCTAACGATAAGACCGAGGGGAAGATGGAGGCTGTGCTGTTGTTGTTGGCTCTTCTAAAACACTAGAATTAGAAAACTGTCTTCTGGTTGGATTTGTCTGCTTTAAAATAGTTTCTAATGTGGCTTGACTAACGGGCTCTGACTGAATCGGAATATTAACGATATCTCCATCTATGACTGTATTACCAGTCGCTACTGAGCCTGGACGTTGGCCAATTGAGCGATTATCTATATTTCCGCGAATCACTTGATTACCGTTTGAAATAGCCAGTGCTGTTACACCATTGTTTCCTTCTGTTGGTAATAAATTTTTCAAAATCTTTCTGGAACTCGTCATTTTTCTTCTCCTATTATTTTAAACTCTTAAGGCCACATAGTTACTATCATATCTAAAAGCTCGATAAATTAACTTAAAAATTTTATTTTTGATCAATCTAAATCGATAAAAAATTTTCAACCTATTAAAAAGAGATGCACTCCACCATCAGATAATTCATTGATACTTTCATACGAATAGCCAGCAACTGCCTCTTTTTATCTAAAAGATACTACTTCTTTTATATTTATAGATTTTTTTTTCACAGTTCACTAAAGAAAATTGAGTGGTAAAAAGAAAATAATCATTATCTTTGAAATTTATTTTTTTCAGAAGAAAGTATTTTTCTAATTGTTCTTATTTTAAAATGAATAGTATCTATTATTTCACAGCAATAGGCCATAAAACGGGTAATATGTTCTTTATTACAAGTTAGAAGCAAGTTGTTTCTTTTCATTCACTGTATCCTTTATACATAGTCTTAACAAAACATTTATATTCGTTCCTTGTTTCTACATCAGTGACTTTTATGCATAATAAATTCCTGAATGAAAATGAGAAGATCATACTTTACTCCAGATTGTTGAAATGGTGCTTAAGAAATTAGTTGAATAAAATGTAGGATTTTGACTAAATAGCAAAATGGCTACTTTGAATTAAATGAACACTCCCATTGGTAGTTACGTTTAAATTAGATCCTCTTTTTTGCGGAAGGATGATTGATAACCTTCGATGGCATTTCCTGTGTAAACATCAACGTTTCATTATTTCAATAAACGTTGTTAGATTTAAAGAGACTATGCTGATGAATATAACCCGCTATATGAGTTGAAATGGTAAATCTTCTAAGTTTAGAAGATTTTTAAAAAAATTTAACACCTTAGCAATCTTAGAATACCAAAATAAGTCATCTAACTTATCGCACTCAGACGGCGAGAATACCATTTCTTTTTTAATTTGATCATGCAATTTTTCAAGGTTATGGATGAGATAGGATCGTGTAAGACTATACTCATCTAACCACTCGCTTTGTTGTTCTTTTTTAGCAGCTTCTTCCGCAGTTCTTAACGATCCACTTATTTTTACATGACCACCCCATGTGCCACCTTTGCGAATAATTTTTCTAGAAAAATATAATGCATCTTCGCTTGCTTTAGCGTACTTTGATACCATTATCTTCACGATTTTCTTTGACATAAACTAAGGATTCTCCTCTATTGCACACCCATGTTATCTTATTGTGAAAAGCGGGTCAGTACTTATAAGAAAAGCTAGATGAACCGTTATTCCTTTATTAAAGCATCGTCAATAGATGCAGTACAAAGTTTTTTTAAAGAATTGTACATTGACGCGCTGTAATTGCACCCATGCTAATGCGCGCTGGAATAATCTCTACTTCAGCTCTTAATGATTTCCAAAACGAATATGAATTTCTTCTTGGATCGGGAATGTGATGGCTCGGTAATGTTGCTACCCAATCAAAAAAATGAACAGGTACATGAACTTCTTCAACGCCTAATCGATTGATTACTTCTCTGGCCCACGTCATACAGTTATGTCCACTAGTTCGGCTTGAATAAGCGATAAGACTGTTATTTCCTAATAGTTCATAGGGTAATTTTTCCTCTCCAACATCTATTCGTTTTTGTTGGGTTTCCACATTCTTTTTTAACGCAAGACCTTTTTCTTTCCTTATTTGCCACGAACATGCAGTTAGCGTCACATTAGTCAAACGATTAAATTTAATTTCTGGTAATAACTGTTTTTCATAATCCTTACAAGATACTTCATCAATGTTAATTCTACCAAACCTATTTTTAGACGGCCCGATCCCCCCCATAGTCCAGTCACTGTACCATACGAAAAAATCCCTGTTTTCGTTAATACCTTCTAACAAGATAAAAACATGTTGGACATTTCCAAAATTTATCTTTCTAGCAAGGCTTAATACCCAGAAGCCTTCTGTAATATTATTAGATTTATTTATTTCGCTTTTTTTGCAAAGTGGTATAGAAGGGATTATTTTTGATTCCTCTTGAGCCCCATCAACGTCTACGTGTGCTGATGAACTTGCTTTTTTTGGTAAATCTGTTTTTTCAGCGGTTTTGTGAACAGTTATCGTACTCTTCGATTCTTGTTTAACTGCATCAACATCTAAATGCGCTAATAATTCGATTTCTTCGGATACATCTTTAGAATAGATTTTGACAGCCTCAGAACAACATGGTACTGAATTTTCTTGTATGTGTTGAGAAGCATACGGTAAGGAGTTGAATTCCTTAAACACTTTGTGTATAGCATAAGAAAACTTAATCCCAAGCATGTCTATAATTAGTTTAAACAGATTCCCAAAAAGAGGGTGACGTGAATCTCTTGTAAACAAATTGATAAAAGGTATTACATGGTTCCCAATAGTTCGTTCTAGCCCATGTTCTAATAAGATTGTAAATACTTTAGTTTTAGCAAGCTTTTCTTTGATAGAGCGATGTTCAAATTCAAGTATATGACCAGCCTCATTAAGATTTATTATGTAATTTCTATTATAAAATATCAAAATAATATCTGATTTTTCAATTTCCTTACGTATTTTACTTTTAGTCTCTTTACTCCAGTTTCGGCAAATATCTAAATAAATTTTCTTGAAGTAATTAAGTTCTTCTAAAAAAAGCTTAAATTCTTCAACCCATTCTGCGTGTTTTTTACCAGATTCGTCATCTTCATGTAATGGCTTAGCATAACTAATAAAACAAGTTAACTTCACTAAATTAAAATTATTATCTTTAACTATATCTGTTAATGTTTTTTTTAGTTTTTCCTTATTTTGTTCATTAAGGGCTGGAAGTGCTTCATAATCATCAAAGTGCCAATAACTATGTGCATTAGATACACGAGGTGTTTTTTCAAAAAAACCATGTAGAGTAGATGATATAGGTGGAATAATAGTAGACTGTCTTTCACTAAGAATAACTAATGGGCCAGAGACATTAGGGTTTCCAGAAAAAGCAATATTGATCGCACTTCCGCCACCCGTTATTTTGTGTCCACTACTGTTTGCTACTGATGACAAGCAAGCAATCTCTTTGTTATCAGCTACCAAAAAGGGAGTAGTTGATAGCACAAACTGTCTTGCTCCTTCTTCTGTTTGATAGCTCTGTGGTGTCAGTTTCTGTGGTCTTGTCTGCTGTAAAGTATTTTGGAGCACTTCTGGAGTTTGAGAACCAGAATAATGAATAGCGTTATTTGAAACATCACCATCAATGACTGTACTATTAGTTAGAAGCGTTTTTGCTTGAGGACCAATAGCTCGGTTATCAATATGACCACCCATAACTGTAACATTTTCTGTTCGAGCACTTGTTGAACCAAACTCTATTTCAGCTGCTACCAGTTGCTCAGATTCTTCTCTATCTTTTTTAGTATAGCTTCTTATCCTGGATGATGTTAACACACATTATCCTTTTTAGCTGCGAGAACAAATAACGATAAGTGTCTAGCTTTTTTGAATCAGGAAAAATAATTGTTACCTCTTCTTCTTCGCTTGATCTGTTGGAAAAGCAACATAGCCTAAATAACCTAATTGCTGATTTTCTTGTTCAGACTTAGAGCTTAAAAACTTTTGCAACAACGTTGCTTTTATTATTTTTATAGCAAGATAACGTTCATTTCGACTAACGACGAAATGAAGAATGTGATCGTACTTTTTCTGGCTCTCTATTCTCAACACCATTAGAAGCAGGGATTGGCCTTTTTCTTGGGCCTGTCTGCTCTAAAATACCGGGTAAAGCAGTCTCACTAATTGGTCCTGTTTGAATCGCAGCACCTGCAAGATCTCCATCTGTGACTGTATTATTAGTAGTTTTTGCAACGGGATGTTGGCCAAGAGCGCGACTATCAAGATTTCCTCTGGTCACTTGATTACCACTCGAAATAGCCTGTGACGTAGCAACAAGCTTTTCTTCCATTTTTGCCTTTCCTGTTTCAGGAGAAAAGCTCATTTTCTGTTCGTATCCTGGTCTAGGTTGTCTACCCCTAAAATGATAAAGTAAATACACTGCACCTATTATCCCAGCACTGCCTAACAGATAAACAATACCATTATTTCCATCTTTAGGTAGTAAATTTTTTAAGATTTCTCTGGAACCAGCCATATACTTTTCTCCTCTCTAAGTTTTCTAGATGACATGCTTAAGAACTTCCACCTAAATGTAAATGTGATGTCTTTAAAATTGAAAAATTATGGTATAACAAAATAATTGAATTACACTTGAGAAATTAGTTGAATAAAACGTGAGACTTTTGCTTATTCATAAGATACTGAATCAGGGTAAACGCATCTTAATTAGCGTAAATAATTTTCATTAGATATTGATTACTCATCAATGCCTTAAAGCGCTTGCGGCGAAGACTGCCTTTAAAAGAATTTTCTTTTTTTAACAAGCTTAAGGCAAAACGTCTTAGCCATCCTACGTTCTCAGGCGCATGTTCTTTCTGGATACGAGATTCATCTTCTCTAAACGTAACATCTAAGCTCCAATGCAAATTGTTTTCTATGCACCAATGGGCTCGAATGGCATTGCCAATCACTTTAGCATCAACAGGAAGTGAGCTGATATAATAACGTTTTTTAATGCTGGCTTGTCCCTCTTTGTTTTCTCGTTGGCTTTCCACTTGAATGATACTTTGTATACCGTACCAAGCTTCTTGGATAGGCCTTAAAAAAGCAGCAGGTAAAACTGTGTAGCAACGTGTATCAATACGGCCATGTTCTTCTTTTCTTGTCTCGTACCTTGAATGAGGTAGCTTTTGATAATTGACTGCTTCAGCTAGCATAAAGGCACCTCTTATTTTTTTATATAAAACCTTCTGATTGTTTTTAACAGCTAACACATAATCTGCTTCTTGCTCTTGAATTTGAGCGGCAACACGGCGCTGACAGCCTATTGCATCGAGCGTGACAATAGCTCGCTTGAGTAATAACAATTTTAGTAATTCAGGTATTGCCGCTATCTCTCCTGTTTTATCTTCTACTTTCAATTGGCCTAAGCTTAACTGTTGCTCTGTCGCCCAGGCGCTGATGAGATGAAGACCTTTTTTACCTTTGCTTCTCTCATGAGAACCACGCAAGGTTTTACCATCAATGGCGACCACTTTTCCCGGTAAATCATGAGCAAAAGTCTTTATCCAATTTAGAAAAGCTTGCTGAAATAAACTAGGATTTAGGCGAGAAAATACGCGAGCAATGGTATCATGAGACGGTATACCGTTCGGCAGTTTTAAAAAAGTTTTTAACCAAGCTTCCTTTTCTTGTGCATAGGCTTCGATATCTATCCAGTGATCTGCTCCACTGATAACAGCGCAAAGAGCAATCGCTATAATATCAACTAATAAATGCCGTTTAGTCCGATCAATACGGGGATCAGGAATAATAGAAAATGTTTCAATAAATAAATTGCCGCTGTTTTTCATTACGCCTCCTTTATATTATTTCTTATTTAAAAGACGTAATCTATGCTAATTTTTAGTTATATCTCAACTTAATTAAGATGCGTTTACCCTGGATACTGAATGTACTGGGCTTGTTGCATACATGCCAGCTTGCGGCAGGAGAGTTGCTATTTTAGCAAAATTCACTAAATCATAATTGAATCAGGTGCACCAAGACGATTCATCTTATTTAATAAATAGCAACGCAGCTTTGTGCCTACTAAATAATAGAAAAATCAGTCACTTCAAACCAGCATATTCAAAAATTTCTCTTAAAATTTCGCGTTCTGGCTTCTCAGGAAGAACTCTTTTGAACTCAATCTGCGACTGAGAATCAAAAATACTAAAACGTATGAGTGGAGTTTCACCTTTACGAGAATATCTACCCATTAAGAAAGCTAAGCGGCATTGATTGTTCTGATTCTTTGATGGAAGTGTTTTATCTTCGTTATCTTTACGCTCAAGAATATCAGCTGGCTGAGTTTGCTTATTTTTAACATTAGGTAAAAATGACTTTAAAATATTGAGTAGCCTGAGTTGGCTACGGATTACTGAAGAAGCTGGTACAGTCGCTGTTGGTAAAGCAAGATTAGAGAAATCGAGAGGAGCTATTCCTGTTGTACTTGGGCTTGTTGATAAGAAAAAATTTTCCAGTACATCTGGCTTCTTTTTAACGAGTTTTTTGCTTAAATATCGATCATATTTTTTAGCTAGTTCATCGTAAGTTTCTGTAGGTAATCTATGATTTTTTGCATTCACTTTAAAAATTTTCAAAAGTAATTTGAATGCACGATGAGAATCATGTAATGACATTATAGACACTCTTAACTGCTGATGACCTTCTTGAATGATTAACATAGGGCCGGCAACATCAGAAATGTCCATAAACAAAATATTATTATCTGTCTCTTCTCTATTTCGCATAGGTCGGCTATTCCGCATATATTTAAATGCTTCTACTAGTGCATATTCATTATAAAAATGCATACCGCATTGCAATAAGATATACAAAAAATGAAATTTTTTTAGTGCCTTGTTTGGTAGTGGGAAAATTGTTTTCAAAATGTCAATCGCAGCGTCTTCCTCTCGATTTCTCTGATAACGATGATAACTATCCGTGATTGAATTTTTCACAAGTGGCCATGCATGATCTTTTACAACTACAATTTTTATCGATATACTGTTTTGTTGTATGATATTAAAAGCAATACGAGCTAATCTCTTTTTTTCCATTTCATCCATATTAGGGATGAGGTGCATTAAAAAAGTATGTATTTCCCCTTGTATCCAAAAATCATTTGGTTTAATTTTTTGCAAAAGATTAAGCAACCCAGAGATAAATTTTTTTTCTTGCACTCTGGAAAGTACGGACGAGTAGTGGATTAAAAGTTCAACTGCATTCCGTCTCGCGTTCTCACTAGCTTGTGCGTCACTTAGTAATTCAAGTGAAACAGAAAGTACTATTTGTTGCTGAATCGAGTTCATTTTTGGAAAAAGAATAATTAAAAAACTGATTACTGCATTTGTCCAACACAGCATTTTTTTATCTTGGAAAAAAAGAAGTGAAATTGAAATCATTTGCTGTTGTTGAATCCTATCTAGATTAGGAAAAATTTTCTTTAACAATTCGGATATCTTCCATTTATCAAAATCTTCATTTAGGAATAATAAGTCAAGCAAAATTGAAATTACTTTTTCTTGTTGTGTGTTATTCATTTTTGGAAAAAGAATTTCTAAGAAATGCACTGTGCGCCATAAAAAATTCCATTTTCGTTTTTCTTTATTCATTTTCATATCTTGTAACAAATCAATTAGAGATAAAATCAGTCTTTCCTGCTGGGCTTTACTTAATATGGGAAACAATGATGCTAAAAGGTTATTTACTTGCTCTGTTGAAAGTTTGTTTACTTCTCCATTGTTAAGCAAATAAAGCACGGTTGAGAAAAGATTTTCTTTTTGCGCTTCATTTATTATAGGAAGAAATGATATTAACAGACTTACTATATTTCTTTGTACATCCCCTATATTCTTAACATCCTCCCTGATAGTATCCAGCAACGAATCAAATGAAAGTGAAGGTGTGTTCTCTGTTTTTTCTTCATTTCTTTTATATGAATCTAAAGGAGTAAATGCGGTCTTTTTCTTATCTTCTAATAAGTCAGTTGAAACAGATAAAATTTTTTCTTGTTGTGCTTTGGCCATTTTTAAAAAAAGAACTTTTAAAATATTTGTAACTTGCTTTTTTGCAAAGCTAAGCACTTTTTTATCTTGAAGCAAAGTGACTGAAACATACATCATTTTCTCTTGTTCTATTTCTTTCATTTCTAAAAAAAGAATTTCTACGACACTAGTTGTTTTCTCTTTGTTAAGAGGGCTTATTTCATCTTGAAGAGAAATAGTTGGAGCAGAAAGTGTTTCCTCTTGATACATTTTTGGTAAAAAAACTTTTAAATAGCTCGCTACTTCTTCTTTTATCAAGCTACTTACTGTATTATTTTGAAGTAAATCAAGCAAATCAAAAAGTATTTTCTTTTGTTGTACCTTCCCCATTTTAAGAAAAAAGATGTTTAAAAAATCTACTCTTATGATCTCTAACCAGTCCTCTGCTTTTTTATTTTGTATTAAATGAGAGCAGACTAAGATCATTTTTTCTTTTTGCGTATCATTCAGTGCTGGAAAAAGTAATTCCAAAAAATTAGCTGCCTTTATTTTAGAAAAATTGCTATTTTTTTCATTTTGCAGAATATTCAGTGCAGTAGAAAAAACTTTTTCTTTTTGTATTTTATTTATTTCGAGAAAAAGATAACTTAAAAAATTTGGCGGTATCATTTTCAATTTTTGATTTACAATATTCGATTCTATTATTCTTGCCCATTCGTCTTTTTTTGCATTTTCTAACAGATCAAGTAAAAGTGATATAATTTTCCATTTTCCTGTTTCATCTATGTTTTTAAAAATTCTCCTTAACATAATTCCTATATTGTGTTTTTTCCTAATACCATTTACTTCTTCATCCCTCTCTTTTAATAAGTCAAACAAAATTAAAATTATTTTTTCTTGTTGTGTCTTTTCTGACTTTTTGAAATGCTCCTCTAAAAAATATACTATATCCATACTTTCGCTTAGTGAGATTCTGAATGTTTTATTTTGTAACAAGTTAATTGAGAATGAAATCATTTGTAATTTCTGAATTTCATTTACCGCTTTGAAAATGATTGAAAAATAATCCGTTATCCTAATTTTTATAGGTAAATGAATCTTGTCATCTTCTAGTAACTTAAACAAAATGGAAATTATCTTTTCTTGGCGACTTTTATCTATTTTGTTGAAAAGAATTTCAAAAAAATGGGCGTTTATTATTTCTACTGTAGAATCATCTGATTTTCTCTGAAGTAAATCAAGAGCAGCATACAATGCTTTTTCTGCATGGATTTCTGATACACGAAATGCTATCCTGTTTAACATTCTTGTTGTTTCTTCATCGTTTTTGTTGCTATAAATATGAGAAAGATAATTTAAAAATAGCTGGTCAATTATTTTCTGTGGGGCACTTCGTAATATTTCTTCATCAATATTATTTTTTGATAAGTATTGCTCTAGCGCTTTCCACCACTGTTTTTGTATGGTGTTGAATTTATCATTCTCCCCTTCTGTTAATAAGTGAGCAAAAAGTACAAGCTCCTTAAAACCTATCAAATCCCGTGGTGCATTCATTAGTTCCTGCCAAAATGCATCCACCGCGTTGGGTTTCCTATTGTCTTTACCCAATTCCTGTACCAACCCTGCTGTAAACCACCAAACTATCTCATAGCTAGGATCAAATTTGTGTTGCTTAAGGCAAGTAACCGCTTCTTTATAACGTGTGCTTTTAGGATCTTGAGCAAATCCATGAGCCAGATACCTAGCTGTAAAATATTCTTGAAAAGTCAGATGCAAGAAATAATAATCTTTTCGATTTTCTCGAAGATGTACATCCTTACTCAGAGAGGTTAAAAAACCAGCAAGGCGAATGTATTTAAAAAATTCATCTCGATCGAGTTTATCTTCCATGTCACGTACAGTTTTTCCTTGAATGCTCTCTCTCTTTTTTAGTAGTACTTTACCTTGTTCTTCTTCAAAAATCTCTTTAAAAACAGCGTTCATAGTTTCGGCTTGAATAATAATGCTTCTCGTCTCTTTCTGCATGGCCACAAAAGCCAGTCGGCTTAAAAAAACGATGACGTTTTCTTTGTTCTTTTCCTCAGTTTCCTTGGACAATCTAGAAAGCGCTTGTTTTGTAAACATTTTTTCAAGATAGCGATCTAAAAGAGCATTCACCATGGCTCCATAAAGCTCCGTCATGGTGCGTGAATAAACAATGTGTTTTCTTGCGCTATAATTTTTTTGTATATCTTGATACCATATACTACAAATAAAAGAAGTGTTAATCGGTATATGAGCAATTCCCCAGATACTAGGACTTTGTTTTAACCAGATCAATAATTCCTTTTCTTGTCCTAACATGTTGTGTGCACTAAAGAAATGTTGAGTGTATCTTTCAATCTGTTCATTACTGAATCCAATGTTTTCAACACAACGATCAATAATTTTTTGTGTGCCTGACCAGAAGGTGTTAACATAGTTTGGACGTGATGTAATAATCACGTATTCTTCGGTCAGTAGAGTATAGAGGGCTCTTCCAGCGGGTGTAGAGGATTGCTTCCCGTTAAGCTGAACTACTTCATCGAAACCGTCTAATAAAAACAAGATTCGGCCTGTATGGACCTTAAGCCAGGCCGCTATTTGTTTTTCATTGAGTTCTTTGTCCTTATCTCTCTGCCAGATTTTGTGGATAAGCCACGATAAGATTTCTTCACGATCATCTTTTCCCTGGTAATTTTCAAGATCACGAAGCTTGATCCAAAAAATGGCATCAAACCGATCGCTCCACAATCCTTTTTCTTCTGACCAACACCAAGCAATGTACTGGCATAATGTACTTTTTCCAATACCAGCACGGCCCAAAACTAAAAGTCTTTTTGGCTCGTCTTTGCAATCTTTATCGGGTTTGAAAAAATCTTTCAGTTCGATTGGATTTTTTGTTCCGTAGATCTTTTCATAGGAACCCACTCGTTCGTCACGAAAATTGGTTTGATTCTCTGCTCCTCCATAGGCTTGCTTTTCTTTTTCTTTCTGTTCATCTTGCTGCACAATCGCAAGCTGCACATAATGGCTTTCTTTAAGAGAAAGAGGGATACCAGTCAGCACATTTTCAAGTTGATCGTGACGCCGGTAATAACTGCGTAACAAAACAGGCAAGTCGATTTGACTACTATTAGAAGATAAAGAAGGGGAAGAAGATTCTCCGTTAACAATGAGTGGAGCATTGTTATTATGAACAGCAAAGGTATAAAGGTTTCCTCCTATAACAGTATGACCATGGCTATTAGCCAAAACAGATATTTTTCTCTCGTCTGTACTTGATAACTGAGTAGATGAGGCAGAACTTTTTGTTTTTGTCTCTGCTATTATGCCTTGAGTCAATGAAAGTGTTATCTGTTTTCGAGAATCTGTCTGTTGTAAGAGATCTTGTAGTCTCGTGCTATTATTAATAGATCTTACATGATGAACTGCAGCATTAGATAGATTACCATTTTCTATTTTATTATCAATTGCAGTACTTTTTGAATAAGGGCTTATAGCAAGATTGTTTAGATTTCTGTCTTTGATCTCATGATCTATAACTTTAACAATTGTGATACGAGCACGCTGTTCTTTAATTTCGATCTCAGATTTTTTTGAGACAGGTAATAAACTGATGTTTTGTGAATACTGAAGATTGGACTGTTTCCTCCTATAATAATAAAATAAAAAAAGCACCCCTCCTATTCCTCCACTGCCAAGTAAATGGATCATATTCCAAGGGAGCTTTTTCATAAGTTTTTTTAAAATTTCTTTTGGGCTTGGCATTTTCCCCTTTTCAAACCTTGTTGTGATTTTACAGGTCACTATACAGGAATACTATATACCTTTTTTTATGCTAATTTCATCTTGCTCTGATAACGCACTCCAAGTTTCCTCGAATAAATTCGATCACATGCTTTTGATAACAATAACCTCTCCGTTATTAATAAGAGGATTTTGAATTTCGAGGAAGTCAACAAGACTATATTTTATTTCTTAATATTACAAACGAGACAAAGAATAAGACGGGGACCATTTTTCCACTAGCTGTTGTACAACACCAGAATCAAGCAACTGTTTTCTTGGGTTTGTCTGTCTTAAAACAGTTTCTAGCGTAGTTGAGTTAACTGGTTCTGACTGAATTGAGACATTTGCAATATCGCCATCCTTTACTGTGTTATGCGTAGCTGCAGAAAGAGAACGCGATCCAATTGAACGGTTATCAATATTTCCTTGTGTCACTTGATTATCGGTTGAAACAGCCACTGCGGTATAAGCCATACCATTGTTTCTATCCGTGAGTAATAAACTTTTTAAAATTTCTCTAGAACCAGCCATGTTCTTCTCCTACCACATTTAATAAAATTTTTAAGTCATACGCTAGAGCAATTTTATCAAAAAATATTTTTGTATATAAATTTAAGCATATTCAAATGAGCCTTAATTTTTATCTAATTTACCATACAGCTTTAACAATCTTAAAAAATTGCATTATAATTATATGGTAGGATAATTAAATTATATTTAGGAGATTAAATGAATAAGATGTAAGACTATTAACTATCTTATAAAAAAGTTCTTTTGTATAAATTTTTCTCAGAATAAAACAGCGAATGAAAGATAATGCCTAAATATGCAATATAGCTTAATTGTCGAATTTAGGCTTAACTTCTGTTAACAATGAAACAAGTTCATAATATTGATTAACCATTTTTATTTGTGTATTTAAATAAGACTTGTATATATTAGACAAACAATTATGAGCATAAATTAGTTCATTTTCATATAGTAAATGGTTAGCAATAGCCTGGTTTTGTACCGCGTTATCTGTTTTATTTAGCAGATAAGCAATATTCTTAATGGACGGTAATCTCAACGGGATTTTAATTAAATTAACATTTTCTATTCCACTATGAGTTCCATAATGTGCTACTGTTGTTAATTTTGCAAAGTTGATGTTAACTCCTATTGACCATAACTGAATGGATGCAAGAAGTAATTGCTCAAGAGGCGGCTTATTTTTACAGTTAAGTGCAATAGCAATATGATCCTTATCAGTTAGTATCTTATCAATAGCAGAAGATAAATGATTCCGTGGCCCATGTTCTAAAAATATTCTCACACCATCATTCCAAGCTTGATTGATAGTCGCGGGGAAATTAATAGGGTTCATCGCTTGTCCAAGAATTGCGTTTGATATGTTGTCAACAGTTAACTCATACGAACTCTGAAAATGATTTGAATAAAATCGGACAGTCGGTAGAGAGTTTATCGGTCTCGTATAAATCTTTCTTAGTTCTGGTTCAAACAACTGAATGGCTTCGCAATGAAAAGCAAGACTATGATTCACTTCTATATAATTAATATTGTCAGGCAATGATTTTAAGAATATTTGACATGCTTGTTCTTCACCACTAATAACACATTCATTTTTTGTATATATAATAGTAAGATAAACATGTTCGTGTGACTTTAATATATCTTGAATAAATTCAGCTTGAGAAGATAGTAAATAGTTTTTCCATTGGATGTTTGTGTTAGTGTCTAGTTGCCAGTATTTCTTAAGAGATAAGTATTCTCCAGACAATGCCTTATCATAAAGTCTAATAGAAGACACATCGTTTATCATATGATCTAAATCATTCCATACGCCCAGGGCAATTAATCCATTGATTTCACCCATCGAAAATCCTATAACAGCGTCTGGTTTTAAATCAAGCATATTAAGGCTAAAACCAGCGTGTAATTGAGATAAAATGGCGGTTCCTTTAGATTGATTTTCTGGCAATAAATAGTGTTCTAGATCACAATCCACTTTTTCATTTATGATAAGTTTATGTAGGGTGTCCGAACATGTCTCTACTAAACGAGGAAATGCTGTAAGCAAATGATCGACCATGCCTGGATATTCGGAAGAAACACCTGTAAAAACAAAGCCGAGTTGCCCAACAATAGGCTTTTTAGAAAATACAATGTTATTTGCTACCCAGTGATCGAGCGATTCGTTTTTATGAAGTAGCTGAATTGATTCATTGACTAATTTCTTTTCTTCTAGTGTCGTTGTGACAAAACCCAAGCGAAAGACACCACCGTTGTCTGATGTATTATTGCCAAGAATTTTTTTAATGAGCTCTTCTTTACTATTCGCTACATATGTTTTTATAAAATAATTTTTAATCGTGTTATTTATTTTCATTTTATTATTTAGGGAAGGTGAAATAGAGATATCTGATTTAAAGCCAAATAAGGCTTCATTCGTTACTCTCACCCTAAAATTCGCATCAGAATCTAGTTTATTAGTATTCATATTAGATAATGCAAAAAAACGAGAATGATATTGAGTAGGCATTGATTTGGAGAGCAATAAGGCACAACAAAATGTATTAAATAATCCAGTTGTAGCATGTGAACAAGCTAGCTTATTTAAAAAATCATTCTCCGTGTTTTTTAAATAAGCTGATCCTTGTTTGATATTAGGATTGCTATTGATTATAGCTAAAACAGTATCTCCATCCTGTAATGCCTTATTTAACGTTTTGGCTACTAATATGATAGCAACATTCGATAGTTTTTCGCTTTTTTTAGGATAAAAATGTGATATGGCATTTCTATGGATCAGCTCATCAGATAAATCAACCGCACCCACAATGGCGGCATTAATTTCATCTGCGGAAAGAGCATCGATAGCCGCTTTTAAAGCCATATCACCTGATAGTTCTTCGCATGAAACAGAAAAGCTAGGACCCGTTGTACTTAAGATGGTGCTAAGACGATTTGCTACTAATTGTGACATCATCCCCACTGCATTATAGGAATCTAAAGCAGGGGAAACAGCGTCTTTTATTTTATCAATTAAATTTGCATCGAGGGTTGCATTAAATTTCTCAAGTATATCCGGTAGCTTAATTCGTAAATTAAAACGGGATGTTTCAGGATCGGTGCCCATACCAATATAAATGCCAGTATGACTGTCTAGATTTTCAATGTTTTTTAAAGCTTCTTCTAATGCAGGTAAAAGTAACAATTGTTGTCCTAATGCATTGTATAAATCTTTAGGTGGCGTGTTGATTTTATGAATGTCTATTTCAACTTCATGTAGTCCGTGATGCATTACCGAATCCTTAAGTGATTCATGCATAAGTAATGCGTGCAGCTGCTCAATATTATCAGCAAACGACGATTTTATCCCTAATCCGACAATAGCAACGTCTTGTTTTTTATGCTTTTGAATAGGTGCTTTTGATGCCCATTTTTTTAAAGATGAAGTCCATTTTTCTACAATTAAATGTGCATTATTACCCCCTAATCCAAATGCGTTGAGACCGGCTCTCTGAGTACCTGTCCACTGTTCGTTATTCTTTAATACGCGTAAATTTGATTTTTTTAATTCACTGATTAAAGGAAAAGCATTCGGAGTTGAAGGCAAGTAATTTTTGTAAAAACAACCTACTATTTTTATTAATCCGACTAGACCTGCAACAGTCATAGAATGACCGATATTTGCTTTAGCGGAACTGATAACAATCTCATTTGTAGGATTAAAAATTTTATTGATACTCATAACTTCTACTGTATCGCCAGAACTTGTCCCTGTTGCATGACACTCAATATAACTAATATCATCGGGATCAATACTTGAACTACTATAAGCTTTGCTTATTGCATCTACCTCTCCTTCTAAAGAAGGTGCAATAAAACTACCCGATCTGCCTGAATTTGATAAACCAATTCCTCTAATAATCCCAAAAATTTGATCATTATCGTCTATAGCATCTTTTAAACGTTTTAAAGCCACAAAAGCAGCGCCTTCGGTTAATAATACGCCATCTGCATGTTGACAAAACGGACGGCTTTGTCCTGTTGGGCTTAATGCTTTCAATGCGGAAAATACAATGTGCAAAAAAGGTTGCTCTACCGCACTTACTGCACCAGCTAGCATGATATCAGCCTCTTCTGTATGTAATTTATCGCAAGCAAGTTTTATAGAATACAGACCAGAGGCACACGTCGCATCGATAGAAAATGAATCGCCACCTAAGCTTAACGCTTTAGAAACCATGAATGCAGGCGTGCCAGACATAAAACGATTAATAGGATGTGTATTTTTTGAAGATAACGTTTGGCTCAATAATTCTTCTAAAAAGAAGGGCGCCGCAAATTCATTAAAATATTTGGTGGGAGTTGAAATATTACCTAATATAACGCCGGTTCGCTGTCTAGCTGCAGAATCAATAGATTTTAAGCAGCTCAATGCTTCGTAGGCAGCTTGCATACTCCATTTGAATACAGAATCGAGTTTAGAGATAAAAAAACTTTCTAAATTAAAGTGATTATGTTGAAATACTTGATCAAAATCTCTGACATAGCCTCCCTTCAGGGTCCAAGCATGATCTTTTTTATAAGTTCCAGGAAAATCACTTATAAATTTTGTAGGGTTTGTTTCAAGTTCGGCCGAAGTTGGCTCTGTTNAATTGCAATAGGATTGAATATATTCATTGGCTAAGCTCCAGTTTTTTGCTATGTTTGCTTAGTTTAGAAAGAACATGCATACTTAATCCTTCTATTTTGGCTACTCTATTCCCCTCTTCATAAAATGTAATATTGAATTTTGTTGATAATTTATTGATAGACAAAACGTCTAAGATACAATGTACAGCCATTCTACCTATATTTTTAGTAAAGGTTAATTTATCGATTGAAGTGGGGAGTGATAGGCAACTGTCGTAGTGATCTCTCCATAAAAACGCTAACTGAAGCCCACCATCAAGGATAAAAAAATTAGAGAGGGAGTTATTATTTGCTAAGTTATCTGAAGATAATATTGCATTACAGCCTTTATCGGATATTGTTTTTAGTTCTTTTATAACTTGGAATGTTTTACCTAGAAATAATTTTTTACCATAAATTGCATACTTACTTTTCCATTGATTCTCAAATTCACTTCTATGATTTATTATTTTATTTTCATCATGACTTGCTTTAACAGTAAATCTATAATGAATTGTTTCATCAAGAGATACTAGATTAAAATCAAGCACCACTTCATCGTCCAAATTATGCATTTTAGTGAGCACGATAGAAAGCACTAAACCAGTACGGGTAAAGTTTGAAATTTTAATTCCTTTGAGTAGTTTAATATTTTCAACAGAAAATTTATTATACTGAGGAAATAAGGAATGAGTTACTTTTAGAGCTAATTCAATAGCAAAAACGAAAGGCACTACTACCTCTCCATTGATTATGTGGTCTTCAAGAAATGGAAAATTTCTTTTATTGAGGACCATATCCCATTTATTTTTTAATTGATTATTCGCTAAGTCTTGAATTTTATCGGCATAAATAACCACTTCAACTTGATTATCGTTATTTAACATTTCATTAACAAATTGCATACTGCCAGCTTCTTTTGATAAAAAGGGTATATTATTTTTGATAAAATGATTTTTTATATTTTCATTCACCATACCACCATCCCAAGGACCCCAGTTTATTGCCTTAACAAAGCAACGATCTTTTCTTTTAATAAATTCTTCTTGACAAACTTTATTGAGTACTTCATTTGCCATCGCATAGTTTGCTTGGCCTACACTGCCGAATCTAGCAGCAATAGAAGAGAAACAACAAATAAACTTCAATTTATCTTTTTGTGTTGCATGCAATACATTTAAAAAACCATGTACTTTGGTATTAAATACAAGCTCATATTCATCTATTTTTTGATTATGTAAATGGTTATCGGCGATAACGCCTGCACCATGAATGATGCCGTTAATGTGTTTGAATTGCATCCTGACTTCCTGTAAAATTTTATTTATAATTTCAGCGTGACTAATATCTGCAGCACGATACATCACCTCCCAGCCTTTTGATCTCAGTGTGCGTAATGTTTCTTGAATATAACGGGATTTGGTTATTGCGCTCACAGCTGATTTCAATTTCAATGGATGAATTTTTTCCCCGATTGATTGATTGTAATTGAGTAAGCTACTTCTTATTTCTTCTTCCGTCTGGGTATTTTTAATATAATCGGGTTCAGTTTCTAGCAATTCTGTTCTTCCAATGATACAAGCCTTCATTTTTATAGTATTAGCCAACTGTAATAAACAATCGGCTGTGATGCCTAGCCCACCACCTGTTACTATCACAACATCATCTTCCCGTAGAGGGTACTCATGTGGTGATAGCGTAGAATCTAATAAAGGGTACGTCTCTATGCCATATCGCTTCCCTGTATTATTAAAACCTACTTCAATTTCAGTACCGCCAAAAGTTAATTCTGTGAAAATTAAATGAGCAATTTTTTCTACACTCATCATATCACAATCAATATCTATTATTTTAACTTGACTCTTTGGCCATTCTTTCGAAGCAACTTTAGCCAATGCTCCTATACCAGCAGACCATGCTTTGACACCTTGTGGGACTCCATTCAAACAAAATTGACCGCCTGTATTTTGTACGCTGATCAAAAATCCTTGGTTTTCATACAAGCTTTGAGCACAGTTTATGACATTAAGATAACAGTGTTTATTGAGTTCTATTGCTTCATCAATCGATGAAATAGTATTTACCCCTGGCAAACATAAAACTGCTTTAGCATCTTTTGGTAATGCATTGACAATTTTAACCGGAATATTTATGGAGGAAAATTTCTTTTTAAGTATGGCACAAACCCCTCTGTTATCTTTTAATATATAGAGCGGTTGAATTGTCAAAAGCCCATTGATAGCAAAACCACTGGCTGGCTTTAAAATTGCTTTTACACCATAGCGATAAGATTGTGATTGTGCTAAGTTCAAATTATTAAAATATTTCTTATCATTCTGATTCTTATTCTCACTTTCTACCGTATCAACTAAAGGAAGAGCATCCTTATTCTGTGATTGCATTAAATCATATAGCTTACCCAGCGTATCTATTTCTCTAAAACGTGATGGAATTAACACACTTTCTAAATGCGGTATTTTCTCTATTATTTGCTGAAATATTTCAACTTTTTTGAGTGAATCAATGCCAAGATCTGCTTCAAAACTATACGTTAAAGACAACATTTCCTCGGGATAACCTGTTTTATCTGTGATAATCTGAAATAAAATGGCTTGATAATTATTGTGATCTTGCTTAACGGGATTTTCTTCATTTTCGATGATACCTGGTTGTATGCCTATATTATTAGTCAATGTTTTTATGTTAATCTCTTGTTTTGGATGAACCGTATGTTCTTTTGATTTTCCTATGCTCCTGATAATTTCTTCAGAAGCCTTAAGAAAAGCGAGATGAGATTCTCCTAAGATTTTTTGAAATTCGTTTTGGATGGATGCCAAATTATTTTCTATTGTATTAAAAAGAGTTAAATTTGAATATTTTTTATCTTGATCTATAGTAGGCAATGTTGTTTCAGTAAGTATGTCTGTATTTTTATTCTGAGTATTTTTATCTAATACTGTCATAGTCATTGTATCCTTTTTTTCGTTTTTATAAATGATAGGCATGTTTCTATTTACTTCTGATGAATAAGGTTTTCCATAATTAGTACCATTAATTTGAATACTACTTTCAGATAATTTTTGTACATTATCATTCTCAACATCAGTATAATTATCCCATATAGCAGAAAAATTTAATTGATATCCGACTGATGAAAGCAAACCTAGTGCGTTCCATAATGTTATTCTACTATCTTGTCCTTTCTTATCTAATGAAACTGCATAGTGCAATTTGTCCTTTAAAGAATCTTTAATAAATTTAGTCAATGTGTCATTTGGGCCAATCTCTAGAAAAAATTGAATACCCTCTTTGTACATATTCAAAATTTGTTCATAAAATTGAACTGGCTTAGCCAGTTGAGCAGCCAGTATTTCTTTTATTTTATCGACTTGTTTAGGGTATTGAGTAGCGGTTGTATTATTGTATACAGGTACCTTACTCGTAGAAAATTTGATATTTTTTATGTGAGAATGAAACGGCTTTACAGAACTTTGAGTTAATTGAGAATGAAATGCTATTTCAACCGGTAACCGAATATGCGGTATTTTATTTTTTAATAAAATAGCTTCCAATGTCTTAATACTATCAATATCTCCACTAACAACAATTTGTTTTGGACTGTTTATATTGGCAATTTCTATGTTAATATGATTTTTTCGAATAATGTTGATAAGTTCTTCTTGATTGATCGTGACTGCAGTCATACCACCTTTTTTTTCAGCTAACTTAGCCATTAACTCTCCTCGTACACGAGAAATGGTTAACAACTCTTGTGTTGAATTAATCACCCCTGCTGCAAATAAAGCCACTATCTCTCCATAACTATGACCAGCCGTGCAATGAGGCTTTAATCTTAATTTGTTCAGAATAGCCAATTGCGAAAGAGATAGCGCACCAATAGCGGGTTGAGCCCATTCTGTTTGATTGAGTAATACTTTTTGATTATTAAAATCGATTTCGTTAAACGATGGAATAGGATAAACTACGTCATGTAGCTTAATATTTTTATTAAAGTGTATATCTGCGGCTATATTCCAAATATCGAGTGCTTCTGTAAATTCCATTACGATCTCATTACCCATATTCAGATATTGACTACCTTGGCCACTAAATAAAAATGCAATTTTAGGTATGTTTGTATTGCAATGATAATGTGCCACGTTGGGTATAGAAAATGACTGCCTTCCTTCTTTTAACAGATTGATTACCATGTCAGCTGTCTTGATAAAATCATTTTTATTATTTACCAAAATTGCTAAACGGGCTGATTGAGTATAATTAAAATTGAGTTGGCTTTCTTTAGCCATTTTTATTATGTTATAAGAATGAATTGCATTCGTAATATGTTCGAGTTTGCTTATTACATTAGTTTGAGAAGTTTCCGAAATTAAGATTAATTCGCATGGTGAATAGCGAGTTAGCAAAGGCCTGTGTTGCGCATTATTATACTCTTCTACTATGAGATGATAGTTACTCCCTCCAAAACCAAATGCACTCACACCAGCTTTACGTGAGGAGTTGTTTGAATGAACCCATGGTCTTTTTTGAGTATTTAGATAAAATGGGCTTTCACTAATATTGAGTTTACTATTAGGGCGATCAATTTTTATTGTTGGCGGTAATATTTTATAATGAAGCGCCATGACAGCTTTAAGCAATCCTGCCGCACCTGCTGCGGCTTTTGTATGTCCTATTTGAGATTTTACTGAACCTAATGCGCAGTATTGACGTTTAGTTTCATCAATATCCTTGGCAAATATCCTTCTTAATCCCTCGAATTCTGCAGCATCGCCTGCTTTCGTTGCAGTTCCATGCGCTTCAATGAGAGTCACTTCGAATGGATTAATACCCGAATTTGAATAAGCGCGTTGAATCACAAGCGCTTGTGCTTCTCCGGATGGAGCGTATACACTTTTTGATCTTCCATCTGATGAAGCGCCAATACCTCGGAGGATTCCATAAATCTTATCCCCATCCTTCTCTGCATCATATAAACGACGTAACCCAACTAATCCTAGCCCTTCTCCAAGCAGTGTGCCATCAGCCTGTTCCGAGAATGGTCTACAATCGCCTGTAGGAGAAAATGCAGGCGGCTTACTAAAACACATAAACATAAAGGCATCATTAATTGCATCAGCACCTCCTGTGATAACCAAATCAGCCTGCCCAAGTTCTAGCTCTTGCATTGCCATTTTAATTGCACTTAAACTACTGGCACATGCTGCATCGACAGTGCAATTCGTGCCACCCAAATCCAGTCGATTAGCAATACGACCTGCTACTACATTACTTAAAAAGCCAGGTGTTGTCACATCTTTCCATGGAGGATAAAAACTGCTGATTTCATTGCAAATACGAATAATTTGATTTTCTGGGATACCTTCTTTCCGTAAGGTTTTTTCTAAATAAGGCCTTTGAGTTCGCCCAGACATCTGAATCATTAATTCAGTGATTGACAATACTCCTAAAATAACACTGATATTTTTTTTGTTCACTTTACCGGATTGAACACTCGTTATATTTTTTAGCATTCTATCAGCGATCATTAAAGACAAGAGCTGTACGGTATCAATGACAAGTAAATCATCGGGTGGAATACCAAATTCAATCGGATCAAAATCAACATAAGGTAAAAATGAACCTCGTTTTGCATAGACTTTATCAGGGTGTTTTCGATTAGCATTATAGTAATCGGAAATATGCCAGTGATTTTCAGGCACATCAGTCATTAAGTCATTTCCATTGACAATGTTTTTCCAGAACTCATGTATATTAATGGAGCCTGCAAAACAAGCGTCTATACCAACGATTGCAATTGGCATAGCTATTTTTTGATTTTTATCTAGTTGGCTCATGCTACGTCCTCAGTTCGTTTTTATAGAGAAAATCAAGTTTTAATTTGTATTAAGTGTTCATATGAAAGAATGATAGTTTCATTAACACCATGATTGTCCTATTTGTTTTTCAGTATATTCATCAGCATTATTATTGAAACCACCACAATGCATGATTTATTTAGTAGCGCCTTCCTACAAAAATAGTTCCTGCTAGTAAAGCAGTCACTGTTAAACCAATAACAACCGAAGGCCTGGTCCATATAGAATATCGACCAACACCACTTAAAAAATTTACAGAAGTCATATTGTATTGCTTATTATGCCTATCGTTCATTGAACTTGATTGATCAGACATAGTCACGGATTCCTCATCAGACTGATTCGGTTCGCTCTTCTCTTCGTTAATATTGTGGAATTTACTAACAGCTAGTTGATGATTTAGCTGATTAATATTGCTTTGAATAAACAATAAATTTTTGTTATCACTTTTTAACTTGTTCTTAGCGATACGCAGTGCATTATCCAAATCTTCTTTTGCTCTTATGATATCTCCTATTTCTAAATAGGCCATGCCTCTTTTATTATATAAGCTAGCCATTTCTAAATGGTCTTTGTCATATAATTTCAAGCAAAGATTAATCATTTTTGTATAATTATCTGCAGTAGTGGTAGGACCATCCCATTTTCTAAATTTATTGCTAGTATCTTTTAGAATACGCCTTACTACTTCATGCTGTTTATATTTACTTAAAGCTGCTGTTTCAGCGAGTTGTAAATAATACATTGTGTTATCAAAATCACGTAAATCATCTGCTAAAAAACCCATACAGACACGCATGATAGTGAGGCAAAAAATGTCATCTGCACAATATCTCTCATACTCTTTAATTGCATTAGTACCGTATTGATACGCCAGATCAAGATCATTCTCTGCTTTGCGCATATATAAAATAAGACCCAATAATCCACCGGCTAGAATATATCTAGGATCAGTGCGAACATGTTTGTAATTTTCTAACATACCCTTAAAATAAGTTATTGCATGATCAAATTTCCCTTTATTGTATTTACTGACTCCCTGCATTAGCTCAAATTTATGTATTAACAACCACTTGGGCCCTGCTATCTCTAAATAATCTTTTAAATTAAACGGATCCGGTAATTTATTTAATACAGAAACTACTGAATTAACATCTGTCTCGGGACAACGCTTAATAAGTTTTTCATATTCATTTTCAATATTTTCTTCTTCTGAATTAGATGCAATCACTAATTCATATGAACACATGACGCGCAAATGATGGGGTAATATTTTATATAATAAGACTAAATTTGCTTTAGCTTTATCAGATGTCCCTTTTTTTTCTAGAAGCTTATTTATTTCCACAATACATTTATCATAATATCCTCTACAATTTGTATATTCTTTTAAGGTACCTGCAATGGAAGCAAGTTCGAATAAAAAATAGGGATAAAATATACTGTTTTTATTCTCAAGAGAAAAGACGATATACTTAAGTAGCATTTGAGATGTTGAATAATTTGCTTTGTCAATCATTTCATGGCATATGGCTTGAAATAATAATCCTAAATTTATTTCTTTATAATTAAAATTGTTAGCTGGCTCCACCAATGCCATAATATGGTGCGCGTAAATTTTCATTTGATCTACAAATTTATTGGAGTTACCACCCATTTTATTTGTGAGCTGATTGGTTATTTGATCAAAACTATTTTTTAAAATTATTCTACTACTTAGACGCTTATTTCTACATTGAAAAAAAGACTGCATTTTCTGTGATCTTTCATACATCGCTCTGTGCATTAATTTGTGTATAGATATAAAATTAGAATCTCCATTTTTTTCAAAGATCGAATAATTCTGAGCTATGATAATTAATGTATCTAAATCGACGGAAGGCACTAACTCTTTTATTAAATCCTTGGGTATTGCTACATTCGATAAATACGCACAATAATCAAAAACTTTTACTGATATTTTACATTTTCTTTCAATTTCCTCTAAAGAAATAGAAAAAACAATATCTATATGAGGAGCGTAATCAACTAATGTTGTCCATTTCGATTTTCTTTTGTTAAACTCACTACAATATGATTCAATGGATTTTCCTGACTGTTCTATGAATGAAGCTGCTTGAACTAAAGCTAAAGGGAGATTACCTAAAAGAGTATTTGCTAAATACTTTAAGTTATCTGATGATGCTGTTTTTTTATTTCCTATAATAGCTTGCATTAACTTAACAGAAGCATTATCATCAAGTATACTAATTTCTAATTTTTCAAGACCCGTCCATGCTTGGTTAATAGAGGTTATAATAATATGTGCATACTTAGCATTTTGACCGCGAACCAAAAAGTTTTTTACTTGCTCTTCATTAAAATTATCAAAAATAAGTAACCAATTATGTTCTACAGTCGTAAAAAAA
This sequence comes from Gammaproteobacteria bacterium, assembly GCA_044221135.1. Lineage (GTDB taxonomy): Bacteria > Pseudomonadota > Gammaproteobacteria > DSM-16500 > DSM-16500 > UBA4722. The sequence continues at coordinate 37,303 of JBGAPT010000011.1, forward strand.
TCTTGTATTTCTTCAACTAAATTTTTTGCTTCGTTGTTTTGTGAACGTATGTAAAGTTTCTTTCTTATAAGCTTATTAAGTAAATTTGAAAATTGTGTATGCAAATCCAGCTCTGAGTTAAAAAACCAAATAATTTTATAGTCATTTCTATTAGTTTTAGCGTATTCTTTCGCTAAGCGAGATTTTCCAATACCACTCATCCCTATGATGACACAATGCTGTTTATTTTTTAATTTAGTTTTAAGTTTATCTAATTCGTCTTTTCTTCCTGCAAATTCTTTAGTAACTACATCTAATTCTTGACTCCATATAAGAGTATTTTCTGTTTCTCGTAGAGTTTCTTCTATTTGTTTAGCTTCGTCAAAAGATGACATCAGTGGAGCAGAATGATGTTTATTGTCAGAGTCGACTAATGGACCAAAGATAGTAAGATCTCCTCCAGCCGAAAGAGTAACTGCACTACCACCACCTATTACCCTGAGCCCGCTACTGTTTGCTGTTGATGAAGTAAGAGTCCTTTTCTCCTCAGTTGAGAAGAGTGTGCGGCCGACTGATGGTCCGGATTGATCACTTAGCTCTCTTTTCTGACTACTTCGCGGTGTCTGTCTCCTGGGCCTCGTCTGTTCTAAAGTGTTTTGGAGTATTTCTGGAGTATGTGGACCAAGGTATTGAATTGCATTATTTGCGATATCACCATCAATGACCGTGCTATCAGCTAAAAGCGTTCTTACAGAAGAACCAATGGCTCGACTATCAATGTTGCCACGGATAACTGTAGTGTTTTTTGTTTCAGCACTGGCTACACACGTCTTTCTCTCCGGCGTGGTCAACAGCAAATGATCTTGTGCAGTATCATCTGTCGCCGTTTCTTTATTTCCGCTTGAAAATTTTCTGTGTTCACGTAGCCTTGATGTAATGAATCTACTTGATTCATTATCATTCGCTAGTCGATTCTCTGTCTTAGTTTTTTTTTGACTTGTTGACTGAGTAACTTGCTCTTTATCATTTTTATTTATTATGCGTTTTCTTGTTCTAGATGCAGACATATGAGTCTCTTTTTTATTGCGATTGTTTAACTAGAAAACATAGATATTATTTTCTTGAGTTTTTATATAAAATTAAGTAAATAAACAAAAATAGCTTTTACGGTTTAAAAATTTTTTTATCTTGAACGTTTTATTAATTGTAAATTATTACGGCCTAATCTTTATTTTTAACGACGATGGATGTATATGCTTTTAACTACTGATTTTTTCATAGTATCTTCAAGACATCCAATCTGCGGAATTTTTAGAAAAAATAAACTTGTACTATATCGTAGGATAATGAAATTATATCTAGGAAATTGAATGAATAAAATGTAAGATTTTCACCTATATCATGACAATTGAAGTTGTTATCATGATTTTTTAACTAAAGAGCATTGGTTGGATAAAATGGCTTTGTTTCTTAACTCTATTACTTTTGGTATTTCGTAAAATTTAGGCAAATTTATAGCTTAATAGCATTCCTCCTTTTGTCATTTTATTTAATATGCTGCATCCAATCATAGCTTCATTTTTTTGCCGTGAGAATTCACGTGCATGTAATTTATTTCCAAGAATTTTTTTATAACGCTGAATACAGAGCTCAGAATAATTTCTATTCCCGTAGGCTCTCACTCTTTGCCAATTCATACGGCCAAATGTCTTAATCTCTTGCAAGTTTCTATTTCTCTGCAGATGACTATTCACACTGTAAATAGCATCACTATCGGGTGGGATAATAATATCAGCTTCAGGAAAATTTGTGACTAACTTATTATAAACCGGATTTTTATCATAAGCGCTATCTGCAGTGAATTGCCCAACATTCACATCCACCTGCGTTAGCAAATTATCTACGACCTGATCATCTGAAACAAAACAATCTGTTAAAACGCATGCGTGAATAATGTGTTGGTCATCAACAGCGATATGGAGCTTACGCCAACTACGTTTCCCCGATATGTTATGCTTCTCTTGATGCCATTCGTCACGGCCAAACTGCTTTAAACCAGTCGAGTCAATTGCGATTGCGGCTATATGTTCTTTGCTATGGCTTGATGTTTTATAGCGCGGTGATTCTATTTTTAATAACGCTAATCGTTTCGATAAGCAACTATAGTCAGGACAGGCAATCTGCAATTTCAGTAAATGAAAAATAGAATTAATAAATCCTTCGCATTGCCTGAGCGGCAGTCTATAAACCTGCCGTATTTTATGGCAAATCACAATAGAAAAATCACTAAATTTTTTAGGTGCACCTGTTCCATCATAAACCCGGTTGGGTTCATACCATTTTTCAATCGCTTCATCGCTCATCCAAAATTCAATGCTACCACGCTGACGTAGCGCTTCAGTATACTCTGCCCAATTAAGTAATTTATAGTTTCGCTTGGGGAGCGACCAACCCTTCTTTTCGGCGTATTTGTTAGGCATGATTGGCTCCTATCAAAGAGAGATTATTAGCGGCTTATGATAATATTATTGAGTAAAAATTGATAGGTTGATGCGACTAACTATGCTTTAAATTTGAGCGAATCAACAAAGCCAACATTCTCACCTATTTATGAGCAACATGATATAGATACACTAAATAATAATTTTTATTATCAGCTAGAAGACGCAGTGACAAATGAAAATGAAAGATGTATGGCCTTAACGCACAAGAATTTAATTCATTTTGGGTGTGAAAATGTGCCCTTTATTATGGGTAGAGCACAACTGTTCTTTAAGCAGGATGTTAATCAATGTATTCTATCACTCCAATCGTTACACCCATTTCAAGTTAAAATTAAAGCAAATATTTCAAATACCACGAATAGACTTAGCATACTTTCTCAACGAGAAAAAGAATGTTTATTTCATCTATTACAAGGAAAATCTTATAAATCTACTGCTAAGTTAATGCAAATATCTCCTAGAACTGCAGAACAATATATTAATAATGTAAAAATGAAATGGCTTTGCACTTATAAAGAAGATATTTTTAAAAAAGCAATTGAATATGGATACTTAAATATCTTTCCAATGCAATAGATATAAAGTTAACTTGTTTTAACCGCTTTATCGGAGTAAGCCGGTATTCATGTCAAAATGGGGTTCTCTATCCAAATCTGACAAAATAAATTATCAGCACCTTATCTGCTACTATATTATTTAAAAGTCCGACCTAAAATAAACAAGGTTTTATAGAGAAGGATGTAACTATTAAGTAATACACTCACTTTTAGCTTAATACAAATATGTGAATTATTTATTTTTTTTAAACATTTAAAAGGACAAGAATGTATGTTAGAAACCATAACTGTTTCAAAGTGGTTAACCATCACAGCACTAATTTTAGGACCCATTTTAGCCGTTCAAATACAAAAATGGCTAGAAAAGATTAATCAAAAATATGGTAGAAAATTATATATATTTCGTACATTAATGGGTACACGATCCGCTCGTTTATCCGTAGATCATGTGCAAGCTTTAAATATGATCGATATTGAGTTTTATGGATTTAAATTATTTGGGCATATATTCCAAACATCTTCTGAAAGAAAAGTTACTGAATCATGGAAAGAGTATCTTAATCACTTAAATACTAAACAGGAAACTAGCGAAGAGGCGATTCAGCAATGGCTTAGGGATGGAGATAATTATTTTACTAATATGCTAGGTAATATCTCTGAAGCAGTAGGATACCATTTTTATAAAGTACATCTTAAAAGCTGCTCCAAAGGCACATGGCGATAGAAGATTATATATATTTTATGCAAGAAAAAATTTAAAAAATTATGAATGGAAAGCTAGTAATACCATTTACACTACTTGCCAAAGATAGGGTGTCCTAGAAAAGCAAAATGAAATACAAGATCACTTATTAAAATGTTTGAAGGGTGAAAGTAATATAAAAGTTGAAATAGACTATGATTATAGGTGATTGAGCTACAGAAAATAATCAATTAAAAAATATCCTTTTTCCTAGCTAATAATTTTATTTATTCTCTGAATGTTCCATTTTAAATGGCAAAAATGAATATTTTATTTAGATTATAGCGTAAGCTTCCCCTCAAAGTACACAAATCTAAACTAGAGAATCAGGCCGCTATTTTTTCTCTGTAGGCTGCTGGTGTCAATCCATTTAGTGCGTCGTGACGCTCTTCATTGTAATCAATCAGCCATTGCCAACTAATTTCTTACCTGATCTAGTGATGAATAAATATGCATTCAATACCCTGCCCAAAGGTTCTATTAAATCTTTCAATATAAGCATTCTGATTTCCGGGCTGAATGTGAAGCATCTCAATACTGTGCTGATTACACCATGCAATAAGCTGCGACGAAATGAACTCGGGGCCATTGTCCATTCGAAGTTGTTTTGGATATCCGCGCCACTCACTGACTCGATCTAGTACGCGCACAACTCTCTTAATCAGGATATCTGCAAGTGCTTTTATAAGGTTCATCGATATCTCATCCATTGTGTAACGGATTTTACTAGGATTCACTATAGCGACTAAACTACTTAAGATAAATTCATTTAAAACATCTAGTTGAATTGAAATAGGGTTACTCGCTGTTTTTTGTGTTTCGTAGTATGTCAGACAAACTACCACAATCATTGTCAATTCTCTGAACTCTTTTTCTAAGCTCTCTTTTTGTAGTAAAGAAATACACGTACTAATCGCTTCTTTGGCAAATTCTCTAGCAATACTACTAATGTGCACTTCCGGCACAAAGAGCAAAATTTCCATTAACGTCATTATTGCTTTTACGATTTTTTTTTCGTCTCCACTCTCGATTTGCTTAAGACAATCTGAAAATAGATCGCGCATCACGGATTGCGGTACTATAGTAAATTTATTTTCTATTCCAAAAAGATATTTTGCTCTTTCTAGATATTTTTTCATATGGGCTTTGACTATTCTTGACCATTTTGCCTGTATTAAAATAGGCTTATCCGTGTCTGATTCAACGAGCAAGCGGTCCACGAGTTCTAGCTCTTTAAAACCTATTAAATTGCAAGGTGCTACCATCCATGTTTCCCAAAAAGCATTGACTGCCTGATTAGTATCGTTCTTATTTTGAGTACTTTGGCCTAATAACTGGACTAGCCCTGCTACAAATCCCCAAATGACTTCATAATGAGGATTAAACTTATGCTTCTTTAAGCAATTGACTGCCTCTAGATACTGTTTGCTTTCAGTTTCTTCCGCAAATCTTTCTGCTAAATAATGGGCAGCAAAATATTCCTGAAACGTCAAATGTAAAAAATAGTAGTCTTTTTCTTCCTTTGGTGAGTGTGCATTTTCGTTAGCCGGTATTAAAAAGCCAGTATCAAGAATATTTTGAATATTTTTAAAAAATTTTTCTCGATCAAGTGCTTTATAGTCTCAGAAACTTCATCAAAAACATCGTTAACAACTTTTGCTTTAATAAGAATTTCTCGCCTTTCGCCTTGCAAAGCAACAAAAGCAAGACGATTTAAAAAAGTGATCATGCCCTTTTTCTCTTCTTCTTTCGTTGAGTTAGACATCTGTGAGTAAGCACCGCGTGGAATCGTCTTTTTAAAATAGTCATTAAACAAGGCGTTCACCATGGCCTGGTAAAGCCCTGTCATGGTACGAACAGAAATCATGTTTTTGAATCCACGAGATTTTATAATATCGTTATACCAAAGACCGCATATAAGAGAAAGATTGATAGGGACATGGGCAATCCCGTAGATATTAGGATTCCCATATAAATAAGTCAGAACAGTATTTGCACCCTCTGGTCTTTGATGCTCTTTGAAAAAATTTTCTACATACAGCTGAATGTGTTCATGGCTAAACCCTATGTTTTCTACGCATCGATCAACCCATTTTTGTGTGCCATGCTGTGTTCCTTCTAAAAGGATATCAACATAATTAGGACGTGAAGTCACAACGATATGGATATGTTTTTGAGCAATTAACGTATCCAATGCTTTCCCAGCGGGCGTGTTCTGTTCTTTAAGATGGGCCACTTCATCAAAGCCATCTAATAAAAAAAGTATCTTTTCTTCATGATACTCGAGATAATTTTTGATATTTGTTTCATCCCATTTTTTCTTTTGATCTTCTATCCAGATCTCATGGATAAACCATGATAAAATAGCTGCTCGGTCATTTTCTCCTGAATAATTTTCAAGATCACGAAGCGATATATTAAAAACAGCATCAAACTGATCGTTCCATAACTTTTTTTCTGCCCAACACCAAGCAACGTATTGACAAAATGTACTCTTTCCGATGCCAGCACGACCGAGGACCAATAATTTTTGGGGAGTTTTTGCCGAATTATGATGCTCATCAATCTTATACTCAAAGAGTGCTTCGAGCATAATAGGGGTTTTTGTCGCATAGATTTTTTCCTCGTAATAACCTATGAGATCATCACGAGCAATCTCTTCTGATTTTTTTTCTTCGCTATAAAAAATCTCTCCTTCCGCTTCTTTTTGTTCTTCTTGGCTTACAATCGTCAATTGTCCATAATGGCCTTTTTCAAGCGAGAGCGAAATGCCTGTGAGTCTATTTATTGGCAGCTGGCCCCGGCTTCGGTAGACACAACGTAACAAATCTGAGAAAGTCACATCCTTGTCAGTATAAGCAACTTCAGTCATGCGTTGATCTGGCATACCGCTTGGTAACGCAACTAATGGTGCATGAATAGATCCAAAATTATGAATAATAGCCAAGTTATAAAGACTCCCTCCTATGACAGTGTTGTGACTGCTGTGAGCCACTAAAGCAGGTACCTTCTTCTCATCGACCGTTGAAGGTTGAAAAATAGGTGAAGAAAAATATTTTTTGGGTGATTTTTCCATTGGATTGGGAGTGAATGTGGGTGCTGCTTGTTCTCGAGGATCTGTTGACGGTAATGAATTGTCTAGCCTCATCTTATCCATTGACCCTGCACTCTGAATCGCACGATTGGATAGATCGCCCTCTTCTACTTTATTATCTATTGCTACGCTTTTGGGGTGTGGACCTATAGCTTGGTTGTTTAGATTTCCACTTTTGATTTCATTCCCTATCGCTTCAGCAACGGTTGTATGAGCAGAGGGTTTTTCACTATCTGCCTTTTCTGGGTCAGATGGTAAAGTGGTTTTTTGTTGATATCTAAGTCGTGGTTGCTGATTTTTATAATAATAAAATAAAAAAAATGCGCCTATGAGTCCTCCACTGCCAAATAAATAATAAATGATATTCCAGCGGAATTCTTTTTGAAAAAGTTTCTTTAAAATTTCTCTTGAGCTTGCCATTTTTTTTCTCTTTTTAAATTTATCAAATGATAAATGAAGGCTGTTTCTGAATTGTATTTGCAAAAAAACAGCCTAGCCTGCTTCAAATGTAAAAATTTAAATTCTCTATAAGTAGGCCTCTCTTCTTAGGTATAGTTTAATGGCACTGTTTCAAAAAAGGACCAGAATAAAAAATTATTAGCTCAATGTATTTTTTATTCGATTAGTCTCAATAATAAATAGGTTAATTTTAGTTATTTTAGAACGTTTCGTGGCGCACTACATACTTTTTTTGACATGCCTAAACCACTGCCTCTTGCATTTCTTGATTGTTTTTTCTTCAGATGAATCTTGCAGTCGAGGCAGTCACACCCACAGACGGTAATTCTGCTAATTGTCTCTCAATTTTAGTAGCATCTAACTGTTTATCAAATTGTTGATAAATAGCGAGTGCTTTTAGTAAATATTCACGAGCAATTTCTGGGTTACTTGAGATATAAAGATTACTGATATTTTTATATATACCAGCAATCTTAGGATGCGAACTACCATAAGTACGGCTATGAATTATTAATGCTTTTTCATAACACTTTAATGCTTCTTCACTACCCAGAGCTCGATAAGCATGGCCGAGGTTATTATAGCTTGCAGCTATTTCCTCATGCCATTCATCATACACTTTCAATTTTATTGTTAGCGCTTTTTGTTGGTATTCAAGCGCTTTATCTTTCTCACCCAGCTCCTGACATGCACAGCCAAGATTGCTATAGCTTACTGCTACAGAAGGATGATCTTCACCTTGGACTTTTATCTTTATTTCAAGCGCTTTTTGATGAAATTCAGATGCGTCTTTATACATCTGTAATGCATAATATGTTTTACCAAGATTGCTGTAGCTTGTACCTATTTCTATAGAATTGTTCAATCTTAACCGAATAGCGAGTGCCTTAAGATGAAGTTCCAATGCTTTTTCGGGGTTGTCAGAAGCAAGATATGCATTTGCTAGGTTATTATAACTTCTAGCTACAGCTAAATGTTCTTCACCATAAATACTTTTTTCTATATCTAATGCCTTGTTAAAATAAGAAATTGCATCTTTTTCACAACCCATATCAATATATGCTCTTCCAACATTATTATAAGCAATCGCTACTTCTGAGTGTTGATTACCATATAACTCTATAACTAAAACAAGCACCTTCTCCTGATACAAAAGTGACTTTTTTGCATCACATGACACATTCACGAAAAAATCACCCGATAGAGATAATAAATCTGCTCGGATAGTTTTAATCTCTATGAATAAATCTTTATCTTTCGCCTTATCTAAAAGTCCTTGCAGTATTAAATTTTCTAAAAAAGATGATACTGTTTCAATATGTGGATGAATTTTTCTTAGGTTAAAAAAGTCTGCTGTTTTTTTTGTAGAAGGATACGTAGCTATAAAGAAACTGGCCAATGGTTTTAAGCGCTTAGTGAATATCTCTTTTGCAGTTAAAGACTTATTGTCTTCCAATCGCATCACTTCCTGTACTAAGCGATGAATATTTATTTGCTTTGTTTCTTTATCATAACTAACCATTGAAAAACTAACCAAAAGGCCAAGAATCTTTCTATTAAATTGTACATCTTTGTCTGAGTTTAATGCTTTTTCTTCTAATAACGTTTCTGTTAATTTTAAAAAAATTTCATAAGCAATTCTATAAGGAATTCCATCAGGCGCTAAATAAGCACATATCTGTAATACTTGTAAGGCAATAGGAGATTCTCTTTGAATTTCCTCCATCGTGATGAACCATGTTTTTGCTAAAGTCTGTGGATATACATTTTTATTTAATGGTGTGTCTAACGTGTCTACTAAAACCTCTTGCAATTTTATTAAATAAGCTGTGATGGTCATGGCAGGACAGCTGTTTATGTAAGCAGCAGCTTGTGCTAATGCAAGAGGCAAGTAACCCAGCTCGTGGACCAGCTTATTTAAACTTACTTTCTCTTCTTCTGGTAATTCTCCGCTTATTGACATGGCACATTTTATTAATTTAATTGCTTCTTCCTTTTCTAAAAGTCTTACCTCTATGGCCCGTCCGTTAATTTGATCCCACCCAAATCTATGACGCGAAGTCAATACAATATCACCGCCTGTCCTTGGTAGATAAGAGCCTATCATAGTAGAATCTCTGACATTATCATAGATTAGCAACCAGCCTGGATTGTTTTCCAAGAATTGTTTTACTTTTTTCTGTATTTCTAAATTTAAAGGAGATGCTTTATCATCGAAAGGAATAGAGTACTCTTGACAGAATTCACGGTATTGTTGATCCAGTATGTCTTCCTGCTCTGCGGAAAACCAACATTTAAAAGAATAAATCTTTTGAGATTTGTAATAGTAGTAAAGAGCCAGTTGTGTCTTACCAACGCCACCTAAACCCTGATAAGCCGTTAATACCATAGGAGATTCTCGTGGTTTGCTATCGTTAGGCTGAAGTATGTCTTTAAGCTGATTTAGCGCTTTCCGCTCGACAAAGAGCGATTCAGCTAAAAAAGGAATCTGTGGCTGAAAAATCTTTGGTAAAGCTTTTTTCTCTACTTGCGAGTTACACGAAATTAATGGAGCATTCATATTTCCTCCAGTAAGATTAACAGCAACAGTACAAACATTTCCTCCTACTAAAGTGTTGTGACTAGTCTTAGCTACTATTTTATTTTCATCAGTTCTTAATGGATTATTTTTTTTATAATAATAAAATAAAAAAAGTATTCCTAGTAATCCTCCACTGCCTAGTAAGTAATAAATAATATTCCAACGAAGTTCTTTTTGAAAAAGTTTTTTTAAGATTTCTCTTGAGCTTGTCATTGCCTTTCTCTTTAAATTGATCAAATAATAAATGACGATTGTTTTTGAATCACATTTTCAAAAAAACAGCTTAGCTGGATCTCACAGGCAAAAATTTAATCTCTCTACAAGCAAATCTATTTATTAGCTTTATAAAACATCTCGAAGAAGCGGACGAACCCTATTCGTGGAAGCCTGGGGTGACACTAGGTTTATGATCAAACTTGAAAGATAAAGTTTAATTAACAGCTTTTCTGCTTACATAAAAACATTCCCATACTCAAAATTGCACACAGTTATTATTTTTTTAACAATCCGATGTTTGTCTTATCTATCAAGTGCACACTTTACTTTTACTATTCTACCTAGCGATAAGACCGAGAGTAAGATGGAGGCTGTGCTGTTGTTGATTTTCCTACAACATTAGAATTAGGAAACTGTCTTCTGGTTGGATTTGTCTGCCTTAAAATAGTTTCTAATGTCGTTTGATTAACGGGTTCTGATTGAATAGGAACATTAACGATATCTCCATCTATGACTGTATTACCCGTCGCTACCGAGGCTGGACGTTGGCCAATCGAGCGATTATCTATACTTCCACCGATAACTTGATTACCGCTTGAAATAGCTAATGCTGTTGCACCATTGCTCCCTTCTGTTGGTAATAAATTTTTCAAAATCTCTCTGGAACCTGCCATTTTTCTTCTCCTATTATTGATCGCCTATTTAACAGTTATATCAAACATATCTTTAAGAAATCTAGATAAAAAACGTTCTATTTTTTATCCATCTAAATCCGATAAGAAAATTTTAAACCCATTTAAACGAGATGCATTCTACCATTAGATAATTCATGTATAATTTATACTACTACTTATACGAATAGTCAGTAACTGCCTCTTTCTTTCTAAAAGATATTGCTTTTCTTATAAGATTTTTTTTCATAGTTCATTAAAGAAAATTGAGTAATAAAAAGAAAATAATCATTTTTTTTAAATTTTTTTTCAGAAGCAAACATTTTCCTAATGGTTCTTATTTTAAAATGAATAATATCTATTATTCCATGGCAATGACCGATCAAATTGGTAATATTTTCTTTATAAGCTAGAAGTAAATTGTTTACTTTCATCCACTGTATCCTCTTATTATAGTCTTAGTAAAACATTTATATTTATTTCTCGTTTCTAAATCAACTTTACTCCAGATTGTTGAAATGATGCTTAAGAAATTAGTTGAATAAAATGTAGGATTTTAACTCAATAGCAAAATAGCTACTTTGAATTAAATGAACATGTCCATTACAGTTATGTTTAAATTAGATCTTATTTTTTGCAGTCGATGGCACTTCTGGTGTCAACGTCAATGTTTTATTACTTCGATAAACAGGGTTAGATTTAAAGAGGCTATGCCGATGAATATAGCTTGTGATATACGTTGAAAGAGGTGGCGATACTATTGTATCTTCTAGTTTTAGAAGATTTTTAAAAAAAAATTAACACCTTAACAATCTTAGAATACCAAAATAAATTATCTAGTTTATCAAATTCAGATGGCGAAAATGTCATTTCTTTTTTAATTTGATCATGCAATTTTTCAAGATTATTGATCAGATAGGATCGTGTCAGACTATACTCATCTAACCACTCGTCTTGCTGTTCTTTTTTAGCAATTTCTTTGGCAGCGTTATGACATTGTTCAAATAACACAGTGGGTTCTGGGATGGTTGATACATATTCTTTAATCTTATTAATCTTATTTTGAACTATGAATTTCTTTTCTGGCGTAAGATCACTTGACATATTTTCTAAATAAAAAAAGTATTCATCAAGAGCACACTGCATAGCCTGAAATCGTGTGCAAAAGCTTTCTTTTAAGTTTTTAACGGTACGCTTTATGCAAGTATTTCTTAAACAAAAAGCAGAAGTAATTTGATAACCATGCCCAAAGAGTGGCTTAAAATGATGGTCTAATTCCTTTGCAGGATACGATTGATTATCCCACGGGTCGCATATCATGGCATCCGGGCCCCATGTGCTTGGATCAGTGGGATCGCTTCCTTTTTTTCTGCCAATGACTAAGAAAGTATGATCAATATTAATGCCCTCATAGTACTCGGCATGGATATTATTTTTAATGCAAAAATACAATGCCATGCAAGTCAGTTCATGACAACTCCCAAGGCTAAATTTAAAAGCAGAGCTAACAATACTTTCAAAGAAAAAATATTTTTCATCAAATTCAAGCTCAATATTCGCACGATATAAACGATCCTTTCGCACAGCCATAACACCTTGGTTGCAACCCATAAATATATCTTCATATCCTTTCTTAGCAATCCATTTATTTTTAACTAACTGAGCATGATCACCCCATGTGGCACCTTTACGAATAATTTTTCTAGAAAAGTGCAATGCCTCTTCGCTTTTTTTAGCGTACTTCGATACCCTTGTTTTTATGATTTTCTTTGGCATAAAAAGATGTTCTTCTCTATTGCACATCAATATTATCTCTTGTTGTGCAAAGCTAGTCATATGCTCATGGAAAAGCTGGATGGGCCGTTATTAAAACATCGTTTATAGAGATGCATACAAGTTTTTTTAAAGAATCGCACATTGACGTGCTATCATTGTACTCACGTTAAGACGTGCTGGAATGATCTCTACTCTACTTCTTAGTGATGTCCAAAACGAACAGGAATTCCTTCTTGGGTCGGGAATGTGGCGACTCGGCAATGTTGCTACCCAATCGAAAAAATGGACAGGTACATGAATTTCCTCAACACTTAATTGATTGATTGCGTCTCTGGCCCATGTCATACAGTTATGTCCAGTCGTACGGCTTGAATAAGCGATAAAACTGTTATTTCCCAATACTTCATAGGGTAATTTTTCCTCTCCAGTCTCTATTCGTTTTTGTTGGGTTTCCACATTTTTTTTTAACTCAAGTCCTTTTCCTCTCGTTATAGACCACGAACAGGCAGTTAGCGTCACATCTGTCAGACGATTACGTTTAATTTCTGGTAAGAGTTCTCTTTCATACTCTTTACAAGATACTTCATCAATGTTAACGCTGCCAAATTTATTGTCAGACGTAGTCCAATCACTATACCATACAAAAAAATCCCTGTTTTCATTGATACCTTCTAACACGATAAAAACATGTTGAACATTTCCAAAATTGATCTTTCTAGCAAGGCTTAATACCCAGAAGCCTTCTGTAATATCGTAAGATTTATTTATTTCACTTTTTTTGCAAAGTGGTATAGAAGTGATTATTTTTGATTTTTCTTCAGCCCCACCAATGTCTACCTGTGCTGATAATGATTTTGGTAAATCTGTTTTTTCAGAGGTTGTGCGAACAATGATCGTACTCTTCAATTCTTCCTTAACTGCATCAACATCTAAATGCGCTAATAATTCAGTCTCTTCGGATACATCTTTAGAATAGACTTGTAACGTCTTAGAACAACAGGACGCTGAATTTTCTTGTATAGGTTGAGAAGCATACGATAATGAGTTGAATGCCTTGAACGCTTTGTGCACCTTATAAGAAAACTTTATCCCAATCATGTCTATAATTAGTTTAAACACATTCCCAAAAAGAGGGGGCTGTGGATCTTTTGTAAACAAATCGATAACAGGTATTGCTTGATTCCCAATAGTTCGTTCTAACCCACGTTCCAGTAAAATTGTAAATACTTTAGTTTTAGCGAGCTTTTCTTTGATAGAACGATGTTCAAATTCAAGTATATGACCAGCCTCGTTAAGATTTATTGTGTAATTTTTATTATAAAATATCAAAATAATATCTGATTTTTCAATTTCCTTATGTATTTTACTTTTAGTGTCTTTACTCCAGTTTCGGCAAATATCTAAATAAATTTTCTTGAAGTAATTAAGTTCTTCTAAAAAAAGCTTAAATTCTTCAACCCATTCTGCGTGTTTTTTACCAGATTCGTCATCTTCATGTAATGGCTTAGCGTAACTAATGAAACAAGTTAATTTCACTAAATTAAAATTATTATCCTTAACTATATCTGCTAATGTTTTTTTTAGTTTTTCCTTATTTTGTTCATTAAGGACTGGAAGTGCTGCATAACCAGCAGAGTACCAATAACTCTGTGCTTTAGATACACTATATGTTTTTTCAAAAAAACCATGTGGAGTAGATGATATAGGTGAAATAATAGGCTGTCTTTCACCAAGAATGACTAATGGGCCAGAGACGTTAGGGTTTCCAGAAAAAGCAATATTGACCGCACTTCCACCACCCGTTATCCTGTGTCCACTACTGTTTGCTACTGATGATGACGAGCAAGGAGTCTCTTTCTTATCAGCTACCCAAAAGGGAGTAGTCGATGATAGTACAAACTGATCCTCATCGCTTACCATTTCTTCTGTTTGAGAGCTCTGTGATATCCGTTTCTGTGGTCTTGTCTGCCGTAAAGTATTTTGGAGTATTTCTGGCGTTTGGGGGCCAGAATAATGAATCGCGTTATTTGAAACATCACCATCAGTGACTATGCTATTAGTTAAGAGCGTTTTTGCTTGAGGACCAATAGCTCGGTTATCAATATGACCACCCCTAACTGTAACGTTTTCTGTTCGAACACTTGCTGAACCAAAGCCAAGGTCTATTCCCGGCGTTACCAGGTGCTGAGATTCTTCTCTATCCTTTTTATTGATTGTATGGTTTCCTGCCCTGGATGCTGACATTGACATAGATTACCCCTATAGCTGAAAGAAAAAAAGATAATCATTATTTTCTTGCTAGCTTTTTTGGTTAGGTAAAATAATTTTACTTTTCCTTCTGTTTCCTCATTTCTCAAAAAGCTTTTTACCCCATTCTATTCAATTTGATGACGAGGTCTAATAAATAAATTAAACCTCGTTAACCCTCGGGAAAAAGCCTAATCTGCATATTCATCATTGATCTGTACCACATCGCCGGCTCTTCTATTCAGATAAAGAGATATTCAAAGTTAGGTTTTAAAAATTTTTGCAATAACATTGCTTTTATTAATAGCAAGATAACATTCAACACCTGCTCCTAACGACGAGATGGAGAAAGTGATTGTCTTTTTTCTGGTTCTCCTTCCCCAACACTACTACTAGAATCCGGTCCCTGCCTTTTTCTTGGGCCTGTCTGTTCTAAAACACCGGGTAAAGCGGCCTCACTAATCGGTCCTGTTTGAATCGCAGCACCTGCGAGATCTCCATCTCTGACTGTATTATTAGTCGTTTTTACTACAGGATGTTGGCCAAGAGCACGAGTATCAAGATTTCCTCCTGTCACTCGATTACCACTTGAAATAGCCTGTACCGTAGGAACAAGCTTTTCTTCCATGGTTGCTTTTCCATCAGGAGAAAAAGTCATTTTCTGTTCGTATCCTGGTCTAGGTTGCTTACCCCTAAAATGATAGAGTAAGTACAGTCCACCCATTACGCCAGCACCGCCTAGTAGATAAACAATACCACTACTTGCATCTTTGGGTAGTAAATTTTTTAAGATCTCTCTGGAACCAGCCATATGTTTCTCTCCTATATTTATTAAGTTTTCTAGCAAATATGCTTGAAATTGCTTTACAATTCAAACTAATTCACGTTAGGTTTGTTAAGAAACACCAATAGAGATTGTTAACAATACCTTTGAGATGAAAGGGTCATGTTATAACAAAATAATTGAATTACATTTGAGAAATTAGTTGAATAAAATGTGAGATTTTTGCTTATTCATTAAGTCCATTTAGAATTCACTCTCTACGGTTATGCATTCATCATTTTCTTAAATATTACATTGATGTGAGTCATATGAAAAGCGAGTAAATAGACTACCCATTCATGTTGTTTTTCTCATACTCTCAATATATCTCGCACGCTTTAAACTATCTTTTTATTTTTCTAGCTTGTTTGCTGAGAGTACTTCTAATCCTTGCCTTATTATTATTTGTTCTGTTTGAGAATGTAAAGGGCTACCGCCGGCTATTGCGGCTTTGTTGAATAGCCCGATTTTTAAACAACTCTATTGTCATTATCCTATCAATTTTGGGTTAGTAAGATTAGTATAGCTCGCTATTAATCATCTTCGATAAGAGCCAATTATGCCTAACAAATATCCCAAAAAGAAAGGCTGGTCCCTCCCCAAGCAGAAATATAAACTACATAACTGGGCGGAATACACTGAAGCACTACGTCAGCGTGGCAGCATTGAATTTTGGATGAGCAATGAAGCGATTGAAAAATGGTATGAATTAAATAGGGTTTATGACGGAACAGGCGGCCCTAAAAAATTTAGTGATTTTTCTATTATGATTTGTCATGAAATACGGCAAGTCTATAAGTTGCCCCTTAGGCAATGCGAAGGGTTTATTAATTCTGTTTTTCATTTACTGAAATTGCAGATTACTTGTCCTGACTATAGTTGCTTATCAAAGCGATTAGCGTTATTAAAAATAGAATCACCTCGTTATAAAACATCAAGCCATAGCAAAGAACAGATGGCTGCCATTGCAATTGACTCGAGTGGTTTAAAACAATTTGGTCGTGATGAATGGCACCAAGAGAAACATAAAATAGCAGGGAAACGGAGTTGGCGTAAGCTGCATGTTGCTGTTGACAACCAACACATCATTCACACATGTGTTTTAACAGACCGTTTTATTTCAGATGACCAGGTGATAGATAATTTATTACAGCAAATTGATATTAGTGTAAACCAAGTCACTGCCGATGGAACTTATGATAAAAGTCCGGTTTATAATAAATTGGCAATACACTTTCCTAATGCAGACATTATCATTCCACCTGATAGTGATGCTGTTCACAGTCACCACGTTCATCCGCAGAGAAATAGGAATTTACAAGAAATTAAAACGTTTGGTCGGATGAATTGGCAAAAAGTGAGAGGATATGGTAATAGAAATTATTCTGAGCTTTGTATTCAGCGGTATAAAAAAATACTAGGAAATAAGTTACACGCGCATGAATTTTCACGTCAGAAAAATGAAGCCATGATTGGCTGCGGCATCTTAAATAAGATGACAAAAAGAGGAATGCCACTAAGCTATAAATTTACCTAAATTTCATGAAACACTAAGAGCACGATGGTTAAGAAACAAAGTCGTGTGTGAGTTCTTCTACTTAAGGACAGATCGTCCTGGGATACAAGCCAAGCTGGCTTTATAGAGGCTGATACAGTGGCTCACTGCGGTGGTTCGCTCAAAGGAAATTTTGCATGGTCGCTTACCCTCTCAGATATTAAAACAACCTGGACTGAAATACTTGCAGTTTGGAATAAAGGTTCTTATGATGTAATGAAAAAAGTTCAAGATATCGAGGAACATTTACCTTTTCCAATCGTAGGATTTAACAGCTATAGCGGCGGTGAATTTATCAACCATCATCTTATTCGCTATTTCTCTAAACCAAGAGGCGATAGAACGATTAAATTTAGTCGATCGCGTCCTTACAAAAAAAATGATAATGCTCACGTAGAGCAGAAGAATTGGACGCACGTTCACCACTTATTTGGTTACGCTCGCTTTGGAAAACCAGGTGTTGTCGAATTGATGAATGATCTTTATCGTCATGAATGGCGACTTCTTCAAAATTTTTTTATTCCATCATTGAAGTTGATAGAGAAAGCACGAATTGGCGCACGTTATTATCGAAAATATGATACGCCTAAAACACCTTATCAGCGAGTATTAGATGAGGTTATTATTTCTGTGGAACAAAAGCAGAAACTGAGGGATTGTTATCAAGCTCTTGATCCTTTTGCTTTAAGAAAAACCTTAGTTTCTAAACGTAAGCGCATTTTCCTTTATCTAAAGTCAGATTGAATTTTGATGCAATGATTCGCTATCATAGTCAGGTTTTATTTTGAGGCAGTGCGATAAGTTGACAAATTCGATCTTCCGTTCTTCTCTCTGAACCTTTTTATTTTGCCTAAATAAACCTTGCTTTGGCAGTATACCAACAGGAATGCTTATTTCTTGTGGGCTAAAGTTAAAGCGAATGTTCACTTTATTTTTCCTTTCTGGTACTTCTATTCGATTAACTACCGTTTGTCTTTTAAGAGCCAGAGTACTTGTATCCACGCTTGTTTTAGAAAGCATGGATGACGAAAGACTTTGACTCTCTTGACTCGTTTTTAAATAACTGTTTGAGCTCTCATGGAGAGATTGCAGTTGATCATGATCGCTAGAAGGCAGAACGTCTTCATCGCTTTCTGGAGTTGGAGCGCTTTCTTTTTGTTCTAGCGT
>JBGAPT010000064.1:0-8821 GCA_044221135.1 Gammaproteobacteria bacterium
CCATGGTGTTGCATGGCGGCAGTATTGCAGAAATGCGTACTGGAGAGGGTAAAACCCTGGTAGCAACGCTAGCCGCTTACTTAAACGCATTGGCAGGCAAGGGTGTGCATATTGTCACGGTCAATGATTATTTAGCTAAGCGTGATTCTGATTGGATGGGTCCTTTATATTCTTTCCTTGGTTTAACCACGGGTGTAATTACACCGAATATGTCGCCGCAAGAAAAGAAGCAGGCTTATGCTGCGGATATTACGTATGGTACCAATAATGAATTTGGTTTTGATTATTTGCGCGATAATATGGCTTTTTCGATAGAAGATAAAGTACAACGGCCCTTACATTATGCGATCGTAGATGAAGTCGATTCTATTTTGATTGATGAAGCACGCACGCCGCTCATTATTTCGGGTGCAGCAGAAGATAGCACCGAGCTTTATTTAGCAGTCAATAAGCTGATACCACAATTGACTAAGCAAGAGACTAAGGAAGCAGCGGGTGATTATTTACTAGATGAAAAATCAAAACAAGTCTTTTTGAGTGAAGAAGGGCATCAGCACGTTGAAGAGTTATTTGCTCAAGCAGGTTTAATTCGTGAAGGTGAAACGCTTTATGACGCCAATAATATTATGCTGATGCATCATCTGAATGCGGCGTTGCGCGCGCATGCTATTTTTCATTGTGATGTTGATTATATTGTTCAAAATGGCGAAGTTGTTATTGTGGATGAGCATACAGGCCGTACCATGCCAGGACGACGTTGGTCTGATGGATTACATCAAGCTGTTGAAGCAAAGGAAGGGGTACAGATTCGTCAGGAAAATCAAACGTTAGCTTCTATTACCTTTCAAAATTATTTTAGAATGTATCAAAAGCTGTCTGGTATGACAGGTACTGCCGATACAGAAGCTTACGAATTTCAACAAATTTATGGTTTAGAAGTCGTGGTGTTACCGACCAATATGCCAATGATCAGACAAGATCAACCTGATTTTGTATTTATGTCAGCAGCAGAAAAATATACGGCTATTGTTGAAGACATCAAAAAAACACGCTTGGCAAACCAGCCTATTTTAGTAGGTACTACATCGATTGAAACATCAGAATATCTCGCTGGTTTTTTGAGAAAAGAAAATATTCCGCATAATGTCTTGAATGCTAAATTTCATGAACAAGAAGCACGTATTATTGCAGAAGCAGGTCGTCCAGGTGCTGTGACGATTGCAACCAATATGGCAGGTCGTGGTACAGATATTGTATTAGGCGGTAATTTGGATGCAGAATTAAAAGCACTAGAAAATCCGACACCCGATGAAATCACTAAATATAGAGCAGCCTGGCAGCAACGACACGATAAAGTCATTAATGCGGGTGGGCTATATGTATTATGTACAGAACGCCATGAATCACGTCGTATTGACAATCAATTACGCGGGCGCTCAGGCCGACAAGGTGATCCTGGTAAAACACGTTTTTATCTTTCATTAGAAGATAATCTGTTACGCATATTTGGCGGCGAGCGTTTGACAGGTATTATGAAACGCATTGGTATGGAAAAAGGTGTGGCGCTGGAATCACGGTTATTAAGTAACAGCATTGAGAATGCACAACGTAAAGTAGAAGCGCATAACTTTGATATTCGTAAGCAATTACTCGAATACGATGATGTAGCTAATGAGCAGCGTAAGGTGATTTACAGCCAGCGTGACGCACTACTGACAACAGAAAGCATAGCGGATACAATTGATTCTATTCGCACCCAAGTGGTAGATAATGTAATTAGTACATTTATTCCGCTACACAGTTTAGAAGAACAGTGGGATGTGCAGGGATTAGAACGACAGCTAGAACAAAATTTTAATTTACATTTATCTATACAAGATTGGTTGACACAAGAAGAAGCGTTGCATGAAGAAAATTTACGTGAACGAATTCATGGCGTATTTAAAGAAACTTATCAAAAGAAAGAAGCACAAACAGATTCTGCTGTGTTGCGCCAATTTGAAAAAGCAGTGATGTTGCAAACGTTAGATAATTTTTGGCGCGAACATTTGGCGGCAATGGATTATCTACGGCAAGGTATCCATTTGCGCGGCTATGCACAAAAAAATCCTAAACAAGAATATAAGCGCGAAGCATTTGAATTATTTGTTGCTTTATTAGATCGTGTAAATTACGAAGTGATTTCAGTTTTAAGTAAGTTTGAAGTGCGCAAAGAAGAAGATGTTGAACAATTAGAAGCGCAACGTCGCACCACTGCACAGAATATTAAAATGGAATACCATCATGCAGGGATGAGTACATTAGAAAATAATCATATAACAGATGAGCCAGCGGGCGTAGGTGATAATATTGTTGCAATGCCGGTGCGTCATATAGCTAAAGTAGGGCGTAACGAATCTTGCCCTTGCGGCTCTGGCAAAAAATATAAGCAATGTCATGGCAGCTTTAGTTAAGTGTTAGATAACTCTATAATAAACGTTGCAGTAGGCGTCATTTTTAATGCGCATAGTAGTGTGCTAATCGCGCAACGCCCGCCTGGAAAATCTCAAAGTGGCTTGTGGGAGTTTCCAGGTGGTAAGGTAGAAACAAATGAAACTGTTTTTCAAGCTTTACAGCGCGAGTTATTAGAAGAAATAGGTATCAAAGTCATTGCTGCCGATGCGTGGTTGCAACTGGATTATGCTTATTCTGATCGCAAAGTACTTTTGCATGTCTGGCGTGTAACTCAATTTTTAGGCGAACCTGTGAGTCAGGAAGATCAACTTATTCGATGGGTGTCGCTTAATGAGTTAGATCAATTTCAATTTCTTGCAGGGAATAGAAGGATTCTTGAGGCGCTTTATTTATCGCGAGAAAAAGAGGGTGATTATTAGCGCCTCGCAAAAACAGTGCATTATTGAGAAATTGAGAAAAAAGTAGATTTAAAAAATTAATTTACATTAAGTCTAGTCTGTTTGCGCAGAGTTTTAGTGTTTTCTCACATGTATACGTTCAAGAAAACTTTTTTTAGGAATGCTTTTTGGCACATTTTTTGTTTTTGCTTCACTGAAAGCGCCATGTAATCTATGAATCAGTGTTGGGTCTGGGTCCTTGCTAAGCTTAGTCGTGCTTAACATTTTAAGAATATCATTATTTCCTCTTTGTCCAGGATCAGTAGTAGTGCTACGCTCGCTCATCGGTTTACCACCTTTTTTCTTATCTAAACGATCAGCAGCAATTGTTGTACATTGTGTTAAATGTTTCAATGCATCATCTGCAGTTGGTGGTGCTAATGTATTGGTACTAGGGGAATGAGCCTCTGTTTTTTTCCTAGACAAAAAGGGTTTTCTAGGCTCAGGCTTGCAGTCTTCAGGATGAAGTGCAAGCATCATGTTACCTAGTCCGGTTGGCACTCTGACATTTTTAACGATGCCGTTCTCATCTGTATACTTTATTTTTACTCCTCTTAAACGTAGAGGGTTTTCATCCCAGTATTTAACTTGATTTTTTAAAGTCTCATATAGTGTTTCATGTATTTCTATTAGTGTACTCTCGGTGTACTCTTTTATAGCGCCAGCTTTTTCCTTTTGTTTCGCAGCTACCGCTTGCTCTGCAGCATGTAATTTTCTCCCAGCATCAAGCGCGGCGCTTAGTATTTCACGCTCAATCCCTGCAATAATGCTATCTGGTGTGCTACCTTCTACTCCTTTTTGTTTAAGTTCTTTTATCTTTTCATCTATTATAGCTATAGGAGTTTTTGGTAGAGGTGCAGGCTCATAGCGCTGGCTTTTTTTCTCAACAGGCTTGGATCTTAGCTGATCAATTGCATCAATCTCTTTCTGCAGTCTTTCAACTTCTGCATTTTGCTTATTTATCTCACCTTCTATTCGTTTTGCCTCAGCCTTTTCCTTAGTAATTTGATATTTTTTTTCTACACAACGAGCAATAGCCACTTCTTTTTGAATGAGTAAATCAGTCTGTTTATCTAGTTCTTTTATCTGTTCAGCAATCTTATTGGCAGTTTCTTTTGTAACATCGGGTTGAGTCAATTGCGTTAAGAATTCTGCATATTTTTTATTACGATTTTGAATTAATCGTTTAATATTTTCATTAGATGAATCAATCTCTGGATCTTGAGTAGTTTCTTTTCTATCTTTCATATCACTAACGATTTTTTGAGCTTGTTCGTTCTTGGAAACTACTGCTGCATTTCCTAATCTTGTTGCTTTGATTAATTCTTTAATATGGGTTAGATCACTTAACTCGGCTTCTACACGTTCATTACACGCATCTATCAACCTCTGTTGTTCTTCTATTTTGCTATGTAATTCACCTAATTTTTCTTCTATGGGATTTTGTTGTTCTGTTATTGTCCTATCAACTCTTTCAAGTAGTGATAAACTTGCTTGCAGTGGATATGATTCTGAGAATCTCTGAGAAATTGAATCAAAATCCTGGAATTTTTTTAGTCGTGCGAAAACATTCTCCATGATTGTTAATTGTTCTGTTGTAGATTTCCCATCTAAATAAGCAATTATTTGCTGATTAGTCTCTAAAATTGCTGCGGCTGCAGTGCTCTCATCTATGACTGTTTCTCCAAAGTCATAGGTATTGACTTTGCTATCGGAGCCCATTGCAGCGATAGCAGCATTAATTGTTCTAGGATACTTCATATTTTGAATCAGGTAGTGAATAAGAAATGATTTTTGCACTTGTAATGCGTTCTGCTCAGCTTGTTTAGCATGGTCCTCCCTTGCTTTTGCAAGACAAGTATCAAAATTTGTAGATTCTACTAACGCTTTTGTTTCATCGTGCAGCTGTTTTATACCACGCTGTATTTCTGTCAGTCTTTGCACATGTTCTTTTCTAATTTTGTCAATTCGAGCATTGCTGAATTTATCTTCAATTTCATTTGAGCTATTTTTTTTCGCTTCTATTATCAAGCTAGATTCAATTTGTTGAAGCTTAGCATCTTGTTTTGCAGTCGATTCAGTGTGTTCATGCAGACTACTTATCTGGGTAGTTCGTTTAGCTGTTAATTGTTTTTTAAATTGCACCTCTACTTCTTTTGTTTTTTCTTCTCGGGTTTGATTTGCTTGATGGCTTATGCAAGCTTCCAAATTAGGAGATATATCTGTTATTGAAGGTACTATTTCTTTTCTAGCTAATTTTTTGAGGCGTGCCTGGAAACCTTTTTCGTATGTTATTGAAAATGGCAATGATTTATATACTGGGTTTTCTGGTGTAGATTTAGGATCAAGAACCAATACATCAGCGGTAATTTGATAACTCTCATTCTTTTTTCCTGGTATTTTTTCTATTTTCAAATTAGAAACATAACAATCTTGAGTGACACCACAGATGTCTACCACTTTCTCATTTATATAATTTAATAGCGCAATATTATCTTCATTTATAACATATTTAGATAAAACTCCTCTCTCATTTTTCATTTGTATGTTTGGGTGGATATAGACAGTTACCTGTTGATGGTGCCTTGTTTGTGCATCCATACGATAACCTTGATGACGTGTCTTCATTTTATTTCTCCTTATAACACTCCAGCACCCACCTGGATTTTTTATGGTGCATCTTATTTGTAGTATAGAGTGTATTTTCAGTTTTTTCTTTAATGCTTAATCAAATGTTAATTGATTGATTAATATAAAATATATCAGGATAAACCTAGCTTACGAGTCAAATGGAATAAACAGTAGGTTGTGACATATGTCCACGAATATGTCATTTAAAACAAGTGGATGTTACAAAGAAGCAACAAATTTATTATGGTCTATACTTTGAAAGAGATTTTAAAAAAGAGCGATACTTATCATAAATAAGGAGGTTGAAATATGTTAACTATTCAAGAAATAGAAAAACACGTGGAGGCTATTCGCAATGCATGCAAAGCAAAGGATTTTAAAGAAGCATCAAAAGCGCTGTATCTATTTGGTTTATTAATACAGACTGAATTTGAAGTTCAATTTGAAGCTGATGCGAAAGCTGAAATTCAAGAGGCCGGATCTGGAGAACACCGATCTGGACAGAAATATACACTAGCTCATAAATTATTTAAAAAATTAATAGGTACAACACATGCATCGAAAGAAGAATTTCCTGATGAACTTCTTCTTGATGTTGAAGAAATGCGTGAAGCTATAACAGACTATCATATGAGACATGGGGAAGAAGATGAGGAAAAACAGAGACAAGGAGACTTTTCTACCGCTAAAGCTACTCAAGCATTGAAGATAGGAATGGTTTGTTTGCAGGAATTTTTGGGTAAAAAAAGATTTGAGGAAATGCAAGAACGACCTGGCGAAGATCATTTTCCAGTTATACATTCTTATATTGATAACATTGTAAAACTACAAGGAAACGTTCTAATACAAAAAATTAAGACAATAAAAGAAAAACAATTATTCCATCCAGCTACACAAGATGCTCTGAGAGAAGGAGGAGTAAAGCATCCAGGTAGTAGTTTTCTATCTAAAGCTCAATTATTTAAAAATAATATGGTAACAAGTTTTTTAACTCAGGATTATTCAGATGAATTATTTAATCAATATAATCGATTAAATCAGTTAATTGATCATACTCTCCATATAATAAATTCCTACCAAGCAAAAAAGCCTATCGATCTTGATAAATTGAGGGAGATTGCTGCATTGGCAAATTCATTACAAGCAATATGTGAGTTGCCACCCAATGCAATTAACAGTGATACTGTACCGGAAATTATCAAAAAATTGAATGTGGACTTGTCAATGACTTATGATCATATTCTCAGAGCAGAAAAAAGTAAAAGTCGTTTACCTGGATTTGTTACCCGTTTAAACGATAGCATATTAAGAAATATTACTAAAGCATTAAAAGAAGATAAAAAGCTTATGCCTAAACCTAAAGAGGAAGAAAGTACACGAAACACTCTAAAATAAATTACAGCAGAGAAAACATACTCAAATTCATTTAAGTTGATTTTTTAAAAGCAACCACCCTTTCAAAAATTCTAATCAGACATTGCTAAGGTCAAGCTAAGGCGGAAGAATAAAAAAAGAAATCAAAATTTAAAACAATCGCATCATATCATTGATCAGCGCTTGCGTTATCAATACCAACAACACAATAATCCCAAGCCGAAGAAAAAGCGTTTGTACTCGCATAGACAAAGGTCGTTGCAGGATAAATTCAATGAAATAAATCAGTAAATGCCCGCCATCTAATCCAGGAACCGGCAATACATTAATCACACCGATCGCAATACTGAAGAATGCAAGAAAACTAATAAAAGGTAAAATCCCATTATTAAGGGCCGTGCCTGCGCTTTCAAAAACAGTGATGGGGCCGCCTAAGCCTTGCAAAGATATTTTTCCAGTTAACATTTTTCCTAATAGTAGAAAATTAAGCGAAGTAAAATCGACTACTTGTTGTTTTGCAGGTATGAATGCGGTGAGAAAGTTATATTGAGTTTTACGTAATAATTCATCTGGCCATTTAAATTGTGGTGCGAGTCCCAGGAACCCTTGTTTTTGAAAAAACCCGTTGCGTTTATAACCGATAGTCACGGGCAAAGAAAGTGTTTTTGTTTGACGTTTAATAGTAAAAATAAGTGTTTCAGTAGGGTGCGTTGCAATAAGCTGCATTAGTTGTTCCCAATTTTTTATTCGCTGTTGCTCGACAAATAAAATAATATCATTAATACGTAATCCTGATTGTGCAGCAGGTGAATGAGGTAATAAAGTGCCTATAATAAGAGGAATTTTGGGTTGATAGGGTTCAATGCCTAAACTTCCTAATGGGTCAGGTTTTAAAGGATCCATCTGCCAATGGGTCAGATCTAGTGTGTGTTCTTGGGTAGTCGCAGAATTTAAAGATTGTGTTTTAACTTTTACTTGTGTTTTATCGCCTAAATAAATCATCAGGCGAAAAATAACTGCATTCCAATCTATCGTTTTTTTATCATTAATACTTAGTATTTCATCTTGGGGCTTAAGCCCAGCTTGTGCTACAAGTGAGTGAGGTATGATTTTGCCAATGACAGGAGCAAATGTTGTGAAACCAATTACGAAGAGTAGCCAGTATAAAATAAAAGCAAAAATAAAATTAGTCAGAGGGCCAGCGATAACCACTGCAATTTTTTTATAAAGCGGTTGACGATTAAAGGCAAGATGCAATTCATCTGGGGCCACCTTATCTTCATTCTCATCGAGCATTTTTACATAACCGCCTAAGGGAATCGCAGCTAAAACAAATTCAGTGCCCTTTTTATCATAACGGCGAATAAGCGCTTTACCAAAACCTAATGAAAAGCGTAAAACTTTGATGCCAAGCCAACGCGCAACGATAAAGTGACCAAATTCATGCACGCCTATGATAAAAAAAATGGTAAGGAAAATGCCGATGACAGAGATTAAAACAGTTAGCACAGGTATGACTCCATTGAGTGAGGGTGGTTTTTCTATTCTATCCGTAATTTATTGATTAATATATAAAAAAATATGTTTAGAACGCATCTGCTATACTTGAGTGTAGCTAAAATGGTAAGGAGAAGCAAACATGCCAGCACCCGCACCCAGTAAGTCAAAAGTAGACCAAGAGTTAGATGCCGAAATTTTAGCTCGTACACAGCTTGCTCGGGAAATCGTATTAACAGGAAAGCCTTACCATAAAGAGTGGGTCGATTCATTAAAATTTAGCTGTGAACAGCTAAGTCAGTGGTCTAATTCTGCAGGTTACAAGAATGATCCAGGAAAATTGAAAGAGCTTAAAGCAAACTTTGATAAAAGATATGAGATAGCCAGTGAACCTGATCTACAACAACTGATTAATGATCGTAAAGAAA
>JBGAPT010000065.1:0-8732 GCA_044221135.1 Gammaproteobacteria bacterium
AAGAGTAGACTTTTTATCAGCAGGAAGTATATTATTTTTTACCAATAAATTTTCCACATAGGTTTTAGCTAATTCCGTTTGATGTTCTTCACTAGGTTTACCTTTCTCTCTGAGTATGCCTTGTAAAATGTCTTTTGCCTGTTTGGCAATATCGGCAATAGAAATTTTGCTTGCATCAAGTTTTATAGGAGCATCTTTTTTAGAGCAGTGTTCTTGTAGCTGCGCAGTATATTGCTCAGCTTTCTTTTGAAATAGTTTTGTTAAATGGTCTCTGATTTCTTTTTGTTTCGTAGTCTCAGAATACATTAGGCTAGTTTTTTTTCCTAGCAACGTTTTTAGGGCTTTCTGCTCTTCCGGGTTTAGTAATCCCTCTAGTGCCGTCTTGTTATCTTGATAATATTGCATTATGTTAGGTGCAGAGGTGTGATTAATGTTCTGACTCAGATGTTTGAGCGCAGCTTGCATATCCAAATCATTTTTAATTTGCATCAAAAAATCAAGTTCTTTGTTTTCTCCTATTAGTCGTTTTTTTTCTGTTTGATAATATGTAAATGGATCTCTTCTGACTGCTTTGAGTTCTTTATCTAGATCGATGGACGGTGCAAGTTGTTTTATTTCTTCTGCTTTTTGCGGGTTATTTTTTTCATATAGCTCAATTTTACCTTTTAATAGCGCTGCTTCTTTTTGTATTGTAGAAAGGTTTTCTTGTATTCCCTGCTTTACTATTGGATGAGTAGATTCAACATGAGTCATTTCTTCTTGCAACTTGAGATATGCCTTCGCCAATGCTAATGATAAAGGACCATCTATGTCTTGTGTAAACGTATCAGAAAATGCTTGCATACGTGTTTTTTCTATTCTACCTACTCCCGCTGAGATTGTGAATACATTAATCTTATTATGACCTTCTAACTGTTTTCCTTCTTTTGCCATGGACATATAAGCTGCTTTAAGTTTTTTATATTTTTCGCTTTTTGCCTCAGCTTGATTTTCGGGGTTGCTTTCTAATTTTTCTACTTCCTGAACCATCTTCTCTACTTTTTCCCACCATTGCGTTAAGTTCATATTTATTACCTCTGAATTGGAATCTATTTCGAGTATAGATTACCCAATAAGAAATACCATCTAATCCCGGCTTTGATAAAAATCTATCTTAATAAATCAGTATGTTAGGCAATATTATATTGAATCCTCTGATTATTTCGTTGATTAAGCGACAGAGCAATGTAATTTTTTGATATAAATAGTATCATTTGCAGCTTTTGTTATTTTACCGGACACAGTCAGCGTTTGATTTTTATTTAATGCGATTTGACAAGAGTTTGATAAAGGTTGCGGATACATACGAATATTGCCTGCATTTGTCATAAAAATATAATTGATGTGCCCTGGATTGATAGGAAATGATTTTCCTTTTACACCTGCTATAAGATTGATACAACCTGCGTTGCTTATACACAAATAATAAGTATTTTTGATGTCTCCAGAAATTTTCATGTACATCGTTGCAGTATTAGTCGTTGCATGTGCTGAGCTCAATGCAAACAAACAACCAGCAAGAAGAATAAATTTTTTCATTGTGTACGTTCCTCTTTTTGTATGGTGAAGCGCTATTTTTTTATAAAAGAGCCTCTGAAATGTAACCATTCCATGGGGAAGAATTTAATATTAGAGTTGTAATGCGATCCTGCGGGTGATTTAGCGGGCATAGTGAAGCTATGCACAGAGTGGCATTATATCATCTTTTACTCAAAAAATGTACAATACATAGACGGTTGAATCCATTACATAATTATTGAATTCAATGGTTAGCTTAGCGTTAACTTTTACAGCAATGAGGCGGGATGGCCGAGCTATTACAAAATCTGTTGGTTAAGACATTATCCTGTTTTAACTAATAATAATAAAATATCTTGGTCGTCAATTTTATAAACTAATCGTAATGGAGGAACTGTTTCACTGTACAGGCCCGTCATGCCATTAATTTTATTTGCCCCAGGAGGGCGTGGATTAACGGATAGCGCTTCTGCTAATTTAATAATAATTTTTTGTTGCTTAGCGGGTAGCTGCTTGATTTGTTGCGCAGCTATAGGCGCAATTTTAATATGATAGGGTGTGGCCACAATTATAAGCCTATATCTTCTTTCAATTGGTCTAAAGTCATTGTTCCCACATTCCGCACTTCTTTTAAAGCATCAATAGCTTCGCGAAGATCGTGTCTGTCTTGTGCTTCTTGCAAGAGCGTCAAATCTTCTAGCGGAATAATTGCCGCAATTTCCTGTCCGCGGCGGGTTAAAATAACTCGTTCTTTGCTATGTACTACACGATTAATCAAATCCGTGAATTGTTCTTTTGCATCCACAGTATTCAAGACGGTGATTGCCATGAGTTAAATTCCATTTTTTAAAAATAAGTTAATATAAATCTGACGGCGCAGTTTCACACCGCCAGATGACTTTCTACGCGATGGAAACTTCCTTTTCCATCGATGCAGTATATTTACCAACAGCTGCAAGGCTGTTTAATTTTGCTCTTTCAAGAAAAGCGTTTTGTGCAGCCTTAATATTATTTTTGTCACCATGCCAAATTTTCATGGGATATTCCTGCAAGGCCCGTGCATAAGAATAGCTTAAATTCCATGGTAATTGCGGCGAGAGGGCATTCATCGCATTAAGGTTTGCTGTTGCTTCTTCAGGTGTTTGTCCGCCGGATAAAAAATTAATGGTAGGCACAGCTGCTGGAACAGTGCGGCGTAGAATTGTTAATGTGGCTTGTGCTACTTGTTCTGCAGTGGCTTTGGCAGAACATTTTTTACCGTTAATGACCATGCTGGGTTTTAATACGATATATTCTAATTTGACTTTGTGTCTAAACAACGCATTGAACACAGCGTGCAATACCCGTTCAGTCACTTCAGCGCAACGTTCGATAGTGTGGTCGCCATCAATTAAAACCTCAGGTTCAACAATGGGTACGATGCCATGTGCTTGGCAGGTAGCAGCGTAACGTGCCAAACCTTCAGCATTTGTTTTTATCGCTAACATGGTGGGGTTAGTTGCTGAAATAGCATAAACAGCACGCCACTTTGCAAAACAAGCTCCCAGGGCTTTATATTCTACCAATCTTTCAGCAAGGCCATCCAAACCCTGAGTCACTTGCTCATCTACTGTGTTAGACAAAGTGATTAAACCTTTATCTACTTTAATGCCTGGCAAAATGCCAAAAGACTTCAATTTTTCTGGGAATAATGTGCCATCTAATGTTTTTTGTGATAACGTTTCCTCATGTAAAATAACACCCGCGATATAGCTACTTATCATAGGAGTCGTGATCAGCAAATCACGATAAGCGCGACGGGTTTCCTCTGTTGACTCTGTATTGACAGCAGCCAAGCGTTTAGTGATCGTGGCAGCACTCTCATCTGCTGCCAAGATGCCTTTACCTTTGACAGCGAGCTGTTTGATGGTGGCTTCCAAATCTCTTATATTCATGGGTTAGGATCCTATCTCAATTTAATTGCGGGAAGGGTAGCATATATTTTTTTTCGAGGCGATAGAATCTCTACGGTTTGTTTACATTTCTATTATGCCGGGCGTCAACAGACCCTAGTATGATTTTGCAAAAATAACGCGTTGTGGGCTTTTTTTGCCACTAAATAGGCATATCCCTGATTCGGGGGAGCTGAGCAGTGGAATGCAGCGAATAGTCACATTTAAATCTTGTTTAATTTTTGCTTCGATTTCAGGATCGCCATCCCAATGTGCCGCAGCAAAACCGCCTTCAGTGTGCGTGAAAAAATCATAAAAATCTGCTTTGTTGTCAATGAGTAGCGTATGTTGTTTTTGAAAATCACTAGCACGTTTCAGTAATTTTGCTTGTAATTCATCGAGCTGTGTTGCGATAGTTGCTAAAAATTCTTGTAGGCTCTGACTGTAGCGTTCTTTGTATTCCAGATCGCGACGCCCTACAAATACCGCCTTATTTTGACATTCTTTTTGTCCTACTTCGATACGGAAGGGTACACCTTTTTTAACCCAACTCCATGCTTTTTCACCACCGGTTAAATCACGCTTGTCTATTTCTACCATTAAACGTCTATTATCATATTGAATTTGCCGTAATTCTTGTGCCAATTGTTCGCAATACGCCAATATTTCTGAGCGCTGCTCTTCCTTATGCATAATGGGTAATATCACAACATGTACAGGCGCTAATCTAGGCGGTAACACTAACCCGTTATCATCACTGTGCGTCATAATCAAACCACCGATTAAACGTGTTGATACCCCCCATGACGTTGTGTAAGCAAATTCTTCTTTGCTCTCGGTGCCTAAGAATTTAATATTAAATGCTTTTGCAAAATTCTGGCCTAGAAAATGAGATGTACCTGCTTGCAAAGCTTTTTTATCTTGCATCATGGCTTCAATAGTATATGTGTTAACAGCACCTGGAAAACGCTCGCTTGCGGTTTTCTCACCTTTGATGACAGGCATTGCCATATAGTCTTCAGCAAATCGTGCATAAAGATCAAAAATTTTCAGCGCTTCATTTTGTGCTTCTTCGGAAGTTGCATGGGCTGTATGACCTTCTTGCCATAAAAATTCTGACGTACGTAAAAACATACGTGTACGCATTTCCCAGCGCATCACATTGACCCACTGATTGACCAATAAGGGCAGGTCTCTATAAGATTGAATCCAGCGTGAAAAAGCTTCGCCAATAATGGTTTCAGACGTGGGACGAATAATATAAGGTTCTTCTAGCGGGCTACCGGGGACCAGTTTTCCTTCTTCATTATGCATCAGACGACAATGCGTCACAACCGCACATTCTTTCGCAAATCCTGTGACTTGCTCCGCTTCTTTTTCTAAAAAGCTAGCAGGAATCAGGAGAGGAAAATAGATATTTTTATGCCCGGTAGCTTTAAGTTGTTCATCAATAACACGCTGCATATTTTCCCAGAGCGCATAACCCCAAGGCTTAATAGTCATACAGCCACGAACGGGCGATACTTCGGCAAGGTCTGCGGCTTTAATGATTTGCTGATACCACTCAGGATAATCTTCCGCGCGTGTTGGAGTGATAGCTGTTTTAGTGTTTTGTTTAGTTGAGTTCATCGAATACCTGCTGGCTATGTCCGTTGACTTTTACGTTGCGCCAAATGGCGAGAATAATACCTTTTTCATCAATTAAAAATGTAGAACGTTGAATACCTAGAAAGCTGCGGCCAAATAAACTTTTTTTATTGATGACACCATAGGCTTCACAAGTATCACCGGTTTCATCGGCTAGTAACGTAAAAGGTAATGCATATTTTTGTTTAAATTTCTGGTGTTTTTCCGGGCTGTCTTTTGAGATACCAATAATGTCAGTGTTTTTATTGTTGAAGTATTGCAAATGATCGCGGAAATCACAGGCTTCTCGTGTGCAGCCAGGGGTGTTGTCTTTTGGGTAAAAATAAAGAAGTACTTTTTTGCCACGGAAATTTGCTAACGAAATTTTCTGATGTTGATCAGATAACAAGCTAAAATCGGGAGCGGGGTCGCCTACTTTAAGTATCATGTCTCTCGGTCTCGGTGAAGGTGAGTGGGTAGAGTATAAATGAAATGAAGGAGAATAAAAAAGGGTCTTTCTTAAACACTCAGCATCGTCCCGCATCCTCATGCGGGATGATGTGAAGAATGGGTAATGGATTATTTGGCTAATTCATTCCCTACTACAGCGCCACCTATAGCACCTACAGCTGCACCCACTGGGCTGCCACCTGTGATAGCGCCACCGGCTACACCACCTATTACGCCTCCACCGACGATTCCACCTACTTGCTTTTCGCCAGTTGTGCATGCAGTAAGTGCGGTGAGAGAAACCAAGATTAAGATTGCCATGAATTTTTTCATTTGGGCTTTCCTCCTGAAAATATGTGGTATCACTTTGTAATTTTAGCAGGTTTATAGGAGTATGAGGGTGAGCGAAGCTTAACTTGCTGAATAAATTAAATTATTAAATTAAAGTAGTGAAATTTGGTACCGTCCTTGGTGCTGGATACTTAAATTCTTCCATAACCAAGGGAGGTACTCCAGAATTTGCTTATCAAGTTGCCAAGGCGGATTGATAATAGCCATTCCAGAGCCATTTAAGTGTAGCGGACTATTTTCTGGATAGATGCTGAGTTCAGTAATAAGAATGGGTTGTTGAATTACTTTCTTCAAAGAAAGATGAAAATGGTCAACTGACAATCTATCTTTAATAGGATACCAAATAGCGTAAATACCGGAGCTAAAACGTTTTAGCGCGATAGGTAGCATAGAAATAATATAAGCTAATTCATTAGGTCGCTCATAAGGAGGGTCGATTAAAATTAACCCCCTGCGTTCTTTAGGCGGCAGAAAAGCTTTAAGGCTTTGATAGCCATCCAATAAATGCACGCTGACCTGTTTATTTCCGGCAAAGCTTCTTTTTAATAGTTGGTATTCTTGAGGGTGTAATTCTGTCAAGACCATGCGATCTTGTGCGCGTAAAAAGTAACGCATGATAGAGGGCGAGCCTGGATAATAGCGTAGTGATGAAATGCTTGAACCTGAAAAACGTGTATTGATTCTTTGTACACAATGGAGGTAGTGATTGATCAAAGCAGGTGGATTTTTTTCATGAAACACTTTAGCAATGCCAGATTCAAATTCCTGACTTTTTTGTGCTGCCTCTGCAAATAAATCATAGTAACCCGCACCAGCATGCGTATCCAGGTAACAAATAGCGGTGTTTTTTTGTAATAATGATTTAATAAGTGAAACTAAGATGGTATGTTTGAAGACATCAGTAAAACTGCCAGCATGATAGCCATGGCGATAATTCATGTTAAGGCCCTGCGAAAGAATAACTTGTACATTTTAGCATTCCATCTGATGCAGGGCCTAATCCCACAGCGGGTAATGTTCTAAGTTAATTTCATCGGCAAAAAAAGTTTTTGTTCCTGCGGAAAATGATTCTGTGTAATCGGATACATAAAAGTGCTTATTGCCAAGACCCTTTAGATTAAGCAAATTATCTTTTGCCAAGCGGTTTTTTATAGCTTGAGCCACGATGTCTGATGGATCAATCACTTGAATGTTATGCTTAAAATACCGCGAAATATTTTCTTTAATGATAGGATAATGCGTGCATGCAAGAATTAACACATCCAAATTTTTCAACGTAGGGTGTGATAAATATTCTTCAAGCAGGCTATCAATCACTTTGTTATCGCCAAATTCCTCAATGGCAGATGCAAGTAAATTAGTCGCAAGAGAGGTCAGCTGGATATTGCAATTCAATTTATCAATTTTTTTCTTGTACACATTTGAGTTAACAGTCTGACGTGTGCCAATTAGGCCAATGCGTTGATGTGCGTGATGGGTGCTAAGATAATGCACCATGGGATCAATGACATCGATGACAACTGCTTTGTCAGCGACGTATTCTTTTACTAATTCGTAGGCAGCAGACGTTGCGGAATAACAAGCGATTACAATGAGTTTGCATTGTCGTTGTAGTAACATGTCAGCAATTTTGATCGAATAGGCTTGAATCGCGCTAGTTGATTTATCACCGTAAGGTAGGTGGGTTGTATCACCGAAGTAAATAATGTTTTCATTAGGTAAATGATTCACAATAGCGCGAGCAACGGTTAATCCGCCAATGCCACTATCAAAAATTCCTATCGGCTGTGTTGTAGAAGGCTTTGTCATAGTGAGTTATATTCGTTTAGTTAGTCGCTATATACAAATTGCTGTGCTTGCTCATATTCTTCTGGGGTATTGATTTCCAGTGTTTTGTCTTCCGTTAGGCAAACACGTATTTTAAATCCATGCTCCAGGACGCGCAATTGCTCGAGCGCCTCAATTTTTTCCAGCGGTGTTTGATCTAATGTTTTATAAGTCATTAAAAAGTCGCGGCGGAAAGCATATAAACCAAGGTGATGGTAAACGGGTGCGCGGCATTCTTCGGTGCGAAAATAAGGAATAGGCGAGCGTGAAAAATACAGTGCATTGCCCTGTCTATCCAGAATAACTTTGACTGCGCCTGGCGATGTGTAATTTGTTTGCATGTCTAGTGGACGCGCGAGTGTTGTCATGTCGGGTGATTCACCTTGAAGGTAGGGTGATACAAGCTGCTCCAGCATGCGAGGGTTGATGAAGGGTTCATCGCCTTGCAAGTTGATAACCACATCAACGTCTGGATAATCTTTTGCAACCGCAGCGACGCGATCAGACCCTGTTTGGATGGTGGGGTCAGTCATCACAACTTTGCCACCCATATCTTGAATGTGGGAGGCAATTTCCTCGCTATCTGTAGCAACAATAACATCTGTTAGGATGTTGCAGCGCGATGCATTCTCATAAACCCATTGAATCATTGGCTTACCTTGTATAGGCAGCATAGGTTTACGGGGTAAACGTGTGGAGCTGATTCGGCTGGGAATTACGCAAAGAATCTTCAAGGGTGTAGTCCAGTTAGGCTAAAATTAATTTTGCTTATAATACTCGCAGCGTCTGGGCATATCAAGCGACCCATCGCAATGCCAGGGGCATGCGAAGTGGGTCAGCTTGAAAGTTGAAATGGCTTATTTTCTATGAGGATGCTCTTTTGAGGTGGTTGCTGTATTGGCATTTTTTGTTGTAGAAGCATTTGGCGTTTGGGAATGCTGCATTTGAGCTATGTTTAAGGAATAGATTTCTTTCCAAATCATGATGCCA
>JBGAPT010000066.1:0-8551 GCA_044221135.1 Gammaproteobacteria bacterium
AGTTAATTTATTTTTGTGATAAACATTATGCGCATAAAGAGATAACAGAGAAAGAGTTAAAAAAAGACTATGAAGAATTAAAAATATCATGGCCTGAAATTCAGAATTTAATCTATCAATCCAAAGAAGTAATTAATACAATAAGTTTATACTGGGATAATTCGGAAAGTGATTTTGCAAGTAACCAATATGAATATTTTAAAAATACATTTTGGAAATTAATTCATTTTCCTAGTCGTGATTCTAATGAATTTTGGATTTAATAATAGTTATTAAAAAATAATCAATTAATATTAATTAAATTTTTTATCAAATTCATAATAAAGTAAAAATCCGTAAATAATGCTCAAGCCTGCCAATAACTTATGCTAGTCAACAGGCTTGATACTATTCAGTTAGCTATATCGTTCAAACAACTCTTGCAGCATTTTTCTTATCCCTTTATCTGTCTTCGCATCGTGCATATCGGATGATTTAAGCGTATTAACAAGCGCCGCTATAAAATCATTATAAAACATCGGATGCCCCAACACGCTAAAAGGATGAATCGCACTGCAAATAATTTCCGCGATAGCATGAGAAAGTACATCAAGCTTGTCTGCGTGTTGAGTAAAGTCGCGGTAACGTAGAAATGTAGCAAGGTGCGGTCTGCATGACCGTACTTGGCTGCCTTCTGCTAATACTGCAGTAAAACCCAACCCTGCCAACGTTGTGAGTGCTCGATGGTAATCTGTATGAGAATCTGAGGAAAGATTGCAGCGCTCTTGCAAGGCTGTATCGATGAGGTACGCAAGTTGTGAAACGAGATTGCTTGAACGTGGTGAAACCGCTAATATGTCGTTAGCCATTGTTGCCTCCTGAATAGGTAATGATGGTTAGCACTGGCCTCGTGTTACAAGCACTTGGCTGGTGCGATTACTACTTAAGCCAGATGAACAATTGTCCAAATTTAAAGCTTATGTTCTTCTGGCTCTCTCTTTTTATAAACTGACAGCATTTATAAAAAGTCTCTCTATCATCTCTTTCGTCTAGATGAATGTCAAGCAGAGGATGTTTGCGATGTTTTTTCAATCGTCTCTCGCCATTTTGTATGCCGTGCTTTGGCTAGGGCTAATGCATGACCGGCTAATTCAGACGGTAGCTTTGGCAAGTACTGCATCAGGTCAAAATAAAATTGGTCTAGCATAGTAATAATAAAACCTAGATCAACTTGAGTGACATGTAATTTCTTTTCAAGCTGATTCACAATGAGGGCGAGGCGCTCTTCGGTACGAGCCAATAACGTATGGATAATTTGTCCGGTGTGATTTTCCCCTAACTGGCCAGGTGATTCAATGGCACTTGCCATCTCTTCACGCAGTATAAAATACTCCATTAATCCATCCCGTAAGATTTTAGACAACGTTGTTTTGCGTAAAGCGGCTTCTTGCACGACACGCTGATACAATTCTTTGGAAAGATACGTCTTAATTTGATATTTAATAAGCTGCATAAAATCACCTGTGATGTTTTAAAGAGTGCAATGTATGTTTTCCTCTCTTGTTTCCTCCTGAAAGTCGGTGCTCACGCTGTTGCATCGTGCGAGCTAATTGTTTTTTCCAATCATTCGCTAAACGACAGTGGTTTTGTTCGTGGACAATCACTTTCTCTCGGACTAATTCATCAAAACGCTGTAGCATGGCATTCGCATAATCTTGTGCAAAAGAGCGTGTTGGAAGATGAGTTTGAGGTGCAATGCCATGGGTTTTGACGAATTGAATAACATCATTATCTAAACGCGAAGAAGGGGCTTGTTTTAACTGGTCCAGTGTCAGATGGTTATGGACTTTAATATATTCGATCGGTTTAGACTGTTCATTAACAAATTTTTTCATTTCAAGCGTAATCACATGGCCATTTTTAAATTCAAACTGGTCACGTGCTTTGATGATGCTGTTGGTTGTTTGGATATAATGTACCTTGCCATCGGTACCTTCCAATAAAAGATAGCGCCTATCACGCAATTCATCTTCTAAGCCCATGCCAACGACTTTACCTGTCAATGGCCGATGGGCTTGTATTTGTGTGGGCGCAGGTATTTCATGCGTAAGCATTTGGACATTATGCCGTGCACGCGATTTGATAATATCATGCGAGAGTTGCATTTCATGTAGAGTCGGCTCAAGCCGATCGCTTAATTTCCATGATTTTTTAGCGATCTTTTCTGCAAGGCCTAATTTTTCTAAGAACTTTAATCGTCCAATTTCAAGCAAGCGTAATTCTCGAGCCACTTGATTATCTGCTACTGGCTGATGAAAACTAACAATAGAATTAACTGCCTTATACCGCAAACTTTTGTCAATCTCAGTGACATATTCACGTTCCAGTTGCCTTGCACGTGCCTGTACCAAATCACGGTCTAACCTTAAACCCAGGACGCGCGTTGCAAGCTCTTGGCTTTGATGACGTATGCCCCGTGAAAGATAATCACGTTCAATGAAAAGTGTATTACCACGCTGGTCTTTGCCACGTATTAAGATATGCAAATGCGGATGATCTGTGTTGTAATGATCAATGGCAGCCCATTCTAATTTTGTTTTTAAGTCTTTTGCTACTTGTGCCATTAGCTCTTTAGCATGCTGTTTTAAGTCCATTTGATGGCTATTTTCAGGCGAGACAATCAATTTAAACACGTGTTCATCGTCGTCACGCTGCCATTGTCGCAATGTTATTTTAAGGTCTACTGAATTAGATTCTGCATTAAACCCTAATCCCTTTTCATGCGTATTCTGTGCATGCTCTCGCTGCAAATATTCTCCATGCGCCGCCCATGAACGTGTTTTACTGTTTTTGGCATAAGAGACTTTAACAATACAGCGCTGATTACGGTTGCCGGTATAAACAGCAAAGCTGCTACTTGCAAAGCAATGCGTTGAATTGGCAATCAGCCTGCGTTTTGGCTTAGACGGCGAACGCTGTTGTCTGACATGCGTCGGTGTGACATACAGCGCATGAAGTGATTTGAACGAATGGGAAGATTCAGGTACGATGTCCTTCGATAATGCAGGCACTTTCCCACCAAGCTTGATAATCAACTTTTTAATATCATCCAGCGACAATTTGATCTCATTAGAAGAGGGTCGAGAAGCCATTTTCTCTTGCTTTCGTTCGCTGAGTTTTTGCAGTCCTTGTTGACGGAGTTGTGTAACATGCTGTAGTCCCATACGAGGAAATTGCTTGGCCAAATCTAAGAATGCACCCAACAACAAAGCAGCTTCAACCTCTTCTAACCCAGCGATAGCAACTAGCCCACCTAATGCTGCCAGCTTATGAACACGCAATCCTTGTTCTTTGGTATGCAAAATAGATTTCATGTATTTGACCTCCCTGACCAAATCAACAGAGGCTTTACTATTTGTACTATCTGTTCACAACTCACTGCGCCAAAGTAACGACTGTCCCAACTTTTTGCACTCTCGGTACCATAGAGCCACAATTGATTAGCTTTGAGAATATAAAGGCCGCGCTGTATAGCAGGTAATGCACGATTCGAGCTATCTCTGTTTAGCGTCGCAGAATGAGACAATGAATTTCCGTTGACTATCACAGCATCCGCTCCCAGTTGCACCACATTACCACCATCCGCTACCACTTGTTTAAGCAAAGGCTGTATGCCATTCCTACAATGACCAGCCACTAAATAGCCACGCATCAAAGCAAACTGTGCTAGAGAACCATCAAGGCACACCACCACAAAATCACCTATATGAATAGCATGCGAACCTGTCACAAGGTAAATACCTTGTGGCATGCTTGCTGTTTTATTGATACGAACAGGTAAATTCTTTGCCAAAAAAATGGTTAAGGCCACCATTGTCATTAACACATAGATGACAAATAAACGGCATTTACTTTGCAAAATAGAACCCTGGCTCATCATAAAAAACCTCGCAGGCGTCACAGCCTAGTTACGTTGGGTTTACAAAATGAGCCACACTTAGACAAGTAGGATAAAACGTCCTACTCATTTTGATGGAATCCTGTGAGAATATATTCTCATACAATATGTTATGCGATGTCAAGTACAATTCTTTATCTTGCAGTAAGAGCGGCTTGATGGTTTTAAGAATTCGTTTAGTTTTTTTATCCTTTATGAGGTATATAAAAAAGTAGATAAAAAATAAGAGCTTATTTTCCATGTTTATCATATATCAAAATACTACCCATTTCTAAATAACTATGAATGTGTGGTGTTTTATCATCAAAAAGTTCTATATGAAGATTAAAAAGAAAATTTGGTTGGAATAGTTCTTTGCATAACTTTAATTCATCCCATTTAAGCTGTTCTTCATAATTTGTTATAAATTCGATAGCAACATCAAGATCGCTCACTTCCTTTGCTGATTTTTTAGCTCTTCTTTCATTTGTTACTCTGCTGCCATAAAAAAATATTCTTCGGATATGAGGACTTTTTTCCGCATATCGATAAAAAATATCTGCTGCATGCTGTAAGATTAAGCTATCTATTAAAGTATTTATTTGCATAAAATTAAATTAAACCTGATTATTAATGAATTAACATTATATTGTTATGTTTAAACAAAGAGGAACAAGTCTCAGGTAATATATTTTAATAAATCTCTTGATATAAATTTTAACTCTACAAGAACGTCATGTTCGCAAGAAATTTCTTCTTCTGAAGGAAATAGTTTGAAGTTTACTATCTAATTATGATATGTTCTGGAAAATTATTAAGAAAACAAACAATAGATGTTATTATAATTTTTTTCTGACCTCTAGCTGATTGAAAAAAATAGATCTGACTTTTAGGATAAGGAGAAATATGATGAGTTACACTCGGAAAAAGAAAGAAAACGAGCAAAAACAAGAAGCCAAAGCTAATAAGCAAAATACTATAGAGCTATCTTTACAAAACGGCCAGATCTTGCATTTAAATAAAACAGGCGAGCAACTGCATGGCGGTCATTCGGATAAATCAATATATGTAAGTGAGGAAGGTGTTCAATATAGAATAAAAGCCGGCTCATATGTACTAGAAGAATATATTGGATCAGTAGCTTATGAAGCGCTAGGAATCAAAGTTCCTCCTTATCATCTTGCTAAACTGAATAATGAAATTGTTTTTTTACAGCAGTACCTTCCTGATACGCAGCAAGCTGGCTGCGATATTGAGTCGTTACAATTAGATGAAATTGTACCTATGATGGCTGCTATTGCGCTTTTAGGTGATCGAGATGGCATGGGTAAATCAGGCGACAATGTATTAGCCCAAACAGATGGAGCATTATTTAAAATAGATAATGAAACAGTATTTTTAAATACATGCAATCCTAGACCAGAGATGCTTGAAAAAACTCTATTCAGTGTAAGCAGCATGATTAATGGACCATTTGATTCATTTGTATCTCAACTCACTACCCAATATGAGGGTGATTACCTATTTTATCTTCAACAATTTTTTGATTCTTTTAATGAAAAAAATTTTTTCCAGAAATTAAAAAAAGCACATACGGAATTTGAAGAATTTTTAGATGAACAACAAGGTCTAAGGAATGGTAAAACAATAGAAGAGTGCTGTGCCACTGTTGCTGCCAATGTCAAATATGTAAAAAAGGTGATTCAATCAAAGCAGATGTCATTACAAACAAGACAGCAAGGAACAGCGCTTCCAACGGATCCAGTTCATTATCAACAACCACAATATCAACAAGGATACTTAAATCCTAACCCAACGCCATATCCTCAACAACGACCAATGCACTTTCAACAACAATCCGTTCCTTTAATAACGAACCCTTTTTATTATCAACCGCAATATCAGCCAGGATATTCGAATTTTAATTCAACAACATACCCTCAACAAGCAACTCTTCCGATGAATTACGGTTATCAACCACAGTACCAACAAGGACAGCCTAACTTTAACCCAATGATGCAACCTCACGAACAATCGGTAGAAATGAAGTTACCTTATAATTCATTCTATCAGAGACAGATGCAGCCATCTTTTGATTCGATGCAAGGTTATAATCAATTTGGGCTCTTTGGTACTCATAATCTGAATCAGACTCCCCCATCACAATTTATGCAACAACAAGAACAAAACCTGCCAGGATCAAGAACTGTACCTATGACTTCAGAAGAAAGACACAAATTAAGTGAAAAGCTACACAACATTTTAAAAACATGGGGGGATTACAGTGATCAATTACAACAGGAGGAAGAACATTATAAGAATCTATTAGCACAATCAAAAAAAGTACAAAGCCAAGAGACATTCGAAGCATGTAAATCTTTTATGGCTAAAAGCGCATCCAGACGGTCTGAGATACAGAGTACAATAACATCACTGCGCCAGCAGGCCATAAGTTTGGATCAAACATTATCAGCAACACCTAATAATCACCGCACGTTATCACATAGACGGTGAGATAGTATGAGGCATTGCATAATTTTTTGGGAATATTTTTATAATTATCTAACTGTAAATAGCATAATCAACTATTTTTTAGGGCAACCATTGAAAGCCTTATGATATGAACTGCTGACTTGAATAATAGGATTGTCAGTAGGAACCCAACAATAACATCAGGCCATTTACTTTGGAAATAAAAGACTCAGCATATTAAATATTTTAAACAATATACGTGAAGAATGTTATATATTCGAAAACACCCGCTTTTAACAGAATACTTGATATAGTGTAGATAGCCACATTTATGAGGTTACATGGCGTTCGATAAGTACTATAATATTCTTGCATCAGGAATCTGTATAACAATATTAGACAACCTATTATTGACTGCTAAGCATGCATGTAATGGATGACATTCTAGCAACCACACGACTTAAGGAAGTAGGAGCAGGAGAAGAATCTCTTTCTTATAGTGCCTCGCTCTGGTCTGTGATGGCTACGAAATAGATATTGATTGTGGGATAAAATATTCTCAAGATATTTTCTATCTCTACTAGAACTCGCAAAAAATAATGTTTTACATGCTGCGGGATGGGAGAAAAATTGTTCTACATGAAAATAATGATCAAATTTCTTTTATAATCTAACTCAGCCCCCTAGAATAGAAATTACACCGCTGTTTATCCAGCTGGTACTTTTATGGAATTTGCTATAAGATCGCGAAAAAATAATGGAAATAGCCGGAGTTTGTATGTTTTTAAGACAAGATGGTATTTTTACTGGCATGTTCTCATCTTACAATGATCTTCTTAATTTTATAAAAACCCGCTCTAATATTATTTACGCATTTTGTATACCTTGCATAGGCCATTTTGCAGGCCTTTGGCTTTTTTCAGGAAATTTACCTGATATATTACGAGCAATTATTAATTTTAACTGGGAAAGTTATATTAATAATAAAGAAGAGAACGACTACTATAATTACATGCATGAATATGCAAATTCAATAAGAAGCAGAATAGACCAGCTTAAAATACAAAGCAATGAAAATGAGACTAATTTTTTCCATAGCCTAGCTGATTTTTTATTTCATAATCATCCTAGGCTATTTGATTTAATCGAATATCCAAACGAATTTTACAACCATATAAAAGAAATGCGAGAAATCGAAGAAACCGATGATGACGATTACAGTGAAGAATACGCTGAACATAAAGCCTATGAAGAAGCTAGATGTTTTGAAAATAAATTGAAATCAATCGCTTCATCGATGGCAGCAAGACTTTCTAAAGAATATATTTTTAATATTTCTTTTTTAGAAAAAATTATATTTGATAATGAAGATATCTTTAGAGAACACAATCTATTTGGCCAAAAAATGAAATACATATCATTGATAGGAGAAAAAGCCGCTTGCGATGCTATTGTTCACTATGGAACAGAAAACAAGATTGCTGATAAGGACTTTTTTAATCAGAAAGAAAACTATTCCTCTCTCATTACCCTCTACAGAAATTTTCTACCAATATCAGTAATACGTGGCTGGACTCATATGATTAACACATTGAGCTCGATTAAAAAGAAACTGGTTGGTATGGATAGAAAAAAACAATTAGAAATTTATATTGAAAACCAAAAAATTAAACTATCTGAATATGAAATTAATTATGCTGCCAAGTGCGCTACCATATAGGCAACTCTAATATATTCCTTACAGATTCTCCGGGTCGTAATTTATAAACCCCTTGATTAATCATTTTATATATTAGAAAAAAGGCGAACTTCTGTAATCCTGCTGGCTCTCCGAACTGGACTTGAACCAGTGACCTAATGATTAACAATTATAATCGAACACTATCTCTGTTTCTTTATTGTATTTTTGACTTACAACCTATCTGCAACCTATTTTTATAACCTCACTGCGGTGGCTTCTCGTAACCTATTGATTCTATTCCTCGGGGTGACATGATTCGAACATGCGGCCC
Source organism: Gammaproteobacteria bacterium (assembly GCA_044221135.1). Lineage (GTDB taxonomy): Bacteria > Pseudomonadota > Gammaproteobacteria > DSM-16500 > DSM-16500 > UBA4722. The sequence goes on from JBGAPT010000066.1 coordinate 8,401, forward strand.
CTGCTTCCCGAAAGCAGTGCTCTACCAGGCTGAGCTACACCCCGTGTTAATAATGTCGTTCTACTACAAATCCTGCGAGTCTATGCAATGCGTCGCGATAAGGTGATTCGGGAATCAGGGTGAGTGCATCGCACGCTTGTTTTGCATGTTG
>JBGAPT010000067.1:0-8246 GCA_044221135.1 Gammaproteobacteria bacterium
CCTCCTTCTTTAACTAAAGTAGCCACTATTTTTTCTTTATCGTAATGGGCAGCCTTATGTATAAGTAATGAACCTGTTTCAGAATGAGGTTCATTGATAGGACTGTCTAGGTTGTATCCTTTCTTTTTTATAAACTTAAGATCTTCAGGAGAAGACGTTAATATATTAAAAATATCCTTCAGTAGTAATACAGGCATGCTTTTTTACCAAATCAATATTTATGGAACATAAATTATATGTTTTACTGATACAAATTGCTAACGAGATTTTTTAAAGGTGGCCACTCAATAAAAATTTTACTAAAAAATTCAATAGAAATAATAGGATAGGCAGAGCTATTTTTATTTTGACACACATATAATCTAGTTTGGTGCATTATAAACTGTTTTCAAGTATCTAGTGAACAATAAAGCAAATATTAAATTTTTTGCTATCTGAGACATTGCTACTACATTTGAGCGTGATGAAGTATAACAGAATAGAGTAGCTTTAATAAGATAGAAGCAGTGATCATGGAAAATAAAGTATGTGCGTCTTGCTTTCCATATTGGATAATAAAAGTGGCGAAAATAGAGTAGAAAAATTCGGATATGCCGGATGCCCCAATGCTGCGCAGCCAAAAGTATTTGCCTTGAGTTAAAAATTTCCATCGACTGATGAGTTTAATATTAATAAATCCTGAAAGAATAAAAGCAATCAGTACAGCAAAAGTGACTCGCCACATATCGTCAAACACAATTTCATAAGCTTGTATATCGTATGTAGCTGTAGGATGTGGCAAGTGTAGTAGAAGTAGAGCGATGATCGTAAATAAGATTTGGCAGCTAAAGCCCGCGATAATCACTTGTCTTGCTACAGATCTATTTAATTCTTGATGATGTGCCTGCGGCACACGAAGGAAAAATCTCTAAAACTGGCGAGTCTTTAGTTTTTGTTTTTAATCAAGCAATTTTAGAGCCTAATCATTTTTTCAAAATTAAAAGTCTGTACCCAATTTGCACTGTTTGATAACTTAGACGAATTCCTCTCCTTTTCATTAGCTCAACAACACCTACAGAATGTCAGAAAAATCTTTCATAAATTTCTTTGACTTACGCATTTTATTTTTTAACTCCTCCATTTGAACCACTAAATCATTTGCCTTCTCCTGCGAAATAATTTTTTTAGCATTTTCGAACATGTTTAATTCTTCATCTTCTACATGGTGCTCAACGAGATGTATGAGTTTACCTATTTCTATATACCATTTTGCAAGCTCTTTAGGAGAGATTTTATCAATTTTATTTAATGCTTTTTTAATCTCGTCGTGTTCTTTATTACCATGTTTTACATCATTTTTTCCTTGATTTGCTGTGTTAAGCATCTCGTAAAAAGTATTTTTTTCCGGATCAGCATGAAGAGTCAATAGCATTTTTATTTCTAAAAATAATCGTTTTCTTATTTTAGCAGTGGTAGCAAAGGTTATTTTTTTGAACAATGCAGAAACTTTTTTATGATCTTTTTTAAGATAATTATAAATGTCCACGCAATTCCCCCCCTCTTCAGTAAAAAGATAGTTAAAACCTATTATCTGTAATTTTTAATTAATAAGGTATTCATTTATAATCTTCTTCTTTTAAATAAAGTAGAAATGCTTTCTGTGACGGAATAGGCCAGTATTAGCATAATAATAAATAAAATCAAAAATAAGAAAAAGATAAATTTAGCAATACTGGCTGCCGCGGCAGACAAACCGGTAAAACCGAATAGCCCCGCAATGAGAGAAATAATAAGAAATATAAAAGCCCAGCGTAGCATAGTTTATCCTTTTCGTTTAATTGATTAATAAATTAATTAATAATAACAGATAAACTTAATTCTGTACAATATCTCTATTTTCAAATTTAAATCAAGTTATATGAAAAAATCAGATCAAATTCTATTTTTTTATTCGATATGAGCGTTTGTTTCTTAACCAAAAATTTTTCTTTCATCTTGCTATTTTTAAAATTTTAGACGCTTCTCTTCTAAGAAAATACACGTTATCTTATTTAAGATGCTGCAACCAATGATGGCTTCTGACGTTGACGTTCAAATTCACGAGAATGATGCATGCGCTCTAACATGGCTTTCTCTGCTTGAATTGCCGCTTTTTCTGGAGCGAATGCGCTTAATCCTGCGGCAATTGTATCTGCATTCACGAAATGTTCAAGTTGTAATGCTTTACCTAATAAAGCAGGCGCAGCGGTTGTTTTTCCTGCACCATTAGGGCCGGCAATAATAATGACTGTGGCATGTACTCTCTTCTTTTTATGCTGTGATCATGACCTGCATCTGTTTTAGTTGTACTTCTAACTGTGCTTTCTCTTGCATCAATTCCCAGTTTTGACTCGATAATAATTTAGTCTGCGCCTGTGAATCTAGCAAGAATTGTTTTATTTCAGTAATTTGTTGATTCAAGTTTTTATTATCACTTTGTAAAGAAATCGTTTCAGTATATTTTTGTTCTAATTTTTTTGGATTTCTTTAAATTGCTTCTCCCAGTGTTTGCTAGTTTGCTGAGATTCAATGGTTTTTTGATTTAAAAATTCTATTTTATCAGTAAGCGCATTCATCGAATGAAGAATTTTTTGATGCTGATTTTCCAGTTCAGCATGGGAATGAGTTAATTGGTAGTAGCATTGTTGGTTTAGCTCTGTATTCTTTGTTTTTTGAACAATTAATTCTTCTTTTAGGTTTTTTATTTCAAATAGATATTGTTGCTTTTCCCGCTCAAACTGCTGCTGGTCTAACGTCCTTTGTTCACGCGCAGATTCTCGATAATGTTCCAGGTTTGCTTGTGTCTGTTGGTGCAGTCGATTGAGCTCTTCTATTCTTGCTTGCTTTTCTTGCAACTGCTTTAATAGACTATCGCATTGATGCTGCAAAGATTGGTTTTCTTCATGGGCGAATTTGAGTGCTTGCTCTAGGGTTAATTTTTCATTAGTAATCGCTGCTTTTTCTTGATGCCATGCGTTAAACAATTTTTGCCAGCGGCGATTGTTGTTATGATATTTTTCTAGTTCTGTTTTTAAATCGGCAATTTCTCGGGTGTAGTTTGCTTCAACAGGTGTAAATTGTGCGGTTGATTGTTCTAAGACGCCTTCCCAGAGGCCTTTCATTAACGATACTAACGGTTCCGGTAAGTTCTCTTTGGAAGCAACCTTTTGTGTAGAACTCGATGTTTCTTTCCATCGTCGTAAGTGTTGGTTAATCGTACCGGCACTGTTGCAAAAAAGCCAATTTTTGTTAGTCTAACTACCAGATTGTACTTTAGAGTGTTGCCCATGGCTAATAAAAAATACAAAGACGAGTCAAAACCATTCAAATGGAAACATGCTGTTGGCGAAGTGATTGTTTGGTTGGTCACTTGGTACTCACGCTATGCTTTGTCATATAGAGACTTAACCGAAATTGCAGCAGAGCGTGGTTTGAAATTAAATCGTTCTACCATTTATCGGTGGGTTCAGGAGTATGCGCCAGAAATCAATAAACGAGTGAAACCATTTTTAAAAACTACATGCGATTCATGGAAGGTTGATGAGACGTATGTAAAAATAAAAAGTAGTTGGCATTATTTATATCGTGCTATTGATAAAGAAGGTAACACGTTAGACTGGATGTTAAGTAGAAACCGGAACAAACAAGCTGCAAAACGCTTCTTCAAAAAAATACTGAGGAATGGTCATACTGTAAATCCAAGAGTCATTAACGTAGATAAAAGTCCAACCTTTCCACCGGCGCTTAGCGAGCTACAAACAGAAAATGAAGCGCCAAAGGAAACAAAATTACGTGCCATCAAATATTTAAATAACAGGGTTGAAAACGATCACAAATCGACTAAATCAAAATCAAGATATCGTCAATGGTATCAATCTTTTTCAACAGCACGAAATACGATCGATGGTATTGAAACCATACGCATGATTCAAAAAGGACAAGTGTGTTATGTTGGAAAAGATGTTATGAAGCAGAATAGTTTCGTCCGCAGTTTATTCGGATTGGCAGCATAGCTTGTTAGGAATGTGTTCGCGATATTTTTGATAGAAAATATTTTTTTGCAACAGTGCCAGTAGGCGTCCTAAATTCTAAAGATAAATTTTCTCATCGTTGGCGCGCCGCAAGTAATATAACTGTCAATTTAAATGCCCTTGATAGCCGACCATTAACAAGAGAGCGTAGATCTTTTTTATATAGACTAACTAGTCATACTCTTTATAGGATTACAGATAATCAAGAGCATGCAAAAATAATAGAAGCCATGCCTGATGCTAAAATTTATCGCCCTGAGTTATCTCCAAAAGAATGGAAAGGAACAGGTCTTGTATTGAATGATTCTCCTAGAACTCAAAATCATTGTACACGGCTTTGGGATGTGGGTGTTTACGATGAGTTAGATAAGCATCGTTCTTCTAAGGATGAAAAAGAAAAATATGGTGGTGAAATACTCAATTATGATCATATTCCTTCTACTGCTGTTTTAAAAAATAAGTCTTCTGCTGAAATAGAACAATGTGAAAGTGATTTAGCTGTTGCAAAATCCGAATTAAAGACGCGTATGCAATCTCCACCAGTTATCATTGGTACGACAAGAAAACAGAAAAAAATTATACTTGTAAACCCAAAAATAGCGAAGCTTGAAAAAAAAATTGCCGAGATAGAAGTTAAATTAGAGAAACTAAAAACAGGTATTAAGAGTGAAACTGAAGATTTGGCATTTGCTATTGCTATCCCTAAGAAACTGCACAAACAAGGAGAAACTTTCTTAGAATCTGCACAAGCACAATCCTCATCTACAGAACATCCTTTTTTAAAAGATATAATCGCTTATCTGGATATGCTTGAATCAAGACCTGAAGATTTCAATCTTCGATCTAGCGATGATTACATTAAAGCATTAGGTGCATTTCGCTATTTGTATCATACTCAATGTAAACCGCCTGAATCCTCATTGAGTGAACAATACCCAATAGGAAGGATTTCGCATTATTCCTTTTTTCAAGATCCTGCTGTAAAGAAAAAAATAGATAGTTTATTTCAAGAGAGAATCAGATCGCTTATGACAAAAAGAGAAGGCGAAACGCGAGGAACTAAGTTAAGCAAATAACAAAGTTAGCTAACGATAAATGTGAATTGATAGCTAAAATAACAGAAGTATCAGAAAAATTTGCCGAATTAATCATACAAAAAAGTATCGCTCATCCTGACTCTGAATTAGCAACCTTCTGTGGAATTGCGTTACTAAAAATTACTACAACTGCCAGAGATAAAGGCGTCGCACTCAGCAAAGAACTCATAAAAAGCAATCACCCTACACTAATTTATAGCGTGGCAATTGGCTATGATTGGAGAGACCAATTAACCGACCCATACTCTGAAAAAGAAATCGAAATTATTAAAATGATCTGCCAAAAATGGAATCCTCATCTATCATTTCCAATAAATTCCTGCTTGTTAAAAATCGCGACATATAATTTCGATAGGGCAATTGAGATTTTCAACAGCATTGACTTTTCAAGCAATCCTAAAGATGCTGACAGAGCATTAGAATTTTTCCACAACCAAGTTATTGTTCCGATAAAAATTCTTTCCAACAATCAGATCAACACAATATTAAATAGACTTACTAAATTAAATTCGCTTAATGAACATTGGATTAAAAATTTTTTAACTATTTGTTCTGAACAATATCCGCATGAAGTAATTCATTTACTAAAACAACGAGTTGAACATAGTGAAAAAAGAAATGACTATCAGTTTCAACCATTACCCGAGCGTTATCTTCCAAAAATAGACTTATTAATAAGCAAATCTGATCAAGCAACTATTATATTGCAACAATTGAAATTATGGATATGTGAAGCTCCTAATAGTAAGATGAGATCATTACTATTCGCCATGTCATTTGATTCAAAAAATCCTGCTATTATAGATTTTTTAAATCATTGGATTTACTCAGCTGATAATATTGCTGAAATTAATTGCGCAATAAATATCATAAGTTACGAATCATTCAAGTTTGCTTTAGAAAATAATATCCTCATTCAGACAGCACTAAACAAAGCAGAATCAATGGGTCCAAAAGCTTTTAATCAAATCGAAAAAGCTTTTTTCCGCTGTTGCACTCCCACATCAAAATCTGGCACTTCAGGTGGCGCATTTAAAGAAGATGTTGAATTGCGAGATCAAACGGATATGTTACTTAAAGATGATAATCTAACTTTATCACTAAAAAATTTTTATACCAAATTAAATAATGGTGCAAAAAAATGTATTTATGAAGCGATAAACGACTATAAGCATACTTTTGATAAAGACTAATTTTTTTAAAAAATGGTCATTGAAAGATTTAAAATGCATAACTTCTTGAAATATAAAATTAGATTTTATGCTGTATATTCGTCGTTAACACAAATTCATAGATATAAAAAATTTGCTTACCGCCTTGGTCGAGGTACTAGGTAGTTTACTACCATTGCAGCTAGAGTAGTAGGGCTTTGTTTATCCTGTGTACGTTCCTTCAATTGAGGAACATGTAACATCATTTCATCTTCAACATCATGTTTTGTTGGTAGATATTCTGGCGGCGTACAGGAAGAAATACCATATCTACTTCTAAATACTGTTTGCTTAGGAAGAGGAGTAAATGTTGCAAACACACTCTAGTGACTGTGAGAACGGCTCCTTTGAAAAGAGATGAGGCTATTAAACTTATTAAAACAGATATAATACGTTTAGCAAACTTATATGAAAGCATAGACTATATACAAGCGAGCTGTTTCTTGCAGGAAATGAGTAATGCATTACTATTACAAAAAGATCAGCCACTGTATATTCAACTTTTTGAAGAAAAATTTTAAAATTTTTTGTGTGCTTTTTTATTATGTGATAATGCTTATTCAAATAAAATTATAAATATGCTTACACAGAATAGAGGTATTTTAAATTTAATGGGGGGAGATATTACTGATTGGGACAAATTTAAAACCATGATTCAAGAATCGCTAGATGATGATTGTTATCAGAGGATTTTTTCACTCTCACATCAAGAAATTAATGTTAGAAGTTAGGTGCCTTCATGGATGAAAGAGTTAATATTATCAAGCACAGAATTCTTGCATTGTTTCAGCAAGGATGTTACTGTTTCAAAAACTCGCTGGTATGAAATTTTATAATGCCAAAAAATATCTAGACGTGAAAAAGCAGATTGTAACATAGAAGGAAGTAATGCAAATGATTACACAGAAACAGGTAAAAGAGTTATTTACAAATCTACAAACCAGTAATAACGCGAAATTTTTTGATAGCGTAGCAGAAGATGTACGATAGGAAGTGATGGGGACTCACCCATTAGCAGGCTGTTATCTCACTAAAGAAAATTTCTTAAATGCCACTTTTAGGCGTTTAGCAAAGGTTCTGTGGGAAGGTGTTATTTTAAAACTTAACCATGTGTTTGTTGATGGTAATACAGCGATTGTGGAGATGGAGTCATTATCTACAGCCAAAAATGGCAAACCTTTCTGTAATACTTATTGCTGGGTAGTCTATTTTAGCGGTGAAAAAATAACTTCAGTACGTGCGTATGTTGACTCTGCGCTCGTGCAAAAAGTCATTGATGAAAATGAACCTTCAACGACAATGACCTGTCTGCAGTGAATTATTAAAAAAGCATGGTGAAGAAATCTATTCGAAAACCCTGATCAAGGAAGACTCAAAATCATCAACAGCTACAACATCTTCACTTACCGACTCACCACCCAGCTCAATCGGCGTACATTCCAGATCGTCTAGCAGGGATGATAAGATTGACTCGGTGACTGATTTATCTAAATTATCATTCAGTAATCAGCACGATTCGAAAGAAACACTTCCGCAATTAGAAAGTAATCTTTCTTCTACAACAAGAGATAAACCAATGACTGTTAATAATGTTTCTGTTACATCAACAATAAGAAGAAAAATAAGAATGTTAAGCAGCCATTTAAATGGAAACAATTTGCCGGAGAAGTTATCAGGGTGCCAGCAAGATTCGTCCGTAAATGCTACACAAGAAAATTTACCAATAAGACCCAAATACCTCGGTTTGTACGTATCCGCTAATTTAACCACACCTACACACCCCTTTTCATCTCAGGCATGATGCACGCTTCTATAAAACGGAGGCATTATGCAAAAAATACATTCATTAGCAATTAACACAGAGAAAACAGCAAAGCGTGACTATTGGC
>JBGAPT010000068.1:0-8170 GCA_044221135.1 Gammaproteobacteria bacterium
GCAATTGTGCAGGCCTGACCCCATCTGGTTCTTTTTGTAAAATTTTATGGTTTACAGGTAAAAGTTATTTTATCAGAATTAGCGTCACATGTATTCTCAATAACTAGTGCATGAACAACTATTTTATATGGTTTACCATTAAATGTAAGAAAACCTTCACATTGTAATTTAGTGTTTCCAACCCATGGATAAAAAACTAAGTTAGCTGTATATTTATAAGTATCAGCAGAACTCATTTTTATAACAGAATCTTTCGATATGCCTTCTACAGTGTCTACCCACCAAAAAGTAGAACCATTGTATGTACCCTCCCCTACCTTAAAGGTAGATGGAAGTTGTAAACAAGGATAAATAACGCGTTGGGGTGAAGTTATTTCTCCAGCAAAAACTAAAGGAGATGACACTAAAAAAATTCCTAGCATTATCAATAAGCGCGTATTCATATATTTCATCCTCTTAATAAAAAATAATATTAATGGCTTGGAATACCAAGCGATTGAGTGAGGACTTCCTTGTTGGTTGAAAGTAAACTTAGTGATACTTGAATACCCACGTTGAAAATTAATTATAAATGTATTCACTGATAATCACAAGCTTATATTGCATGATTATATTTTTCAGTTATCATAACACAGGTAACACATGACAATTTTATCAATAAGGAATTAACTATATGCTACGTTTGGCTCTCATTTTTTTCATTATCTCTCTTATCGCAGGTTTGTTAGGCTTTACAGGTATTTCTGCGGCAACTGCTGGTATTGCTAAATTTATATTTTTTATATTTTTAATTTTATTTATTATTACATTAATATTAGCTTATACTGCTATTAACAACATTTCAGAGTTATTTAAAAGGAGAAGACATCATTAGTTTAGCCAAATGAGTTGACTTTGTTTTTAATTTTTTAAACATACTACAGCGAAGCGCATGACAGTTTTTTAATTTAAGCAAAAAATATCAATAATATCCTTAACTATGTTGCCCTTTATAAGCATTGATGCCACTTGTAATTCTCGTATCGTTAATATGTTTCGTGACAACTCGTCTATTTTATCCATAGGCTGAGAACGCAAGCATCTGTGCGATACTTGGGCTAATATAACGCCGGCTGGTCAGTACTATACGAATGGAGTGAAGTATTTCTTCTTGCGAGGCATGCTTGGACAGATAGCCAGCAACACCTATTTCTAAAAGGCGAGAAAGATAAATACCATCAGTGAGTATACTGACAATAATGATTTTAATGCGCGAGTTAAAATGGAGTATTTTTCGAGACACGTCCAGGCCATCCATGCCGGGCATATAAATATCCATAAAAATAAGCGTGGGGTTAAGTGTTTTAGCTTGTCGTAATGCATCTAATCCGTTACTGGCTTCTCCAACAATTTTCACTTCGGGAAATGTGCTTACTATACTCTTCAGACCAGCACGAGCAATGGGATGGTCATCTACTAATAATACTGGTATCAAGCTCCCCTCGCATTTTTCTAACTAATCGTGGATGAATCTTCATATTTTTTCAGCATTCTTTTTTTGATATTACTCACCACTATGTTGTCACCTCGTGCTAGCGCGAGATTATGACTTGAAAATATAACAATAGCCTATTTAACTTTTAAAATGACTTTTATTATGATTTAAAGTCCAGTCCTCGCACCTAATCCGGGATGACAGCATAGTGGAGCTAAGTATGAAATTTTCTTTTTATTATTAACTCTACAATTGCGTGTGTTTAATGCAGTTAAGAGTGTAAAGAGAGACAGAGAAAAAGTATATACAGATTTACCATAGGATGGGTAGCGAATTACCTTGGGTCATATTTTTTCAGTTAAAACAAAGTTGTTTAGTATCAAATAAATTTTTATAAACTCTACTGTCGATTTTATATGTAATTTATGCATGATATTAGCGCGGTGTAATTCAACGGTAGACAATGAAATACCAAGCTCACTGGCGATTGATTTATTTAATTTTCCTTTTACAATAAACTGTACAACTTCTTTTTCCCGCACTGTTAAATTTTCAAATTTATCAAAAAATTGCTGATAAATATTTTGTTGCTCATAGCTTTCTAATAACATTTTTTGAATTTTCTCAAGTAATAAATCATCATTATAAGGTTTTAAGATAAAATCTTTAGCGCCCAATTTCATGGCGCGTATAGCTAATTCCATATCACCATGACCGGTAAAAATAATGGCTGGAATAGGACTGCGGCGCTGCACTAACAATTCCAGAAGCTGAAGTCCACTCATGCCCGGTAAACGAATATCAATGAGGAGGCAGCTGTATTGATTAGGATTATAATTTTCCAGATAAGCGGCTGGGTTAGAATAGATTTTTGTTTTTAAATTGATGGAATCGAATAACCAAGACAAACTTTATAAAAAATATTATTTTTTAAAAATAAATTGCATTTAAATTAATTCTGACCCATTTAATCGAGCGTCGAATGTAATCCTTTACAATCAGTGTTTGTGCTTAGTTCCAGCGTGATTTGAATTAATGAGTTAATGAACTCGGCATATTTTGCAAACATATCTACCGATAATAACTCTATTATGTCACTAACATATAATAGAGAGAAACTATCCATAAAATGCTTGAGGACGGTTAAGCATACCAATAATTTTCCTAATAGTTAATTTCTTTCTATCTGCATGAGTAAAATTAAAACAAGTATCTGTGCTGTTCGAATTGCTATTTAAGCAGAAGTTGATGTAATTAAGAATTCGAACAGCTGGAACATTCATAAGATACAGAATTAAAATGTGCTTTAAAATCCCCGGACTAAATTTTCCAAATGCGCAAAGAAAATATAGCATTACAGCATTTACAAAATAGAATTGTTATGAATATCAATGACCTTTCCATTGATTAAATGAGGTTGTGATGGTAACGTAACTCATCGTATATAATGCAGATGATCATGCATTGCTTCATATAAAAATCATATAAGGATTATTATGAAAAAAAGATACCTGGGTCAATCCAGTTTAGAAGTATCCGCATTAGGTTTAGGTTGCATGGGTATGTCGTATGCTTATGGGCCTGCAAATCAAGCTGAATCTCTGCAAGTTTTGGACCGTGCTTTAGCTTTAGGCGTGAATTTCTTTGATACAGCGGAAATTTATGGTCCTTACAAAAATGAAGAGTTAATTGGCAACTGGCTAAAAAATAAAGTACGCAACTCAATTGTGCTTGCTACCAAATTTGGTTTTACCTGGAATACAGAAGGTTTTCTAGAAGGCGTTAATAGCAAACCAGATCATATTAAGAAATCTATTGAAGGTTCGCTGAAGCGATTGCAAACTGATTACATTGATCTTTATTATCAGCATCGTTTAGACCCTGAAGTTCCAATTGAAGATACAATGGGCACACTTTCAGATTTAGTGAAGGCTGGAAAAGTTCGTTATATTGGTCTTTCTGAAGTGGGCCCTGGCACTATTCGTCGTGCACATGCAGTGCATCCTATTACAGCAATTCAATCGGAATATTCATTGTGGGACAGAAATATTGAAAAAGAAATATTGCCGCTATTACGCGAATTGGGCATTGGTTTTGTTCCATTTAGCCCTTTAGGCCGCGGTTTTTTTTCAGGGGAAATACATGGTACCAATGAATTAGACAAAGGTGATTTTCGCCAAAAACTAGAGAGATTCAGTGATGTCAATTTTCAACATAATTTTAAATTAGTTGAGCTCCTTCAAACGCTTGCGACAAAAAATAACGCCACACCTTCTCAGATTGCACTTGCATGGTTATTGAAGCAAGGCGAGAATATTGTTCCTATTCCTGGCACTAAACGTATCTCACATCTTGAAGAAAATTTACAATCTACTGCTTTTTTTATGCCGGAATCAGACTGGGATGCACTCGAGCAGTTTCTGGCTTCTTTTAAATTTAGAGGAGAGAGATATCCAGAGGCTATTTTAAAACTTGTTGATCGCACATCTTAGTGGATAGGAAAAACTGATGAAAATTTGTTACTAAGATTAATGGACTAAATGAACCCTATAAATAGTAAGAGAAGTATGCGGTGTACATAAATATTTGCCAATCATGTGGCCAGCAATTTTTATTAGCGGCCACTACATGCGTCGGGGCGCGATCGCGCTTGATGCTCTATTCTATATTAGCCATTGACCTCTGGATTGGTTAGTTATGCGATTCATTTTTTACCAACCCTGGAGAAACTAACGTTATGAAATCGTTATTAAATGGAGTAGCGGGAATTTTTTTAATGGTGAGCGCTGTAGTAGCAAATGCATACTGACTTTTCATACCAAAAAACATCGAGACTATGTTCATATCACACCACAGATAGAAAAAGTTCTATTGAGCATGTACATTCATAGTTTGAGAATGATACGCTCTTTTTACTTACTAACGATGAGGATTTATCACTTCTTGCTTCAACAGAAGTAATGCTTGGATTTATTTTAATATTATCTTTTATTTGACTAGTATTGATTCTTAATGTTTGCGTAATATCCATTAATGAATAACGATCAATTAGTGTTTTGACATGATCCCATAAATATTCAGGTATTCTTTCTCGTTGTTTTGTGCGCGTTGTTCGCCAGTGTTCAAAACAGGATTTAACTTCATCTACGGATAATAAGTTATTTTGCATGGGGTGTCTCAATTGAATATTAAGGCGGTTTTAAGTAAGGGTGAAGTCACGCAGCTCTGCCGAAAACTCAGTTTTATGTGATTAAAGTAGGGGAATTTAGATGGGATAAAGTCAAAGTTAAGCATGCAGTTGATGTATATTAAAAGAACCGCCATTAGAAATTTCTAGCTGATCGTGCGTTTTTGAAGCTGTTTAGATTGGGTCGGCAATGTTACTATTATCATATATTAGCCAAGAATCTGCCAATTGTTTTATTAAAAAAACTAGATCAGTTTCATGATATCATTAGTGAAAATCAAGATGTTCACTAAGTCTCATCCTTTTCTCTAAGTAAAATCTCTTGAGGTCGAGAAAAGGTGATTCAGCCATGGATGCATAGAATGATTAAAATATTTCAAGGTATTCTTTTTATATTATTATGCGCAAACGTCTACGCAAAACCGTTCAGTCAGCTAATTTTTTTTGGGGATAGCATGACTGATAATGGAAATTTGTATAGTACAACAGTTGGCATCTTTCCCCCTTCCCCTCCCTACTTTGAGGGTCGATTTTTGAATGGCCAAACCTGGGCGGAACAGGTAGGCTCTTTTTACCAAAAGGAATATAAAAGTGCCTACTCTATATATGCAGTAGGAGGCGCAACAGCTGAGTTTCATTTACCGTCTAAGTATTTTATTGCACCCTCATTCCTTGGCATGCAAGTTTCTCAATATTTATTAAGCTCATTATTTAAAGAAAGAACTAACAGCCTTTTCATTATTTGGATAGGCGCTAACGATTATATATTTTTCCCTCACAATTATTCATTAAGCTCTAAGTCCATTAACGTAGTAAAGGGTGTTACAAACGCAATCCAAAGATTAATAAATCATGGTGCAAGAAATTTTCTAATACTCAATCTCATCGATGCATCCCGTGCCCCTTATTTTCAGGATATTATTAATAGGGCAAAAGCACTGCATAGAAATATCTATTTATATAATTCAAATATGGAAATTGAAATTGCAAAGCTTATTAAAAAATATCCTGACACTCATATACAGATTTTTAACACATATGATTTCTTTAATGATTATATTGATCATTATCAAAAATATAATCGTCAATATCATTTACACATAGCTGATACAATCCATTCTTGTTTAAAAACAACTTCTTCATTCATTAATTCGTTTAAAAAAAAGATACTAGGTGCTCATGATCCAATCAATCCATGCGCAAATCCTAATACCTACATCTATTGGGATCATTTGCATTTAACTGAACCTTTCCATCAAATTTTATCTCAATTAATTATAAATAAAATAAATAATTATTAAATGTTCACAAAAATAGCAATCTATATTTAATGAAAAGATTCCTATAAGTGATAATAGCTGCCGCATATTTAATACGTTATTAGCTGACAAAAAATTTAACTGTTTTGCTAATGATAGGTAAAAAGAAAAAAATGCTATAATTCTTCCTCTTTAAACAAAAGGAGAGGAGCATGCAATTTCATACAGATTACCTAACTTTTCATACCAAAAAACATCGAGATTATGTTCATATCACACCACAGATAGAAAAAGTTCTGTATAAAAGCAAAATCCGTGAAGGCATGATACTGGTTTCAGCCATGCGTATTACCGCGGGGATTTATGTAAACGACGATGAAGAAGGTTTAATTAAAGACATTGATCAATGGCTTGAAAAACTAGCACCCTTCCGTAAAGACTATCATCACCATGAAACAGGAGAAGATAATGGTGATGCACATTTAAAAGCGATTCTTGTTCACCATCAAGTGATTTTGCCTGTGACAGCTGGAAAATTAGATTTAGGCACTTGGCAGCGCATATTTTATGCTGAATTTGATGGGCAGCGAGATAAGCGTGTCTTGGTTAAAATGATGGGGGAATAGTCATTGCAATCTTTGAAGAAAGAAAATAATTTGAAACCACAAACGTTATTCCAACAGATTGCAATGCGTCTTCGATTAGCTCGTAAAGCTGCAGGGTTTCAAACAGAAAAATTATTTGCTGAAAAATACAACATTCCTCTTACCACTTACTCTCAACATGAGACTGGCAAAAGAGTTATGGCGGTCGAAGTGCTCGTGCGCTATAGCCAAAGGCTTAAAGCGGATTTACTTTGGCTTTTGACAGGCGAGAAAAATCTCTCGAGTATCCCAATCAAAGAAAAAAGCCCTTCAATGAATGATGATCACTCTATCTCGTCTCAAAAAGCAAACATCGATGCTCTTAAGAAGATTTTACTGTTAGCTAAGCCTTTATTTCCACAAGATGGCCATATATTTCTACATTGGATGACGCAATGTATTGCGGCGTGGACTTATTTATCTAGTAATAAAAGCGATGAAAGGAAGATTTCAGAAAAAATCTGATGAAATGCACTTAAAACAATGCTTGTGAGAGGCGGTTTAACTCAGATTCGACACTTTTAGGGGTTCTTCCACTGGAGACCATGTCTGTTATATTATGCGCTATCAATATAACAACCCATTTTTGGCTTAATATTTAAGGATATCTATGGATCGCAATACACTGTTAACCTCGTCTGCTTTATTACTCTTGATAACACTAGCACCTATTGGTTATGCAGAAAATAAATCATCTTCTGCGATCACCATGCCAATTCCAATTTCTCAAATAGTCGACTATCCATCATACCCCTCTGTCATCCAAAAACTTATTGCATCATCAGAACATCTGTCAAAAATGAATTTAACTTATCTGTATGGTTCAGCTAATCCTAAGAATAAAGGCATGGATTGCTCAGGCACGATCTATTATTTACTAAAAGAAATGAATGTTTATAATGTGCCAAGACAGTCAGATGAACAATTTAACTGGGTTGAAAAAAAAGGGAAATTATATCGAGTGACAAGCAATGATTTTGATTCAGTTGAATTTTCAAATTTGAAACCGGGTGATTTATTATTTTGGTCTGGAACTTATTTGACAAACCGTAAATCTCCCATTTCTCATGTGATGATTTATTTGGGGAAAAATAAAAAAGGCACCCACCTTATGTTTGGGGCAAGTGATGGCCGTACTTACGATGGAAAAAAAATGTGGGGTGTCAGTGTGTTTGATTTTAATCTTCCTGATAATAAGGGGAAATCACGATTTATAGGATATAGTTGTATTCCCGATTTAACTTGTTAAGCTTCTCAAACTTTACAATGTAGCTATCGTTGGAGTGCTAGGCAGATTCGCACGAAAATGCAACACTGCTTAGCACCTTCAATATTGTACTACTTTTCTTGTGAGGGGCTGTGGTATGTATCCTGGCTTATACTGTAGGTGAATCCTTATCCCGATTTCATAACGAATCCCGGCACGGGGCGAATCGAGGTTAATCATGCGACAATATGAGATTGATGGTATCCGCTAATTTAACCACACCTACACACCCCTTTTCATCTCAGGCATGATGCACGCTTCTATAAAACGGAGGCATTATGCAAAAAATACATTCATTAGCAATTAACACAGAGAAAACAGCAAAGCGTGACTATTGGC
>JBGAPT010000069.1:0-8106 GCA_044221135.1 Gammaproteobacteria bacterium
GCAAATACCTCTAACAATAAATTAGTAGAATAAAAGTTAAATGCTCAGGAAATAATGCAGCTTAAGAGGTAAGTCATAATGGGTCCCCGCCTTCGCGGGGATGACAGATAGGGTGCGGAGAGATGACAGATGGGTGCGGGGATGACAGATAGGTGCAAATTTCGTGGGGATACTTCAGATTGCAAGGACAGTTCTTTTATCGATTTACATCATCTCATAATGCGGCCCACTTCCTCCCTCCGGTGGTGTCCAGGTGATGTTTTGAGTGGGGTCTTTGATGTCGCAGGCTTTGCAGTGGATGCAGTTTGCTGCGTTGATTTGTAATTGAGGTTGATTATTTTCATTGTGGATAATTTCGTAAACACCTGCGGGGCAATAGCGTTGTTCGGGGGCATCAAAAAGTTTTAAATTAATTTCAATCGGGGTGAGGGGGTTTTTTAATTTTAAATGGCAAGGTTGATTGTCGTCGTATTGGATATGGCTTAAAAAAACGGAGTTCATTAAATCAAATGTGATTTTATTATCGTGTTTAGGATAGTGTATTTTCTTGCAGTTTTTTGCAGGTTTTAATTGCGTATAATCAGTGTGGTTGGAGAAGGTCCAGGGTGTGTGGCCGCGTAAAATGTAGGTGTCGATTGCAGCATAGGTTAATCCGATTTTTAATCCCCAGTTCATGGCGGGTCTGATGTTGCGTGCTTGATGTAGCTCGGGCCAGATCCAGCTTTTTTTTAATTGATAGGGATAACGTGTGCATTCATCGGTGGATAAAGGCAGTAAACTGTCTGCTGCGATCATGCCTGATTTCATGGCGGTGTGAATGCCTTTCATTTTAGGCACATTCAAAAAACCGGCGCCGCATCCTATGATTAAACCGCCTGGAAAAGTGAGTTGTGGTATGGCTTGTATACCACCTTCATTGAGTGCGCGTGCGCCGTACTGGATGCGTTTGCTATTTTCTAATAAGGGTCGAATGGCGGGATGTGTTTTAAATCGTTGGAATTCTTCATAGGGATTTAAATAAGGGTTTTGATAATCTAATCCGACGACAAAACCGATTTCCATTAAATTTTTTTCGAAATGATACACGAAAGAACCGCCATACGTTTGGGTGTCTAGCGGCCAGCCGATGGAATGCATGACTAGACCGGATTGGTGTAGTGATTCGGGGATTTCCCATAATTCTTTGATACCGAGTGCGTAGGTTTGTGGGCCGCATAATTTGCGTAATTGAAAACGATCAAATACTATTTGTGTCAAGGAGCCGCGGCAGCCTTCTGCAAAAAGAGTTTGTTTTGCGGTGAGTGTGATGCCTTTTTGATAGCGATCGGTGGGTTGACCGTTTTTGGCGACACCTTTATCGCCTGTGATGACGCCGACGACGCGGTCTTTTTCGTACAGAATATCGGTTGCTGTGAAGCCAGGGAAAATCTGGATACCTAAATTTTCTGCATACGCTGCGAGCCAACGGCAAAATTGTCCTAGGCTTATAATATAGTTGCCTTGATTTTTCATGGGGCGAGGAGTCGGGAGTGGGAAAGCGTGGTTTTTTGTTAATAATAGAAATTTATCTTGGGTGACAAAGGTATGAAGTGGTGCATTACTTTGTTGCCAGCTTGGAATGAGTTCATCTAAAGCGCGTGTTTCTAGCACGGCGCCTGATAAAATGTGGGATCCGATGTCA
Source organism: Gammaproteobacteria bacterium (assembly GCA_044221135.1). Classification (GTDB taxonomy): domain Bacteria; phylum Pseudomonadota; class Gammaproteobacteria; order DSM-16500; family DSM-16500; genus UBA4722. The sequence continues at coordinate 1,682 of JBGAPT010000069.1, forward strand.
GCGCTTTTTTCTACTATGCAAATGGAAAGTGCAGGATCGAGTTGTGCTAAGCGTATGGCTGCAGAAAGGCCAGCGGGGCCTGCGCCGATGATGAGGATGTCGAAGGTTAGGGTTTGGGTATTCATTTTTTAAATCCTTTTATCAATTTGCTACCTACACACCTCCACCGCAATCGCCGTCGCTTCCCCGCCGCCAATACACAATGCTGCAATTCCTCTTTTCAAATTATAATGTTTCAATGCTGCAACAAGAGTGACTATAATCCGTGCTCCCGTCGCACCGATAGGATGACCCAGTGCGCAACCACCGCCGTGAATATTTAATTTTTCACGCGGAATTTGTAAATCGCTCATTGCGGCCATTGCAACCACGGCAAAGGCTTCATTGATTTCAAATAAATCGACTTGGCTTACAGACCAGTTTAATTGTTTGAGTAATGCATGAATGGCATCAATAGGTGCAGTCGTAAATTGATCGGGTGCTTTAGCATGGCCACTGTATCCCATGATTTGAGCCAATGGTTTTATTCCACGTTTTTCTGCTTCAGAGTAACGCATTAAAACCACGGCGGCAGCGCCATCTGCAATAGAAGATGAATTTGCAGCAGTAATGGTTCCGCCTTCAACAAAGGCGGGCAGCAAGTGTGGAATTTTTTCTATATTCACAGCCAGCGGATGTTCATCTGTCTCTATTTTAGTTTCTCCGTGCGTGGTTGAGAGGGTGACGGGTGCAATTTCTGCTGCAAATAATTTATCACGAATGGCTTTTTGTGCACGTTCTAATGAACCTATTGCATACAGATCTTGTTCTGCACGTGTGAAACCATACTTCTTCGCGCATAATTCTGCAAAATAACCCATGTGACGACCTTTTTCATAAGCATCTTCTAACCCATCCCATAACATGTGATCTAACATCTGCGCATGACCAATTCGGTAACCTTGCCGTGCTTTAGGAATGAGATACGGTGCGTTTGTCATACTCTCCATCCCGCCTGCAACAAAGATTTCACTGTTTTCATGTGCAGAGAGCGCATCACATGCAAACAGGATGGCTTTCATGCCAGAGGCGCACATTTTATTAATGGTTGTGCAGGGTACGCTTGTGGGTAATTCAGCACCGAGTGCTGCTTGGCGCGCGGGTGCTTGTCCTAATCCGGCGGATAAGACGCAACCCATTAGCACTTCATGAATATCGTGCGGTAAAAGTTGTGCGCGTTGAATAGCAGATTTGATTGCAACGGAGCCAAGTTGAGGTGATGTGACGGTTTTTAATTCGCCTAGAAGTTTTCCCTGCGGAGTGCGTGCGATGCTGGCGATGATGATGGGGTCTTTGGGCATGGGTAGCTCCTACAGTTATATTATTACTTACTAATCCTCCCATCCAACTCATCACTCTCCAAATCCTGATTTTTTGGATTCACCAAAGCGTGTATTTTCGAAAAATCGGCTGCGCTTAATTCTAGCTTCGCTTTTTTTAACGCTTCTTCAGGATTTTTTTTAAATTGAGCGCGAAAGTCTGCGTTATTTTGCCATTGATCATAGACATCCTGGAGGCTAGACATAATTGATGCTTCTTGCTCATGATGAAATAAGTTATCATTATAGCATATTAGTTATCCTATGCCAGAGTGTCTAATGGATCAGACCATACCCTTGTCCGTGCGAAAAACTTTACTGAGTGCATTACCCTGTTTTGCAAAATTCTCATCAGATGAAATTGAGAAATTAGCCTTTTTACTTTCTGATGTACGCTATGAGCCAGGTGAAACGATCGTTGTGGAAAAGGCACTCATTGATAGTGTTTTTATTATCGTAGAAGGTCAAGTGGAAGTCACTCAGCAATTACCCATTAAAAGGCGGCTCAGAAAAAAACCGCGCATGACCTTCGTCCCTGTCGCACTATTATCTTCAGGAGACACGATAGGTTTAAATGAGACAGGCTTTTTTTCAACAACAGGCATACGTACTGCAACGGTGACTGCATTGACAGCCGTGACGGCACTTCGTCTGGATTTAAAAAAATTGCATGTATTTTTGCAGGAACACCCTCAATTACACACAGTTATGCATGCTTCTGCAGAAAAAATGCTGCGTATGCAGTTGATCAAGCTATCGTTACCGTTTAGCCAGCTTTCTCTGGAGCGCACAGAATGGCTAGCTACACAAATCGAAGTGATGACAGTGCCTGCAGGTTCTATTATTTTTCAACAGGGCGAGGAAGGAGATCGTTGTTATCTGATTCAGTCGGGTCAAGTAGAAGTCATTGCGCAGGAGCCAGGTGTGCCAGACCATACGCTTGCCATATTAAAGCCGCCCCTGTTATTGGGGGAGGCAACATTCATTACTAATTCAGTGCGCAATGCAACGGCGCACGCCATGACAGACTGCGTGCTATTAGTTTTAAAATATGAGTATTTAGTAGAATTATTGGAATCAGAAACCGCTGTTGCCGATATGTTTATGACACTCATGGTAGATCGTAGCAGACCTCAGCAAAATCCTGCTGTTAAGTTTTACCCGCGCACTACAGAAGTAGGCCAGAAAATTGTTATTTTAAAAAATTCGGCGAATGGTAAATATTTTAAATTGGCGAGAGAGGGATGGTTTATCTGGCAACAATTAGATGGTAGAAAAACCATGCAAGAATTGACATTTGCCGTAGCAGAAAAATTCAATACATTTGAACCTCACAAGATTTCGGCACTTATTTTGAAACTTGCTAAAGGTGGGTTTGTAGTCAATCTGAAAGTAGGTGAAGAAAATGGGGCGATCAAGCCATTATGGGTACGTGCTATGCTACGTGCGCGGCGTATTCTGGAAGCGCGAGTCGCGATTAAAAATGCCGATAAATGGATAGATAAACTTTATAATAAAGCCGCTTATTTAATTTTTACACGAGTGGGAAAATGCATATTGACACTCTTAGCGGTGAGTGGTTTTATTTCTTTTATCGTGTTTACCCAGCAAGCTGTACAGTTATTTCAAACAGTGCATGCGAGTGCGTGGCTGTTTGTCTTACTCTTGCCTTGCATGGTTTTTTCAGTTGCTATACATGAGCTGGGCCATGCTTTTGCGACTAAATCTTATGGCTATGAAGTTCAATACATCGGTGTGGGCTGGTATTGGTTTGGGCCTGTCGCTTTTACAGATACATCGGATATGTGGCTAGGCAAGCGTTGGCCGCGAATTATTGTGAATTTGGCTGGCGTGATGGCGGATTTAGTCACGGCGGGTTTGTGTGCTTTATTGACTTTGGTTGTTTCTAATCAATATGCGCAATGCTTTTTATGGATTTTTGCATTGTATACTTATATTAACGCTTTTCGTATGTTAAGTCCTTTGCAAGAGCTGGATGGGTATTATATTTTAATGGATTTGTTTGATCGGCCTTGGTTACGTCGGTCGGCTGTTATGTGGTTGATGAAGGGATTGCCTGCTGCGTTACGTCGTCCTTCTTTATTTCGCAAAAATAAAGCGGAGATTTGTTATTGGCTAGCCTGTATTTTTTATTTGATAGCGGTAGTATTGTTAACACTGTGGCTGCAAGGATTTGTGTTTAAGCTGTTAGGTATTCAAGCGCCGAGTACAATCGTGAGTTTGGCTTTGCCATTTATGATGGTGGTTATTTCAAGCTTGGGGATTTTGGCGGATATTCGGGAGCAGAAAGGGTAAATGAGCCAATTTGCAAAATTTGTATCTATTTGGCGCATATGCTTTTTGTGAATGTGTTTGCGTGGTTAGGTATTCCACGAAACTTGCTACTGTATTATATTTCTCTCCTCATACTGAGGATCATCCCCGCTCGCCACTCTGTCATCTCCGCTCTCTACTCTGTTATCACTGCTCCTTACTCTGTCATCACTGCTCCTTACTCTATCATCACTGCTCCCTACTCTGTCATCCTTGCTCTCTACTCTGTCATCCCCGCGAAGGCGGGGACCCATCATGACTTGTGTCCTTAACTACCTTATTTTTTTATCATTCAATTTCTATTGTACTCATTATCGTTTGGAGATATTTGCATGATGGGTCCCCGCCTTCGCGGGGATGACACGCTGGTAGCAGTAGCAAATTTCATGAGAATAATTCAGATTGCGAGCTAGCTACCAAAATTTAGTATATATTTATGGCCAATTCAGTTAGACTGCTTATCTAGTAGGTTGAATGCTCGTATCTAACATCAATAACACCGGAATATAGCTTTAATGAAGCAAATTTATCAGTCTCTGATTCGATCGTTCTCTTGTAATAACATATATGATAGTAGTGTAGAGCTTCTTCCTAACCAGATAGACTGGATAAGAACATTACCTTTTATTTTTCTTAACCTATCCTGTATTTTGGTTATCTGGGTAGGGTTTAGCTGGGTGGCGTTTACAACAGCGATGACGCTTTATTTTTTACGAGTCTTTTTTATTGGGGCTTTTTATCACCGTTATTTTTCGCATCGTACTTATAAAACCAATCGGTTTTGGCAATTCATTTTTGCTATTTTGGCTTTAAGTGCAGCCCAGCGTGGTCCATTATGGTGGGCGTCTCACCACCGCCAGCATCATATGTGTGCTGACAAAGAAATGGATGCGCACTCTCCTGTTCGCCATGGTTTTTTATGGAGCCATTTTGGATGGTTCATGTCTACAAAAAACTATTATTACAACCCAGAGCGTATTAAAGATTTTGCTCACTATCCGGAATTGGTTTTCCTGGATCGTTATGATGGATTGGTTCCATTTCTTTTAGCCATTCTTTTGTTTTCATCAGGCGTATTGTTGCAGCATGTTTCACCCGCACTCGGGACCAGTGGTTGGCAAATGCTGATTTGGGGATTTAGTATTTCAACCGTGATGGTTTTTCACACGACTGTTTCTATTAATTCGTTATCGCATAAATATGGCAAACGACGCTTTAAAACGGAAGATAACAGTCGGAATAGTTTTTTATTGGCGCTGATTACGTTAGGTGAAGGATGGCATAACAATCATCATCATTATCCTGCAGCAGCCAGGCAGGGATTTTTCTGGTGGGAGTTGGATATCACGTATTATCTGCTTAAATTATTCGAAAAATTGAGAATAGTGCGGGATGTGCGGGGTGTGCCTAAACTCATTTTGAAAAAAAATCGGATGACTACTGCTTCCTAGGTAAATATTGTTTGCCTATCACACTTTGAAATACAAAATAGATTTTTTAATTCGTGTTTAAAAATAATTACAATTTATAAAATATTTTTGGTATACTTGTTTCGTTTTTTAATTTTAAAAGGAATGACCATGTTACACGTAAAAAAGAAGGCTAAAGCAAAATCAGCTGGAAAAGTTAAAAAAGTATCTGCAAAAGCTGTAAAAAAAGTGGCAAAAAAGAAAGTAGCAAAAACAAAAGCACCGAAAAAAGCAAAAGCAAAAGCAACAAAGACAAAAGCAGTAAAGAAAAAAGCAGCAAGAAAAGCGCCTAAGAGGAAAGCAGCTAAGCGCGCTAAGAAGTAACTTTTGTCAATGTGAGCAGTATCTGTTAGTGAATTTTATTACTAGCAGATCCATCAAAAGGCGGCTGGTTAGTCGCCTTTTTTAATTTATAGATAGCTTACTTCTAATTAGTTAACATGTGCTGTCTTATTATCGTGCCTCATTGTTTCCCATCGTATTATCCACGCGTAAACGTCCGGTAAATTGGTTTTATGCTGAATAATTCGTTTTTATACGCGAAGCAGCATTCACGTAAAAACGAATGATTCAACAACAGCGACCCGATCACTAGCGTCTTGGCGAAAACTGAATAGCTGCGCTTTCATATTATAAACTTGACGCATCTGTACAAATGTTTTTATACTAGCGTGTGCTGTTAGTAAGACATCACTGAAGTCTCGTCTTTTAATTCAATTGTTATGAAAGGGAGTTTTATGATCAAGAATATTAAATTAACTGGTGCTGTATTAGCCATTGCTGCAGCAAGTGTATTTGTTTTGACACCTGTTGTTGCTAGCGCTATGGGCAGTCACAAAATACAATGTGCTTGTGAAGGAAAGAAAGCATGCAAAGGCAAAGCTGTTATGCCAATGTCTAAGAAAATGTGCGAAAAAATAGGCGGTACTGTACAAGCGGAACCTGAAACCAAAAAGTAAAGGATAGGCCGGGTATTTTTCTTTAAAGATATCCGGTTTACTTAAAAAAATCGTATCATTCCCCTATCCACCTGAGTGCTTAGTGTGTTATCCCCGCGTTCTACTGTGTCATCGCCGCTCTTACTCTGTTATCGCTGCGTTCTATTTGTCATCGCCGCTCTCCACTTTGTCATCCCCGCGAAGGCGGGGATGTGAATTCACATTTGAAGTGCACCAACTGTTTTATAAAAACCTGAGCAGGCGTTTTGTATCCTAAACATTTTCGTGGCGTATGGTTATAGTTTGCCACGATTTTTTCAATATCT
>JBGAPT010000070.1:0-7915 GCA_044221135.1 Gammaproteobacteria bacterium
CCATTCACGTTAAGAATATGTTGTACTTTATTTGCAAAAGCTATTTTTGTTGTTATCATATGTAACTCATTATGAGGCATACTGCCTCCGTGTTCATGAGAAGCCCAAGATGGCGGATCGCTGGCAGGAAATGATTCTTCTGATGATTCATCAATAACAACATCCTTGGGATGTTTTGATGCTTTTTTATCTTTATCCTTGTCATTCATGGTGAATCTCCTGTGGAAATAATTCGCGACCAATTTACTAAAACGTAACTACCCCTGTCATTGCGAGCGGCTCGCAATGACAGTAGAAAACTTAAGGTAGTTAGTTATAGAGTCTCAATCCACAACCTCTTCTTTCCGCCGTAAAAACGCAGGAATATCCAAATAATCCAACTCATGATTCACGGTAGGTGTAGTAGCTTTGACAGAGGATGTGGGTGTTGATGCTTGCGTAGGTACTGCATGCGAGGCTGTTGCATAAGATACAGGTGCTGCATTTGCATGCTTACGTACTACAGCAGGTTTATCTAGATACTGGTAATCAACAAAGCCGTCTGCTCTTGCGGATTCTTGTATACGGGTCGTTGTACCCGTTCCGTGCTTACGCCCAAGTCCTGTCACAATCACTGTAACACGCACTTCATCACGCAACTCAGGATCAATGACTGTACCCACCACAACAGTGGCACCTTCAGCCATAATATTTTTAACCGCTTCACCTACTTCTTCAAATTCACCAATAGACATATCCATGCCAGCGGTAATATTTACTAACACACCACGCGCACCGGACATATCGACATCTTCTAATAATGGACTGGAAATAGCCGCTTCTGCTGCAAGGCGTGCACGATTTTCACCTGATGCTACACCCGTACCCATCATTGCCATACCCATTTCTGACATCACTGTACGAACGTCAGCAAAATCCACGTTGATTAAACCAGGACGTGTAATTAATTCTGCAATACCTTGAACCGCACCACGCAACACATCATTGGCTGCTCTAAATGCATTCACTAATGTGACGTTTTTACCTAATACTGAAAGTAATTTATTATTAGGAATAGTGATCAGTGAATCCACATATTGCGCCAAATTTGCAATACCTGCATCCGCTGCTGCCATACGCACTCGACCTTCAAACGTAAAAGGTTTAGTGATCACAGCAACGGTTAATATACCTAACTCTTTAGCAATTTGCGCAAAAATAGGTGCGCCACCTGTACCGGTACCGCCTCCCATACCTGCAGTGATGAAAACCATATCGGCACCCGCTAACATTTCTTTAATTTTATCGCGATCTTCTTCTGCTGAACGTCTACCCACTTCCGGATTTGCACCTGCACCTAAACCACGCGTAATCGCTTCACCTAATTGAATCAGTGTATTGGCCGACGATTTTTTTAATGCCTGTCTATCCGTATTGGCACAAATAAATTCGACACCCTCAATCGAGGCCGCCATCATATGTTCAATCGCATTACCACCGCCGCCACCTACACCCACTACTTTAATAATTGCGTTTTGTTGATTTTCTTCTGCTAATTCAAACATCGGTGACTCCTCCTCTAACATTACCTTGAAACCAATTTTTCATTTTGCTCCACAAATTTTTCATGGAAGGTGGAGCGGTGACTTCATCTGGATTATCGCGTTGCTGCATACCGTACAGTATTAAGCCCACACTGGTTGCATAAATAGGATTATTAATCACATCTGATAACCCTGTTATATTTTGCGGTGTACCAATACGAACTGGCATATTAAACACACGTTCACCCAGTTCAGTCGCACCCAACACTTTAGAACCACCACCTGTTAACACAACCCCAGCAGCTAATAAATCTTCTAAACCACTACGGCGAATCTCAGATGCCACTAACATAAATAATTCTTCATAACGTGCTTCAACCACTTCAGCTAAAGCACGTTGAGAAATACGCCGTTCGGCACGATCGCCTACAGATGGAATATCAATCATGACGTTGGTATCAGCTAACTCTTGTAAAGCACATGCATATTTCAATTTGATATCTTCTGCATTACGGGTAGGTGTACGCAAGGCAATAGCCATGTCATTTGTCACTTGATCACCCGCAATAGGAATGACTGCTGTATGACGAATTGCACCATTTGTAAAAATGGCAATGTCAGTCGTACCGCCTCCAATATCAACCATACAAACACCCAACTCTTTTTCATCCTCAGTCAAGATAGCATAACTGGATGCAAATTGTTCTAACACCATATCAATAGCAACCAGCCCACAGCGTTTCAAACATTTCATAATGTTTTGTGCTGCACTGACAGAACCCGTCACGATATGCACTTTAGCTTCCAAACGCACACCCGACATACCTATAGGTTCGCGTATAGAATCTTGGTTATCAATAATAAATTCTTGCGGCAAAATATGTAGAATTTTTTGATCTGCTGGAATGGCGACTGCTTTAGCCGCATCCATGACTCGATCTACATCCAGTTGTATCACTTCACGATCACGGATCGCGACAATGCCATGTGAATTAATACTGCGAATATGGCTACCCGCAATGCCGGTATAAGCAGAATAAATTTGGCAACCTGCCATTTTTTCAGCTTCTTCAACAGCATTCTGAATAGACTGCACAGTCGATTCAATGTTAACGACAACTCCTTTTTTTAATCCTTGAGAAGGATGCGATCCTAAACCAATCACGTTCAAGCCATCCGCAGTCGCTTCACACACAATAGCAACTACTTTTGATGTGCCTATATCAATTCCTACCATTAAATCTTTATTTGGCTTCTTGGCCATATCTTATTCTCACTTATGTAATTGTGTTGTTTTCCAGCGCACTGCTAATCCATTGGAATAACGCAAATCTACAGAATTAACCTCGTTAGCGCGAGTGCCAATAATTTTCGGGTACACTTTCACAAAATCACTCACGCGAGTCAAGATATCTTTGTGTCCAATATTAACTTTTATGCCATTATTGAACGTTAAGCTCCAAACATGTGCGGGACTCAACTCAAAACGTGTCATTTTAAAATGCAAAGGAGCTATCACTTTACTGACTTGTGCATAATTTTCCATCATACTTAACTGCGCACCTTCCGGTCCTACAAATTGCGGCAAATCTACTGGGTAAGTATCACGTGCGGGACTAAATAATTGGCCAGAGGTACTTAATAACTTTTCATCATTCCAACGAGCTAAAGGCACTTTTTCTGCAACTTGAATAATAATTTGATTTGGCCAAACACGACGTACTGATGCATCCGAAACCCACGGAAATTGAGCCAGACTTTCTCTAATATGTTCAACACTCACAGAGAAAAATCCTTTATTGACTAAAGGCATGAGCATTCGCTGCACTTCATCATGATTAACATGCTGCATGCCTGCAATTTTGACTTCTTTAATGGGGAAATACTGAGCTATTTTGAATTGATCAAATACAACGGTTGCGAAAAAAATAAACGCAGAAAAACAAATAAGATTAATGGCAAGTTTCCAGGAAAATCTGAATTCTTTATAGCATTTCCGTACTTGGCTAATAATCATCTCATCATCCTTGTACTTCTCATGATCTCTGTTTTGAAATTATTTTCCGATGATACACACTTCTGTCATTAAACGCACGCCATGCTGCTCAAAAACATTATCAACAATCTTGGCAATCAACGTTTCTATATCGGACGCCGTAGCTTTTCCCTGATTGATAATAAAATTTGCATGCTTCTCTGAAACGACAGCATCCCCTACCTGTACGCCTTTTAAGCCACACTGTTCAATTAATCGTGCAGCATAATCCGGCGTAGGGTTACGAAAAACAGAACCACAACTCGGTAACCCCGTTGGCTGTGATGTACTACGCTTCTCTAGCAAATGATGAATCTCCGCCAAAGAGCGTGTTTTTTCACCTTGTACTAATTTAAAATGCCCTGCTATAAACCACTCTTCTTTGGGACCCGTCACATGGCGATATCCTGTTTGATAATCTGAAGCCGGACGTAACCGCCGCTCCCCTGCCCGATTCATCGTTTCAACCTGTGTTACTGCTTGCCAAGTTTCTCCGCCCCAACACCCTGCATTCATCGCCAATGCTCCACCCACCGTTCCTGGAATACCAGCCATGAATTCAATGCCTGTCAAACCCAGCCGCGCTGTATAGCGAGCCAACTGGGCAGATGCAACACCTGCTTCAGCACGCACTGTATCCAGATCAAGTTGAGAAATAGAATGCAAAGCACCTTGAGTGACAATCACAACTCCCTCGACACCGCTATCACGAATCAGCACATTGCTGCCTAAACCTAGCCATAACAGAGGCTCATCTTGAGGTAATTGTTGAAGAAAAACCGATAAGTCATTTACATCAGAGGGGATATAAAGCATTTCCGCAGGGCCGCCTACCCGCCAGGAAGTATACTCAGCTAATGATACATTTTTCAAAAGACGGCCGCGCACTTAGTGATTCCTCTTATGTAATTCCTCTTATGTGATTCCTCTTACTGTAAATTCCACTCTGTCATCCCCGCACTTTACTCTGTCATCCCCGCGAAGGCGGGGACCCATCATCACTTTTCTCCAGACCCAGATGGCTTCTTTAGAATTCAACTTGTATTGTACTTCTTTGTTGTTCGGTGACATTTGCGAAATGGGTCCCCGCCTTCGCGGGGATGACACTCTAGAAGCTGATAACGCCTTAAAAGCTGATGACACACCAATAGATGCAAGAATGACACTATTAAGTCATGCAATCTGCTTCACTTTCTCCACCACCGATTCTCGCAACTGCGTTGCTGCCAATTGCGCTGCAAGCGCACCAATATTACCCGCACCTTGCATCAATAAAATATCACCATCACGTAAAACCTGCTGCAATACGCTAGCCAACTGCTCATGTTCTTGCACAAAAACAGGCATCATTTCTCCACGTTCAGAAATGACACGGGCAAGTGAAGCACCATCAGCACCTGGAATAACAGGTTCTCCTGCAGAATAGACATCTAGCAACACTAACACATCCGGCTTCGCTAACACGTCACAAAAATCATCAAACAAATCATGCGTTCTTGTATAACGATGCGGCTGATAAACCATGACAATACGCTTCTCAGGCCAACTCTGGCGTGCAGCTTGCAATGTAACTGCAATTTCTCTTGGGTGATGGCCATAATCATCGATCAAAGTCACATTACCACCCTTCTCTAACATATAATTGCCATAGATTTGGAACCGGCGTCCAATCCCTGCGAAACTTGCCAATGCACGCTGAATCGCATGGTCAGATACTTTTAATTCAGTGGCTACTGCAATCGCTGCTAATGCATTTAAAACATTATGGTTACCTGGTAAATTTAAAGTAACTTCTAAATTGCTTTGCTGTGGGCGCTCAACTACAAAATGAGTTTTAGTCCCTGTTTGCAAAATCAACGTGGCTCTAAATTCCGCTTCTTCATCCAAGCCATAAGTGCAATAGGGTCGTGAAATTTGCGATAACATACCGCGAATAATAGGATCATCAAAACACAAAACAGCCAAACCATAAAATGGCAAACGATGTATAAACTCAAGAAAAGCTGCGCGCAGCTGACTAAAATCATTTTGATAAGTCGCCATATGATCAGCATCTATATTTGTCACAACTGAAATGGTGGGTTTAAGATACAAAAATGATGCATCACTTTCATCCGCTTCAGCCACAATATAACGGCTTGTTCCTAAACGTGCATTACTGCCCACACTATTCAAACGCCCACCAATCACAAAAGTGGGATCAACCCCTTCTTCTGTGAGAATACTGGTAATCAAGCTGGTAGTCGTTGTTTTACCGTGTGTACCTGCTATCGCAATACCATAACGAAAGCGCATTAACTCACCTAGCATTTCTGCACGCGGCACAATGGGGATATGCAATTCACGCGCATGAGCAAGTTCTACATTATTCAATTCAACAGCGGAAGAACGCACAACCACATCTGCATTCATCACATGCTGAGCATCATGTCCTAAATAAACTTCTGCACCCATCATCCGTAAACGTTGAGTTAACGCATTTTCTGATAAATCAGAACCCGAAACACGATAGCCCTGGCTAAGCAATACCTCTGCAATGCCCGCCATGCCAGCACCGCCAATCCCAACAAAATGAATATTTTTAATTCGACCCATTTCAAGTGTCCAGTTCAATGATATATCTCCTTACAGACAGTGATTATTTTTTCCGTGGCATCTACTTGACGCAATGCATAAGCCGCTTGTGCCATGACTCTACATTGCTCGCCTGAACCACCTACTTTTTCCAACATTTTCGCTAAGTTATCTTCTGTTAATGCGGCTTGCTGTACTATCATTGCAGCCTGCTTATCTGCCATAAAATGTGCATTTGCTGTTTGATGATCATCGATAGCATAGGGAAAAGGAACTAAAATCGCCCCCAATCCTACTGCACATAATTCCGCAATCGTCAGCGCACCCGCTCGGCATAATACCACATCTGCCCAAGCATATGCCTTATCCATTTCAACAATAAAAGGAACTATTTCAGCCTTGACACCCACACTTTCGTAGGCCTTGCGTGTCTCGGTGAGGTGTTTCTCCCCCGTTTGATGTAATACAGAGGGACGTATTGCTTCTGGTAATTGGGCAAGCGCTTTAGGGAGTAATACATTAATAGCCTGAGCACCCAGGCTACCCCCTAATACCAGCAAATGTTTAACCTGTTCAGGGTGATTAAAGCGCTGAGCAGGTGGCGGCACTCTCAAAATTTCAGCACGTACTGGATTGCCTACAGTATAAACGTTTCGCCGATGAGTAAAGGTATTTGGAAAGGCCTCAAGAATTTTATTCGCTATTTTGGCCAACCATTTATTAGTCGAGCCTGGTTTTGCATTTTGCTCATGAATCACTAATTTTGTACCCAACAACCAGCTTGCGATACCACCAGGCCCGCTCACAAATCCACCCATTCCAATGACAACATCCGGTTTCAGCTGCCAAATAATCCGCGAGGATTGCAACAGTGCCATCATGATACGCCATGGCGTTAATAACTGATCTTTCAAGCTCTTACCACGGAAACCACTGATAGAGATGAAGTGGATAGGAATACCCGCATCAGGCACCCATTGCGCCTCCGGCCCCTGGCGAGTACCCAACCAGTTGACTTCAATACCTTGCTCACTTAACTGCTTTGCAATCGCAAGTCCCGGAAAGATATGCCCGCCCGTTCCACCTGCCATGATTAAAACACGAGCTAATTTAGGCATCCTTTAATCCCAATATAACCATTCGATTTTCATAATCAATACGTAATAATACTGCAATCACAATACAGTTAACCAGCATACTGCTACCGCCATAACTCACCAGCGGTAATGTCAGCCCTTTAGTTGGCAATATTCCTAAATTGACTCCCATACTCACTGTGAACTGCATCGCTAACCATAAACCATACCCATACGCCAAAAAGCCAGCAAAATGTCGTCCTAATTTCTGTGCCTGTCGACCCATCCAGAAAATACGGAGAACTAAAAAAGTAAATAATCCCACCACAATGAACATGCCAGCAAAACCAAGCTCTTCGCCAATCACTGCAAATAAAAAATCAGTATGTGCTTCAGGAAGATAGAATAATTTTTGAATGCTTTCTCCTAACCCTGTACCAAACCAGCCGCCTCTGCCAAAAGCAATAAGGGCTTGCGTCAATTGATAACCACTGTTGAAAGGATGAGCCCATGGATTCAAAAAAGTCGTTAAGCGTGCAATACGATAAGGTTCAGAAACAGCCAAGCCGATCATTGCAATCAAAACAGCTATAAAAAGAAAAACAAAATACTGCAAATGCATGCCTGCTAAAAACATCATTCCCAATGCCGTTGTCATGATGACAGCTGTTGCACCAAAATCAGGCTCACATAAAAGTAGTAAAGCA
>JBGAPT010000071.1:0-7937 GCA_044221135.1 Gammaproteobacteria bacterium
TAATCTACCAATTACCCAACTCTTATTCAACCGTTTTTGAGAGGAATCTCTATGGATACTTTAGAACAAAAACACTGCCTCCCTTGTGAAGGCTTTGGTGCTCCATTGGATCTCACGGCTGTTCAGCAACATTTAAAAAGTTTGTCAGAAGAGTGGCACGTTAACCCTGATAACAAAATGATTTCCAGAGATTTTCATTTTAAAAATTACTATCAAACCATGGCATTTGTCAATGCAATTGCCTGGATAGCACATTATGAAAACCATCATCCTGATCTGGAAGTGGGTTATAATCATTGTTTAGTTCGTTACTCAACACACGCCCTCAAGGGATTGTCCATCAATGATTTCATTTGTGCCGCTAAAGCTGATGAACTCTTTAAACCTTATGCCGAGAAATTTTATGACCGAAAATGAAATACAAGAAAACCGCCGCTTTATCGTTATGTCAGAAATCATGACACCTGATATGGTTAATTTTCATGGCAATATACATGGCGGCCATATATTAGGCCTTCTGGATCGTGTTGCGTATGCTTGTGCGGCACGTTATGCATGTAAAAACGTAGTAACACTATCAGTAGATCAAGTTGTATTTAAAGAACCTATTTATGTAGGAGAACTCGTGACATTTCTTGCAGCCGTGAATTACGTAGGCACTACTTCAATGGAAATTGGGATACGTGTGCTCGCCGAAAATTTAATGACCAGCCACTCACGTCATACAAATACCTGTTATTTCACGATGGTTTCAGTAGACGAGCAGGGTAAACCAAGCAAAGCCCCTCCTTTAAAGATACACAATGAAGTACAGCAACGGCGATATAATGAAGCACTTCTACGAAAACAAACGCGGTTGAAGATGCATAAAAAATAGTAAGCGTTCATGCCATAAGCGGCAAATCTCATTTTTTTGAAATTCCAATACCCTCGTGAACAGTTACAAGAAATAAGTATCTGTTTAATATAATCGTGCCCGATTGCGAACACGGGCACGAAGGCTAGCAAATAGCTTGAATTATGCGCTTAAAACCGCTTCGCAAATCCCCTCATAAACTCAACCAACGCATCCACACCCTCTTCTGGCATCGGATTATAAATACTTGCACGCACACCACCTGCTAACTTATGACCTTTTAAATTAGTTAATCCCGCTTTCTTCGCATCTTCTAAAAATAATACTGTTAACTCATCTGTTTTTAAATTAAAAGGTACATTCATCCAGGATCGGCATTCAGGATCTACAGGATTGGTATAAAAACCATCGCTATTATCGATCGCATCATACAATTTCTGCGCTTTGCGTTGATTACGTTCAGCAAAAACTTTCACACCGCCTTGACGTTTTAACCAAGCAAGCGTCAATCCTGCGATATACCAACTGTAGGTGGGAGGTGTGTTATAAAAAGATTTATTTTCTGTCTGAATAAGATATTTATAAAGTGTAGGCGTACCTGGTAATGGCTCTTTCACTAAATCATCACGAATAATAACTACCGTAATTCCCGCTTGCCCAATATTTTTTTGAGCACCCGCATAAATAATACCATAGGCACTCACATCAACAGGACGCGATAAAATAGTGGAAGACATATCTGCAACCAAAGGCACTTTGCCTGTCTGTGGTATCCAGTGAAATTCTACGCCGTCAATCGTCTCATTCGGTGTGTAATGTACATAAGCTGCATCCTCGCGCAACGACCAAACAGTTTGAGATGGAATACGTCGTAATAGATCACTTTCATCTAATTGCGCCGCCACATGCACATCACCATAACGCTTGGCTTCCGCAATCGCTTTTTTCGACCAAATACCCGTATCGATATAATCTGCTTTGCTATTCTTCGCTAATAAATTCAGTGGAACCATAGCAAACTGTGTACTGGCTCCACCTGCAAGAAAAAGCACATGATAATTAGCAGGGATAGCCATTAATTCACGCAAGTCCGCTTCTGTTTGATCAACCACTTTTTTAAACTCAGGCCCACGGTGGCTTAATTCCATGATCGACATACCAGTGCCTTGCCAATCTAGCATTTCCGCTTGCGCTTGCAACAAAACATCTTCTGCCACCATAGCAGGGCCTGCGCTAAAATTAAACACATTTCGCATATTTTCTTACTCCTCTTCGATCTTAAGAATCCCCGTCAGCGGGAACATAAACGTGCCCGTCTTTTCTTAAATTTAACCGCACTCGCATTATAGAGGAAAATCCAGACAAAGAAATATAGATTAAACCTTAATCACAGCCTATACCCATCACACCTCAAGATACGATTTTTAACGCTCATCTTACTTCGAATTTGAACCTTGTTTCAATTAAAAAAACCTCACAATACAATGAGTATTACTCGGCTTTTTTAATTGAAAAAAGTTCCAACTTCTCGTAATCTGAACGTTAAAATCTCGCATCTTGAGGTGTGATGAGTATATAATTATTTTCTGTCACACAGGATCATGGCCTATGCCACTCAATACCTTGGAAATCATCCTCTGCATCTTACTTTTTGCTTTAGTGGTGACATCTCTCTTTAGACGATTACGTCTGTCCATTATTCTAGGTTATCTGCTAGCGGGTGCATTGGTTGGGCCTAATGGCCTGGCATTAGCGCACAGCTCACATGCTGTGCAAGGCTTAGCTGAATTTGGCATTGTCTTTTTAATGTTTACAATCGGTTTGGAATTTTCTTTACCGCAATTACTGGCTCTTCGATATCCTGTCTTTGTGATGGGCACACTACAAGTGCTACTCACCATCAGCATTACTACAGGTATTGGTATTTTATTAGGTATGACCAACCTGTCCGCTTTAGCAGTCGGTAGCATCGTCGCCATGTCATCCACTGCAATCGTGATTAAACAATTGGGTGATCAAGCTGAGCTCTATTCACCTCATGGTTTAGACGCGATAGGCATATTATTACTACAAGACTTGGCTGTCATTCCCATTATCATCTTGATCGCATCACTTGCTTCAACCAATCATCATAGCCTACAAGTTATTTTATTTTATGCATTGTTCAAAGGCCTCTTTGCCATGATGCTCATATTTTTTATGGGCAGATGGTTATTAAGGCCCCTCTTTCGCATCATTTCAAAAACACGCACCGTTGAATTATTTACATTAACTGTATTACTCGTGACATTAACAAGCGCTTGGCTGACCAATTTATTGGGGCTTTCTTACGCGCTAGGAGCCTTTCTTGCAGGGATCATGTTAGCTGAAACAGAATTTCGTCATCAGATTAAAGTGGAAATACGTCCATTTCGTGATATTTTGCTAGGCTTATTTTTTATGTCTATCGGTATGCTTGCTAATATCCATACTTGGCATCAAACCTGGCAGTGGATAGCCTTGCTTGTTATCGCCTTAATTTTTGGAAAAATGGCATTAATTACTATTATTAGCCGATTAACAGGCCATGATTTACCTGTTGCAACCCGTACAGGTATCGTACTGGCACAAGGCGGAGAATTTGGTTTTGCCATTTTAACACTTGCACTCACTCATTCTATTTTGCCACCTGATTATGGACAAGTCATCTTGGCTGCATTATTAATTAGTATTGCAGTATCGCCCATTTTAATTCATTTTAATAAGCCCATTTCTTCATTGTTTTATTCACCTAAAACAATTACGGTAGAAGAAGCCTCTCCTGAAAAAATGCGTGGAACTACAAAAAAATTAGATCAACATGTCATCATTTGCGGTTATGGCCGTGTGGGGCAACATATTGCACGTGTATTAGATAAAGTAAAATTCCCTTATGTATGCCTAGATTTGGATTCTGAATTAGTGCGCTTCGCTGCCATGGCAGGCGAAAATGTCATTTACGGTGATCCCGCCCACCCGGGTATACTCAATGCAGTAGGATTAAATCAAGCAAAAGCGCTGGTCATTAGCTTTAATGATTTAAGATCTGCGATCATCATTTTAAACATGCTCAGTAAATCACATCCCAACCTCCCTAAATTAGTACGTTGCACAGATGAATTTGAACTAAAGCAATTAAAAAGTTGCGGCGCAACCCACATCATTGCCGAGTTATTTGAAGCAAGTCTTGCCTTTTCAGATTCTTTATTAAACCTAATTGGTATTCCTGAAAGTAAAATCTCTCAATTGATGGAAGATGTGCGCAGCACCGATTACGATTTATTACAAAGAGTCTTTGCAGGCTCACAACCCGCCACCATGGATGAAGATGCTTCCTTACATAAACAATTAAAACCTATTTTATTAGTCAAAAAATCTTATGCTATCGGTAAAAAAATAAAAATGCTGCGCTTAAAAGAAATAGGGGTTGAGTTAGTTGCAGTACGGCGCGGTGAAAAGAAATTTGTTAAATTTTTGCAGAGTAATATTAAGCTTAAGCAAAATGATATATTAGTGATATATGGATTGCCTTTTGATATTGAAGAAGCTGAAAAAAGAGTATTAGATGGATAATGGTGTAGAAACATTTCCCGCTCGAACCTGAATCTTTCGCAATGGTTCTTCATCGCTTGATTCACATTGCGCCTGCGAAAAAATAGCGCGCGTGTACGTTTAGCAGCATTTTCTTGTTCAGGTTTCTTTTTATCTAATTTATGAGGCTGAATTAAACACAACTGTTGCTGAGCAGATTTTTCAATTTCTAATTTTTTCTTATCAAGACATTTTTCAATATCAACATCATACGTATGTATATTCACGGTTTGACAAGCTGTAATAAATTCTTTTGAAGCAATCAATTGATCGAGTTTTTTAAGTAGCTGACGCTTATGACGATGAATATTTCGCTCACAAGTCTGCTGTGAAAAATCCACATGCAATGATAATATCCTCCGTATACTCAAAGAAATGTTCAAAAAAGCATTCAAACTTTGCTCTATTTCATCTAAACTCGGTCTAAGTTCAGGATTGATGACATTGAGACAATCGTTCATCCATTCGTTTACCCACCGATTAACACAAATTTCTTTCTTGATTGCAAGTCCAAGCATCATGGACACAAAAGAATAAATATCCATATTTTTATCAGCCTTGATTTTTTTCTTTGACCAACATTCTGGCGCAATATGCCAGAATTTTTTTCTTGCTTCTCGTATCTCTTTCCGTGTTTTTTTGCGAAACCCCTTGTCAATAAATTTACCGTGTGTCTTTGATATACCACCATCAATTAAATAAGCTTCACCCGATTCACCAAAAATAATATTATTATCCTTTAAATCAACTACAACTAAATCATTAGCATGACATTTTTTTAATACTTGCTTAATCGCTGCTATACAATACCTTAACAATTCAGCTTGATTTTTTATTTTTAAATCTATGTAGGTACTGCCAGGAAAAAAAGGCAGAATAAGTCGAAGACGCCGCTTGTAACGAATCAAATGCACAGGACTGGAAGGATAGAGTATTTTAAAAAACCAGGCCTTGATTCGCGCTTCCCTTGAATAGATTTTTAGATTTTTTTTAGAATTCACAGGGCTCAGAACTGCTACATGCTTGCCATTTTTAGAACTAAATTGTCTAGCCAGCGCATAACTTCCTTTACCCGCTCTCCTGCAAGGTTGATAAACACTCTCTCCTTCACTTTCATATTCAGAATCATCAGGAGAGTCATCACTTGCTAGGCAATCAGAGGATTCATTAGAATTGAAACTACTTTGATTCACCTCATCAGAATAATCTGTTGTAGAACCTGAAAGATCATTTTTCTTATGTTCAAGCCGTTGACTATCCGTAGCATCATCGACTGCAATTTCGTGTTTTGCTTTCTTTCGTATGGCCTGATTCTCATTTTCACTCTGTATATCACGGCGCTTTTCCGTTTGATGCGTCACAGTTTGATGTTGTATTTTTTGACGTTTTGTTTTTTGATCTTCTGCAAATTTATATTTTATTATCTTGTGTGTTGTTGCAGATGTGAATGAAATGCTTTTACTCACAATGTTAAACCTTCTCTTTGCTCACAATGAATGCGCAACGATTTTATACGATTTCTATTTATCATTAAGCCCCCCGAAATGAATAATTTTTATTTTTAAAACAATTGCTATTTAATCAAAATAAGGTTATTCTTCGCCAAAAGTATAAGAAATGCAACACAAATAAGTTCTTTATAATTAATAGATATACTCGTCTAAATTAAATCTTATTTGTAATGTTATTCTTTATAAAAACGAGATGGAGTGTATACAGTTATGCGATCTACTAGGTATCAATCATCAGTTAAAAAAAAGCAAGAATCACTAGCTGAAGAAAAGCAAGATTCTTTGCCCTCTGACTTAAACCCAACAATACTTCTTTTTTTATCAGATAAAGAGATTTTTACTTCAGCTATGCTAGTTTCTAAAGCATGGTCTCTCATGGCTAACGATGCTTTTGTGGAATTAAAAAATAATTCAGACAACTCAGTGATTCAAAATCGATTGCAAGATATTTTCGTCCATGTAATAAGAAAAAAACATCCTCATGCAGTCCAAAAATTAATTATGATGGGCGCAAACGTCAATGACGTGTATACAGAAAAAAAATATGAACTTGCTTTAATGCCATTACCTAATCCAATGACTGGCTATGTCCATGCAGGACAAATAAAAAAAGGCACATTATATTTAACACAAAACAATAGTCAGCTTGTTTATACTGCCATGACACCTCACAGTGATACTGTGCCTCAATGGAATACGCCTCTCTCGACTAATATACCCGTTCCAAACCCACTGACGCTAGAAGCGTTAAATGAATCAAAGGAACAAATTTTAAATGAAGTGTCAAAACACGATCATATGAAAATAGCAATGCTAAACATGGCAGCTACACAAGGGACAAGTCCAGGAGATCAAAAAGACGTTGAAATCGTTTTGCTACTCTTACGTTCTAAAGCAAATGTCACATATGACGATTTCCCCAATTATACTACCCCAGGACGCTCTTATCGCACTTGGACGGGAGGACGCGCTGTCGAATGCATTCCTGGTTATTTTAAACAAACAGAAGAAAATAAACAGGAGCCTTTACCCAAAGTCTATTACTGGATGAGTATACTCACACTAATGAACACAGCAATACTAGAAAAAGAACTCAAAGAAAACAATACTGAAGACATATTACACGCTCTTAGAAATATCAATCGAGCTAATCCTCTATTTACTAGAGATTATCTACGGTCATTCATTTCAACACCAGCTGATGTTTCCCTTCTAGGAGTTCGAGAAGAACTCACGCAGGCTGACAGAAATAGGCTAACTACTTTGCCGGAGTTGAAATCGCTTAGATGTCAACACACGATGGCTGCAATCTATCATCCATTTAAAGGTACTGCCCCCTATCTGATAGAAATATGTTTTTATAGTATAGGAAGCGCATTATTGAATTATTTTGTATTTCAACCCTTACTTGACACCGCATGGCCAACATCGACAAAAGCACGATTAGAAAACACTATAATTAATGGTGTTTCTACTCCTACTCTGATTGTACCTATAAAATTTGACATGACAGCTTCAATAATGCTGGCGTTTTTACTGTTAACACTTAAGTTAGTACTAACAACCTGCAAAAATAAAGCAGTGTCAGCCTATAAATATTTACGTAATCAGCCAAGAGAAACGTACTTGAAGCCACACCAACTCCACTTTCCTCTTCGACCACTTGCACCATCACCGCTTGTTGAATTTAAAAATGTCCCTACGGTAGGATTGCTTTTCAAACCTGCTCCGAAGGATCCTGCTGCTCCAAAGCAACAATCTAATGCGCAACAAACTAAACACCCGCAAACTGCACCTAGAAGACGACATCTAATCTGAAATAAGGATACTAATCTTAAATTATCGCAATGACAGATAGAATGAGATTTACCGCTTAGGGCGACTTTAACCCGTAACCGTTCACCGGGGCATTAGACTTGCAGAAGAACTTCAGTTTTGAGCCAAGGTTGAACGATTTCTTT
>JBGAPT010000072.1:0-7760 GCA_044221135.1 Gammaproteobacteria bacterium
GGATCAAGTCCAAATAAATATAGTGGATTCACTTTTATCTGAAGAAGCTGTATTAGCATTTGAGTATGGCTATGCGTCAGCAGAACCAAATAATTTAGTGATATGGGAAGCGCAATTCGGTGATTTTGCAAATGGTGCACAAGTCGTCTTTGATCAATTCATTAGCTCTGCTGAACAAAAGTGGGGGAGATTATGCGGGCTGGTCATGCTATTACCGCATGGTTATGAAGGTCAAGGCCCTGAGCATTCATCTGCCCGTTTAGAGCGTTATTTGCAATTGTGTGCGCAGAATAATATGCAAGTATGTGTCCCTTCTACACCATCGCAAATATTCCATTTATTACGGCGTCAACTCATTAGAATGTATAGAAAACCATTAATTGTGATGACCCCTAAAAGCCTATTGCGTGCTGAGTTGGCTGTATCCAGCTTAGATGATTTAAGTAAAGGGGAATTTGAATTAGTGATTCCTGAAGTAGATGAGTTAAACCTAAAAAACATAGATCGGGTTATTCTCTGTTGCGGTAAAGTATATTATGATTTGCTCAAAAAGCGGCGTGAACTTAAATTGAATACAGTTGTAATCATTCGGATTGAGCAGCTCTATCCCTTTCCAGAAGAAAGACTGAAAGAAGTGTTAAAGCCTTATCTGCAGATTAAAAATATTATTTGGTGCCAGGAAGAACCCATGAACCAAGGGGCATGGTATAGTACACAACACAATCTTCGAGCCTGTTTGGATGAAAATAAGCAAACCTTAAGTTATGCTGGACGACCTGCCTCTGCAGCGCCCGCAGTCGGTTATGCGTCAGTGCATCTTAAACAACAAGAGGCGTTGGTTAATCTTGCTTTGGGAGTTAAGTAAATGAATTATCAATATAATAAGGAAAAAATAAAATGGGCATACCTAGCAAAAACCAGGAGAGAAAAATGAGTAATGATGAACGGATAGCAATATTAGAAACAACGATTCACCATATCGACGCAAGCCTTACAGGAATAACCCAAGAATTAAGACGCTTAGCGGAGCGTATAGATCATAAGTTTGACAAAATTGAAGATAAATTTAATAAAATCGAAGAGAAAATTGAGAGTAAATTTGACAGAATTGATCAACGATTTCTAGAAATGGATAGAAAAATTGATTCTAATTTTAAATGGCTCTTAGGTATCATGTTAGGTGGTTTTGCCAGCACACTCGGTCTCATCGCACATGCTGTGCATTGGCTCTGACTTTGATATAAATGAAGGAAAAATACTCATGACAGTAGAAGTAAAAGTGCCCATGTTGCCTGAATCCATTGCGGATGCGACGATTTCAACTTGGCATAAAAAAGTCGGTGACGCAGTGGTGCGTGATGAAAATTTAATGGATCTGGAAACAGATAAAGTCATGCTGGAAGTGCCTGCACCTATTGATGGTATTTTAAAAGAAATTATTAGGAAAAGTGGCGATACAGTTAAAGCGAATGAAGTCGTTGCCATTGTGGAAGCTGGGAATGCGGCTAAACCCACAGCAGCTAAGAATACTGAAACTCCTATGCAATCTACAACAGCTAGCAATACTGAACCTGCTAAAACATCAACGACTACACAGGCATCTTCCGCTGCATTAAGTCCTGCAGTACGTCGTGTCGTGGCTGAGCATGAGATTGATGTTTCAAATGTTCAAGGCACGGGCAAAGGAGGACGGATCACTAAAGAAAATGCGCTTTCTGCTGCTACGCAAATCCCACTTGGCACCACAGGACGTCCTGAAAAACGTGTACCTATGACTCGTATGCGTGCCCGCATTGCAGAGCGATTACTGGAAGTTGCGCAAACAACAGCAATGTTAACGACATTTAACGAAATTAATTTACAACAAGTCATTGAGTTACGTAATAAATATAAAGATAAATTTGAAAAAGCACATAATACACGTTTAGGATTTATGTCCTTTTTTGTTAAAGCGGCAGTCGAAGCATTAAAGCGTTTTCCTGCAGTCAATGCCTCTATTGATGGTAATGATATTGTGTATCACGGCTATTTTGATATTGGCGTTGCTGTATCAACAGACCGTGGTTTGGTCGTGCCTGTTTTACGCGATGCAGATCAAATGAGTATGGCTGAAATTGAAGCCAAGATTGCAGAATATGCTAATAAGGCAAGAGCAGGCAAACTCACATTAGAAGAAATGCAGGGCGGTACATTTACCATTACGAATGGTGGTGTATTTGGTTCATTATTATCTACACCTATCTTGAACTCACCTCAGAGTGCTATTTTAGGTATGCATAAAATAGATCAACGTCCTGTTGCTGAAAATGGTCAAGTCGTTATACGGCCGATGATGTATGTCGCCATGTCTTATGATCATCGTATTATTGATGGTAAAGATTCTGTTACTTTCCTCGTTGCAATTAAAGAATTACTTGAGGATCCTGCACGTCTCTTGCTTGAAATATAACCTTACGCGATGGGGGATTCTTAAGAGGGAGAATCGCGATTCTCCCTCTTAAGTGCAAGCGTCAGCTTTGCTGACGCGTAGCATATATAAACTTTACCTTGGAGAAGATTGAATGAATTTACATGAATACCAAGCCAAGCAACTCTTGGCGAAGTACGGCTTACCTGTGCCTAAAGGAGAAGTTGCGTGGAATCTGGAAGAAGCGTTAGCAATCGCTGACAAACTAGGCACAAAACGCTGGGTGGTTAAAGCGCAAGTACATGCAGGGGGGCGCGGCAAAGCAGGTGGTGTTAAAGTTGTCTCAACTAAAGATGAAATTTCTCAAGTCACTAAAGAATTATTTGGCAAACGATTAGTGACCTATCAAACAAATGCGGATGGTCAACCCATACATCAAATCTTAATTGAAGAACCTTGCGATATTGCTAAAGAGCTTTATCTAGGTGCTGTGATTGATCGTTCTAAGCAACGTATTGTTTTTATGGCATCGACAGAGGGAGGTGTAGAAATTGAAAAAGTGGCTCACGATACACCTGAAAAAATTCTTACAACCAGTGTTGATCCACTGTTGGGTATTTTGCCTTACCAAGCGCGTCAATTGAGTTTTGCACTGGGTTTGACAGGTGATCAAACTAAACAATTTACTAAGATTTTATTGGGTCTTGGGAAATTATTTGAAGAAAATGATTTAAGTTTATTAGAAATTAATCCGCTTGTTATTACCAAACAAGGCAATCTATTATGCCTCGATGGTAAAATTAATATTGATGACAATGCGATATACCGTCAACCTGAACTACGTACCATGCGTGATACCACACAAGAAGATGAACGTGAGAATCGTGCGCGTGATTGGGAACTCAATTACATTGCACTGGATGGTAATATTGGTTGCATGGTCAATGGCGCAGGATTAGCCATGGCAACAATGGATATTGTTAAATTACATGGCGGCAACCCAGCCAACTTTTTAGATGTAGGCGGTGGCGCAACAAAAGAGCGTGTCACAGAAGCTTTTAAGATTATTTTGTCTGATAAAAACGTTAAAGCCATTTTAGTGAATATCTTTGGTGGTATTGTTCGCTGTGATTTAATTGCAGATGGCGTGATCGGCGCAGTGGCTGAAGTGGGAACAACGCTGCCTGTGGTCGTGCGCCTTGAAGGCAATAATGCCGAATTAGGTGCTAAAAAACTAAGTGAAAGCGGACTCAACATTATTCCAGCAGCAAGCTTTACAGATGCTGCAAAAAAAGTCGTTCAAGCAGCAGGTGCAGCATTATGAGTATTTTAATTGATAAAAACACAAAAGTAATTTGTCAGGGTTTTACAGGTAAACAAGGTACGCTTCATTCAGAGCAGGCGATTGCCTACGGTACCAAGATGGTAGGAGGCGTGACACCTGAAAAAGGAGGGCAAACTCATTTGGGATTACCCGTCTTTAACACAGTGAAAGAAGCGTACGATGCAACGCATGCAGATGCTTCGGTCATTTATGTACCCGCTCCTTTTTGCAAAGATTCCATTGTAGAAGCAGTTGAGGCAGGTATTAAATTAATTGTCTGTATCACTGAAGGTATCCCAACGTTAGATATGCTGGACGTTAAAGCGTATTTAAAAAATCATCCTGGAACGACTTTAATAGGCCCCAATTGCCCAGGTGTGATTACGCCAGGTCAATGCAAAATCGGTATTATGCCAGGTTCTATTCATTTACCTGGCCGTGTCGGTATTGTTTCTCGTTCAGGAACGTTAACGTATGAAGCTGTGCATCAAACCACAGAATTAGGGTTAGGGCAGAGTACATGCGTTGGTATTGGAGGCGATCCTATTCCGGGTACTAATTTTATTGATGTATTGGCTTTATTTGAAAAAGACCCACAAACTGAAATTATTATCATGGTCGGTGAAATTGGCGGTACGGCGGAAGATGAAGCGGCAGAGTATATTAAAAAACACATGACTAAACCGGTTGTTTCTTATATCGCCGGTGTAACCGCACCTGAGGGTAAACGTATGGGCCATGCTGGTGCAATTATCGCAGGCGGCAAAGGCACAGCAGCTGAGAAATTTGCTGTATTAGAAGCCGCAGGTGTACACACCGTTCGTTCACCCGCGAAGGCGGGGACCCATTTAGCGAAACCACTAAACGATAAGCAGTATAATAAAAGCTGAATTATCCAAAATGATGTGGGTTTGGAGATAAGTCAAAATGGATCCCCGCTTTCACACAGTGAGAGCGGGAATAATACATTTAGCAAAACTACCAAATAATAAAGCAGTTTGATCACTAAGGAACTTATATGCTAGACCCCAAACTGATCCGCCAAGATTTAGAAACCACTGCCGCCAAATTAAAGCACCGCGGCGTCATCTTGGACATCTCACGCTTGCAATCACTGGAAGAACAGCGTAAAGCCCTGCAAACCCGTCTACAAGACCTTCAAAACGATCGTAACGTACGCTCCAAAGCAATAGGCCAAGCCAAGGCTAAAGGCGAAAATGTGGATCCCTTATTCCAAGAACTGAAAGAGCTCAATGATTCACTAAAAACAACCGAAGAACAATTCACACAAATCCAAACAGAATTAAATGACTTACTCGCACACATCCCTAATATCCCACATGAATCCGTTCCAGTCGGCAAGAGTGAAGCAGACAATCAAGTCATCCGCACATGGGGTGAACCTCGAAAATTGGGTTTTATCCCCAAAGATCACGTAGACCTTGGTGAAAAGCTTGGCATGGATTTTCCCACGGCCGCTAAAATTGCCGGTGCGCGTTTTGTTGTTTTACGCGGTGCACTTGCCAAATTACAACGTGCTTTAGTGCAATTTATGCTAGATATCCATACGACAGAACACGGCTACCAGGAAATTTATGTTCCTTATCTAGCAAACTCGGATTCTCTATTCGGCACAGGCCAATTACCCAATCTAAAAGAAGATTTATTCGCAATCACTGGCGATCAAGGTTTCTATCTCATCCCAACTTCTGAAGTTTCTGTCATTAACACCCTGCGCGATGAAATTTTAGAACCCGAACAACTCCCTCTCAAATATGTTTGTCATTCGCCTTGTTTCCGCAGCGAAGCCGGCTCCTATGGCAAAGACACCCGCGGCATGATCCGCAATCATCAATTTGAAAAAGTAGAATTACTCCAAATCATACAACCTGAAAAATCCTATGAAGCCCACGAAGCAATCACTCGCCACGCTGAAACAGTGCTCCAACGCTTAGAACTCCCTTACCGCGTCATCTCCCTTTGCACCGCTGATTTAGGCTTCGCCGCCGCCAAAACTTATGATCTAGAAGTCTGGCTACCCAGCCAACATTGCTACCGCGAAATTTCTTCCTGCAGCAATACGGAAAGTTTCCAATCTCGCCGCCTCAAAGCCCGCTACCGCGATCCTCAAACAGGTAAACCTGAATTAGTGCATACACTGAATGGCTCAGGACTTGCTGTAGGTAGGACCTTAGTTGCATTATTAGAAAATTATCAAGATGAAAAAGGAGGAATTCATATTCCTTCTGCACTACAGTCTTATTTAAAAATAGATTATTTGAATATTTTATAATGTAAGATCTCAATCGTCACGAAGAATAGCAACTAGCAAATAGGCCACCGCGCCTCGGCGGTGTTATATCTGATGATACTGCTAATGGCGGTGGTATTGATGTTGGTACTGGTGCTGGTGCTTTTCTTCGTGATAGCATAAACCCAGGAAAACTTTTCGGCGTGTCAGTCTTATCATCGTCTGGAATTTGTCTAGCATCTTCAGAAGTTGCTGTAAGAGATTTTTGATATTCACCGAATTTAGAACTTAAATAAGCAGTACTGCTGTGTTGCTTTTTATTTTTTCCTGTTTCCTCTGCTACTGGTAATAAACTCTCTGTTTGTTCTGACGTTGTCTTCGAATTACCCCGCCAACGCTGCCATGCACACTTACAGCTATCTAATTTATCACCCAACCAATCCATCGCATTTTGCCACTGTTCTCCATCTCGTATTCTTCCACCCCATCCACCGATGAGACTTCCTAAGAACGAGCAAGTTCCCCCTGCATATTTCAGTAATAAAACATGTGCCATAATCGCAGGAAAAAGAGTAGGAATATAAATCATGAACGCACCAGCAAAAATCAAGCCTGCTACAAGTAGCGTACGATAAAATCTGCGTTGCTTCTCCTTCGCTGTTTTTTCCGTACACAATTTTACAACGTTGTAATCTTGTATTGCTTCGTTTACTTTTCCTAAAACACATCCAATTTTTAATAGTAAAGTAGGGTACTTCCACCGCTTGAAAGCAGCCCCACCATCAGAAAATATATCTAAAAAAAATCCGAGGATATTAACTTCATCAGAACGTGCATCGGCAATCTTAATAGGATCATTATCGTGTAGACCAATATTCCATAGTGTATTGGTACTAGTTTCTGGAGAATTATTTAAAAAATAACCATATGCGATACTATTCCACGCTGTCCATAACAAGTCATTGACGAGTAAAGCAGCCCTTTTCCATCCATTTTCTCTCCATGCATTACAAAACAAAGTCCAGCTAAACTTACCTTCTTTTGTATAAGAAAGGTTATAAACTTCTTTAAGGGTAAAACAAACACCTACAAAGTAGAGAACACTTAAAAATCCCATGATTAGTTTAAATGCAAAAAGAGAAACAAGAACAGTAAAGATAGGAACAAAATAAGAAAGTAATCGGAAGCCTCGCACAAAGAAAAGACGAACAGCATGGCCATAAGCATGGTTATCAATGACTTTTTCTGTAAAAGGAGCAGGGGTTTTTGAGTTAACTATTCTATCGTATTTTATTTTTTTTTGCGCATTGGGGAGAATATCGAAAGCTTTTTCTTGATCAGACTCCCAAATTTCTCCTCCAGTATCATGAAGCTCAGCTAATTTAGTTGCTATTGTAATTTTATCGACATCTAGTCTGTTTTTTGTGGCAGCTAATTCGTTTTTTAAGGTTTCTAGAGAGGCTAAATCTTCATCTTCTATTTCTATATAATCAGGATCATTCAAGCTTGCATCAGAAGGAGATAAAGTCAAATTTTTCTGATGATTCAATAATTCTTCAAGCGTGCTATCTAGTCTTTTTAGCTTAATGAGCGTTCTTTTTTCAGGCGGCAACCCTAAAAAAACATCAATTTTTTTGATAAGCTTATCTAAGCGCTTGCTGCTGTCTATTATTTGATCCAAACATACATCGACTTCTTCGATCGATGTTAAAGGAGTGTTAGCAAACCGAAAAATATAGTTCTTTCCGTCATCACTCTCTCCTTTAGGAACCGCTACA
>JBGAPT010000073.1:0-7612 GCA_044221135.1 Gammaproteobacteria bacterium
TTATCGCCTAATAAACCTGCCGTTAAAATACTAGCCGATGAATCCACTGGAATGTCATTCACAACCGAATTAATTCTTAACGTTACAATGGCTTTATAGGATGCAGGATCTATCGCAATATCCGTCACCTCACCAATAGTAACACCCCCAATTTTAACAGAGCCCCTCACCTTAAGCTGCCCTATATCATCAAACGCTGCCGTTATATTATATCCTTCCTGTTTAAAAAACGTGGTTAGCCCACTGACTTTAAAAGCCAAAGCAACCAACGCTAAAATAGCAGCCAATAAAAATAAACCCACTAATGTTTCAGTTATTCGTTGCGATAACATCACCACCCTCCAATCATCATCGCCGTTAATACAAAATCCAGACCCAGAACAGCCAACGACGAATAAACAACCGTTCGTGTTGTGGCATTTGCAATGCCCGCTGAAGTAGGTACTGCATCATACCCTTGATATAAGGCTATCCATGTGACCACTACACCAAATACCACGCTTTTATAAATACCATTTAATATATCCAAACGAAAATCCACAGCAGATTGCATATTAGACCAAAATGCGCCAGCGTCCATTCCCAACCATTTAACACCTACTAAATAAGCACCATAAATCGCGACCATATTAAAAATAATGGTGAGCAGCGGCATTGAAATAAAACCACCCCAAAAACGCGGTGCAATCACGCGCCGCAAAGGATCAACCGCCATCATCTCCATACTGGACAATTGATCAGTCGCTTTCATTAAACCAATTTCCGCAGCCA
Organism: Gammaproteobacteria bacterium; assembly: GCA_044221135.1. GTDB lineage: Bacteria > Pseudomonadota > Gammaproteobacteria > DSM-16500 > DSM-16500 > UBA4722. The sequence goes on from JBGAPT010000073.1 coordinate 772, forward strand.
AAGCAGATCCCGCTCGACCTGCAAATACCAGTGCTGTGACAACAGGTCCTAACTCACGCGCCACACTAAGTGCAACCAAAGGCCCCAATTGCTGTGATGCCCCGAATTTTGACAAGGTATGATAGCCTTGCAAAGCAACTACCATCCCAATAAATAAAGCAGATACGATAATAATTAATAGAGAAAGTACGCCTTCAGCATAAATTTGCTGTACCACTAATGGAAGCCCTTTTCGTATATTAGGCACACGAAAAATAGCACCATATAATAAAATACCGGCTCTGCCATATTTCCTAATGACGTCTATTCCAAGATGTCCCAATATTGCAACTTGATTAATCATGCATGCCCTCACCTATCAAGTCACTCTTCAATGTATTAGCAGGATAATGAAATGGAACAGGACCATCCGGCAAACCACGTAAAAATTGTTGTAATTGGGGCGATTGATCGTGGTTAATAGAATCTGCTGTGCCTTGACCAATCACTCCGCCATCTGAGATAACATAAACATAATCAGCAATACTTAATGTTTCTTGCACATCATGAGAAACAATCACTGTGGTAAGCCCTAACGCATCATTTAAAGTACGTATCAATTTAACAAGCACGCCCATCGAAATAGGGTCCTGTCCTGAAAAAGGTTCGTCATACATAATCAAATCAGGATCCAAAGTAATTGCACGTGCCAACGCAACTCGTCTCGCCATCCCGCCAGATAATTCACTTGGCATCAAATTTCTTGCGCCACGCAGACCCACCATCTCTAGTTTCATTAATACCAAACTACGAATCATCCCATTTGATAACTGCGTATGCTCTCGCAAAGGAAATGCAACATTTTCAAAAACGGTTAAATGAGTAAATAAGCCTCCTGTTTGAAATAACATGCCCATGCGTTTACGCAAGTTATATAAGGCACGCCGGCCTAATGTAGGCACTTCTTGCCCTGCAACCTTAAGACTTCCTTTTGCTGGGGTCAGCTGCCCCCCTATTAAACGTAATAAGGTTGTCTTTCCGGTACCGCTGGGCCCCATAATAGCTGTTACCTTACCTTGAGGTATCAAAATATCAACATTGCTAAATATAGCTCGATTATTGCGCTGAAAAGCCAACTTGTTAATTTCAATCAAGTTTTTCATAAATACCATTCATTAACTCATTGTTCATCAGTATAACAACCAAGGCTATTTTAGTAAAAATTTTTTTAATAAAGTGTTAAAATACCCCACTCGTTCATAAAGAGCCATATCACCCTAATCTAAAGGTATTTTTATCTCATGCATGAAATCGAAAAAATATGTGCACTCGGTCGCGCGGTCATTGAAGCCGAAGCCAACACCATTCACGCTCTCATCAACCGTATAGATCACACCTTCGCTATTGCTTGCCAACACCTACTGTCATGCGAAGGCAAAATTATTGTAATGGGCATGGGTAAGTCAGGTCATATCGGTAAAAAAATAGCCGCCACCTTCGCCAGTACAGGCAGCCCTGCTTTTTTCATCCATCCAAGCGAAGCCAAGCATGGTGATTTTGGTATGATTACTGCGAAAGACACCGTGTTAATACTGTCAAACTCCGGCGAAACTGAAGAAATTCTAGCGATTCTACCGTTTATTAAACGGCTTGGTCTTATACTCATTACGTTAACTGGAAACCCACAATCCACTCTGGCTAAAGCAGCGACTGTCAACATGGATGTCAGTGTGACAAAAGAAGCCTGCCCTTTAGGGCTTGCCCCCACCTCCAGCACTACTGCAGCCCTCGTTATGGGAGATGCATTAGCTATCTCTTTATTAGAAAAACGCGGCTTTACTGCTGAAGATTTTGCAAGATCACATCCGGGCGGCACTTTAGGGAGAAAGTTATTGTTACGTATTGACGAACTCATGCATACTGGAAATGCTATTCCAAAAGTAAATTACGATGCTTTACTCAAAACTGCGTTACTAGAAATGACTCAAAAAAAATTAGGCATCACGACAATCGTCCATGATAACAATCAATTAGCGGGTATTTTTACTGATGGCGATATACGTCGCGCATTTGATACGAATACAGACATTCATAACACTTACATTCACCAAGTCATGACAAAAAAACCTAAAGTCATCCGTCTAGGCGTATTAGCTGCTGAAGCATTGCATCTGATGGAAACCCACAAAATTACTTCTCTCATTGTGGTAAATGAAGAAAATCACCCTATTGGCGTTATCCACTTGCACGATATTTTACGTGCCGGAGTTATCTAATGAACACTTTAATTGAAAAAGCAAAAAAAATTCGACTGGTGACTTTTGATGTAGATGGTGTACTGACAGCAGGCGGTATGATGTATGGGCAAGAAGGCATTGAGTCTAAACATTTTCATGTGCATGATGGACAAGGGATGCGGCACTTACAATCTCCTATCATTAAACGTCGCATGGAAGATTTAGGCATTACACATGTTTACCAACAACAATCCAGTAAACTCGTTGCCTATGAAGACTTAAAACAAAAACTGCACTTAACGGATGAGCAAATTGCTTATACAGGAGATGATTTGCCTGACCTTCCTATACTCAGTCGAGTAGGACTTGCCATTACGGTTGCAAACGCACCCAAAATCATGCAGCAATACGTACACTGGACAACTCAAAAAAAAGGCGGCAAAGGTGCTGCACGCGAAGTATGTGATTTTATCATGCACGCACAAGGCACTTATCAAACCATTATTGACTCCTATTTACCGAGATAATCACCATGCTATCGTTAAAAAATTCTGCCTTCAGTTTTTTAATGATTCTCACATTAGGTCTGAGTCTGTGGTCTATCTTTATCACTAAACACTCTAAAATTCTCTCTGCTGATGCTGATGCAACGCATCGTCCTGATGCGTTTATGGAAAATGTCGTCGCAACCATTATCAATAAAGAAGGTAATCCTTCACTCAAAGTAGAAGCACCCAAAATGGTTCACTATGCTGATAATGACACAACTGATATCGAAACACCTCATATTACACTGTACAGACAATCGCCCGAACCTTGGCATATCAATTCAAACTATGCAAAAGCAACGCAGGGCTTAGACAAAATATATTTTTGGGACAAGGTCGTGGTTCATCACGTAAATGATGTCGTTAATCCTACTACTACAATGACCACAAGAACGCTCACTGTTTTTCCCACTAAACAAATTGCGCAAACGGATGATAATGTCACCGTGATACAGCCTAGCACCACTATTTACGGATTGGGTATGCTTGCCAATCTGAATGAGGGCACGGTTCACCTGCTTTCACAGGCGCGAGGGGAATATGTACCGAGTGCATCCTGACCCTTGGCTTTATCGCGTCAAGAAAAGACGCGCGCGGGCACGGGCACGCAATCGGGCACGATTAGGCTTGCTGAATAGCTACCTTATTCTTTTCTTATTAGTCCCTACATTCGCATTTTCACTACAAGAAGATCAGGAAAAACCATTTAATATTGTTGCAGACTCTTCAACATTTAACTACAAAACGGGCATCGATATTTATGAAGGAAATGTAAAAGTAGATCAAGGGACTTCCCATTTAATAGCGGACCGTTTAGTGACACAAAAAAATAAACAGCATAAAATGATCGAAGCCATTGCCACAGGAGTCAAAAAACTTGCAGAATACAGTACAGTACCGAAAATAGGTGATCCCATGCTCAATGCAAAAGCCAAGATCATTAAATTTTATCCACCTACCGCAATTGTTATCCTAGAACAAAATGTCGTGGTTACCCAAAAAGAAAATAGCTTCCATGGTCCACGCATCATCTATAATATAAAAGATCAAGTCGTTACAGCTCCCGCGTCCAAAGAAGGCCGGGCCACTATTATTATTGAACCTGAACAATTGAAATGATAAATACACTAAGTGTCAACAAAATTAGTAAACGATATAAATCACGAGATGTTGTAAAAAATGTCTCGCTAGAAGTCAACTGCGGTGAAATTGTTGGATTACTAGGTCCTAATGGCGCTGGTAAAACTACATCATTCTATATGATCGTAGGTTTAATTCGTTGCTCACAAGGCGCGATTATCTTAGATGGCCAAGACATTACAAACTTGGCCGTACACGTAAGGGCCAAACTTGGCATGGGTTATTTACCCCAGGAAGCCTCTATCTTCCGAAAATTAAGTGTAGCCGATAACATCATGGCCATTTTAGAATTACGCAAAAATCTAACTACAGCACAACGAAAAGATAATCTTGAACGACTCTTACAAGAATTTAACATCGACTATATACGCGACACATTAGGCATTAGTTTATCTGGCGGTGAACGACGTCGTGTAGAAATTGCCCGCGCACTTGCAACAGAGCCCAAATTTATTTTACTGGATGAACCTTTTGCCGGAATCGACCCTATTTCAGTCATTGATGTCAAACAAATTATTACGCATTTATGTAGCCGCAATATAGGCGTACTCATTACAGACCACAATGTGCGAGAAACGTTAGACATTTGTCAACGCGCTTATATTGTTAATCAAGGTGAAATTATCTGCGAAGGCACACCTAAGACTATTTTGACAAATAAACAAGTCCGCGAAGTCTATTTAGGTGAAGATTTTAACTTATACCCATAACACCTCAAGATGTGAGGTTTTAATAGGAACTGATCACTATGTTAAAACTACCTCTATTAAAGCCCGGCGACAGCGTTGATATTATTGCACCTGCTTCGCGCTGTTCTGATGAACAGTTAATGACATTAAAAAATTTATTAGAATCCTGGCAGTTAACTTGTTTAATAGCAGAGGATATCTTTGGTGAAGACATATTTTGTGCCAATACGGATGAAGTTCGTTTTAAACACTTGGTGAATGCTTTAAAAAATACAGATACTAAAGCCATCTTTTGCGCACGTGGCGGCTATGGTTCTATGCGATTAATACCGAAATTATCAATGCTCACGCCTCCTAAATCACCTAAACTCTTTATTGGCATGAGTGATACCACTGCTTTACAACTTTATCTGCAACAACAATGGCTATGGCCAACCATTCATGGTGCATCAGCACCTGACAGATTTTCATCTGAGTCCATTGCCTCGCTTAAATCGATTCTATTTGGTGATATTAAACAAATTGCATTTACTGGCTTAGTTCCTCTCAACAATTCTGCAAAAGAAAATCGCACTATTGAAAGTTGTATAGTAGGCGGTAATTTATCACTCGTTCAAGCAGGAGTTGGTACATCTTGGCAATTGGATGGGCGAAATAAAATAATTTTACTAGAAGAGACCAGTGAACGCGGCTACCGTATTGACCGCATGTTGCAACATTTAGAACAAGCCGCTATTTTTAAAGATGCAGCCGCCATTTTATTAGGTGATTTTATTAAAGGTGATGAACCTGATGGTACATCACTCATTACACACGCACTCAATCGCTTCGCACATAGCAGCAAAATACCAGTAGCTCAAATAGAAGGAGTAGGCCATGGATATACTAATTTTTCCTTACCGTTAGGCACAGCCGCAACACTACAATTAGGAAATAAAATTACTTTAACTTGTTTACGCTAAAAATATACCCGTAGCATCCTGGGTCTATACCCATCACACTTCGCACTTTTAGATGCAATGGATATAAATCACTAACGCGCTAATACCGCCATTGTTAACCGATTAATTGAAATTAATTTTTTCTGCTCATTCATAATTTCAATACTCCATACCTGAGTCGATTTCCCTAAATGATAAGGCTTTGCTGTCCCTATCACAAAACCTTCACGAGCAGAACGTATATGATTGGTATTAATATCAAGACCCACACAATAATATTGGCTTTGATCCAAACAAAAATTGGCTGCTGTACTACCCACTGTTTCCGCCAATACACAAGATGCACCGCCATGCATAATACCCAGTGGTTGTTTAGTACGTATATCAACTGGCATACGCGCCACTAAATAATCATCCCCTATCTCTGTAAACTCAATACCAAGACACTCTACCATCGTATTTTTACTACGCGTTTTTATTAACTCCAAACTGATATCCATCTGCCATATTTTCATAAAGTCTCACTATCAAAATAAGTTTCACCGCCTATTATAGAGCTCTTCAGATAATTATTTTGGATTATAGCGCTCAGATGGCCATCAGATCGAGCTTTATTTTTTCAAAAAAAGCACTGGAATACTTGCTGTATTTCGAGCATTTTTTTGAAAAAATAAATCACAAGATAATGACTAGATGAGATGCTATAATCCAAAATATTTAGAAGAGCTCTACAGGGAGTAAATATGTATAGACTATCTACAGGAATCATTTGTTTATATCTAGGGGTGATATCAATAAGTGCATTAGCAGACGAAATGAATACTTCTCCTCCAGTTGCTGAAGAAGTTGTAATCCCAGGTTACTCACCACCACCCTCAACAACACCCACTAACATTCATCCGGTTGTGACTCAACCACAATCACCATTTATGATGCCAAATCAAAACTCAAACTTACCTGCTATTGCTACCGCGCCACCCTCTAATCCAATGTATCAAAGTTGCCAAACATTAATCCCTATTGGTGTACCTATCGATACGATAAAAAATAATATAAAAGATAATTTTGAAAATACAGGAAGAGGGGTTGCATTGCACTGGCGCGGCGCACCAGGACAACCTGATATAAACATAAGCTTTTTAGAAGATGGCAAAGCTATAGAAGCGACAGGGCTACCGCCTAGCTTAGGAGATCCTAAAGAGTTAAATTTTACGCGAAGTGACGCACAAAAAGTTTTAAATAGTAAAGGAGAACAGATGGGATATGTTTATTTATTTTCTCCAGTAAAAAGCAAAAATGAAGGAAAG
>JBGAPT010000012.1:0-46495 GCA_044221135.1 Gammaproteobacteria bacterium
ACTTATCTTATACAAGAAGATTCATCATTGTCAAACACAAATGCGTTGGTTTATGGAATCTATATGTATTTTTTAAGTGGTATGGATATAGGGGTGGTATGACGTGCAGCGTCACTAGAGACATCGCAGATGTCTGTAGTGACGTTGCGCAGTTTTTAAAAATAGTCTATAAAAATAAATGAGTTAAAAGATCAAACTGTCACTATTTTGTCGTGACGGTAATAATTGTCTAATTGTAGATGTACTAGTATTAAGATATTTGGCAAAAATAACCTGGCTCACTTTTTCATGTAAGCGAATGCGGTTGATTTTTTTAGAAGTTATTTACGAATAGCAGGAACACATGCAGATTCATACTCGCTCATTGTAACAGCATCAATTACCCCTGCTTCATAGAGGTCACTTGCCATCTCATGTGCAACTTCAAGTAATGTTTTTTCCATATCACTTTACCTCATATAATTTTCCATTCACTCACATCTTTTTCAACTTGTTTATTAAGACCATGTGTCAATTAGCAGCTTAATGGGACCACCGATTAGCACTCTAATGGGGCCACTTAAAGTAACAATATAACGCATCAAACAGCCTTAAATATGCTGAAATTGATTTATGATTTATTATAAAAAACAGTCTTACTTAATTTTAGATTTGATATTGTTACGGTATAAAAAATGATTGGCGCATTTGATCTTATAATGCGCCAATCCAGTATCACTCATGAATGAAAAAACCACCAGTATCACCGCCTGCCCAACATTCAGTACCTTTACAGCTTCCAATCTTATCATTACATAACTTTTTAAAGGACGAGTCAGCACTGATATCGGCATTTTCATAACCCGTTGGTTTACAAATATCGCCAGAATATTTACCACCAACAAGAACCAAACCATGAAAATAAATATTTTTGTTATCGCTGGTACCAACATAATACACGCTGTCTTGTTTATTATTTGAGTAACAAGCAACATAACAGGCAGGGTTTCCCTGATAGCTACTGTCAGCAGGAATAGGTGTAAACTTAATCGACTGCGCATAAGAACAAGGGAAGCAGATAGAAATTAATAAGCTCGTAAGAGCAACTTTGCGTAACATGAATTTTCTCCTCTTAATTAATCACAAAGACCGCATTCTACTATTTTTTGAATATAAAGCAACCATGTTGTCAATTAGCAACTAATGGAACCACTGATTGGTACCCTAATGGGCTACTTAAAATAACAAAATAATATATCAACCGGCCTTTATTTTTTACTAAAATTGCATCATTTCAATGAGTTATTTTTTCTCCTGTTTTTTTTGGAGTTACCATCCTGGCTTCCTCTGAAACTAGCTCCTTCCAGAACGAGGCGATGCGCATTATGGCGAAGTCGATCCAATGTTGCAGCAGCAAGCAATTGATTAGGGAAAGCATTTCCCCATTCGCTAAAATCAAGATTACTGGTCACAATAGTCGATGCCTTTTCATAGCGCTCAGAGACTAAATCATGCAAATCTTCATCTTGGGGAGATCGCATGGGCCTTAAACCAAAGTCGTCAATAATGAGCAATGGAACTTTTGCTAATTCCAAGAATTTTTTGCCATAGCGTCCCATGGCCCTTGCTGCTTGAATGTCACCAAATAATTTGCTTTGTGTTAGCCATAAAACATCAATGCCTTTGCGAATAGCACAGTGAGCCAATGCCTGTGCGATATGACTTTTGCCTGTACCACAAGGCCCAACGATGAGGATAGAAGAATTTTCAGCGATAAAACGGCAGGAAGAAAGTTCTTGAATTTGTATACGATTTATTTTTGAATTAAAGTCAAAATCAAAATTTTCCAGTACCTTATCAGGGCGAATACAGGAACGCTTGATGCGTCCCTGTAATTTTCTGTTTTCGCGCCCCAAAATTTCATCCTGCATAAGCAGCGATAAAAATTCTGGGTAAGCTAATTTTCTTTCAATGGACTCCCTGTTACGCAGTGTCAAATTATCAATGATATGAGATAATCGTAATTGCTTAAGTAGAGTATTTATTTCTGGCATAGGATGTGTCATAAACTATTTACCTCAAATTAAGTTATTGTAAAAGTGTTGATGTGTCTCGACAGAAACGGCCATTTCCCGTGTACGTTTCTGTCAGATCATCAAATGCTTTCTGTTCAGGAAGCGGTTTGTATTCCAGTCCCTTTTCCAGAATCGATTTGATGATTTTGTAGCGCGGGTTTTGAAACGCGAGCGCTCGTTGGCAAGCAGCGTCCAAGCGTGCCTGACCATATTTTTTCTGCAGGCTAATCACCCCCTGTGCTGCTCGCAAATAATCCACCACCGAGTCACTTAATAATTTCTCGATGACTTGCTCACAGTGTTGGCCAATTTTTTTCGCCTGCGCAAGACACCATTGCGAGTCTTTCAGGCACCAGGCCAACGCATTGGGCGGCAAATGTTCTTCAAGCGTATGCCTTGAACCTAGCTTAAACTGTCTTGGATGCACTGGCTTTAAAGTGTTTTCATGATAGAGGCGGACTGTTGTTTCTGATGCACGCAACCATAATTCCTGTTTAGTAAGTTGATAGGGCGCAGAATAACGGCATTTTAAAAACATCACATGACAGTCACTATGTACCTTTACTTTTTGCCAGATAGCACATTCTGGCAGATTGTCCGGCAAGGGCTTGAGTAAATGCGATTCTGTTTGTGTAAACAATGTCAGCGGTTTTTCGCGCGTTGTTCCATGAATACGATTACCCGCTATCTCAAGGCTCCATTGCATGAGTTGCTGGTTAGCATCGACTTGATCTCTAAAATGACGCAATGGCACAAAATTTTTCTTTACATATTTTACACCTGATTCCACACGTCCTTTCTTTTGTGGGTCATAGGGTGGGCAAGGAGAAATGATAAACCCATAACCTTCTGCACACTCAGCATAAGCGCGCTGCACAACAGGATCATAGTAACAGGCTTTGGTAATCGCGCATTTTGCATTATCAATCGTGATCTTCTTAGGCACGCCATTAAAAAAACAAAATGCACGCCGATGGCAGCCCAGCCATGTTTCTACATCTTGTCGCAAAACTATTTCAGCATACAGATGTCGGCTCCACGCAAGAACCATCACGAATATCCAGGTTGAAATTATTTCACCGGAGATGCCGTCAATTAATTTTGGCCCAGCGCCAAAATCAACTTGCGCACATTCTCCTGGTTTAAAATCCAGAATCATCGTTACGTCAGTCGACTTGTTCTTTATTTTTTTTATAAAACGCTGTACCGAATGATAGCTGCCTGTAAATCCATGTTGCCGTTGTAAGGTGACGTAAATCGTGCTTGCTTGAATGTTTTGGCGATGCCAGTCTTCTATCTGTTGCTGATGCGGCAATACCAGCTGGTTTTGGGACGCCGTTCGTGGCTGACCTAAAAATCTTGCTAATACCTCATCAGCTGGGATTTCAGCAGCGCTCGTTAACCATCCCTCCTTCATTGCTATGTTGCGGACTCGTCTTACCGTTTTACGGTCAGCCAGCTTGCTCCTTCCTATACTGCGCATACTCTCGCCTGATCGCAGACGAACAATAATTTGACGATATTGGTACATTTCAAAACTCCTATTTGACATCGTGATTCCCTCCATTGAAATTAAAAAACAACAGAGAAAATTTACTTTGTTTTATCGAAGTTTGATACGTTAAGGTGGTCCCATTAGGGTGCTAATCTGGTGGTCCCATTAGACTGCTAATTTGGTGGCCCCATTAAGATGCGAATCAAATGGACCATTTACGATGCTAAATGACACCATGAGCAACAATTATTTTTTTTGAGAAATTTTAACATAAAGATATACAGTAGGCTTATTTGGTGTCCCATTTATTTTTTCAACCCAAGCACCAATAATTCGATTATCATTCATCCACTCAAAGAAGGTAGGTAAAAGACCTCGATTGACATATCCAATGTGCTTTCCATTCACTACTATACGGATAGCTTCTGCTTGTATGGCCTCATTAAATTCTTTTGAAAAAGATGCTGTATCATTAATTTGAATCTCGTCATGGTGCCTAAATCCTGCTGCTTCTAACAATAGTTCGCAGGTGCTATCTACATTATTAAAAGGATGAATAATAGAAAACCCATCTGAGGGTAGCTTTGCGCCTGAGTAACCTAGCAAAGCAAAATCGCTCAATTGAATATCTGACTTAAGTCTAAGACCATCCATGTATTGTGAAAAATCACCTCTCGTTCTAGGTGGTAGTCGGCGCATAAATGCATCTAGTACATTATGGTGAACCTTATTAATGTCCTGAAACGCAGTATATGATTCAAACCCCTTATTTTGTACTTTACGAAAATCTTCTGTATTAACCAAGTAAGTAAGGTTAATTTCCTCCCCTATACGATTTAACTCCGCAACAATATAACGCGTGCGATGAGTTTCATCTGAAGATTGCCATGCCAGCAACAGCTTTTGTGGTTCTATAATGTGTTCAATATGGCGCATTTTTATGTTTCTAATTCATATAACACGCGTTGATGTCTGAGTCGCAGCAATCTTAGCATAAAAGCAGCTCGCTCGGGAGATAATCTCACTGGAACATTAAATGAGCTAAGGGTATCCAGAATGCTTTTGAGGATATCGTAATTAATCTTTTTAAGCAATCTAGCATTGATTAAGAGATTTCCAGATATCAGAAAATTTTTGAGCATTTCTATATATCCCATATTAATAAAAAAAAACAAGTTGTGGCAGTAATTTCCAAATCACTTTTCTGTAAATCGATTGCATCCTGTTTTATTGAAAATTCTTCACAGTGCGTCAGGTTTTTTGAGAATAACAAAACTGACGTTTATAATTTTTATAATTTTTTCCCTTTTTTGTTTTCTTTTTAACTGATAAGTAATTTCTTTAACTTCTTTTTTGAGTTCAGCTTCAAGTTCTGCTTCTGTCGGCAAGTGAAATTGATATTTTGTGGTGAATATTTGTTTTGCTTTATTGCCAAGTGTATATTTCACCATAGCATCATTTTTCTTAGAGCACAGTATCAATCCTATAGTAGGATTATCACTATTAGTTCGTAGTTCTTGATCAAAATAATTAACATATAATTGCATCTGGCCTAAATCAGAGTGAGATAATTTTCTCGTCTTTAAATCAATAATAACGTAACATTTTAAAATAATGTGGTAGAAAACAAGGTCTGCATAAAAATGATCGCCATCTAAAGTAAGGCGCTTTTGCCTTGCTACAAAAGCAAACCCTGTACCAAGTTCTAATAAAAATTTTTGTAAATTATTAATAAGAGCTTCTTCAAGCTTTGATTCTACAAGACGATGTGATTCTGGCATTCCTAAAAATTCTAGAATTAAAGGTTCTTTTATGGAATCTTCAGGTGCATTAATTTCTTGTCCTTTACGAGCAAGTTTTACTAAGCCGCGCTTATCTTTACTTTTTGCTAGCCGATCATATAATAAGCTATTTATTTGTCTTTCAAGCTCTCTACCTGACCAATGGTTTTTTTCAGCTTCAATTTCATAAAAACGGCGTGCTTCTGGCCGATGAACTCTCATTAGAGCGTGATAATGTATCCAGCTAAGAGAGGGGTTAATCTGCATTTCAGATTCACCACGCAGTGCGTGGTGAATTGGATAGGTTAAATAGAATTGCCGTATGTCTCTCAAAGTGGAGACGCTAAATCCTCGCCCATATTTTACTACTAATCGTTCTGAAAGAGCATTTAATAGAAAACTGCCGTATTCTGCTCTCTTTTGACCATGCTGCTCTTCTTCAATGATTTCTCGACCAATGAGCCAATACGCCTTAACCATTTCAGTGTCGATGGAACGTTGGATATTTTGACGTGCGCTATCGATATAGTTTGATACACGGACATAAAGAGTATTTATGCGTTTAAGGCTGGTTAATTGATTTTTGATGTTATTTTTTTTAACAGGTATTTTATTTTTCATATGAGTATCCTTAGCTATTGCTATTTAGTGTTTTTAGCACTATTGAACTAACATTGTTTTTTTCTGTTTCCCCAAAATCTGGCAAATGCTCACGAATCACATCCGCAATATAAGAAGGCATCAGGTGCGCATAATGCTTGTGCGTTATTCTAGTATCAGAATGCCCTAGCACAGCGGAAATAACCTGTAGCGGCACACCCTTCATTGCCAAAATGCTTGCATAAGTATGCCGTAAATCATGAAATGTGATAGCTGGAATTATGCTGGCAGCTTTACATGCTGTCTGTAGCGGTCTTGCTTGAAAATTCTTTTTCCATGGTGAGCCATTGGTACGTATAAAAATAAACTCTTTACTGCTTTTCCCCGCAATTAATTGTTTAAAAAACTTAATGCCTTCTTTGTTGAGTGGTATATATCGTGGTTTTCCGCTTTTACTTTGCTGAATAAAAATACTGTTATTATCGTGATTATAATCGCTAGCACGAAGAGCTGCTAGTTCTCCATAACGAGCGCCTGTGAGTAGTGCTCCTCTTACTAATAATTTAAGATGTGGTTCTGCTGCATTGATTAAACGTATGGTTTCAGGTTCGGAAAGAAAACGAATTTTGGGTTCAGTGACATTTTTAAACGGTTTTAGTTTTTGCCATGCTTCATTAGACGGAATGCGATTAGTATGAAAAGCATGATTTAAAATAGCTTTAAAGATGCTAATAATTCGATTAGCTGTTGCACGCCGTTTGCGTTGATACTCGGGATCATCCGCTTCATTGTTCTTGAATTGCTGCTCTTCCCCCAAGCCAGTACGAGTTCTTTTTGCAGTTGTGGCAAGTTTGTTTTTCCAGGTATTTAATTTTTCATAGGTCAAATTAACTACTGTTTTTTCACCAAATGCAGGTATGACATGTGCGTTAATCTGTGTTTCAGTTGCATACAAGGATTTTTTACCATGCGCTTTAAAGTCAGCCAAATAATCTGCAACTGCATCTTTTACAGTGTAAGGTTTGTCATGCCAATCATTGCCATTAATAATTTTATGCACTTCTTTTCTGGCGTGTTCCTGCGCTTGAGCAAAGCTTAAAATAGTTGTGCCATTCGCATCCGCATGGTCATCAGCCTCAGCAAAGACGCGCTTGATGTATTCATTTTCATGATAGACCCGATAGTACCATTGCCCGCCACGACTACCTTTACGGTAACCAAGATGCACGTTCGTACTGATTAACCGCCAATAAGGATTTTGGCGAGGCTTTAACCGTATTCGTGCTTCACGCGTTTCTAGTCGGTATTCTCTGACCATGCGTCCCATAAATAGCTCTTTCAGAATTTAGTCAACTTTTAGTTAAAATCCAGTCGTAAATAGGGGTAGACGGTGATAGAGCATCATACACTGATTGTTATTTAAAACAATAGGTTATAGTGTAAAAGAAAGTCTAACAAAGTATATAACATCATTCTTTCACGGCGGTAACACAAGTTCGAATCTCGTTGGGGACGCCAAATTTGGCAAAGTTAAAAGTAATGCATTTGACAGCTAATCTAATCAGTAATATCAGCCTGTCGAAAAGCTCTCTTGACTGCTCGATAAATTTTATCAAATTCAGGAAGAGTTGCCATTTGTGCTGACAATCTAGTCTCCCACGTTTTTTTGAGACGCGCTTCTTTTTTAGAAAATTCCCCGCGCACCTCATTAAGATTTTTTCCTCGATGTGCAAGTTTAGCATGAATTGCTTCCACACAATCACTCAGATTGACTAAATTGTTTTGCTCCATCAGATACCATAGATCATATAAATCACGCGGTTCTGTCCTTGCTCGATCAAGAAGTGCTACTGTTTTTTCAGTAGCGATTTCATTAAGAGAGTAAACTAGCATTTTTTCTCCTTCAGGAAGATCGCTAAATTCAGGACAACTTTTAAGCACAGGACGCTCTTCAGGCGCATAAAAAATTCTTTCTTTGATTGTTACATCTACTTTAATTTCTTTTGGGGTAGCGATAGGGAGTGGTCCTTCGTAGAGGAGGTAAAATGTATAACTATTTTGATGAGATGTTGTATCAGGTCGAGAAAATCGAAAAATAATATTTGCAGCATGTTTTACTTCTGCATAAACTGATTCAAGCTCATTTTTTAATTCTTCAAAGGAGAGTGATTGCAAAAGTGTAAAATCAAGGTCTTCTGAAAAGCGATAATCAGAAAAATAACAACGCCTCAAAGCTGTTCCGCCTTTAAATACCAGCTTATTTCGCAAAGGCAAACGTGATAGTCCTATTAAAAACCACGCAATACAATAATCTCTTTCCAAAACATTTTCTGGTATACGTCTTCCTCCTTGTTCTTTCAACAATCGGTTAGAGAGTTTAGAAATTTGGCTTTGTTGAATCATAAATTATGTTACTCTCAGTGCTATCAGCTCTTCTTCTGGTATATTTAATCTTAATCGCCACTTAGCCATGTGACGACCTTCGGCAGGAAGCGCAGGATCAAGTAGCTGATAGGTAGAAGTCAGTGTGGTTTGTAAAAATTCCCAATGAATACGTGAGCCAATATTATAGAGTTCCATTAAATAGCCTAGCCTTCTATTCACAGCACCCACGCTCAACTGCTTTGCATAATCAATTATTTTTTGTGGATCAATTTCACTCTGTTTTATTGAAAATCCTTTTGCTACTTCTGAAAACCCTCCGCAGTAATCAGGTTGTTTTAAACCATCTAACAAAGTACGCTCTAAATCGCTGACAAAAGCTTTCTCATTTTTATCAATCCATAATTCAGTGAGACCAAATAAGTCACTTTTCTTGCAACGTACAAATCGAAATTCGGTTCCTTGAATCGTTCGAGAACGTAACATTCTAGTGGAACTAACATAAACGATAAATTGCGGTTGTGTTATCATTTGATGTAAATCAAAAGCAGAGCCGTGAGAGAGACAATATCTTTCATTATTTTCCTTGTGACTACCTACGATGAGCTCTCGCGCAACTAAGTAAGGATTCCCTAAATATTCTTTTTCAAAACCTAGCTCAAAAGGAACGAGACAGAACGCACCTGATTTTAATCGAGTCACTATGCCGTTGTTAATTAACTGAGAGAGAACTTTCGAGGCAGGTGCGCGCCCGCCTAAGATTTTTGCTGCTTCTTGAAAATGAAAAATAGGACGGTTATGGCTATACAGTGTCGCAACTAAACGGCCTGCTAAAGAGCCTAATGTTTTTGAAATTTCATTATACTTTGCGTGCATAATACACCCCTTTATAGGTATATAATGCACTTAAATTATAATTTTTTCTAGTATTAATTATATTTTAAGTGCAAAATAACCCTTTAATAGGATTATTTTGCACTTAAAATATAATAACTTATATAATATTTTGACTTTATTAGATAATTTAATATAAGAAATGTGAAAATCCCGTCTCATTTTACCTAACTATGTTACTTATTACTCTTAATCTGTTCGTAATGACAAAAACGGACGAGTAGTTATATTTATTCTTTATCCCATTTTAAAATTTCATAACGCTCTACTTCTTTGTCATAATACCTGTCTTTTCCTACATAACACATTCCTACTTTTTCTAAGACGCGCCTAGAGCGTTCATTCTTTGGATTGATAACAGCAACTAATTTATTGACAGATAGATTTGAAAACCCCCATTGAATAAGTGCTTTAACTAATTCAGTTGCATATCCTTTGTTCCACGATGATTGATGTAATCTATATCCTATTTCAATATCCGGTTGCGTATCATCATAAGCGAGATAGAGCAGTCCAGCTCTTCCTATACATTGACCCGTCTCTTTTTCATAGACGAATCCAAAACCAAAGCTGTGCTTCTTTTGATGTTGAATATTTTTTTCAAGCCATGCACGGATAGAATCTTCAGTACGAGCACCACCCATGTAATGCATAATCTCCGGGTCTGAATCGATAGAGAACGCTTCAGCTAGCTGATCCAATGATGGTTTTTTAATAATTAAACGCTCTGATTCGAGAAAGATTTTCATAGCTTACCTTTACTCAGTATAGCTTTTTGAGGAAATGATATTTCATAAAAGTAACATCAGTGATCTTGAAAATCATTTTAGAAAATTTTTATCATTTGCTAATTCATTCAATTCTCATTTTTAAATGAGATCAATACTACATTGATTAGCGGTACCAGCAGTCGTTGAGCACTCATACCCATCACTAGTTATAAGATAACGATCCACAACAATACTTGTCTTTGCTGTTTTCCACTGAGCGATTCTGTTGAGTTCATCTAGACTAAATTGCTTCTTTTCTTTGGTCTGTACCGAAATAACTTTTCCATCTGATAAAGTGTAAGTACAGTATAATAAGGCTACTGCTGTGTGGGTAGCCACATCAATAGTGATAAAATAAACTCCCAAGGACAAAGGGTAATTTGGTGAAAAATCATTTTCTTTAGGTGTCCACAGAGGAGGATTCCCTGGAAGTGAAATAAAGTCCTCGTGACCAGGGCGTAAACCCCACGACCATCCCCATAGACCAGAAACATGCATGAAATCTTCTGATCCTGGGCAGCTTATAGCTGTTGCCGTCATGCTACACAACAGCAACGTCAAACCAACAAATATCTGAAGAGTGTGCCAGACGATTTTATTGCAAATCCTATTTCTATTTAAAAAAATCATTAAAATAATCTCTTTTTTTAGTGTAATTTTTATTAGTTCATATCTTATCTAAAGCAAGATTAAAATCAACTGTTCTTTAAAACCCCTAAAATACCATGGCACTCATGAAGTGATAAAACACTTCTATTTTGATTACATCATTTTCAGCCGCTTTATCTAAGATGTAAAAACGATCGTGAAATTAATAATGCCTGATAGATTCATAAAATAAATGGTTTTAATAAAATAAATCAATTTGTGAAATAAAATAGAAGATTATATTATTTTTTAAAATATCAAACATGACAAACACGCATGTTACTTTTTAAAACGGGAGATACAACAATGAAACAGAAAATATTCCTCTTTACGTTATTCACTTTACACTCAGCAATTTCTTGCGCTGGAATGAATGCTGCCAATGGTTTCTATTTGGGAGGCGATCTCACGATTACAACTTACGAACCCATGAGTAATGCTGCTTTATCGACATGGATAAATTCTGTTTATTATTATACTAAAGTTAAGCCTTACGTGGGTTATCGCATCAATGATTATTTTGCTTTAGAGAGTAGCTATCTGGATTTAATCAATGATCATTATGCCGGTAATGATGTTTTAGGCCCGGATCATTACCGATTATACAGTATCGATATGGCTGGTAAGGCTATCTATCCTTTCAGCAATGGCCTGAGTTTTTTTGGTAAAATAGGGTTGGCCTTTGTGCATCAAAATGTTTTTAATCAATCTTATGTTAACGAACCTCCACGCGTTAACAGCAATGTAAATAAAATATTGCCTGAGATTGGTTGCGGTATCAGTTACAACTTTACTCAACACATTGCTACAGATTTTTCATTGACACATATTCAAGGCAACTCACCCATCCATAACATCGATACCTTAGGATTAGGGTTGTCGTATACCTTATGATTAATTCGTTTATCAAACATGGAATAAATAACAATTAAAATCAATTTACAAAGAGGAAAAACTCTAATCTCCCGCCACCATCATCTCTTCTAAAAGAATAGACCCCGTCCTGATATTACCACGCACATCAACATCACTGCCGACCTCAACTAGATTCTGATACATATCTCGCAAATTACCTGCAATAGTCACTTCTTCTACAGGATATTGGATCTCGCCATTTTCAACCCAAAAACCCGTTGCACCACGCGAATAATCGCCGGTTACTAAATTAATACCTTGACCCATTAGCTCAGTCACTAACAATCCGGTACCCATCGTTTTCAATAACGCAGGTAGATTTTTTTGACCTGTAGTAATAAATAAATTATGCGCACCATCCGCATTACCTGTTGTTTGCATCCCTAATTTGCGAGCTGCATACACCCCCAAACTATAACTTTGCAAAATACCCTCTTTAATAAATACATTCGGCCGCGTTGCAACGCCGTCATCATCAAAAGGCGCACTACCTAATCCTCTCGCCAAATGAGGGCGCTCATCTATTGAGATATGCGATGGAAAAATGGATTGGCCTAACTGATCTAATAAAAAAGAAGTTTTGCGATATAAGTGGCTCCCTGTAATGGCCGTCATGAAATGGCCTAATAAACCCCTCGCTTCTTCCGCCGCAAAAATGACAGGTACGCGACGCGTCGTTAAACACTGTGCATTTAAACGATTAACGGTACGCTTTGCAGCCTCTTTTGCAATTTGGGCCGCCGGTGTGAGTAACTGGGGATCACAGGCAATAGTATAACTATAATCTCTCTGCATCTCATCACCCTGAGAGGCAATAAGTACACAGCTCATTTCATGACGAGTAACCGGAAAAATACCAATAAAACCCTCTGTATTGCCATATACATTCCAAGCTTCCGTAGTGGAGAGACTGGCACCATCTGAATTGGTAATACGTTTATCATAAGCTAATGCAGTCGCTTCACACGTTTTAGCCATTTCAATGGCCTGTTCCACAGTGATAGGCCATGGATAGGCTAAATCTAGCTGTGGGTAATCAAAGGCAAGCAAATTTTTATCCGCAAGCCCTGCATATTGATCTTCATCAGTAAAACGAGCAATGTTACAAGCCGCTTGAATAGCTAACCGTATGGCTTCTGGCCTAAAATCAGAAAGACTGGAAGAACCTGAGCGCTTGCCAACGTAAACGGTGATATCGATCATCTTATCTTGATGATATTCAACCGACTCTACGTCACCCTTACGGACGGTGACTGAAAAACCTTTATTTGCCCCTATATCCACTTCAGCATGGGTAGCGCCTTGTAACCTCGCTTCGTCTAAAATTTCAGTTATGAGCGTCTTTAAATGTGTTGCGGTAAAACCTGCTTGAACCAGATCAACCATATTGATTTCTCTCGTATTCATTTTAATAAATTTATAGTATCCTAATCGCCTTCACATTAACATTGGAGAAAGGCAAACATGAAAAAATTTATCGCTCTATTAATCAGTGCATCCGTTATTGCAGCACCCGTTGCATTTGCATCAGATGAACCCGCTGCAAGCCAAGACGCTGCTGTACAACAAATGACTGGCAATGACTCCGCACCTAAACCTGTTACCAAAGGTCGCCGTGTACATCATTGCGCACACAAACAACATCGTCACCGTCATACAAGCCCAGCTAAAAAAGCAGCAGAGCCAGCTCCCGCTGAACAGCAATAAGCTAGCTTAAAATGCAAGACAGTGTGCCGCTAGGTGACAGTAAATCAAAACGTAAGCGCCAAATGATTGCCCTGCAAAAAATTGGTGAAACATTGGTAGAACTGCCTGCGGCACAATTGTCACAAATTCCTTTAGATAGCATCTTGTTAGACGCTATCATCACTGCACGATCCCTCCCTAGCCATGGCGCTAAACGCAGACAGCTACAGTATATTGGCCGCTTAATGCGTGGGATTGAAGATATGGCCCCCATTCAAGCAGCAATAGATAAATTTGCATTGAAAAGCCAACAAAGCAAAGCTCAGTTTCATCAAATTGAACGATGGCGAGACAAGCTAGTCGTAGAAGAAGATGAAGCATTGCAAGAATTCTTACTGCAATTCCCCCATACAGATAGACAACAGCTAAGGCAATTAATACGAAACGCCAAAAAGAAAGAAAAACCGGATACGGAATTGTTTCGGTATTTAAAAAATCTAATTGAAATGAGCTCCCGTTAATTTATAACTAATAACTATTCAGCGCCCCCAATCTGTCATTCCCGCGAAGGCGGGAACCTATTGTGACTAGCCTTTAACTTTATCTTTATCTTAGCAATTTATTGTGCTTTTTTATTTTTAGAGACAGTTGCGGAATGGGTTCCCGCCTTCGCGGGAATGACAGATTAGGGGCGCTAAATAGTTACAAATATCCATAGAAATCATTATATCCTGATGATTTATAATACAATTTTCTTAAATCTACCCTCCATTGCGCTTTAACCTCCACCTTATTAAATAGATTAAAATTTAATCTAAAATTATTTTATTGTTGAAAATTTATATAAAACTACCTATTATATCTGCCTTATAAAAGAACATAACTTTAAATTAAGTTTATAACACACTCAGAACAGAGGAGAAAACCCATGTTTGGTCACCGTTTCGATAGTTTTAAACGAAAAGAAAATAGTCAATATGAATCCACCCCAGCAGTCACAAACGTTACATTTCCAAATAACCATTTGTTAGCAGGCTATGTCATTACAATTCTTACAAAAAGCGCAAAAAGCACAGAAAGAAGTGAAGCAGTGATTGGTTCAATTATTGAGAGCATGCTACAGAATGAAACACCCGATTTTTCATGTCTTATAAATAAAACATACCGAGTAACCATTGCAAAAGGAAATGAATTTTATAGCGGAATTGATACCAAAGAGCGGCTAAAAGGCACCCTCAAAACAATTATACAAACATCTCGTGCCGACAAGGAAAATCAAGCGCCTGAACAAAATAATAATGCAAAGAGGCTAAAGACCGGTCCACAATAGTTATACATTGCTGAAAAAATCAGGAAATAGCATACCTCATTGCTGTAAGTGTTATGTACAGCAATGGAGTAAGCTATTTTACTGGACACTTATGAATTTTAGTTGATCCTTCACTCGTATAAGGGCTCTCAAGATGAGAACTGGCCCAGCCATCACTCCGCCTCCACTTGCAAATAAACAAATCTACTTTCAACGTAGGCTGCCCTACTCCAACAGGAACGCTTTGCCCATCTTTCCCACAAATCCCAATCCCTGCATCTAACTGTAAATCATTCCCTACCATCGAAATTTTAGTCATCACTTCAGGCCCATTACCTACTAATGTTGCGCCTTTAACTGGCACTGTTATTTTGCCATTTTCAATCAGATAGGCTTCACTGGCTGAGAAAACAAATTTACCCGATGTAATATCCACT
This sequence comes from Gammaproteobacteria bacterium, assembly GCA_044221135.1. Lineage (GTDB taxonomy): Bacteria > Pseudomonadota > Gammaproteobacteria > DSM-16500 > DSM-16500 > UBA4722. The sequence goes on from JBGAPT010000012.1 coordinate 14,972, forward strand.
TGCCCACCTGCAAAATTAACGGCGTAAATGCCTTTTTTTACGGAGGCAATAATTTCATCGGGTGTAGATTGCCCTGCTAACATATACGTATTTGTCATACGTGGCATAGGCATATGTGCATACGATTCTCGTCGGCCATTACCCGTCGATTGCATTCCCATTAAACGTGCATTGCGTTTGTCTTGGATATAGCTTCGCAAGATACCTTTTTCAATCAACACAGTGCATTGTGTGGGGGTGCCTTCATCATCTATATTCAGTGAGCCACGACGATTGGCTAATGTCCCATCATCTACTACAGTACACACAGATGATGCAACTTGCTGACCGATGCGGCCGCTAAAAGCAGAAGAACCTTTACGATTAAAATCACCTTCTAAGCCATGACCTACGGCTTCATGCAATAATACACCTGGCCAACCAGGGCCTAATACAACAGGCATCATGCCTGCAGGTGCAGCAACTGCTTCAAGATTGACGAGGGCCTGCCGTACGGCTTCACGGACATAACCTTCTGCACGATCTCCTTCAAGAAAATATAAATAATCATAACGACCGCCCCCGCCTGCATAGCCTTGTTCACGCCGCGCACCTTGCTCAACAACAACGCTTATATTCAAACGTACCAACGGCCGTACATCTGCTGCAAGATGACCATCACTTGCCATCACAAGTATAGTGTCATACTCTGCCGCTAAGCTAAGATTAACCTGTATGACACGCGGATCCTGCTGACGAGCATAACGATCAAGCCGTTGCAAAAGAGCCACTTTGTCATTTTCATTAATCGAGTTAAGTGGATTAACCGGTAAATACAGTTCATGGCCTTGAGTCCATTGATAGGTGGAGACTGCTTGTTGCCCCTGCCGCACACTAATACTCCGGGCAGCATAGGCTGCTTGTTCTAATGCTGGCATCACAATATCATCAGAATAAGCAAAACCCGTTTTTTCGCCACTCATCGCCCGCACACCAACGCCCCGATCAATGTCGTAACTACCCCCTTTAATAATGCCATCTTCCAAAACCCATGCTTCAGAATAGGTGGATTGAAAATACAAATCTGCATTATCAATGGTATTGCCTAACACTGTACCCAGGACAGTTTGTAATTGACTTTCTGTCAAACCGGACGGATCTAATAAGTCACGCCGGGCTATTTCTAGAAAATTTGTCATCTATTACCTATTGTAAAAAAATCTGCCTCTTGTGCTGATTTGATTGTTTGCGCTACTATAGTGACATCGAATCACTGATTGAACATGCAAAAAGGATATTGCAATGCGAACATTATACCTGCTTCTCTTCATTTACACAGGCTTGTTTTTATCGGCTTGCAGTACCCTAGACAGCGATCACCCAACAACAAACATATCAAACCAACATGCTGCTATTAAATTAAAGAATCCTCTCATGGTTGCAGTCTATACGGAAAAACAATCCCCTACCACGCCTTATACTATTCTAGGAAAAGCCATTATTTCTAAATACAATTCACGCGGAATCAAGCGACAAGAAGCGTGTATCCGTGATGCCATGCGTAATCTAGCTGCTACGATGGGTGGTGATGCAGTGATCAATTTAAATAAAGATGATAAAACAGTCACAGGAACTGTAATTGCTTATCAAAGTGAGAAAAATCAAAAACCTTCTTCTGCGTAGAATGAGTTAAGATTTAACATGTATCTCATGATGCGGATAAGGCGGTTGTACTCCATGCTGCTTGAAAGCATCCCAAACTGTCATCAATACATCTGAACGTGCGCATACACGTGATTTGACTTGACGCAAATTAACATAATAACGCACTTCAAATTCGATAAAATTGCCCGCTAATTCTTTCAGAAAAACTTCAGGCGCTGGATCAGTTAATACATCTTTATGGCCAGCTAATACCTTATAAATTAATGCTTGCACATCATGCGGGTCATCAAGACGATTCACATTGATTGTAACTACTGAACGAACAATATAATCTTTCGCAGTCCAGTTAATAAATGTTTTAGAAAAAATTTCTGTATTAGGTACAACAAACTCCATGTGATCCCACGTACGAATAGTGACCGCACGACTACCAAGATGCATGACATCTCCCTCTTGACCATTAATGCTAACCATATCTCCCACCCGCAATGGGCGCTCAAATAATAATAAAAATCCGCAGGCAAAATTATTAACTAAATCACGCAAACCCAAACCCACTCCAAAAGCAAAAAAACCTGCAACAACAGTCAATGCACGCAAATCAATACCCAACACGCGTAAGCCAATCAAGATACCAACCACGATCATGGTATATTGACTCAATATTGCAATACTATTACGAACGCCAAGATCTTTAGTGCGTGATAATAAAAATCGGTAAACAAATTCTCGCGTCCAACGTGCTGTCCAATACAATAAAGAAATAATAATAAATAACTCAAGCACACTCAGGGGTGTAATACTTGTATTTAACATATCAAACAAGTGGTAATGCATCAGTCTATTTAAGTTTGAAACAACCAGCGATTGCCTGTCCCAGCCAAACAAAAAGAAGAGCACAACCCACGCACCAAGAAATAGCACAATTCGTAATATTTTATCAATTGGCTTCAGAAATGCTTCTGTCCACAACCATCCATTTGTCACATGACGGATGAGTACATGCGAAACATACTCCATGACTTCGCCTAGCAATCCTCTTATCAATAAGTAACCTGCGAGCACGATAAGAAAAACGCCTTCATACCAATACACTGAAAGCACAAAATTAATAAAGCCAAAAAATCCTATAGCAGAATTCACAAGTAAAACAAGTGGAACCAAGACAGTCAATAAGCGCACGACCCGTCTCAAATACGTGCGTTGCTCATCAATATGCGGCAAAATCAGGCCCAAAAATACTTCCCGTGCCTTTAATAAAAAAACGGAGACAATAATTAAAAAAAGTAAAAATAATCTATAAAAGAAATTTTGCACTTCAAGTAATGGAAATTGATATAAAAAAACAGTTAAAGCTGTCACTGCACCACCGATTAATAGAGTCCATTTCAATCGATAATATAAGCGCACATCATGACCCGCACGATCATGTACTGTCTCAACCAGGCAAAGTCTCGCTATCGTAATAGCTGCTCTGAAAAACAACCACACCAGGCCAACATCAATAATAAAATTAAAACTTTGTAACGGGACAGTACAAAAAATAAAAAATAAAAAAATATTTCCAAGAACCGCAATATCCACTAGATTACGGTGTAACAACTTAATACTTAACCATTTAAGATTAATATGCCCAAGTGCATGATCCGGAATACTTAATAGCGCCTGCGCCGATAGGCGACTTAAAAAATAAAATAACCCAACCCACACTGCTTCAAATAAAAATAATAATGACCACCAAAGTAAACCCGCCGCATCCAACGACTTCAGCACCATCTGAGAAAGATTTTTAACCATTTGCAACGTCAAAGAGGGAACTAATAAAATCTGGCTACATAAATCCAGCCACGTTTTTGCTCCAAATCCCAGAAACCCTTGGCGCGCTGATAATTCCTGCTTCATCGCCTGATCTAATGAAGCACGAAAAACAATCAATGTCTTATTTAAATGATCGACATTACCAATAGCTGTTTTATATTGACTCTCTAACTCAACAAGGCTCGAAAAGTAGGAAAGATCGGCAGATTTATCCTGCGTTTGAAATTGCTTTCGCTTTTCTAAAATAGAAATACGCGCTGCTAGCAAACTATTAATACGAGCAAATTGTTTACTTAATGCTTGCGCCTGATCACTGACTTTATTTAATAACGTTCTAGACGTGCTGCGTGAAACTGAAACTTCCAGTTGTTGAATCTGATCTTGATAACGTGCAATCAGCATTTGCAAATACATGAAATTGACATTTTCATTTGCATAGAAAATCTGATTTTCTAATTTAGAATAAGCAAGTTTATTGGTTGATTTAGAACGATCAATTTGCGTAAGCTCTGCATAAAGCTTAGTTAAACGCTGCTGCCATGCAGCTTGTTGTTGCTGATAATCAATTTCAGATTTTGCCTGTAGTTCCTTCAATTGCACCATTGTGCGTGACTTCAACAATGATTCTATGCGCGCATACTCTGCTTCATATAGCTGTAACATTTTTTCAGCGACTTTTTGCAGTTTTTGCAGATAATCCAGGTGTGATTTTTCGAGTTGCAGCAGTGTTTTTTGATAGGCAAGATGTGCCTGTAAACCATTTAAATCAGGCACCGCATTGCGAACAATTTTCAATCCAAACACATTAAAAGCATTGAGTTTCTCTTCCAGTTCCTGAATATTTTTTTCAATCAAACTCAGCGTGTGTTGTGATTCAGTCAGCTCGATTTCTATGCCGTCCAAATTTGATTTAGCAGAATCAATATCTACTTTAGCCCAATCCAGCCATTGTTTATTGACATGATCTGCAGATAATAGGATGGCATGTTTATCAAGCTGTATTTGTAAATTGGCCAGCTCAGCTTTAGCTTGCGCATATCTATTTTTTGATAATTCGATTTGTTGAGTAACAACCCTGGTTTTATCCAGATTAACAGCATCATTATTGAGCTCATCACCTGCCTCGGCCCAAGCAAATGTTGTTAGGCAACAGAAGCAGAGAATGTATATTAATAGCTTTAAGCTAAATAATCTTTTCTGCATTGAACCTCACTTTATTGCGTAATGCGAACAGTAACAAGATGCCAGGGAATGAAAAAACGAATGACCAGGCAAAATAACTCACCCAGCCAAAATGCAAGACCATTAACCCAGCCAGCGGGCCTATAAAGACACGACCGATCGCAGCTATTCCAGATAAGCATGCAAACTGCGTTGCCGTATAATGATGATCACAAAGAGCCATCAAAAAAGCAACAAAAGCAGCTGTTCCCATACCGCTACAAAATGCTTCAATAAAAATGGAGGAAGCCAGAATGCTATAATTTTTCCCTGCGATCGCTAAAAACATAAACATTAAGTTGGAAAATGCCTGGAGCAAACCAAACAAAAGCAATGCACGGAATAAACTCATGCGTGTCAGTAATGCACCGCCTGTAAAACCACCCAAAACAGTTGCGAATAAACCAAATGTTTTAAATGTTAACCCCACTGTCGTTAAAGAAAAACCGACTCCTTTTAATAAAAAATTACTCATTAACGCCAAAGCAAATGCATCGCCAAACTTATACAATAAAACAAACAAAAAGATAAGAATAACTCTATCACGCGTCAGTAAATTCAATATAGACTTGAATACCGCATCCACTAATGTTTTAGGCGCTGGAAGGGCATCAGAAATTTCAGGTGAAAAATAAGTAGAAATAATGGAAAGACCCATTAAAACAGCCATGATTTCATACGTAATACGCCAGCCAAAATGGTCTGCAAATACTAGCGCTAATGCACCGGAAACCAACATAGCCATACGATAAGAAAAAATATACGCCGCTGTTCCTAACCCCCGTTCATCCGGCAATAAAATATCAGTTCTATAGGCATCGATTGCAATATCTTGTGAAGCAGATAAAAAAGCGATTGCCAAAGCCAAACCACCGATCAAACCCGGTTGCATCGCAGGATTCATCTGCGCCAATGCAAACAGGGTGATACACAACCCCAACTGGGTAATGAGTATCCAGCCTCGACGCCTGCCCCACAGCGGTGGAATAAACCGATCTAATAAGGGTGCCCAAAACACTTTAAAAACATAAGGAAAGCCTATCAAAGACAATACGCCAATCGTTAACACATCAACCCCTGCTTGTGTAAACCAGGCTTGCAAAGTAGCACCCGTCAGAGCGAGCGGTAACCCCGAAGAAAATCCCAGTAAAAGTACGGCTAAAATACTACGATCTTTGATGTAATGTGAAAACATGGTTACTCCTATTTCTATCGTTATGATCTCTGTAAGTGTATGCTTATACTTAGCTTAAAAAGATAAAAAACCAGCGCGATTTTATCATTTTGCTATTAAAAGAGATAGCTATATTCCGCATTCAGCACTGATCTCATCGTGCGCGTGCCCGCGCGCGTCTTTTATAAAACCTTAGCTATTTTATTAATCCCAACCCAGCTTTTATTGCAGTTTTAGCATATTACACGTAAAATGCTCGCCTAATTTATTAATAACCTTTTATAGTAGCTAAGCAAAGAGATGTTGTTATGTGCTCATCATCCCGCAAGATCTTAGAAGCATCACAAGCGCTCGCATCAGACTGTGACCAAGCAGCAACCTATACTGTCCTTGGAGCCACTGTAGTAAATACCGCAGCCACTACTGCTCTCACAGCGAATGCAGTAACAACCGTGTCAACCGCTGCAACACTTGCAGGATGCGCCACGACCACTGCTCACATCATGCCTGGAGCAGGCATTGTCATAGGGGTCAGTAAAATCTGGTTGGGTATAACAGAAATTATTAATTATTGGATGCCGGCAGAATCATCAAGCTCTATAGAAGACAGCTATACGAGAGACTTTGCTCTGATTATTGGTTCAGGGCTACCAGATGAGGAGAGCATCGAAACACAAGTACCTATGCTTACAGAAAAGCAACCACAATTAAGCAACGGCATATGGACCACATTGAGTGGCGTGCCAGTCCTTCTCGGTAGTGTCGCAGCAGTAATGCAGGCTGGCTTCCTTCCGGTGGCATTCACAGGCGCTGCTGTTACGGCTTTCATGGATCTTCTCGCTCAGCAGAAAGAGCTCGCTCAGCTTCGCCGTGATCCTAACATACTAAGTAAAGACACTGATAAACAACTCAAACAAATACGAAAAAAAGAAATATCAATGGCACTTAAAAGCATAGAAATTTTAGGCTGGATCTTGCTAGCGACCGGTCATCCTGTGGGAGGACTTTTGGTAGTCGCTTCTCTTTTATACAAAGTATCTGTAGAAGGTACGCTGACAAAAGACCTATTCAATCATGGAGCTGCTCTTGCGAAATCGATTAAAAATGGACTTTGTTTCTTCTGCTGTCCCTCATCAAACTCGCAAACAGAAAAACATTCTCCCACCACTCTCCCCTTCCATTTCTCACCATTACAGTGAGTTCTTTGAAGGGAGAAGCACCACGAAAAGATCACTCGAATTTCAACTGATCCTTCACTTCATTCAAAATAGACACCTCTCATCAAATCTTTCAGAAAAAACCTTCTTTCTTCAAGCATCCATGTTATAGTTATAAAATCTTACAGTTGTTAGTCATGCCCATCCTATGACAGACCCTAACCAGACCATTTTATATGAACAACCTCTCAATGAACTCATTAGGGTTTGTTTGCGTCTTGAACAATTGTTTCACCAGATTGACCATCAAATGAAGGGATCATCCATTTTACATGCCCGTAATACTGTCACGTTAATTATCAATTTATTACAACTACTGGATCGACCTGACTTAAAAGCAAAACTGGCTAAAGAACTCAGCCATCAAATGTCGCTCTTGATACGATTACAAGATTCCCCTCAAATCGATCAGACAGTATTACTCGCTACGCTTAAACAATTAGACGACCTCTCTCGTTGTTTTATTGACAGCAGTAAAAAAATTGGGCAGCCTTTGCGTGAAATTGAATTGCTTAATAACTTGCGCTTACATTTAGCCAGTCCAGGTGGCGGCTGTAGCTTTGATATTCCTATTTATCATTATTGGTTACAGCAGCCTGCCAATATCCGACAAGACATGCTCTTTTCATGGTTAAGCGAATTTGAAACGATTCGTATTGCCTCTTCTCTTATTTTAAAATTGATACGAGAAGGCTCAAAACATCAGCAAAAAACGGCAGATCATGGTTTTTATCAAGAGTTGTTAGATCCGCAGATCAATTTACGCTTAATACGTGTTAGCATTCCGTATACCGTGCCTGCTTACCCTGAAATTAGTATTGGGCGTCATTTCTTAAGTGTCCGGTTTTTTGCACCTTCGATAGACGAGCGGCCAACGCAATATCTACAACACTTGCCGTTTTGGTTAACGCATTGTAATTCTTGAGATGAATACACATGGCTATTAAAAAAAGCAGTATAGGCTGTCCTTCCTGTGGCAAGAAAGGAACGTGGACACCTGAAAATAAAGAGAAGCCTTTTTGCTCGTCACGTTGTAAATGGGTGGATTTAGGGAACTGGGCAAGTGAACAACATCGGATTCCTGGGGCGCCGGTGGTGGTGGAAGATACTATTCCAAGTGATAAGTTAGATAATGAAGAAGAAAAGTAACTACTCACTCATGCCATCTCCGCTCCCCTTGTGTCATTCCCGCTTCTTCGTGTCATCCCCGCTTCTTCGTGTCATCCCCGCTCCCTTCGTGTCATCCCCGCGAAGGCGGGGACCCATCTTGTAAATGCCACGAAACGATAATGAGCGCACTTGAAATTGAATTATCGAGCAATAAAGTAATTAAAGAGACAAGTCATGATGGGTCCCCGCCTTCGCGGGGATGACACGAAGAAGCGGGGATGACACGAGAAGAGCGGGGATGACACAGGGATGATACGAGAGGAGCGGGGATGACATAATGATAGAATATATTTGTTAATCACTTATAAAAAAGGATAATCATGCTAACTGCTATTTTTCTCATCGCAATTCTAGTCGGCGTCATCGGCGTCTTACTTTTAGCGATCAAAATATTACAAGACACTTTACAAAAAGGGATACAAGAAACACGCATACAAGTTAAAGAGGCGCTCACTCATTACTCTGAAGACCTGGGGAAGCGCGTTGACTCCCTCACTGCAACCACCGATTTGCGTTTGAAAGAAATTAACAACCAAGTTGAAAAACGTTTAGCTGAAGGATTTGAAAAAACAACTGAAACATTTGGCAATGTCATAAAACGTCTTGCACTCATCGATGCTGCACAGAAAAAAATTACTGAGCTTTCAAGCAGTGTCATGAGCTTGCAAGAAATTTTAAGTGATAAACGTTCACGCGGCACTTTTGGTGAAGTGCAATTATCGGGTTTAATTCGTAATGTTATCCCTGAGCAACATTTTTCATTTCAACACACTTTAAGTAATGGCAAACGAGCTGATTGTATTCTATTACTGCCAGAACCTACTGGAAATATTGCTATCGATGCAAAATTTCCACTCGAAAATTTTCGTTTATTAATGGATTCTACTTTAGGAGATGCGGATAAGCGTCAAATAGAACAACAATTTAAAATCGATATCCGTAAACATATTCAAGATATTGCTGAAAAATATATTATCCCTGGCGAAACAGCGGATGGCGCTGTGATGTTCATCCCTGCTGAAGCTGTATTTGCTGAAATTCATGCCCATTATCCTGAACTGGTTGAAACAGCTCACCGTGCCAAAGTCTGGTTAGTCTCACCAACTACGATGATGGCCATTTTAACCACCGCCCGTGCTGTTTTAAAAGACGCTGCCACACGTCAACAAGTCCACATTATTCAAAAACATTTACACCTGCTCGCTGTGGACTTTGACCGTTTTCAAAAACGCATGGATAATTTGGCTCGTCATATTGCACAAGCGCATACCGATGTTGAACAAGTGCATACCTCCGCTAAAAAAATTACAGAACGTTTCGGACAAATTGAACAAGTAGAGCTGGCATTGAGCTCTATCCCTTTGCCAGAAGAAATATCGTAAGCGTTCAGGGTACGAAATATCATAGCTTACTGACCCGCACAAATTATAATTTGACTACCCACATAAACACATTTTCGGTTTTCAATCACTAATTCAAGACCTGTATAATCCGTTAATCCTTGATTAAAATCAACGTTGCTCGTGGATGAGGAATACAGATAATAAGACATAATCTGTGGAATTCCACTAGGAATACTGGGAGTAGGTGGAGTTGGCCTTGAAAACATATCAATACCATCAAAAAAATGCGTGCCTGCTGAAATGGTATTCAATAAAATAATATCATTAATAGCTGCCTGACCTGATAATCCATTCACAAATCCAGTGAGATTAGCTGCTGAAGTATTGAGTGCCAAAGAAGCAACGTTGACTGCGCCCGTTACATCATTTGCATTGACTACTGCACTGCCTGTTGTATTCAATCCTGTTGAACCAAATCCTGTTAAATTGCCTGCTAATTGATTGTAGCTTGCAACATTCAACTGAAGTGTATTAATAATATTATTTACACTGCCAATCGTTAAGCTACCTAACCGATTAATTGCACCAACATTATCAACAAAAGTTAAATCTCCGGTTCCTGCATTGATAGTCAAATCAAATGCACCATCTAAACTATTATTAAACGTAACGCCATTGCCTGTAATCACAACGGGCGCGCCGAGTATAATACCTGCCGTGGGCGCTGTGAATGTAACACTCCCGGCTGAAGTGACATTTGCATTCAGATTTGTTGCACCTGCTTGACCTACGGTATTTGAGCTAAATGCCAAGTTTCCAACTGTTGTAGTCACAGACGCATCAATAGTGATAAGACCTTGAGTCACTGCTGATAACGATTTAAAAATCGATGCCGTCGTTTGAAAAATAATACTTCCAGTCGCTCCTGTGATTGCATTCAATAGGACAGTACCTGCAATATTAGCCATATCAGCCACTTGAACACCCTCAATAACAAGAGGTGAATTATTCGCATTAACCAGTATTAAATCATTCGCTGTGATACGCTGCAACTTTGATCCTGTTAAAGTCATTGTACCGGCTGCATTACCTACACCGAATGTGCCCGCATTAGCAGCAATCGTGATATCACCTAATCCGCTATTTAATGCACCCGTTGTATTTAAATTCAAATCTGACGCGGTAATTGACATTGCTGAATGACTGGTAGACAATGTTAATCCATCCGCCACTGATACAGCATTATCAGATGCAATTGTTAATCCATTTGTAAAAGTGGAGGATGTCGTTTGAAAAGACACAGCTCCTAGCGTACCATTGGTTGCAGTTAATGAAATTGCACCAGTCACATTTGCAGTATTAGCCGCTGTCACACCATTTACAAAAATACTGCCATTTAATGCAGCCACAATAGATAAGGTAGCACCTGCTATTCTTTGTAACTCTGTGCCACTGATTGTCATACCTCCTACTGCATTACCCAGCCCAATATCACTCGTTGCAACGTTATTGGTAATCGTTGTTGAAGTACCGCTATTCAATGCACCCGTTGTATTTAAATTTAAATCATTTGCTGTAATGGCAATCGTTGTACCGCTTGATGCTGTTGCACCATCTGATACAGACAAGGTACCGCCAGTCACAGTGAATGCTAACCCGCCGACAGTGGTAGCTAAACCAGCACCCACCGTTGTACCTGCATCAGAAGAAGTCGTTAATGTTCTAAAGCTTGATGGATTATTAATAAAAGATAAAGTACCCAGTGTGCCTGTGGTTGCTGTTAAAGTCGTTGTACCTGAAATAGAGGCGCTATTCACCGCAGTAATACCATCCACAGTGATGGCACCGTTATTTGAATTTGTCACTGTTAAACCTGTCGCAGTCATGCGTTGTAATTCAGATCCGCTAATCGTCATCGTGCCTGCTGTATTGCCTAAACCAATGCTGCCTGCTGCAATATTTTGTGCGACACTCATCGTTGTTGTACTTGTCAATGCGCCCGTTGTATTTAAATTTAAATCATTTGCAGTGACAGCAAGTGTTGTATTACTGAATGCAGTTGCACCATTTGATACAGACAATGTACCAGTGTTTACAGTCAATGATAATGCACCTACCGTAGTTGCTAAACCCACACCCACCGTTGTACCCGCATCAGAATTAGCCGTTAAAGTTCTAAAGCTTGATGCATTATTAATAAAAGACAATTCACCCAGTGTACCCGTCGTTGCAGATAAAGTAATAGCACCGGAAATAGATGCAGTATTTGCGGCCGTAATACCATCCACAAAGATGGCACCATCAGCTACATTTGTCACTGTTAAACCTGTTGCAGTCATCCGTTGTAACTCAGATCCGCTAATAGTCATCGTGACTGCTGTATTGCCTAAACCAATACTGCCTCCTGCCGCATTTTCTGCTACAGTCATGGTGGTTGTACTACTTAACGCACCAGTGGTATTTAAATTTAAATCATTTGCAGTCACTGCAAGTGTTGTATTGCTGTGCGCAGTTATACCATTTGATACAGACAGTGCACCACCCGTCACAGTGAGTGATAACGCACCCACTGTTGTGGCTAAATTAGCACTCACCGTCGTATCTGCATCAGAAGTAGTTGTTAATGTTCTAAAGTCTGATGCATTATTGATAAAAGACAATGTGCCCGTTGTGCCTGTAGTCGCTGTTAAAGTAATAGTACCTGAAACAGATGCAGTATTTGCAGCAGTAATTCCATCTACAAAAATTGCACCGTCGCTTGAATTTGTAAGTGTTAAACCCGTCGCGGTGATATGCTGTAATTCTGCTCCGCTAATAGTCATCGCGCCTGCCGTGTTACCCAAACCAATACTGCCGCCCGCTAATCGCTGAGTAATTGAAGTAGTTGTGCCGCTTGCAATCGCACCCGTGGAATTTAAATTTAAATCATCGGCTGTTATTGTAAATGTTGTACCAGAACCCACAGTCACACCATTCGGAACAGAAACAGTTCCTGTATTTGTAATACTGACAGTGGTACCGCCTCCACTTTGACTGATCCCTGTTAATGAAATGGGAATGGTATTAATAAGTGTAATACCAGCGCTACCAGTATTCGTTGCATTAAAATTGGAAATAGTATTATTTGCAAAATTAAGCGTTGTACCACCTACAGAGCTCGTGGTTAAAGTATTAGCTGAGATACGTGCAGAATCTGTAATCGCACCCCCTGCAATAACATTATAATTTCCACTGACCGCAGCAGTTGCACCACCCAACACAATAGCGCCCGAATCACGAATAGAAACATCGACACCACCATTCACAGTTAATGTACCAAAATTATTACTTGCGTTAGTCAAAATCGTGTTAAAACTGCCTGATCCAAGTGTCGTTTGCCCCGTTATAGTTAATGCACCGCTTTGTATCATATTGCCACCCAGAGAAAAAGCCGTTAACGTGCCAGTTAATGTTAACGCCGGTAAATACATGCCTGCATTATTAAATGTTAATGATAAATTACGTAATCCAGACGGTAAGGTAGGAATGACGGCTGTTGCTGCATTATTAGCAAGTGTAATATCACGTATAGATCCCAGACCACTCACTGTATAATTAATCGTTTGAATGATATTATTCAATAAATTTGGCATTAAGATATCAGAAAGCGCAGCGCTCACTTCAAATGTTGCAGGAGCTGATGTCATCGTCACTTTACCATTATACGTTTGTGAACCTGTTGTTCTCATGCTGCCGCCATTGATTGCAAGCGTGCTGTCTACACTTGAAGTAATACTGGCTAGTGGAGTCGTTGCGCCCACCGTATTTTGAAGATTAATCGTTCCAGGCCCTGAGAATGTAAGAGCAGCTGCCAAACCATCAATCGTGCCATTCAATGTAAACGTATCCGTTCCAAGCAGTGTAGAAATAGTTCTTGCCGCAGCTGTGCCAGCCAGTGTGATATTACCATTTATTGCTGCGATACCTGTACCGCTTATTGTGTCACCATTAGTGAGAGTAAAATCTTCTCCTGCTCCAATCGAAACATTATTAATTTGCAAAATACCATTCACAACAGTATCACCCGTTGTCGCACCCAAACCAGATGCATTAGCCACCTCTAATGTACCCGCACTGATTGTGGTTGTTCCTTGATAAGTATTGGTTCCTGATAAAGATAATGTTCCCGCACCTCCTTTAGTAATCCCCGCAACACCATCACTGATAATCGCAGAAATTGTTAAATCATTCGTTGCTATACCATCATTCACTGTGAGTGTTCGTGTTGTGCCTGCTAATGCTAAATTACCACTGATTGTCGCACCGACTGCGCCTGAGCCATTCGCATTCAGTGTCACTGTTCCACCCAGCGTTAACGTACCTGCACCTGTTATAACCGTTGCGCCTGTAGTCGCACCACTGTTCAATGTCAATGTCGTGATCGAATTATTAAATCCATTAAAATTTAATGTAGCAGGTGCAAGCACAGTGAATGCCTGAGCGGTTGAAAATGCATTATTAATGCCTGATTTCAGAGTACCTGCCGTCGTTCGAATTCCACCACTAATGACTACGCTACGATTTTCAAGCAAAGTACCCACACCATGTTTAGTCAGACTACCGGTTCCTGCTACGGGCACATTCGAACCCAGTGTTAAATCACTCACTGCAAATATTTTTGCTTCTGCTGTACCAAATGCAATGCCGCCTGATGGAGCAGTCGTTGTTTGAATCACATTTGTGCCGCCAATAGACAAAATATTTCCGCTTAATGCTCCACTCCCTAGAGTAAGAGTATTAATACCCGCTGTATTATCAAAATTATAGGTAACGCCACCCGACAACAAAAGAGAGTTAATTGAAAAAGTATCATCCGCTGTACGATTTGCTGTTAATTTTAAATTAACATTCGCAGCTGGAGCAGCCGCATATTCAGAAGCTAATAATGGACGCAGACCATTTACCGACCCCCCTGTTGGATTGTACGTAACGAAATCTGTTCCCGACCCGATATTACCAGCAGCAGCACCATCACCAATCGCTCCACTCAGAATACTCACCGTTGTAGTACCCGAAACACCTCCCCCTCCCGTTAAAGCGGGTGCTGCAGTAAAGACAATATTAGAGTTATTTGCGGTTTGCGATGCAATTGTATTCTGACCTAAATTAACGCCGCGAAATAAAACACCCGCACCGGCTGTACGGCTGAATGAAGCAAAAGTCAGCTGTGTATTAAACGCTGCATTAGGTGATACGGTGACGGTTGAATAACCTGAAGTCAGTGTTAATGTACCCACTGACTCCGTTGTATTCGCAGCACTATTTCCAATAATCTCAAATTCACCACCCGTTAAAGTCAACGCATTCGCAATACGATCTGTATTATTTGTTCCACTGTTATCCAGTGTTAATTTAGAATTGCTTGCAACAGAAAATGTGGTACTTGTTGCAGTGCCACTACCACTTAACGTCAATTGACCCGCATTCACTGATGTTGCACCGGAATAAGTATTCGCTGCAGTCAATGTTAATAACCCATTTCCTGTTTTTGTGAGTGTTCCTGTCGTTAGACCAATCACAGAATTAATTAAAGTATTTCCTGCGCCCGTAATCGTTAACGGACGTGCTGCACTGGTAATACCACCTGATAATGTCAACGTACCTGCATCAGACGCAATCGTTGCACCGGCCGCTGCAGTTAAAATAATTCCGCCACTCCATTCATTACTATTCGCTAAATTACGTAAGGCACCCGTTGAATTCACACCTGTTCCAATTAAAACACTAATCGGTTCAGCAATGACAAGACCACTGCCATCGATTTGTAACGCCGCACCTGAAGCCACCGTCGTTGCCCCTGCTACTGTGCCTAAACCATTATTATGCTGCACATTCACAATACCTGTAGTCACAGTGGTCGTACCTGTATACGTATTATTTTGTGACAGTGTCAACGTTCCTACACCTTGTTTTGTTAATCCACCCGATCCACCGATCGCAGCCGTCTGAGTCACATTACCGACTGCATTTAATATTAATGCAGATGCCGCTGTACCCGTTGTAATCCCTGCGTTTATCGTAATATTATTCGCTGCTGTTAACGTTAATGTACTAGCGCTGGCCCAGCTAATGGGATCAACCACTGTAATATTTCCAAGCCCTGTTCCACCTGCATTCGTTGTCGTCACAATCACATTCGCTGAAGCCAGCGCAGCGGCTAATGTACCTGTTGTTAACAATGAATCTTGTATAGCCCCTGTCGATTGAAACGGAGACGCTCCAATATCGGCTGTGTTATCGGAACCAGCCATACCTGCCAGGGTTGCACTTGCCTGATTTAATGCAATGTAAATATTAGTAGGATCCAGTAACCAAGTGCCTACTGCACCGGCAGGCGCGCGTAAATCAATAGCGGAATGATTAACATCTAAATATTGTTTACCGGATGTTTCAACAAACCCACCATCACCCCCATGGATGCCGCCGCGCGCAGATATAGTGCCATGAAATTGTGTATTCTTGTCCGACCAAACAATGACCTTACCACCGTTTCCTCTTGTTATTGCATCAGCAACTATTGCAACATCAGCACCAATCACTGTATTTTTCGCATTTTGAAATGCTGGATTTTTTCCTTGATAATCACCACCAATCAAAATTTCACCGCCTCCCCCATCACCGGATACATCAACCAATGCACCACGAATCACTTTAATTTGACTGCCAATGATATGTATCTTACCTCCTACCTCGCCTGATTGTTTCCCTGATGCAATGAGTTTGCCAGTGACTTTTACACGACCTTGTTTATCAGCCATCAGTATAATGATACCATTTTTCATGCCTACAGATCTTGCTTCAGCAACACCCGCCATATTAATGGCATTATCTAAAACTTTACTCGCAGTACGCGCTGTCATCACAATTTTCCCGCCATTTGCAACAACTGTTCCTAAATTTTTAACACCGTCTTTTAATGCATGTCCATGCCGATCACGCGCAGGCGTTAACACTTCTTTATCCACTGTAAACCCAATTAAACTATTACCCGAAAAATTAACCGTAAATTCACTGCCTGCAGCCAAAATAACAGTGCCTAAATTAGCCTCAATATAACCATTATTCACAACACCAGACCCCACTAAAGCAACCAGCCCTGCTTCTGCTGTTTTAATAATGCCTTCATTGATAATGGCACCGCTCCAATAGGGTGATTGAACAAAATGATAATTACCTGCCATAAAATCTGCATTGCTAATATTAGCCGTCGTCGCAAAAATACCAGCCACATCCACACGAGCCGAAGGACCAAAATAAATACCCGCAGGATTCACTAACCAAACCTGACCATTTGAAGATAATCTGCCATAGATTTCTGATGCACCTTGATGAGGGCTAATACGATTGAGTGCAATAGAAGATGCGTTGGGTTGTTGAAAATTGACTTGCTCATTCGGTGCAATATTAAAAGATTGCCAATTAACAATGGCCTTATTTGATTCCTGGTTAATTTGCATTGTATTCGGTGCAGTAGATGAAATAACAGCACTACCCGCATCAACAGAGCCACCCTGCGGTAGAGCAAAGCTATCCGAAAATACGCCTGTGCAAATAGTAAAAATAACAGTAAACGCAAATAGACGGTTTCGTGTTAAAATCCAATTTGCTTTCAGCAATCGCTGGTACGTGTTCACAGTGCACACGTCAGCAATAAATAATTGCTTATCCTCCTTCTGCAATAAGACGCATTTTTTGGTGAGCACAATAAATCATTCAAAATAACGTTTTTGAATATATATTGATCAATTATATAAATACCGCTACATATCAATAACATAAATTACCTCTACACGAGAAAATCTCTCTATATAAGTATAGACGATATTATAAAAATAAATTTACAGTATAAACATATAGTTAAAATTCTTCTTGATAAAGAAGAAGAAATTAAAGATATTGGAATGGAATAATAATGATCAATAAAAGAGATACTATACAAAAAATCCGTTGCGCTCACTCAGAAATCAAGTATAATATGTTCAAATTAATAACAACCCACATTGAGGAAATGAAGATGATTAGACTCACTTTGCTTGTAGGAATGGCGTGTTTGAGTGTCAATGCATTTGCCGTCACGTTAGGTGATTTAAATTCAGCACTCAATAGAACTAATCAGCAAACCGCAGAAGTGTCTCCAAAGATGCTTTATGGCGGACAAGATATCATTAGCCCAACCGTTGTCGATCAAACAACAAAAAGCGTATCAACAAAAATAAGTTAATGAGTACGCAGTAATCTCCTACACCTATGTCATCCCCGCGAAGGCGGGGACCCATCTTGAAAGTACCACCAAAAAATAATTAGTATAATTGAAATTGAATTATCACGAAATAAGGTAGTTAAGGAGGCAAGTCAAGATGGGTCCCCGCCTTCGCGGGGATGACATGGGTGTAGGGGGATGACATAGGTACAGCAAACAAGTGGCTAGATCGATTATCATTTACGCTTACGCTACAACAATCTTTGCCCGCTTCATCAAACTATCTTTATACAACTCATATTCCAGCAATCCTTGCGTATTTTGTATCTGCTCAGCAAAAACGCGATACTCATCTTTGTTAGTTAATACGCCTTCTTTAACAGCTCTCACACCAATAAGGGCATACCCAACGGGTGTTTTTGCAATGGTATAAGAAATTTTCTGGTCACTCTTGGGTATAGAAAACGCTGCGTCTAAAATAGCAGAGTCAATTTTGGTTGCGTGACGCCCAATGAAGCCAACTGAGTGCCAGGTTAAGTGGTATTGCCGCATAATTTGTTCCGGGTTTGCCGCCATTTCCAATTTTTTCTGAATATCAGTAGCAAGCTGTTGTAATTGCATATTCACTGCTGCGGTCTTCAACTTAGCTGCAATTTGCTGTCTCACTACATCGAATGCCAATAAAGCAGAAGGGATATGCGATTTGACACGAATAACAATAACTGAATCAGGACTCATTTGAATAACATCACTATTGTTTTGCAAATTTAATACATCATTACTAAAAGCAGCTTCACGAATTTTGTTACTCGCAGAAATATTTTTTCCTGCTTTATCTTTTGCGAACGGCTCACTGGTCTTGATAGATAAACCTAACTCTACCGCTGCAGGCTTTAATGAATCAGGATGTTCATAGGTTAAATTAGCCAATTTTTCTCTGGCATTAGCAAACAGCTCTTCTGCCTTTTGATGAGTCAATGCAGCAGCTACTTTCTCTTTTACTTTCTCAAAAGGCTGTATCTCGGCTTTTTTCTGTTTATCTTTTGCAGGTAGTGCAAATGAACTCGTGTTTTCATCATAATAATTTTTTAACTCTTGCATGGTTAGGTGTATCTTTTTTTCAAGATCCGCAATGCTCAGCTCAAGATACTCCACACTCACTTGTTCTAACGTTTGGTACTCTGCTGCATGCTGTTTATAATAAGCTTGTATTTGATCTTGTGAAATAGTCATCGGCTGTAAGTGTTGCGACGATAATGTAGCATATTGAATATCACGCTCTTGATTCACAAGCGCTACCGTTTCCTCCACTTCATTAGGTAGAGAAAAAGAGGTGAAAATAGTTCCTAAACGCGGTTGATCAACCAATAAAGTCGTCTTAATGAGTTCTAGGAAATCCATCGTTGAATAGAGTGTCATAGACATGACTTGCTGAAAGCGAGCCAGTGAAAATTGACCTTTTACTTGAAACTGAGGCATCGATTCTAGAAAATTATCAATTTGCTGAGAAGAAATACGGTAGTCTTGCTGCAGTGATGCTTGTTTTAAAACTTGAATAGCGATTAACTCTTGCAAGGCACGCTCTTTTAAATTTTTTTCAGCACTTAAGGGTAATTCTACATTGGATTGCATTTGTACTTGTCGATGTAAACGCTCATAAGCAGCAGTAAATTGTGCTTTTGAAATTTCAACACCGTTCACTTCGGCAACATAAGAAGTAGCAGAACCGCCCACTAGGTAACTGTGTATACCCCATAGAGCAAAAGATAAAATAAGCAACGAAACAATGACAGTAGCTATCCAACCATGAGTACGATCACGAATGCTCATTAGCATAAAAATTTCTGAACCCTAAAATAGAATAATATGGCGGAGTGGACGGGGCTCGAACCCGCGACCCCCGGCGTGACAGGCCGGTATTCTAACCAACTGAACTACCACTCCACGAAACACTGCTAGCAATCCTTATTAAGTACGTAAACCGCTTCCCTATGAGAACATCCGCACTTTTATAAATGGTGGGTGCTGAGGGGTTCGAACCCCCGACCCTCGCCTTGTAAGGGCGACGCTCTCCCAGCTGAGCTAAGCACCCGAAAATCAAAATCCCATCTTCCCTGCCCATATGATAGGCGGGGAACGAGTTTTTATATCTTTTTAGTATCTGTGAGCTACGACCTCTCCTTGTCAGGGGGGAGAGAATACTCTTAACAGGATAAAACTCAATCTTTTTTTGTATCTTTCACTGCTTCTTTCAATGCCTTGCCTGCTTTGAAACCTACTCTCTTAGCTGCTTTGATTTTTATTTTCTCACCTGTCTGAGGGTTACGCCCCTCACGTGCAGCAGTCTGTCTTACAACAAACGTACCAAAATTGACTAGCACTACTGGCTCATCCTTTTTTAAAGACGAAGCAATCGCTTCTAAAAATGCACCTAATGCCCGCTCTGCAGCGGCTTTAGTCACTTCTGCTTTCTCTGCAATCAGCTCAACAAGCTCTGCTCTATTCATATGTGCTTACTCTCTAAAAAATCTATCCATAGTTAATGTCACTAACCTAACCCTTCAAGGCTATAACCCAAAAAAATTTATTTTACTCAGTCCATGTGAAGTGTGTTTATACCAATTGCAGGAAACTCGTGTCAAGCAATGGATGAAATATATTTATTTAAGGGCTCTAATGGGCTCGAACTCGCTCTCCTTTACGGATTTTTTTATTGTTACCCGCAACTATCGCTGCTTTTAATCGCTTGCTTTTGGCAGGTAGCCGTTCCGGATAGCCATTCAATGCATAAGTTAATACTTCATCAATCCAACGGACTGGTTTGATATCCAGATCCTTTTTAATATTGTCTGGTATTTCTTTGAGATCTTTTACATTTTCTGCAGGAATAATCACATTCTTTATTCCGCCACGATGCGCAGCCAATAGCTTCTCTTTAATGCCTCCCACCTCAAGCACTTCCCCTCGAAGAGTAATTTCACCTGTCATAGCATAATCAGCACAAACAGGCAGAAGAGTCAGCACAGAAACTAATGCTGTACACATACCAATACCTGCGCTAGGGCCATCTTTAGGTGTTGCGCCCTCGGGAACATGAACATGAATATCATTTTTATCAAAGAAATTTCTAGAGACTCCCAAGAAAGGTGCGCGCGATCGAACCACAGTGAGTGCAGCCTGTATAGATTCTTGCATCACGGAACCGAGTTGCCCTGTATTTGTAATCTTCCCCTTCCCTGGTACAGTCACTGCTTCAATATTAAGTAGCTCACCGCCCACTTCCGTCCATGCAAGCCCTTTCACTTGACCTACTTGATCTTTTTCTTCAGCCATATCATGGCGGTAACGCCGCACACCCAGATAATTCTCTAAATCGGCCACTTTAATAATTTTCTTTTGCTGCTTTTTCTTTTTAGTATGATTTAATAAGACTTCTTTCACTACCTTACGGCAAATTTTAGATATCTCTCTTTCTAAATTACGCACACCTGCTTCACGTGTATAGTGCTGCACAATATAACGAATAACATCCGCCGAAATTTGAATTTCTGATTCCTTTAAACCATTCGCCGTCATCTGCTTAGTGAGTAAATGACGTAAAGCAATATTCACTTTTTCATCTTCCGTATAGCCTGGAATACGGATAATTTCCATCCGATCACGTAGCGCTGGCGGAATGTCCAGTGTATTAGCCGTTGCTACAAACATCACATCAGAAAGATCATAATCCACTTCTAGATAATGATCATTAAACGCATGATTTTGCTCCGGGTCTAATACTTCCAATAATGCTGACGCTGGATCACCACGGAAATCAGTAGACATTTTATCGATTTCATCCAATAAGAAAAATGGATTGCAAACATCTGTTTTGGAAATTTTTTGTAATATTTTACCAGGCATTGCACCAATATACGTTCTTCTATGTCCGCGTATTTCTGCTTCATCGCGTATTCCACCTAAAGACATACGGATAAATTTTCTTCCTGTTGCATGTGCGATAGATTGCCCTAGTGACGTTTTACCTACGCCTGGAGGTCCCACTAAACATAATATAGGACCTTTTAATTTTTTCACGCGCTTTTGTACTGCAAGATATTCAATAATTCTTTCTTTCACTTCTTTCAATCCGTAATGCTCCGCCTCCAGTATCGCTTCAGCTTCAGCGAGGCTCGCATCTAATTTTGAATGATTTTTCCATGGCAGCGCTAATATCCAATCCAAGTAATTACGTGAGACTGTCGCTTCCGCTGACATTGGTGACATCATTTTCAATTTGTGCAACTCAGCCATGCATTTGTCACGCGCTTCATCTTTCATACCCGCGGTTTGAATTTTCTTTTCCATAATGTCAAATTCATTATGCACACCGTCAGTCTCGAGCTCTTTTTGAATAGCTTTCATTTGTTCATTCAAATAATATTCGCGTTGTGTTTTTTCCATTTGACGTTTCACACGTCCTCGAATCTTTTTCTCAATTTGCAAGAGATCAATTTCAGATTCCATCACGCCTACCAATTTCTCAAGACGCTTGGCTAAATCCACAATTTCTAGTATTTTCTGTTTTTCATCTAGTTTTAGGAATAAATGAGCAGCTATAGTATCTGCTAAACGTCCACCCTCTTCGATAGAGAGTACTGTTGCCATGATTTCTGTGGGAATTTTTCTATTTAATTTTACATATTGTTCAAACTGAGATTTTAAGGACCGTATCAAAATTTCAATATCACGTGATGCTGTATTTGTATCTTCAATCAATTCGACATCTGCTAGAAAATACGTTTCTTTACCAACAAAACGAGTAATTTTTGCCCGTTGTACTCCTTCAATTAACACCTTAACAGTACCATCCGGTAATTTTAAAAGCTGTAGTACAGTTGCAAGCATACCCACTTTATAAATACCTTCTTCCGTAGGCTGATCCTCCGCTACACTTTTTTGTGTAACAACTAGAATTTGCTTATCTGCAGCCATCGCTATTTCAAGCGCTCTAATGGATCGCTCACGACCTACAAACAAAGGCATAACCATGTAGGGATATACGACTACATCTCGTAAAGGTAAAACAGGAACACCTAAGATGGCTTTATCTTTTTTACTCATAGTCATTTCCTTAAATAGCGTCTAGACAATAGGGTCTGTTGACAATTCTACTATTATACACTCATCATTCAGCCGCAGCGCAGACTTGCTCACTATTTTCATACAGTATCATCGGTTTCGATTCGCCGGTAATCGTTGTTTCATCCACAATGACTTTAGTAACGTTCGTTAATGAAGGAAGTTCATACATAATATCCAGTAGTACTTTTTCCAAAATAGATCGTAAGCCTCGCGCACCCGTTTTCTTTTCTACACAACGCACCGCAATCGTTTCCAATGCTGCTTCACGAAACTCTAGCACGGCCCCTTCCATCTCGAAAAGCTTACGGTATTGTTTAACTAACGCATTTTTGGGTAGCGTTAAAATACTAACCAGCGCCTCTTTATCGAGCTCTTCTAATGTAGCCACGACGGGTAATCGCCCAATGAGCTCTGGGATTAAGCCATACCTAATCAAATCAGCAGGCTCTACCTCACGTAAGAGTTGATCTATGGACTTACTATCTACTTTACTATGAATTTCTGCAGAAAAACCAATGCCTGATTTCTCTGAACGTTCACGGATCGTTTTTTCTAACCCAGCAAAAGCGCCGCCGCAAATAAATAATACATTTTTAGTATCCACTTGAATAAATTCTTGTTGTGGATGCTTACGCCCGCCTTGTGGAGGAATGGATGCAATGGTCCCTTCAATGAGTTTAAGCAATGCTTGTTGCACACCTTCCCCAGAAACATCGCGAGTGATGGAGGGATTTTCAGATTTGCGTGAAATTTTGTCTATCTCATCAATATAAACAATACCCGTTTGAGCTTTAGCCACATCATAGTTACATTTTTGAAGTAATTTTTGAATAATATTTTCTACATCTTCACCTACGTAACCTGCTTCAGTCAATGTAGTCGCATCTGCCATCACAAAAGGAACATCCAACAACCTGGCTAATGTTTCAGCCAGCAACGTTTTACCACTTCCGGTTGGACCGATAAGCAGAATATTACTTTTACTCAACTCTACATCGTCTTTTGATTTATTCCGTAAGCGCTTGTAATGATTATAAACGGCAACAGATAAGGTTTTTTTTGCATGTGTCTGACCTATTACATACTCATCCAGTATTTTACAAATCTCAACAGGAGTGGGTAATTTAGGCATGATCTCTGAAGGCGCTTTACTTTCATTTACTCCCTCATTAATCATTTCAGTACACAATGAAACACATTCATCACAGACATAAACAGAAGGGCCCGCAATCAGCTTGCGAACTTCGCGTTGATTTTTTCCGCAAAATGAACAATGCAGCACCTTATTATCCCCCTTCATGCCCATGATATAAAACCTCGCTCACTTCATTATAGGTATATGATATCAATTTATGAAAAATCAAGTATCTTTCTTTTTCTCATGTTTCCGATGCTCAACTATTTTATCAACAAGGCCATAGCTAAGCGCTTTTTCTGCACTCATGAAATGATCTCTGTCAGTGTCTTTTGCAATGACTGCTTCAGGTTGACCCGTGTGCTTTGCCAAAATCTGATTGAGACGTGTCCGGATCTTCAACGTTTCTTCAGCATGAATGGCAATATCAGATGCTTGTCCTTGCACCCCGCCATGCGGCTGATGGATCATGACACGCGCATTGGGTAAACAAAAACGCTTTTCTGCTGCGCCACCCGCCAGCAATAACGCACCCATACTGGCCGCCTGGCCCATACACATTGTGCTGACCTGCGGCTTAATAAATTGCATGGTATCGTAAATAGCAAGCCCGGCTGTCACTACACCACCTGGTGAATTAATATAGACAGAAATATCTTTATCTGGATTTTCAGATTCTAGAAATAACAACTGAGCCACAACAAGATTTGCAATATAATCATCAATTGGGCCCACGATAAAGATAATGCGATCTTTTAATAATCTTGAAAAAATATCAAATGAACGCTCTCCTCTTGCTGTTTGTTCAACAACAATGGGTACAAGATTTGAGTTCATAATAGTACTGGTTTTGTTCTGCGACATTGTCTTTACTTCCCTATTAGATAAATAGATTAACCCGTTATTAGCTCATTATAACTTAACATTTTATCCGTAAGCTGCACATTCTCTAATAATTTCTCTATGAGTTGCTCTTCAAGCACTTGCATTTCAATTTCAGACATCGCCTGTTTGTTCTTTCCATACCACGCCACCACTTCAGCTGGATTTTCATAAATAGAAGATAAGTGTGCAATATGAGCATCCACTCGCTCTTTATTCACGACAATATGATGCTGTTTAATTAAATGAGCAACCAACAGCCCAAGTGATACATTACGCTTGGCTGGCTCATTAAACGCTGCCATTTCTGCAGCCGAGTGGCCATGCTCTTTGCCTGCATGATGCGGATGCATTTCATCATGAATGCGTTTGCCTTCGCGTTCAATTAATGCCTTAGGAATTTCTATTGGGTTTTGCTCTAATAATTTATCAAAAATTTGGCCCTTCAGTTTTGCCTTGATGATACGGTCCAGCTCCCGCTCAAGATTTTTACGAATTTCTGTATTTAAATCTTCTAGCTTGCCACTTTTGACACCCAGCTTTTTAATAGCCGCTTCATCTATTTCTGCAAGATGAGGTTCTGATACTTTATGCACAGTCACTGCAAATTCAGCTGCTTTGCCAGCAAATTCTTTTGAGTGATAATTTTCTGGGAATGTGATCTGCAATACTTTTTCTGCTCCTGCGCTTAAACCCAGCAACCCCTCTTCAAATCCAGGAATCATTGACTTGCTGCCGATGATGATAGGATAGTCATGCGCTTCACCGCCGCCAAACGCTTTCCCATCAATACTGCCACGAAAATCAAGAACAAGCTGATCTTTGTCTGCAGCAGCACGATCTACTTTTTGCCATATTATGTCTCGTTGACGTAAACGATTTAAAGCATTTTCAACATCCGCATCCGTAATCACGGCTATCTGTTTTTCAAGCGCTTCTAACTTAAAGTTGACTGAATCAACTGTAGGAAATATTTCAAAAGTCGCTACAAATTCTAATGGCTGGCCTGGAAGAATATTTTTAGGCTCAACAACAGGAACACCCGCTGGATTTAGTTTTTCTTGATTCATAGCCGTATAAAGGGAAGCCTGTATGACCTCACTCAATGCTTCTTGCCGCGCGGAGTCACTGTATCGCTGCTTAATATAGTCTAAAGGCGTCTTTCCTGGGCGATATCCATTGGCTTTTACTGTTTTAGCGAGCTTCGCAATACGCTTATCGTATGCATCTTCCAATGTCATCGCAGGAACAGTGATAGTCATACGACGTTCTAATTTAGTTGTTGCTTCAACGGATACTTGCATAAAATCCTCAATGAAAAATAAATTTTATAAATAAAAACAAGCAGTTATTAATTAAACAGATTGTGTTGGCGAAGTATTATACCTCAGTTTTGCTTAACACTATAGAAATTTGGTGCGAAAGGAGAGACTCGAACTCTCACGGGTTACCCCACTGGAACCTAAATCCAGCGCGTCTACCAGTTCCGCCACATTCGCAATACAAATAAAAAAAAGCGGGGTCGCTTTGTGATGAAGCCCACGACTTATTTGAGTTAAGTGTTATATACAAACACTACTTGAGAATCAAGCATAATAATTCAGCAAAATTTATTACTCCAAATCGTGCCTCTCTTTTCTCATCATTTATTAATAAGCAGAGAAAAGACGGGCATGGGCACGCGCGCGGGCACGACAAGATAATAGTGACTCGGAATTTTAAAGTTGGTAATGAGTTGCATGGGCAAATAAATAACCCATGCAATGATTCACTGAGGAGATATTGAAATTAAAAATGGTAAGTCACACCAAGACTCAATAACCCTGCTCCAACAATGCCTAACACTAATCCTTGATATTGAGTAGTAATATCAATATTTTTGTTCACAGCATAGCTGAAACCCACACCCGTATAGGGAACTAGCACTCCATTCCCACCCGAAAATGGAAAACCTAACCCTAGTTTTCCAATAAAGCTAAAACGATCGTTCATTGGCACATTAAAACGAGTCGTTGCATAAGGAACATTTAAATGACTGTTGGTGTGATTATTGAGCGTCGCTTTAGCATAATTTTGCATAAATCCAGCTTCTAAACCGAAAGTAGGTGTAATGAAATGACCTAGCGCTGCACTCCAGCCCATGCCTTTAATACCTGCACTGGAACCACTTCCATGTGAAGAAACAAGACCCCAATAATAAAGATTAGTGCCCGCATTAATTTCTGCATAATTGCCAATGTGCTGATTTAAAGCCATTTCATCAGCAAAAACAGGTAAAGCAATGATAGGTGTTAACGCGACAAAAAAAGAACTGATTATTTTTTTCATAATTATATCCTCATTATGTATAACAATGTGGATTGTATAGAGTACCTATCTATAAAACAAGTTGGATATAAATAGAAAGAAATTCATTTACATTCTAAGTCATTTAGCCCATCAAGCTGTCACAATCATGCGTGCCCGTCTTTTTAATCTGGATATGACAAATGCTTAATCAAATAAATCTGAATGTGTTCCCGTGCGCACGAAAATAACCGCCTTTTCTTTAGGGGGTAGTTTGTAAATCAATAACCAGTCTGGTTCGACATGTAGCTCGCGGTGTCCTTGCCAATTACTCAACAACGGATGGTCTTTATAACGTGGGTTCAAGGGTTTTTCATGCTCAATATCTTTCATGACTTCCTGTAAGGAGGCCATGTTTTTATTCCTTCGTTTAGCGAGCTTCAAATCGCACTTAAACTTAGTTGTGTACTCGACTTGAAGCATGTTTAATCCAAATCTTTAAATAGCTCATTCACGTTTTTTGCTTTGTGCGTTTTTCTTTTATCCGCATCTTTCATTGCCCTAAGCGTTGCCTTATTCGGAACTTTTACCGCAAACGGCAATCCTTTCTGCAAGCAAACTTGCATATAAAATAAACGAACGGCTTCGGCAGAAGTCAAGCCTACTTTATGCAGAATTGCCTCAGCTTGTGATTTAAGCTTGGGTTCAATACGGGTATTAATAGTCGCTGCTTTTTGCATGGGAAATCACCTCATACATATGTATAACACACGTTACACATTTTTTCAATGACTAAGATATATTTTAATCGCTAGCTAGCAACTGGTAATGCAGGTGGAAAGCATTGACCCAAGAACTGACAATGCCAAAAGCCCCTGTTATGGTAACTGACCGCGTAATTTAATTAAACGCGAAAGAGCTCAAAAAAACTTACACGTAAATAATAAATGATTTTTCCATCTAGAATTTTGAATAAACCTCATGTAAAAAAACCTTGTTGTTCACAATTAGTAAATATGAACTAAACTAAGTGATCATTAATCCAATGCATAGCTTTTCTAATTATCGCAGACTCAGCTTCATCAAACGTTTGATAATTAGCGTCTAGTGCGATCATTGGTTCTTCTGTAAATGAACCATGATGAATTGTGATTACCGCATCTCCACCAAATATTTTATTTTCACCATATACGGAATATGTAAATTTAATTTTTCGATAAACCTTTACACCAACTTTTCGCTGACCTGTCATCACCATACCTCAAATCTGTCTATTGCTTTTTTTGTTTTGTATATTGCTTTGAGTAGTCACTTAATTCTTGCTTAAATTGCTGTAAATTATACTTTACGCTCTCAAGATTTTGCTTTTGATTGATTAACTGACCGGATTGCAGTTTCAAATTCGTAATAATTCCATTGATATCTGTAACAATTTTTGTCTCGGGTATGGACGCCCGTAACTGTGTTGAACCTGAATTTTTTATCTCCGTCAATTTTAAATCATTAAGCAATTTCTCAAGCCCCTCTGAATACGTTTGAAGCTGAGCCTGTTGTTGATCCAAAAACGCATAAGCGCTTTGAACTCGAATTTGCATATCTTCAATTTTTGCAGTTATTTTACCAACAGAACTATCAATCGATACTTCGGTGGCATGCCAAGCAACCCATGCATAACCACATGCAAGAATGGCTACTGAAGAGATCAATGCAGCCGTAGGAATAACTAGCCACCACAACATTCCATTTGTTAACTTATTGATCGATGACTCCATCATAATAGCCCCTCAGTTAATTTCCACCTCATTGGTATACTTTATCTTATCTGGTGCCCAAGCACACTCGATTACCTTCACCAACCTTCGACACAGATTCGACACAGACAATTTTTCAGAGGGATTTTCGCAACAGCGAAAGTGTAAAATAGATTTTGTTTATCAATAAGATGGGCCGTGTTGGGATCGAACCAACGACCTATTGATTAAGAGTCAACTGCTCTACCAACTGAGCTAACGGCCCCAATGGGGTGAATGACGGGGCTCGAACCCGCGACAACCGGAATCACAATCCGGGGCTCTACCAGCTGAGCTACATCCACCAAAAACTCTGTAAGCGTTCAAGATACTAAGCAGCAAACTTCATTTTTGGCCAATCTTGAAGTTTTCCTGCAAGTCTAATGCCCTTATGAACAGCTACAAAACTCGCGCGCCTGACAGGATTCGAACCTGTTACCCTCGGCTTAGAAGGCCGATGCTCTATCCAAATGAGCTACAGGCGCATTCATAAATTTTTAAACTCGTCAATTGGTCGGGGTAGAGGGATTCGAACCCCCGACATCCTGCTCCCAAAGCAGGCGCGCTACCAGACTGCGCTATACCCCGATTTTATCCCACCTAATAGTGGCTTGGCATCATACTCAACGCTGTGACCACAGTCAATTTTTCTTTAATAATCACTCAGCAACTCCTGCTGATATGACGCATTGCAATGACGGTGTTTTATACAGATTAAAACATGCATGCAAACCCAATCCCGGCATGATTTACAAGAAGCGCACAGGAATATTTGCGGTATTTCGAGCATTTTTTTGAAAAAATAAATCGCAAGATAATGACTAGATGAAATGCTATAATTCAACCTATTTATCTGAAGCCTATTTTGGAACAAATAGTATGGTTGCTAAACTCATTGATGGTAAGGCATTGGCAAAAAAAATGCTGACCGAAACACGTGATATCATTTCTGTCAGGAAACAAGAAGGCTTACGATCGCCTGGTCTAGCTGTTATTTTAGTTGGAGAAGATGCTGCCTCTCATATTTATGTTCGCAATAAACGCCAGGCTTGCGAAGACACAGATATCCAATCTATCTATCATCCGCTGCCCACAAACACGACTGAAAAAGAATTAATAGAACTCATCCAGCAGCTCAACGCAACACCCACAATAGATGGAATATTACTACAGTTACCACTACCTCCACACATTGATAGCAATAAGTTGCTAGAGCTCATCCATCCTGCCAAAGATGTCGATGGTTTTCATCCCTATAATTTAGGCAGACTAGCACAACGTCATCCTTTGCTACGCCCTTGCACACCTTACGGTATTATTTGTTTATTAGATAATATCCATGAAACTTATAAAAACCGTCATGCAGTCATTATTGGCGCTTCAAATATTGTAGGCCGACCTATGTTACTTGAACTGCTTTTAGCAGGAAGCACCGTCACGCTGTGTCATCGTTTCACAAACGATCTCCGTTCTTATGTATCACAAGCTGATATTTTAGTATCCGCAGTGGGCCAACCTGGCATTATCAAAGGTGACTGGATTAAATCAGGGGCCACTGTTATTGATGTTGGGATTACTCGATTAACAGATGGCTCGATTATAGGAGATGTTGAGTTTGATGCTGCTTGTGAAAAAGCCGCCTGGATTACACCGGTTCCAGGTGGAGTAGGGCCTATGACAACAGCTATTTTAATGAAAAATACACTGCTTGCTGCCACCCTTCACTCTTCATCAAACAAACCATGATTTTATAGGCATCCCAAACTCAATAATGGGCGTAACCGTTCATGGGGACGTTAGACTTGCAGAAAAGAGACAAGGTTGAACGATCTCTTTTAAAAAATAGCGGCGCATATACAGATATGTGAGCAGATTTTTTAAAAGAGATCGTTCAAGATTGGCCAAAAATGAAGTTTGCCGCTGAGTATCCTGAAGTTACTAATGGGCGGGGTAACGCCATAACTACATAGCACTAACCCTTATTGCTACACATGCTTCACATCAGTATACTCTCCTACTCATACTCATTTCTCAGGAACGAGAATTGACCCTATTGAAAGGAGATCGTAAGTGGAAAATAACGCAAAAGTTATTGCAGTCAAAGTGAATAAAACCCTAGATAATTTAGGCGTACCTGTTAATAGCAGAGAACGAGCCAATATACTCAGCAAAATGTTAGCCATATCAAAACCACAAGCTTGGGGTGTGCTTGAAGGGCTTGCTTTTCCAGACATGACGGTATTAAAAAAATTAGCAAGCGAGCTTGAAATCAAATTTTAATTATTTGTATTCGAGAAAATGCACTAAACGATTTTCAACTTGCGGGGGCACCTCCGAACGCGTAAGCGTTCAGGGTACTAAGCTGCAAACTTCATTTTTGGCCAATCTTGAACGATTTCTTTTAAAAAATGTGCTCACATACCTGTGTATGCTCCGCTATTTTTTAAAAGAAATCGTTCAACCTTGGCTCAAAACTGAAGT
>JBGAPT010000074.1:0-6802 GCA_044221135.1 Gammaproteobacteria bacterium
ACTCAATGAACATATGATTTCTTTTAAAGTTACCATAAATCTCCTCCAGTTCCTCTTAAGTTGTATAAAGAAGAAAGTATAAAACACTTCTTTACTATGTAGCACCCTGTAAAATACGTATTGACTTTATTAAAAATACCAGGTCTGTCAAAAATGGTAGCTGTGTAAGTTGCCATGCGGATTTGCCAAAACTCGCTATTTTGCAGAGAGCTTTTAACATTCTAACGGCAGAAATAAAAAGTGAAGTGCAAAATAATTACACTGAGAGATACTATAATCTACAACCAGCTGCTAAGTTCTGAATCTTAAACTTACTAACATTTAAATAACAAATACCGTCTTGCTGTCAAATTGAAATCCGCAATAAAAAAGTCCCTAAGACCTTGTGGGTAGTTTTATGGATTAATTTAATCGGTTTTTTTGTGCAATTTATTGCAGCAACGAACGATAAGACTTTCTATGCAGTTTTGTACATATTTTATTGTCACCATCCACTCTGTATGTTATTTATAGATCAATACAGCTGTTTTTTATTTTTGGAATAGCTTTAACTTAAGTGTACTTTACACCTATAGAATAGAATCGGAGTTATGAAATAAGCTTAATAAAATGTAAGCCTTATGCTAAATTTATTAACCATTCAATTTATCTGGTATGAACATTCATGCGCGTGTTATTTATTTTAAAAGGCCATCTATGACATGCTAACTATTTTTTTCATTTCTTTATACTAAGTTTGCAATACATAATCATTTATCTATGATATTGATTACCTATTCATGAACAGATGAATCTTTTTTAGCTTGGATAAATTCATGAAGAAGGGCAGGAGAGAGATCAGCTCCGTTGTTCCAGCAGATTGTGCCGATATCGTGATTGACTTTTACTTCCGAAAAGAATTTTCTATCTTTTAATCGTTCAAAAATACCCTTAAATGAAACTAATTTTGAAATATCAACATCGCCCGATACGCCATCATCAAATGTTAAATGAAGGTTATAATCATTTAAGACTTGTACCTTAACTACATCAATATTAGCGCATTTCATATTTGTTATTCCAATGGTGCTATCGGTTTCAATGCTTGTAACTGCTGAGACAATACCCAGTCTTCCATCAATTCGTTTTGGTGCTGACTTGCCCATTCTATCACAAGGCCAAATACTTTAGGAGGTAGCTTTCCGTCTAATAGTGCCAAGTCTTTTATGGAAATAGCAGCCCTGTATTCATTATAGCGCACGTGAAAGTGCGGGGGATTATGCTCTTGATAATACATTGCAATAATAATCCCTAAAAATCGACTAATTTCGGGCATAAAAATTCCTTATATTTTGTAGTAGGCTAGTATAAAAGAGTCTATAGACAATATCAATATTTCCGAGTATTCTTATTATCAGAATAGAGGGAAGAGGGTGCTCTTATCGGAAATCCAGTACCAATCCAGCCATTATTTATACTGTCAGACAGCCCAGAACAAATGGGCAAAGCGATCATTCGATTTACGCGTGATGATTATAACAAAGAATTGGGCACCCCGCTCATTGATGCAAACAATGATGCGGAGGCCATTTCATCGTTTTTGCAGGAATATAAAGAGTCACCAGAAACATTACGATCGTATACAAAAGAAATTGAGCGCTTACTGCTTTGGTGTATTCATGTGGCTAAAGTGAATGTCTCAAGCTTGCGCCGAAATCATCTATTGGAATATCAGACATTTTTAAAAAATCCTCAGCCAAAAAAAATTTGGTGTGGCCCCAGTATTGGTAGACAAACTAAAGATGGTTCAATCAATAAAAATTGGCGACCATTTGTTAATGGATTGGGTGGCGCATCTATCAATAAGGCATTGAAAATTTTAGATTCGTTCTTTAATTATTTGGTCCAAACTAATTATTTGATTGGAAATCCATTGGCTGTTGATAGACGGCGCAAGAAAAGGAACCAATCAAAACCACGCATTATTGATCGTTATTTGGAACTTGATGAAATTCGCGCAACACTTGATGCATTAGCAAATCACCCTATTGAGGATGATAAAATCAAATTTCAAATTATTCGTGCGCGCTATATTATTTTATTGCTCTTTTATACCGGGTTGCGTATTGCTGAAGCTGCCGAGCACCATATGGGGAATTTTATTCAACGTGAAGACAATTGGTTTTTACGTGTGATAGGAAAAGGTAAAAAAATACGAGAGATTCCCATGCCTGATGAGTTATTGGCAGCATTAACATCATTTAGGACCAGTGTCGAGCTGCCCTCTCCCCTGCCAAAGTTTCGTGAAAAAACACCATTGGTTCCCATGCGCAACCTCAGTCAACCTATCAGCGCGCGACGTATCGATCAAATTCTAAGATGGGCCTTTAATCTTGGTGCAAGTCGGTTCGAGCCGAATGAACCACGAAAAGCATCAAAACTACGATCGGCTTCAGCGCACTGGTTACGTCATAGTTATGTGACTTATTTACTCGATTCGGGCGCACCGCTCAAGGTTGCTCAAGAAAATGCTGGGCATAGTGACATCGGCACCACTATGCTTTATCGTCATGTCGCACAAACTGATCGACACGCAGCGACAAGGTGTCTATCATTGGCGAACAAAAGGAAAAGAAGAAATGAAACATGTCAAGGCTAACGATTTTAACTGATAAGGTACTGAGGCAGTCAATATTGCTCGAAGAATTATCAAAATTTACTAAAATTTTTCGGATTTATTTGCAGTTTCAAACTTAGGTGGTAATGGCCGCTTTTTTCGAGACATCTTTTCCTCCAATGAGAGGGGTAATTGTACGCACTTAATACGTTGCTACATTGCTTTGCAACGTGCGCTCTGATAAAGTTTCACTTGAGTTTAAGAATTTTACAAAAAAATAAAATGGATTGTTAAAATGAAAAAATATGAACAAGAAAATGAAATAGAAAAAGGCTTCGCGGTAGAAATAGAGACAACAAGAGAAGAAATAGAAAAAATGAGACGTATCGAATCACTCAGAGTAGAAGAAAAACCTGCTCTTGAGCTAGCCCTTTCCCGTTTTACCGATGCTTGTTTTTTATTACGCCGCTCTATTGTCAATGCGGAATCTTTCCCTACTAAAGAGCGATTATTATTTTATATCGATAAATTGATCGGTATGGATATACTTTTTTCGCTAACAGGAGTTGAAAATATTCTCTATATCATGGGCTCGCTTGTTGAACAAAAAGAAGTGACAATGGAAGTCCGCCATCAAGTGATTTATGTGAGCGAGTTACTTGAGCGCATCTTTGATTTGGTTGAAAAGATGTAAGGAAACATGACGATTTATCATTTTAGTGGAACCGTCATCTCACGCTCACAAGCGGAGTAAGGTTGAGTAGAACGACCAGGTTACCCTAGTCGAACCCTCGTTAGAACTAGACATGCAGAACTACTGCATCCAGCTCACGATAGATCAGAGACTTCTCTCCTATTCAGCAAGTTTGGAACATCAATATTGTTTTCCCTTTTCTTGGGAAATTTATTGCTTCAAGTATTCTATTAGGTTCTAATGGAAGGGTCCTTACCCCTTTTAACCAGGCTGCTTTATGAGCAAGAATGATACTTTACTTAATCATTCAAACGGGTCATGTGGAACAACCGCCAAAAGTGCCGAATCTGGGTTAAGCTACTTCCAGAAGTATTGTTTGATATGTGTTTCAAGCAAGCGCGCCATTTCTGCAATATCAATAACGCCATTATTTTTCTTAAAACTGTATCGACCTGTGAAAAGAATATGTATCCAGGCAATGGGTGAAATTCTACAAAACTCATCTATGATTTCTTGAGCTACGCCTTCTTTTATCATCTGCTCATAGACAGTGTTTAAAATGGTACTGCTGTAAGAAATAATGGTTCTGTCGCAAACTCTACTGACCTGCTAAAATCTATCGCCTAAAAACCACCCAAGGAGAAGCTGACATGATTAGTTTTAAAGGTAAACATTTCATGAAAGACATTATTCTAATGGTTGTTCGTTGAATTTCTTTGCGTCCCCATTCAGCGAGGCTCATATCGCTGATTTTGTAATCAGCACCCATTTTTGTGATTGTTTCTATGCTCATGTGAAACTCTCCACTATAGTCCAGCTGCTTGACGTAATGCGTTTGCTTTATCTGTTTTTTCCCAGCTTACATTGATATCTTCTCTACCAAAATGGCCGTAACTTGCTGTTTGACGGTAAATGGGATTGAGTAAATCGAGCATTTTAATAATGCCATAAGGACGTAAATCAAAATGTTCACGAATCAGTTTGATGATTTCATGATTTGAAATTTTTCCTGTATCAAAAGTATCAACGTAAATTGAAATGGGTTCTGCGACCCCTATAGCATAAGAAATCTGAATTTCACAACGATCAGCAATATTGGCGGCGACAATATTTTTTGCTACATAACGTGCTGCGTAAGCTGCAGAACGATCTACTTTTGAAGGATCTTTCCCAGAGAAACAGCCGCCACCATGACGTGCCATGCCACCATAAGAATCTACAATAATTTTTCTGCCTGTTAGACCACAGTCGCCTAATGGACCGCCGATAACAAAACGTCCTGTTGGATTCACATAAAACTTCGTACTTTTATGAATCCACTCTTCAGGTAGCGTTGGTTTGATCACTTCTTCAATAATGGCCTCGACTAGGCTGTTTTGTTGGATATCAGGATCATGTTGCGTAGACAGAACAACTGCTTCAATTCCGACAGGACGATCATTGACATAACGAAAGGTAATTTGACTTTTGGCATCTGGGCGCAACCAAGGCAAGATATCTTCTTTGCGCAGTCGAGCTTGGCGTTTTACTAATTCATGGGCATAAAAAATGGGAGCAGGCATGAGTACGGATGTCTCATTGGTAGCGTACCCAAACATGAGTCCTTGATCACCCGCGCCTTGACTTTCAATGATCTTACGATCTACCCCTTGAGCAATGTCAGCGGATTGTTTACCAATGGCAGACATCACAGCACAGGATTCCCAATCAAATCCTATCTCAGAACTATTGTATCCTATGTCACGTACAACGTTGCGTACAATCTGATCTATATCAACCCAAGCTGAAGTCGTTATTTCGCCTCCGACCAAAACCATGCCTGTTTTGACAAATGCTTCGCAGGCAACACGTGCGTGGCTATCTTGACTCAGAATGGCGTCTAAAATAGCATCTGAAATTTGATCAGCAATTTTATCAGGGTGCCCTTCAGATACTGATTCAGAAGTGAATAAAAAATTCTTTTCCATAATCACTACTCTTTGAGAATTTGAGCTCAGCATAATAATACCCATTTTTCTGATAAGATTCACTCAATTTTTATGTCTGAGAAGTAAAAAATAATGCGCCAAGAAATACATAAATTCCAAGCGATGAAAATTCGATTTACGCGGGGATTAGCTATTAGCATAGAACGGCTATTCACCGTACTTTTATTTTTTTCCAAACAGCTAACTCGGGTGGTTTATCAGGTAACGGTTTAATTAAAAGCGCTTCTGTTTGTGTAAACAACGTCAATGGCTTTTCTCGTGTGGTCCCATGAATTCGATTGCCTGCTATTTCTAAATTCCATTTCATTAACTCTTGATTTGAAGCAACTGAATTTCTAAAATCACGCAGCGGCACAAAGCTTCTCTTAATATACTTCACACCTCGTTCAACGATACTTTTTTTTGCGGGTCAAAAGGGGGACATGCAGAAATAATAAAACCATATCTTTCTGCAAATTCACCATAAGAACGCTGTGCAATCGGATCATAATAACAAGCTTTAGTGATTGCACACTTTGCGTTGTCAATAATAATTCTTTTTGGAATTCCATTAAAAAATTAAATGCGCGACGATGACATCCTAACCATGTTTCACTAGTTTGGTGCAGAACAATTTCTGCATAAAAGTGACGGCTCCATGCAAGCGCCATCACAAAAATCCATGTAGGAATGATTTCATCTGTTATATCATCAATCAGTTTTGGCCCTGCACCAAAATCTACTTGCGCACACTCACCGGGTTTAAACTCTAAAATCGTTGTGGCTTTTACTGATAATTTAGCTTTAATTTTTTTGACAAAACGCTGCGCTGCATGATAGGCTCCCCTAAATCCGTATTTACGTTGTAATGCAGGACGAACGATTATTTGACGATATTCATGCATTTCAAACCTTCTCTTTCCCATGGGTAATCCTCCTCGATTAGTTCGAGAAAAGATTACGCCTGTTAATGAAAGTTTTGCACGCTAGTGCGTCCTTTATGCTGCGGTTGAACAGGTCCCTTTCAGGTGCTGATTGACACCATCAAGCCATTTGTTATCGGTCGCAAGGGGTGGTTGT
Source organism: Gammaproteobacteria bacterium (assembly GCA_044221135.1). GTDB lineage: Bacteria > Pseudomonadota > Gammaproteobacteria > DSM-16500 > DSM-16500 > UBA4722. Next base: position 6,338 of record JBGAPT010000074.1, read on the forward strand.
TCTCTAATAGTGTTGCGGGTGCGAATGCCGCTGCAGCTATTTTTAGTCTCATTGAAACCTGCCATAACGTAGAACCCTACAATTACTTCCGCTATATACTCAATGTTCTTCCTCAATGCCAAATTATCGAAGATTATGAAAAGCTATTGTCTTATAAAATTGATAAATCATTATTAGCGATAAATGTAAATTGAAATCCTAATCTAGAAAAGTGGGTGGAAGATTTGTCGCTTACTCCTTTATGCTGAAATCCATCAATGTACTATTGGGATTGTAATGGTTTTGTGCTTCATTTAGCTTGATTGAAACATGCAAACATCACAAAGTTGGTATCCGCTAAATCTACCGCCCACCTAACAGCGTTCGATCAATATTAAACGGCAATAAATCTTCAATTTCACTTTCTGACTGGCATAAAGGAATCTGCTGTAATACATATCGGAACCAGTCATAAGGTTCAATGTG
>JBGAPT010000001.1:0-193855 GCA_044221135.1 Gammaproteobacteria bacterium
TAAACGTTTTAATGCAGCAGGCATGGTGATGTTGGGCAAAACCAATATGGATGAATTTGCCATGGGTTCTTCTAATGAAAATAGTCATTATGGGCCCGTCAAAAATCCATGGAATTTGGCTTATGTACCGGGTGGATCATCGGGTGGTTCTGCTGCTGCAGTCGCAGCAAACTTAGCACCTGCCGCTACTGGCACGGATACAGGCGGCTCTATTCGACAGCCTGCAGCACTGTGTGGTATTTCTGGTATTAAGCCGACTTATGGCCGAGTGTCGCGATATGGCATGATTGCATTTGCATCCAGTTTAGACCAAGGTGGTCTCTTTGCAAAAACAGCAGAAGATCTTGCATTGCTTTTAAATACGATGGCAGGATTTGATGAAAACGATTCAACAAGTGCTGCAATCGCTGTACCTGATTATACAACGACTCTGAATGACTCACTCAAGGGATTACGGATTGGATTACCTAAAGAATTTTTTACACCTGCATTAGATAAAAACATTGCAAACGCCATTCAAGCTGCTATCAAAGAATATGAAAAACTGGGTGCCACGATTCATGAAATCAGTTTGCCAACAACATCTCTAGCCATTCCTGCTTACTATGTCATCGCCCCTGCAGAATGTTCTTCAAATTTAGCACGTTTTGATGGTGTGCGTTTTGGGCATCGATGCAAAGACCCTAAAGATTTAGAAGATCTCTATAAGCGTTCACGCAGTGAAGGATTTGGTAAAGAAGTCACACGACGCATCATGATTGGAACCTATGCATTATCGGCAGGTTATTACGATGCTTATTATATCAAGGCACAAAAAATCCGCCGCCTTGTGCGACAAGATTTTGATGAGGCTTTCAAATCAGTCGATGTCATCTTAGGGCCTACCACACCCACACCCGCTTTTAAATTAGGTGAAAAAATAAGTGATCCACTTAGCATGTATTTATCTGATATTTATACTATCGCCGTGAATCTGGCAGGGTTACCAGGCATGTCAATTCCTGCTGGTTTCACTGAAGGTTTACCCATTGGCATGCAGTTAATTGGCAATGCTTTTGCCGAAGCACGTTTACTCAATACAGCCCATTGCTATCAAAAAGCAACTGACTGGCATACTAAAACACCGGAGGGTTTTTAAGATGGAATGGGAAATAGTGATTGGCTTAGAAGTGCATGCACAACTTTCCACTCAAAGTAAAATTTTTTCTGGTGCATCTACTGCATTTGGTGCAGAACCGAATACACAAGCGTGTGCTATTGATTTAGGTTTTCCAGGTGTACTGCCTGTATTGAATGCAGATGTAGTGAATATGGCAATCAGGCTCGGCTTAGGCATTCATGCTGAAATTAGTCAGCACTCCGTGTTTGCGCGTAAAAATTATTTTTATCCTGATTTACCTAAAGGTTATCAAATCAGCCAATATGAATTGCCCATTGTTGGAAAAGGATATTTAGATATTTTATTAGAGGATAGCACAACCAAACGTGTAGGCATTACACGCGCGCATCTGGAAGAAGATGCGGGTAAATCATTACACGAAGATTTTCATGGTATGTCTGGCATTGATTTAAATCGCGCAGGCACACCTTTACTGGAAATTGTATCTGAGCCTGATATGCGCTCTGCCAAAGAAGCGATTGCTTACTTAAAAACATTACATTCCTTAGTACGTTATTTAGGTATTTGCGATGGCAATATGCAAGAAGGCTCTTTCCGCTGCGATGCGAACGTTTCTGTACGTCGCAAAGGTGACCCTAAACTAGGAACACGTACCGAATTAAAAAATATTAACTCTTTCCGTTTTGTAGAACGTGCTATCAATTATGAAGTAGAACGTCAAATTGCTTTGATTGAAGAAGGTGGAAAAGTTAAACAGGAAACACTGCTTTTTGACCCTAATAAAAATGAAACACGTCCCATGCGCAGCAAAGAAGAAGCCAATGATTATCGCTATTTTCCAGATCCGGACTTGTTGCCTTTACTGATTACTGAAGAACAAATTGAAAAAGTACGCAGTCATCTTCCTGAACTGCCACAGCAAAAACATCAACGTTTTATGCAGCAATATGGTTTGAGTGCTTACGATGCAACAGTGCTTGTTAGTTCGCGTGCCATGGCTGATTATTTTGAAACGGCTGTGACTGCTTCAGGCAATCAAGCTAAACTCACTGCGAATTGGGTAACAGGTGAATTATCTGCTGCTCTCAACAAATCTGATATGGATATTACAGAAAGTCCTGTGACAGCTACTGAACTCGGTAAATTAGTTTTGCGCATTGCAGACAATACTATTTCTGGCAAAATCGCTAAAACCATTTTTGAAAGTCTTTGGAATAAAGAAGGTGATGTAGATCAAATTATTGAAAAACAAGGTTTGAAACAAGTCACCGATAGTTCTGCGATTGAAGCATTGATAGAAAAAATTCTGCTGGCTAATCCACAGCAAGTCGCCGATTACCGTTCGGGTAAAGATAAACTATTTGGATTTTTTGTGGGGCAAGCGATGAAAGAATCTGGTGGCAAGTTGAATCCGCAGCAATTGAATGAGTTGTTGAAGAAGAAGTTAGGGGTCGTTGACAATTCGGTAGGCTGAGAAGCAGAGCTCCCCCTCATTAAAATTAGCCATTAATGCCGTATCCAAGGACCATGATCTCAGTCAGACAAACTTAAAATATATAGAAATGCATGATTTCTATATATTATAGGCTTGTCATGTATAAAATATGTTGTTTTTTATACATGAATAACTTATGATGTATAATAAATCTAAATATTTATACATGATAAAGGCGGCTTAACAATGACAAAATATTCTCCAAACGAACTGCCATTACTATTAGAATTAGAAACCAAACAAGTTTTGAAGTTTGCCACCGCCGCCAATCGTTACCTAGCAGAACTAAAAGGAATATCTGAAACAATTCCAAATCAAAGTATTTTAATCAATACGCTCTCATTACAAGAAGCCAAGGACAGCTCGGAAATTGAAAATATTATCACTACCCACGACGAAATGTATAAAGCCGAACTGTATTCTAATCATGTCAGTTCATCAACCGTAAAAGAAGTACAAAACTACGCTGAAGCACTGCGTACTGGATTCGGCTTGGTGACAAAAGACCATCTTTTAACGTGCAACCATATCCTTTCTATACAAGAAATTTTAGAAAAAAATGATGCTGGCTTTAGAAAACTACCAGGTACCGATTTAAAAAATCACGCCACCGGGAAAACTGTTTATGTACCACCTCAAGACAATGAAACAATTTTAAAGCTCATGCAAAATCTAGAAAATTATATCAATGACGATACACTTTCAGATGTAGACCCATTAATAAAAATGGCTATTATTCACCATCAATTTGAATCAATTCATCCATTTTATGATGGCAACGGCCGCACAGGCCGAATTATCAATATCTTATATTTAGTGCTCAAAAATTTAATAAATATTCCCATCTTATATCTCAGCAAATATTTTATCGAAACTAAATCAGATTATTATCGACTATTACAATCAGTACGCGATACAAATAACTGGGAAGATTGGATTCTTTATGTATTAAAGGGCATAGAAATCACTTCACGCCAAACCATATTGATCATTCAAAAAATAAAAGAATTAATGCAAAAATATAAACAAGATATTCGGAAAAACTTCAAATTCTATAGCCAAGATTTACTGAATAATTTATTTCGCCATCCTTATACTAAAATTGAATTCATAGAGCGAGACTTAAAAGTTTCTCGCTTAACTGCAACAAAGTATTTAGATCAGTTAGCAGAAGCTGGTTACCTGGTAAAACATAAAATTTGGCGGAGAAATTACTACATCAATCAGCCTCTATTCAATCTCCTATCTAATCCCCCTACTATTTAACTCTAGCAAAACTATTATAATTCTGCTTTATTCTGATAGAAAAATAAATTATTCTAAAATTGAATGTCGATCAGATGTTAGAAATTTCGTAACCGTTCACGGCGGCATTAGACTTGCAGAAGAACTTCAGTTTTGAGCCAAGGTTGAACGATTTCTTTTAAAAAATAGCGGAGCATACACAGGTATGTGAGCATATTTTTTAAAAGAAATCGTTCAAGATTGGCCAAAAATGAAGTTGGCGGCTTAGTACCCTGAACGCTTACGAAATTTCTTTGCAGATCACTTGATATGCACGCCGTAAATCTACTTCAGTCAGACAATAAGGCGGCAGTAAATAAATAACGTTTCCTAATGGCCGAATAATCAATCCATGCTTCAAAAATCGCTCACGTAAATTAACGCTAGCCTGTGAACCATACTCTGCAATGATCTTTAAATCAAATGCAGCAACAGTACCGCAATAACGTATTTTTTCTACCAGTGGATTATCTACTAAAATCGCCAACTCTTCACGATGAATTTGTTCGATCAATTTAATTCGCGCTACTGTTTCAGAACGCTGTAATAATGTCATTGATGCTAAAGCGGCTGCACAGCCTAATGGGTTTGCAGTATAAGAATGACTATGGCCTAATGCTTTGGTGTAATCACTGCCTAAAAAAGCCTGATAAATATGTTCACTACACGCAGTGACAGATAAAGGTAAAAATCCACCTGTTAAGCCTTTAGACAAACAAATAATATCTGGGGCAGTCTGTGATTTATGACAAGCAAATAATTTACCTGTACGATAAAATCCTGTCATGATTTCATCATAAATAATTAATACCCCATACGATTTAACAAGTGTTACTAATTTTTGAAGAAACACCGGGCTACACATATTCATTCCGCCCGATGCTTGTATTAAGGGTTCAATAATCATAGCCGCTGTTTCATCAGCATGCTTATCTAAATGTAACGTTAATTGCGCTAAAATATTTTCTTCTTTTTCTGTCACTGTATCATCAGAAAGCCAGGTTTCGGGATAATCAAACATATCTACAGCAAATAATAATTCTGAAAATTGCTTGAAATAAAAAGATTCTTTGCCTAGCGCCATCGCACCAAACGTATCACCATGATAACCCTTCTTAAATGCAATAAACCGTGAACGTTTTGTTTCACCTTGATTACGCCAATATTGATATGCCATCTTAAGTGCCACTTCAACTGCAGTGGAACCATTATCAGAATAATATATTTTATTAAAATTATCCGGTAATAATTTTAATAATTTCTCAGCTAAATCAATTGCAGGCTCATGCGTAAAACCTGCGAATATAACTTGTTCTATTTTTAATGCTTGTTCATAGATTGCTTTTGCAATAGCAGGTTCTGCATGGCCATGTATAGTCACCCACCAGGATGAAACCAAATCCAAATAACGTTTACCGTCTTGATCAATCAAGTAAGCGCCTTCTCCACGCACAATGGGCAATGGCAAAGGTGTTATCTGATGCTGCGTTAAAGGATGCCAAATCACAGCATTATCGCGTGTTGCTAACGTCATTTTAATCCCTCTAAAATAGTGGTTTGATTTTCAAAAACCCACTTTTCAAGTACAGGTTTAGTCAACGAATTAAAATATGGAATGTGTAACAAGGTACGCACTTTCCCCCATTGTTCAATAGAAAATTGATTTTCTCTATTCAATTCACCTGAAAAAATAACCCCATGAATAGGTATCTTGCGATGACGCAGTGCATCTATTGTTAATAATGTATGGTTAATCGTGCCCAGTGTACCACGAGCTACTATAATAACGGGTAAATTAAATTTTTCCATTAAATCAAACATTGTGTGTGTTGTATTTAATGGATGAAATACACCACCCGCACCTTCAATAATTAATGAGCATGCAATATCTGGTAAATTAAAATGGGCTAACTCAATCGAAGTATTTTCTAATTGTGCTGCCTGATCTATAGCTAGACTTGCTTGTAATGCATACACTGAAGGGAAAAAATGTGTGTATGCTAATCCAGTTAAGCGTTTTATGGTTTCATGTTCTGGTAAATCATTTTTTAAGCCTGTTTGAACAGGTTTCCAATAATACGCTTGTAATGCAAGTGTGAGCACAGCAGATACCACTGTTTTTCCAACGTTTGTGTCTGTGCCCGCAATAAAAAATTTTTTCATTTTCTGATGTATTTCCCATAAATAACTTCATAAGAAATAGTAAGCTCCGTGTTGAATTGGCGTAATACTTTTCGTAATTTACCCGATGACAATGGGACATAACCCATTCTAGATGAGATTGCGCCTATTTTTTTTAATGCATTTAAAAATGCATAGGCATTTTCATAAGTTTGATAATACGTTTCAACCTCTAATTGTATATTAGGTAACATCGTTTCTAGCAAATGATCTGCAGGGAAAATAGGTGTAGCAATGGGTATATTAAATTGCTGGCATATTGCACGCCATTCTTTAAATGAATTCTCACCCAACATCGAAAAAATAAATTGTCCGCCACGTTTTAACTGATTAGTAATGTCGATAAAACTTCGTTGCAAATCTGAAAACCAGTGCAGTGTCATGCTCGATAAAATTAAGGCATACTGCTTATTAAGTGCTAGCTGCTCTCCATCCATGCACGCAAAATCAATAAACCGATGAGAAAGTACTGATTTTTGACATTGTACAATCATCGCTGGCGCTGCATCAGTGATCAGCAAAGAGGCGTTTGGAAAAAGCGAAATAAGATGTTGGCTCAACAATCCTGTACCGCAGCCTATTTCTAAAACTGTATCCGGCTGAATAGAGACAAGCCTGCGAGCTAAATCTGCTGCGACCTGCACTTGTACATCTGCCGTTTCACCGTATGTCCCAGCTCGTTTATCAAAGTTATTAATTATTTTGCATTTTGCATTTAACATAACATGACCTGTTTTATAAACTGCGGCAACGAACAACCTTCCGCATGACAACCCTTGAACATCACAGGCTTGCCATTATAGGTGATTTTTACTAAATAATCGCTAGAACCCGTTTTAAATAAAGAAAAATTTAAGTTTGCACCATAGGGCGGTTTTGTATTTAAAGGCGATTTTAATGTCGTCATGAGGCTCATAATAGTTGAATCATGCGCGGAAAATAAGACATATTTTAAAGGGGTTTTCTGTGTGCTTGCTCTTTTTAAATAATTTGTAATTGTTAAAAGTAGAGGAGAACCTACAATATCTGCAATTTCTTTTGTTTGATATTCTGTGAGCAATCCTTCTGTACCTATTGCAATAATTCGCTTCACATCTTCTGCACTCAATCCTGCTGGCATAGGAACATGGTGTAATTGATAAATATACAATGTATCTGCCAACTGGCACAGTTGACGAATAGTCGTGAGCTTTAACCCCGTCGCTTGACTCCATCTCGCAAATTCCGGCTTTAATGCGGCTGTTTTTTGTATCCAGTCAGGCCTGTTAAAAACATATTTTTTTAATCTTTTTCTATATTCGCTTCCATCATCATCTGGTATATCAGATCCATCTTTTGATTTGATATGAATAGGAATAGGTTGATAATGATAAGGTAAAGCAGGTTTGTTGGATTCAAAAAGAAAAGGGCCAGTGCCTAATGGATATAAACCAAATAAAACAGATTCTGCGCTCATTAATGTACGGTCTGCATCGGTAGAAAAAATATAAATTTCTTTATTATTAAAATGAGTAGCCAATAAGTGAAAGTGATTTATATACTTTTTTCTAAATTCAACACCCAGCTGAAATTCTTGCTGCATCCCTTCTGCTGTTAACTGACCCAATCCTTGCGGCCATACATATGGCACTTTGGGTATGGTATGTAACGATGTTCTATCTCCGTGACGAATCACATCAAATGCAAAAATCAAGGTTTCTTGAGCAAATACATTGAAGCTAATCACTAGCAATAAAATGAATAAACCTAGTTTTTTAAAAATCATGGTGAGTCAATATCCGATGTTTTTAGTATAAGGCCCTGCGAAAGAATGACTCAATTTATCATTCCTGATGGGTTAAATACAACTAAAAGTATTTAGAGCTCTAGGTATATACAATAGCTTCATTTATTATTAAGATAGTTACCCATAAAACGCAGCAGATAGCAGCTTATACCATGATCACATTACAGAATATTACGCTCCGACGTGGCAAACATGTATTACTGCAGGATCTGAACTGGACAATTTATCACAAACAACGTATTGGTATTATAGGTGCCAATGGCTCTGGAAAAACAAGCTTATTTTCAATGCTGTTGGGTGAATTACAAGCCGATCAAGGTCATTTAGAGATTCCACGACAGCTTAAGTTAGCCCATGTCGCGCAAGAAACACCTGCTTATAGCAGATCCGCATTGGAGTATGCATTAGAAGGCGACACTGAGTTACAAACCCTGCAAAAAGAATTGCAATTAGCCGAACAAAGCGATGATGGGCATCGCATTGCTACCCTGCATGCTCGTTTAGGTGAAATTGATGCTTACACAGCTCCGGCACGCGCAGCTCAACTATTAAATGGGCTAGGATTCAGTCATCAAGAACAACAAAAATCGGTCAGCAGTTTTTCTGGAGGATGGCGTGTACGTTTGAATTTGGCCAGAGCCCTAATGTGTCGTTCCGATGTATTATTGCTAGATGAACCTACTAACCATTTGGATTTAGATGCCGTACTCTGGCTTGAAAATTGGTTAATGTATTATCCTGGCACTTTACTTTTAATTTCACACGATAGAGATTTTTTAGATCATGTAGTAGATCATATTGCACATCTATCGCATCAACAATTAAAATTATATGCTGGAAATTATTCTTCTTTTGAACAGCAGCTCGCCACCGATATCCTGGTGCAACAGGCCGCATTTGAAAAGCAACAAAAAAAAGTTGCCCATTTAAAAAGTTTCATTGACCGTTTTCGCGCTAAAGCATCCAAAGCTCGACAAGCACAAAGCCGCATAAAAGCGTTGGAAAAAATGGAAACTATCAGTGCAGTGCAAATGGACTCGCCCTTTCAATTTCATTTTAAAGAACCCAGCAAATGCCCCAATCCATTAGTACGCCTGGAAGATGTCAGTATTGTATATGGCATAAAAACCATCTTGAGCAATGTTAATCTAGGCATTGCGCCCAACGATAGAATAGGATTGATTGGCCCAAATGGCGCTGGAAAATCAAGTTTAATTAAACTACTTGCCGGTGAGCTCAACGCAACATCCGGACGTCGTGACACAGGGGGCGGCTTAAAAATAGGGTATTTTGCACAACATCAAATAGATCATTTAGTATTAACAGAAACACCGCTTGATCATTTGCGAAAAATAGCAGAAAGAAGTGCGGAAAAAGAATTAAGAACGTTTCTGGGTAGTTTTGGTTTTTCTGAAAACAGAGTATTTGAAGCTGTCAAAAATTTTTCAGGCGGCGAAAAATCACGGCTTGCATTAGCGCTCATCGTATGGCAGCAACCTAACTTATTATTGTTAGATGAGCCGACTAACCATTTGGATTTAGATATGCGTTATGCATTGAGCATGGCGTTACAAGAATATCAAGGTGCTATGATTTTAGTATCGCATGACCGCTTTTTAGTACGCACGACGGTGGATCAATTACTGCTTGTTGCAGAAGGTGCGCTGACAATGTTTACAGGCGATCTCAATGATTATGAACGCTGGCTAACTGATTTTAGAAAACGCGGTGAGGCCAGTGTTACAACACAGTCATCAAAACCAGGCGCATCACGTAAATCACAACGACAAGAAGATGCTAAACAGCGTGAGTTGCGCAGACCTTTAGTGCAATACGTGAAAAAATTAGCAGAGGAACTTGCACTATTAGAAAAAAAATCGATCCCCATTGAAACGCAATTAGCAGATGCGGCATTATATGAAGAAAAAAACAAATCCAAATTACAAGAGTTGCTAGTACAACAAACTAGCTTGCAACAGAAATTAAAAACAACTGAGGAAGCTTGGTTAAAAGCCTGTGAACAATTAGAACTTCATGACAGACTCTAAGGATAACAAATGGCAAAACTCAAACCACTATTACAGCAATTATCCGTTGATCAACTCGTACGTGGAAAATATCAACCACGCCGTCACTTTGATCCAACGCAATTACAAGAATTAGCAGACTCCATCCAAACTACCGGTGGATTATTACAGCCTATTATTGTCAGACCACTGAAAGAAGGCCGTTATGAAATCGTAGCCGGAGAACGGCGTTGGCGCGCAGCGCAATTAGCAGGTTTACAGGATGTAAACTGCTTAATCAGTCATTATACGGACGAACAAGCATTACAAGCTGCCATCATTGAAAACATTAACCGCTCTGATTTAAATCCTATTGAAACAGCAGAAGCCTATCAACGTTTGATAGATGAATTTCATTATTTACATGAAGAAGTGGCTGCAGCCACTGGTAAATCTCGCACAACAATCACCAATGCATTACGTTTATTAAAATTAGACCCACGCGTACAAGAATTACTAAGTTCTGGTCAGTTAACAGAAGGCCATGGAAAAATCTTAGCCGGATTATCGCCAGAACATCAGCGAACACTGGCGGAACAATGCATTCAAAAAAATTGGAGCGTACGTAAAGTAGAGCAAGAAGCAAAAAAACTACAGCAACCTCTGCAAGAAAGTCCTTACAGTGATCCTAATATCAAACAACTCGAAACTGCACTCTCTGATTACATAGGTAATGCAGTTAAAATAGATTGCGAAGAACGCGGTGGCGGTTACGTTCAAATTCGTTTTAATAATATTGACGAATTGGAAGGACATTTTGAACGATTAGGATTTAGTTTATTGACTTTGCAAGGGGAGTGACCCCCCGTATTCGATCAAGAGAAGAGCTGCCTCCTCTTAAGGACATGCATCATACTTTGCTGGTGCGCAGTAAACAAAAAAGGAGTTTCCGCGCTTTTTAAAGCGTTTTCGTACTAGAAATTTTAACTGATAACTGTAAATCTTCATTAATTGCTGCTTTGATTAGTCTCTCCTCGGAGTGAAAGAATGTGTAGCAAAGACTCAGCCCTGCACCTACTGTTCCAGCTATTGCACAAGGTGCAACTAAGCTAGTAAATATCCCTCCAAATATACTTATACCTCCCGCTAATGTAATAACAGTTGCCGCAAGGCTGGCTACAATAAGGAATGCTATGAGAGCATCTAAATAATCATCTGTCATTTTCGCACCCCAAGTACGTTTGCCAGGAATGGCTTTTAAATTTTCTAAAAGAGTATTTATTGTGGCTTCATTGTCAGAAAGCCATTGTGTAATATCCTCTGGAGTACTTCCATGAAATTGTTGTAACTTTCCAGCAATCTCCTCTTTATTTTTAATAAACAATTGTACTTCTTTACATGCCGATTGCACGCCCCATCCAGCCGACAAATGTGTTTTAATATTTTTTCCGTCTTTTCCAAAATCACCACGGAACTGAGCTTGTTCTAGTTTGAAAAATAAATTCCCCATTTGCTTTTTAAAAGGTGTAGAGTTCCCTTTAGCTATATCCTCGTATGAACTTATCTTCCCTTCTCCTACCGCTTCATTGGAAAATAATGTATTGTCCCTTGGATATCGCACGCATTTAATTGCTCTATAAGTATCTTTTAACCAAGACATCAACATTACCTCTGACCATTTACCGAAAAGCCTGTATTCTACCTTAGTCTGTATAAAAAAAGCTAATTTTTTTCAATAATACTCAGCACTCTTGTGCTCGATCATCTTCACTATATTGAATAATTAAAAAAAATTAACTAAAAACATACAACATCTCTAACGCAAATGACTGCAGATTATTACCAACTCCATGGCCATTTTTATCTACAAACGCTTTCACATTAGAAAAATCACGACGTGTCTCTGCGCGCAAGGTCAGGTGTTTGATAGGCAGATAGGCTACGGTCACAGTCGCTTCCTTCCATGTTTGCTGAACACCGGTGCGAAAACCATTATGGTCTGAAAAAATTTCTCCGCGCAAAGAAGTTTGCCATCGTTCATTCATCGCATAATTAATATAGCCCGCCATACCTTGCCAAACAGCTTCGCCTAAATTACCATTTGCTAAATAAGCCCTATTCTGTATGCCATAATCATAATTGATAGCATAACTTAATTTTTTAGTAGCATGATACGTTGCAACTAGATCAAGCGCATTACGTATACCGGTAGGCCCTGACGTGACGCCATCCGTTGCACGCTGCTGTCCATTAAAGCCTTGGATACTGAAAGAAAATTGTGGACTCAACGTATCAATCACGCCTAATTCAAATGTAGCTCGTCGAACCGTATCCTCAATCGTATCCCAGCCGTTATTGGCGCCCACAAAGAATGAAAATGTAGAATTAGGCGTATACGTTTCGCGTACCCCTAAAAAAGTGCCTGGCTGAGCATAGGCTGAAATAATAGAACGAGAAAAATTAGTATCCTCAATAGGGTTATAATTTTCGAAGCCAACCAGTGAATCCATCTCACCTCCCAAAGTAGTGAAAGAAGGTGTTGTATATTGAAAATAAGCTTGCATGATGGCAAAACCAATATTTTTAATACCCGTCGAAATATCCATTCCATAGGGTGCAAGACTGTTAGCATCTCGTCCTGCTAGTAAACTCAGTAAGCCACTTAACCCTTGCGTAGATTGACTAGAAATAATAGCTGCAGCTTGTTGCAGAGTGAAACCATTGGGTTCAACATCATTAAACCTGTCGTTATACCCACTGATAAAATGATTGCTTCTGGATAAATAATTATAAGAACCTTCTATATAGCTTGAAAATTTAAAAGGAGGATCTAACGCTGGAGTAACGTGACTAATGGAATGCGCTGTATCTGCAAAAACAGATCCTGATAGAAATAAGAATAAGACTATATTAGCTAAACCTAAATAAAACGCACGCATTCCTTGCTCCACTATGCCTACCTTGGCACTAAAAAATTACTCAACAATGCATACCCGCCTTGTGTCAACACCGATTCTGGATGAAACTGCACACCAAACACTGGAAATTCCTTATGGCGTAATCCCATCATCTCTCCCTTATCACAACGCGCTGTCACAACTAACTCATTTGGAAAATGGTCTTCATCTACAATCAACGAATGATACCGCGCAACACGTAATGGATTCACTATCCCTGTAAATAAATCTTTTCCATGATGTGTAATTACCGATGCTTTACCATGCATGGGATACTGCGCTCGAATAACCGCCCCACCGTATGCTGCAGCAATCGCCTGATGTCCTAAACAGACTCCTAAAATGGGAATAGATGCACCAAAACGTCGAACCACATCCATTGAAATCCCCGCCTGCAAAGGCGCACAAGGTCCTGGAGAAAGAATAATATGTGAAGGATTTAAGATTTTTATTTCATCTAATGAAATTTGATCATTCCGTTTCACACAACGCTCAAATCCAAGCTCACCTACATAGCGACCTAAGTTATAAACAAAAGAATCATAATTATCAATTAATAAAATCATGGGTATATCAACGCATTGCGCAAAGCATTTGCTTTAATAAGCGCTTCATCATATTCAGCGCGTGGATCTGAATCAGCCACCACAGCGCCACCTGCCTGAAAAGTGATATCCTTATTTTTAATCGCATAGGTACGAATCACAATCGAACTATCCATATCACCATTAAATCCAATATAACCGATACTACCACAATAAGGTCCGCGACGGGTTGGTTCTAACTCAGCAATAATTTCCATGGCACGAATTTTAGGGGCACCTGTAATGGAACCACCCGGAAATGTGGCACGTAATAAATCAATTGCGCACAAGTCATCGTGCAATATACCTGTGATGACTGACACCAAATGATGCACTGCTGTATAACTTTCTAACCCACATAATTGCAACACTTCCACGCTATGATCTTTGCAAACACGAGACAAATCATTACGCAACAAATCCACAATCATCACATTTTCTGCATAATCTTTCTCACTGTTTATTAATTCTTTAGCTAACAATGCATCTTCAGTGATTGTTTTTCCACGTGGACGAGTTCCTTTAATAGGCCGTGTTTCTACTTTGCCTTGTGTTAACTTTAAAAACCGTTCAGGTGAAGCGGATGCAAGTATTGTATCGTTAAATTGTAAATAAGCGGCAAAAGGTGCTGGATTCAGTAAGCGTAAACGGCGATATAAATCAAATGGCTGCAAATAATCGGGCAACCGTGCCTTGAAACGTTGAGTTAAGTTGGCTTCAAAAATATCACCCGCCAAAATATACTCCATCATTTTACGTACACCCGCTTGATAACTCTGCGCAGTAAAATTAGTTTGAATAGCATTTGCATCCAACGTGATAGCAGATGCGGCAGGCAATGCTGAAACCTGAGTGAGTTTATCTTGCAACCAGCTCAGTCTTTCTTTTGCACGCCTTGCTCGTAATAATTTTTCTTGCACTGGATAACCGCTGGAAAAAATCCATGCTTTGCACGCCACGTGATCGAATGCCACGACTAAATCGTAAAACCCCACAGCAAGATCTGGAAAATTCATATCATCGAGTTGCTGGCTACTGATTTTTTCTAAATGCGGATAAAGATCATATGAAAAAAATCCTGCAACACCGCCCTGGAAAGGAGGCAAACCAGCAAGCGTAGTGAGTGGAAATGGTATTAAATTTTCAGCTAATACAGCAAAAGGGTCACCTCTAAATGATTGATCATTTAGCCTGAGAACCCCATTTTTGCTCTGCAATATCATAAAAGGATCCATAGCAATAAAGCTATACCGACCGCATTGCTCACGTAATTGAGCACTATCCAAAAAAACAGCACCTGATTCCTGCGCAAAACAAGCAAAAACCGGTAAAGGGTCTTGGTAAGGAACTTCTTGCACTAGGGGAAACAATATTGACACTCCACAATAACGCTTTGCTTAAGAAATGATTGATGACTGCCCCGCATTATATGCTAAAATTGACCACTATCCATTATTAACTTATAAGGCTTGCTTCATGATAAAAATGTCCTTGGCCGAACTCACCCGCATGTTGGGCTGCCCGCCTACAGCCTTAGACAATACGTTCCAAGGAGTCAGCATTGACAGCCGCACATTGCTGCCCGGTAATTTATTTATCGCTATCAAAGGTGAGCAATTTGATGGCCATGATTTTATTGCTAACGCCGTTCAAAAAGGTGCAACAGCTGCACTGGTTAGCCGCCAGATGGATGTATCGATTCCACAAATTCAAGTGCCAGATACGCTAGAAGCCTTAGGAAAACTCAGCCTTCATTGGCGTGAACGCTTTCATCTCCCCATCATTGGCGTCACGGGCAGCAATGGCAAAACCACTTTAAAAAATATGATTGCCTCTATTTTGCGTGCAGCCTGTCATAATCCTGCACACGTACTGGCTACAGAAGGTAATCTCAATAACAATATCGGCTTGCCACTCAATTTATTGCGTTTAAATGAAGAACATCGTTATGCAGTAATAGAAATGGGCATGAACCACTTTGGCGAAATTGCCTATTTAACGCATTTAACAAAACCTCAAGTCGCCATCATTAATAATGCTGCAGAAGCACATTTAGAAGGCGTGCAAGATATTGCAGGCGTCGCTCGTGCAAAAGGTGAAATTTTTCTCGGCTTACAAGAGCAAGGCGTTGCCATCCTGAATAATGACGATTCTCATTTTTCTTATTGGCAAAACTTAATTGGCAATCATCGCTTTCTCAGTTTTGGTTTAAAAAACGCATCGGATGTCACCGCCATTATTAAAGAAAATCAATCTATAGAGTTACAAACACCCAAGGGTAAAATAAATATTACATTACCTTTACTCGGCACACATAATATTATGAATGCACTTGCTGCAACTGCCGCAACACTCGCGCTCGATGTTCATTTAACTGCAATCAAGCAAGGCCTAGAACAAGTCGCCTCTGCACCGGGTCGTATGCAATCTTATTTTTTACCTAGCGGCACGCATATTATTAATGATACTTACAATGCCAATCCTTTTTCATCGCAAGCAGCTGTCAATACCTTAGCTGCTTTTTCAGGCACTAAAATTATGGTATTAGGCGATATGAAAGAATTAGGCGAAAATGCAGAACAACACCATCACACTGCTGGAGAAAAAATACGTGCTGCTGGTATAGATTATCTTTTTACACTGGGCCACTTATCTGCACTCACCGCAGACGCATTTGGGATCAATGCTAAACACTTCACAGAATACAAAGAATTAGTCACTGCACTGCAACCCCATTTAACAAACGATGTCACTATTTTAGTAAAAGGTTCACGCTCTATGCGTATGGAACGAATCATTGCAGAAATTATTCCTGACGCACATCTTGAGCCAGCCCATTAAAAAATTGAGAGGAAACACTCATGTCACTTAAAACACCTATTACAGTTGCCTATGGTGATGGGATCGGTCCCGAAATTATGGCTGCTACCTTGAAAATTTTAACTGCAGCGAATGCGCCCATTGCGCCTGAAATCATTGAAGTAGGTGAAAAATTATATTTGCAAGGGTTTAGCTCAGGGATACCTGACAGCGCTTGGGAATCGTTAAAAAGAACTAAAATATTATTAAAAGGCCCCATCACCACCCCACAAGGCGGCGGCTATAAAAGTTTAAATGTCACGTTACGTAAAACGCTTGGTTTATTTGCAAATGTACGCCCTTGTACCTCTTACTCACCCTTTATTCCAACACATCATCCTGACATGGATTTGGTTATTGTACGTGAAAACGAAGAAGGTACTTACGCAGGCATTGAACATCAACAAACAGATGAAGTCTATCAATGCTTAAAACTAGTGACACGACCGGGTTGTGAACGCGTGATTCATTATGCTTTTGAATATGCGCGTAAATTTAATCGTAAAAAAGTGACTTGCTTGACTAAAGATAACATTATGAAAATGACAGATGGAATTTTCCATCAAGTCTTTAATGAAATTGCACTCGATTATCCTGACATCCAGACAGAGCATTTTATTATTGATATAGGCACAGCACTCGTTGCAGCAGAACCTGAACGCTTTGATGTCATTGTCACCTCTAATTTGTATGGTGACATTATTTCAGATGTAGCCGCACAAATTGGAGGTTCCGTAGGCATGGCTGGATCCGCAAATGTAGGTAATCACGTCGCCATGTTTGAAGCAATTCACGGTTCAGCACCCACTATCGCCGGCAAAAAAATAGCAAACCCTTCAGGCTTGATTAATGCATCCATTCAAATGTTGATTCATATCAACCAACCTGAAGTAGCCACTCTCATTGAAAATGCATGGTTGAGAACACTGGAAGAAGGTATTCACACAGCCGATATTTATTCTGAAAAACACAGTAAACAAAAAGCAAATACAGATGAATTTGCAGATGCCGTGATTGCGTGCTTAGGCCAAAGGCCTTTGCATTTCAAATCAGTCGAATACAAACAGGGCATACGCGCAAAAATAGAATGTTATGGTGAACGTAAAAAACCATTAATGAAAAAAGAATTAGTCGGCGTCGATATTTTTATTGATAACCCTCAGCATACACCCGAAGAACTCGGTGCAAAACTAGCAAAAATCAGCGAACCATTGCAATTAATCGTCATCACTAGCCGCGGTTTAAAAATATGGCCCAATTGCATGATTGATGCACCCTATGCCCATCATTGCAGCTGCCGATTCCAGGCAACTGCTGATGTAAAAAATCTTAAACCGATTACACATCGCGATATTATTGCGTTGTTACAGCAATTTGAAACGCTAGGGCTGGATGTGATTAAAACTGAAAATCTTTATACGTTTGATGGGAAATTAGGGTTTTCATTGGCGCAAGGGCAGTAACCTATACGTTATTCTTCATAGACCTCTTTACGATGCTTAATCGCAATAATTATTACTGTCTTTAAATCTGAATCGATGCGATAGACAATACGATAATCACCGACTCGCAAGCGTCGATGGCCATGTAAACTGTAACGTAAAGGCTTTCCGAAACCAATAGGGTCGTTCATTAATCTTTCTTCAATTGCCTTTTTAATCGTAGCTTTAATTCGCTTTGGAAGTGATGGAATATCATCTTTAATAACTGAGGCAAGATACTCAATTTGGTAATGCTTATTTCCATGCATCGTCATGTTTTACTCGTTTGGCTTTAGGTTTGTCGCGTCGTTTGGCAATTGCAGATAAAATTATATCTTCACGCCGCTCCAGCGCTTCTAAAACGAGCTCTTTTGCAAGCTTTGAAACAGATTTATGTTCTTGTTCAGCCAAGCCAGTCAACAGGCCAACAGTTGAAGCTTCTAGCGTGATATTAATTCTAGGGTTTTTAGTAAGCATAACTGTCTCTCCGACAAATAATAATAGTGTATCACTTTTGCATCACTTTATCAAATGAAAATCATTTAGCAAAACTCGCTTTCAATAAACGGTCACGTATTGCTAACCACTCACCACTCTCCGGCACATCTTCAATCACAATGCGCTTAAACTGCTGATGATCCAACTCCCGCAACGTTTGATACAAGTCATGCGCATATAACCTAGGATCAGCTGGCATCATCACACACGTGATTTCCTGACTCACTATTGGAATCGGCGTTCTCAAAACCAAGGCGATCGGTAAATCAGCTTTCTCTATCTTCTTCAATAATTCAGGGATCTCTTCAGTCAACAACATTTGCGTTTGGGTAACCGGCGCATAATGAGCCTCCAACGAACCTGATACTCGCGGCACATCTTGATGAGATAGAGATAATGTCTGATGCAACACTGATTCAATCTGCGCTGCCGTTATCATTCCTGGCCGTAAAATAACAGGATGCGCACCACTCACATCAACAATAGTAGACTCCAACCCTATTTCACAAGACCCACCCTCCAAAATCAAATCAACCGCATCCCCCAGCTCTTCACGTACCGCAGCTGCAGTGGTAGGACTAATACGCCCAAAACGATTTGCAGAGGGTGCCGCAATCCCTCCATCAAAAGACTTCAACAATGCTTGCGCAACAGGGTGATGAGGAATACGGATACCCACGGTTTGCTGGCCGCCCGTCACTAGATCTAAAACAGCCGGTGCTTTAGGTAAAATCAAAGTCAAAGGCCCCGGCCAAAACGCTTCAGCTAAACGCTGCGCTGCCGGTGAAATAGCACTCACCCATTCCTGTAACTGCGAAATTGCTGCTAAATGCACAATCAATGGATGATCTATAGGTCGTTGTTTAGCTTGAAAAATTTTACGTACTGCTGCTGCATTTTTAGCATCTGCGCCTAACCCATAAACCGTTTCAGTAGGTATCCCAACAAGGCCACCCTCTTGTAAAACAGTAACAGCTTGATTAATTAATAAAGACTGCATTACTCACCTATCACCACAGTACATATATAACGGCTGAAGTATATACCAATTACACTCCAAGATGCGAAGTTGTCATCAGCCTAGTCGTGCCCGCGTGCGTGCCCGTGCGCGTCTGTTCTCTGGGTTTTTAATCAATCATCAATGCAGGCTCTTGATAAAATATCTAAGGTTTTCTTTTGATAAAAGCCAAGAAAAAACGCACGCGGGCACGGGCACGCACGCGGGCACGATTATTAGGCTTGCTGAAAGCGCTGAACAGTTACAAAAATCACTTAACACCCAGCCCCCATATCCGGTAAAATACCCTCCATGAACGATACCACTCAAACACCACCATCCTCAGAAACACCCCCCCCTATTGCTATGGTACGCGGTCTCGCTTTCACCACATTGCCTAAAGACCTTTACATACCGCCTGATGCCATGGAAGTGTTTCTAGAAGCTTTTGAAGGCCCTTTAGATCTATTGCTGTATCTAATCAGAAAACAAAATATTGATATCCTCAATATTCCTATTGCCGAAGTGACCCGTCAATATATGGAATATGTGGAGTTGATGAAAACGGTATCGCTAGAATTAGCAGCAGAATACTTAGTCATGGCCGCCATTTTAGCTGAAATTAAATCCCGCATGCTACTGCCCCGCCCTGAAAATGTAGAAGGCACCGAAGAAGATCCACGCGCCGAGTTGATACGCCGTTTACAAGAATATGAACGCTTCAAAAAAGCAGCGAATGAACTCGATCAAATGCCGCGTCATGGGCGTGATACTTTTGCAGCCGCTATCAGCACGAATGATATGGTATTTGAAAAACCACAACCGACCGTCTCTTTACAAGAGCTGGTACTGGCTCTGTCAGATGTGTTACATCGTACAGAACTCCATGCAAGCCACCAGATTCAGTTAGAAGCAATGTCTATACGTGAACGCATGACGACTATCTTAACGGCCTTACAACAAAGCGAATTTGTTACTTTTTCCAATTTATTTAAACCCAATGAAGGTCGATTAGGTGTGGTTGTTACCTTCCTCGCCATGCTAGAATTACTCAAAGATAATATTATTGAATTTGTGCAATCTATACCATTTGGGCCTATTCATCTTAAAGCAGTCATCGCAGCAGGTTAATACTTATGAATAATGTTACTCCTGAGTTACTTATCCAAATTTGCGAAGCCGCTTTAATGGTCGCAGGCCGACCGTTAACAGTTGCCCATTTGCAAAAATTATTTGAAGAAACCGATCTGCCCGAAACACATGAAATCAGGGCCGCACTCGCCGCCATTCAAGAAAAATATCAAGACAGCGGTATTGAGCTACGTGAAGTAGCAAGTGGCTTTCAATTCCAGGCTCGCGTTGCATTAAGCCCCTGGTTATCCAGACTCTGGGAAGAACGCGCACCGCGCTATTCTCGCTCTTTTTTAGAAACACTCGCGCTAATTGCTTATCGCCAGCCAATCACACGCGCCGAAATAGAAGAAATTCGCGGCGTCAGCGCTAGCTCTCATCATTTTAAAACACTGATGGAACGCGAGTGGATACGTATTATCGGTTACCGTGACGTACCTGGAAAACCCGCTCTCTACGGCACCACCAAAGATTTTTTAGATCACTTTAATTTAAAAAGCCTCAATCAATTGCCTACTTTAAGTGAATTAAAAGATTTCACTAGCCAAGAAGCCAAATTACAAGTACAACTAGAACTGACTAGCCAAGAGACTGAAACATCGACAGAAACAACTTCTGAACTAACCCTTGCGTTAGAAACCACACCCTCTCATGACTGAAAAAATACAAAAAGTACTTGCGAATGCCGGCCTTGCATCACGCAGACAAATTGAAGTCTGGATACAAGAAGGTCGCATTCATGTGAACGGTGAAATAGCCAAGTTAGGTGATCGCATTACAACCACAGCCAAAATACGCGTTGATGGCCGAGACGTACCACTGATGAAGAGTGTCAATCAAAAAACCCGCGTGTTGTTATATCATAAACCTGAAGGCGAAATTTGTTCCCGCAATGACCCTGAAAAAAGACCTACCGTTTTTGATCGCTTACCTCTATTACGCAATGGCCGCTGGATTTCAGTAGGCCGATTAGATTTCAATACATCTGGCGTTTTGTTACTGACAAATAATGGCGAGCTAGCGCATCAACTCATGCACCCTTCTAAAGAAATTGAGCGCGAATATGCAGTGCGAATACAAGGCCAGGTAAGTCCTGATATGCTACAAAATCTAAAAAAGGGTATCCCGCTAGATGACGGACTCCCCGCGCATTTTGATGTGATCACAGACGCAGGTGGTGAAGGCTCTAATCACTGGTATCACGTACTCGTCAAAGAAGGTCGTAATCGTGTCGTACGTAAACTCTGGGAATCTCAAGGCGTCAAAGTCAGCCGGTTAATTCGTATTCGTTTTGATTCTATTACCCTGCCCCGTTTTTTGAAACGAGGACGATGGATGGAATTAGAAAAAGAAGCCGTTTCTAATTTGTATCATTCAATAAAGTAGAATCCAAATTAGCAAAATAAATCTCACCACGTTTCATCTTCTTCTAACCCATCTGAAGTTGTTATATCAAATGCATCATCCAACTCTTGGCTTGGTTCCTTGTAACACGCTTCAAGCTGTGTTTGTTGAAACAATTTCTTAATTTTGTATAAATACTCCAATGCTTCCCGCGGTGACAATTGATCTGGGTCGATTTCTTTCAATAATTTGATTGCTTCACTTTCCACAGGCAATGCAAATAAATCACCCTGCATCATCGGCATGTTTATTTTCTGTGGAATTGCATGCGCTTGATTTTCTAGCTCATGTAGTTTTTGTTTTGCTATTTGAATCACTGCTCGTGGAATCCCTGCAAGCTGCGCTACTTGAATCCCATAACTTTGATTGGCAGGCCCTGCATGGACTGTATGTAAAAATACAATAGCATCTTTACGCTCCGTTGCATCAAAATGCACATTTTTAATAAAAGACATTTTATCCGCTAATGCCGTTAATTCAAAGTAATGGGTTGCGAATAAAGTAAACGCTTTAATTTGATTTGCTAAATAATCTGCACATGCAAATGCCAAGGATAATCCATCAAACGTACTCGTGCCACGCCCAATCTCATCCATCAACACTAAACTGTGCGCTGTTGCATTATGTAAAATAGTCGCCGTTTCTGTCATTTCCACCATAAATGTTGAGCGACCACCAGCCAAATCATCTGCTGCACCTATACGTGTAAAAATACGATCAACAGATCCAATGCGTGCACATTTCGCTGGGATAAAACTACCTATATGCGCAAGCAATACAATCAACGCAATCTGTCGCATATACGTGGATTTGCCCCCCATATTAGGGCCTGTAATCACCAACATGCGTTGTTGATCAGTCAGCACGACATCATTGGGCACAAAAGGATGTGTTAAAACAGATTCCACTACAGGATGCCGTCCTGCTGTAATATTCATTTCAAATGTATTAGTTAATTCCGGACAACACAGATCTAAACTGTCTGCACGCTCCGTTAAATTAACTAATACATCCAACTCAGCCAACGCTGCAGCAGATGCTTGCAACACAGGCACCGCTGCACCCACTTTTTCAAGCAACCCATCATACAACATTTTTTCACGTGCCAATGCATTGTCACGACTACTCAGCGCCTTATCTTCATATGCTTTCAATTCAGGCGTAATAAATCGCTCCGCATTTTTTAATGTTTGACGACGAATATAATCAGCAGGAGCTTGCGATGCCTGTAAACGACTTATTTCAATATAAAAACCATGCACACGGTTATAACCGACTTTTAATGTAGAAAGCCCTGTCCGATTTTTTTCACGCATCTCCATTTCAGTTAAATAGCTACCCGCATTTTCACTCAGCGAAAGCAATTCATCTAATTCTGCATCATAACCTGCAGCAATCACACCGCCTTCACGAATGGTAACAGGTGGATTTTCCACAATCGCCTTAACAAGCAAGTCATGCAACTCAGGATATTCATCAATGTTTTGCGCTAACTCTGTTAGTAAGGGTGAAACACAATCACACAAACGTCGTTGCAACTCTGGTAATATCCCCAATGTATGCCGCAACTCCATTAAGTCACGCGGACGCGCTGTTTTTAATGCAATACGCGTTGCAATACGTTCTACATCACCGACTCCACGCAATACGTCATGTAAAACAAGATAGCGACGATCCTCTAATAATGTTTTAATACTTAGTTGGCGCGCACGCAATATATCCTGATTGCGCAGCGGACGCTGCAACCAACGTTTTAATAAACGACTCCCCATCACTGTCGCCGTATGATCGAATACTGCTGCCAGTGTATTGTCTGAGCCGCCCGACAGATTAGAAACCAATTCCAAATTACGTCTTGTCGCTGCATCCAAAATCACGCTGTCATCACGCTGCTCAATATGAATGGCGCGCACATGAGATAATTGTCCACGCTGTGTTGCTTTCGCATACTGTAATAAACAACCTGCAGCAGACAATGCTACCCCCAGCTCTATACAACCAAATCCCGCCAAATCATGCGTTTGCATTTGCTCTGTCAGCAACCGCAATGCAGTTTCAATTTCAAATTCCCAAGGAGGGCGACGCCGCACATTTTTAGGTATATTTAAAAATGTCAATTCTTCACTCATTAATAATTCTGCTGGTTTTAATCGTTCTAATTCACTTTGCAATGCTTCTTGTCCATAGACTTCTAACACATTAAAACGTCCACTGCTCATATCTAACGTCGCAATACCAAACCGATCACCCTCTGCATGCAAAGCAACTAACAAATTATCTTGTGTTTCAGGCAAAAATGCCGCATCACTCACTGTACCAGGCGTCAACACACGTACAACTTGGCGTTCAACCGGCCCAGTACTTGTTTTGGGATCCCCTATTTGTTCACATATCGCAATCGCCAACCCTTGGCGTACCAGTTTTGCCATATACGATTCCGCTGCATGATAAGGCACGCCCGCCATTGGAATCGGTTTTCCAGACGCATGTCCCCGCGCAGTTAATGTGATATCCAACAATCGCGCTACTTTTTCTGCATCAGAAAAAAATAATTCGTAAAAATCACCCATACGATAAAATAACAACGTCTCTGGATAATCCGCTTTAATCCGCAAATATTGCTGCATCATGGGTGTATGCTGTTGGATAATTTCATGTTGTTTGTTCATCATCACAGGATCCCCTAAAACAAGAACAGGGGTTATAGCATGATAACTTGGATGAAACAACTCGCTAATCTCCTTCCACCAAACTGTTTATTTTACAAGAACATAAATTTATTTTATGTGGATCTTTTAAAACGCTCCCCTCTCTTGTTCTTTTAAAAATAGTACATTTCACGTACAATACTCCCTGGTAAATGAGTAGCACCGATTAGAGAACCAATAAAGTATCCAAGATATCTATCATTTCGAGGAGATCATGCCAGAAAAAAAATTAACGTCACTGGATATTGGCGCCTGTAAAGAAATTGTTATCTCTTATCAAAACGCACTCCAATCAAATTATAAAGATATGAGCACGCTAAAAAACCTGATGACAGGAACTTTTTATCGTGGCAAACATTCTAGATATTTTTTGATGGATTTTTTAGCAGGTGGTGTAACAAATAATTATGGACTTAATTTATCTCCGCATCTTTATGGGAATTTTATTTATTTTGTAGATGCGATTTGTAAAGATAAGTCGCTCGAGGAGAAGGACCGCGAATCTATTTTACAAGCCCTTTCAACAGTAGATAGCTTAGATGCTCTCTCTCAGACTATCGAAAAATATCAAACAATTATACCAGAAAAATGTTATTACGACCTACAAGCAGATCTTAAGGAAAACATAAACCACTACAACGAAGAAAATCGCAAAGCAGAAACAGAAAGTCATCGTCGTTCTAAGATTAGTTGTTTTTTTTATGCCCTTTGTCAAGGCTTCATTGAAGTACGCGGAATGACTGCATTTCCTTTTATTGCCGCTTTAATTCTGCCTTGGAGTTGGCCTGTCATGGCAGCTGTGTTTACAATGGCATTCTTTATTAATTATTCTTTTGCACGAGAAGATACTTATGGATTAATTAAAAAATGGAAGACAGGCTCTGGAATAACAGGCAATTTATTTGCAAGAAACATAGGTACAAATGATAAACCTCAATATGAACCCTATACAAGAATTGAAACCGGTATTGCCGTATTATTTTTAATCTGTTCTTTTGCTGCTGGATTTTGTATTTTTGCACTCGCTGCTGGCTCCATGCCAGTCACTTTTCCTCTTTGGCTTGCTCACCTAGCCGCTTCACCTATTTTTTTTCCCGCAAGCCTCGTTTTTTCCAAAACAATATTTAAATTTATTGATAAAAAAGAGTGGAAAAAAATAAAGAAATATCTATGGGATGATTTTTTTGAAGCAAAAACAAAATGGGATTTTTGCAAACTATTTTTTGGTAAATTATTTAAATTAACTTTTTCAATAGCTGCCAGTGCTGTCGTTTTGGTTGCGAATTGTTTTATTTACAGTTCGAAACTAGCACTTTTATTAGCCGTAGCTGTTACAGCAGTGTCTGTTCTTATTTTCACTGGCATCACTGCAGGTGTTAAATCTATTTTTTGCATGAGCAGGGTTGCTGAATTACTTGAATCTTTTGGTGAGTATATTTCTAATAAACTAGCTAAGTTAGTTGATTTTTTGTCTGTATGTTTTAATCGTGATGAAAAATCTATCTCTGTTTCTAAAGAAAGTAGTAATGGGAATACTCCAAAATTCAATCCATTACAAGAATCAGATAGAAGATGTAGTACAGTAGCATACATGCTAAAAGCACTGGCTCTCACTGTACATTGCGCATCAGAAGGTGGTACTGTTCTCAATGCAACAACCGATATGAGCACTACACGACAAATCATACTTTCTACTGGTAAAAGTGTTTATTCTTTCTTCACATCTCTGAAACCCATTTTTTTTGCATCAGAAGATCATAGAGACTCTTCAGTAAAAAATGCAAAAAATTCTAACTCCCCAAAAAAATAACCCTATATAATAAAACTAAGATAGACTAATAGAGAACTCTCCAAAAAAGACACTGACATATGACACCCACTATCGAACAACTTGCAGGTGCAGTAGGCGAACAATTCAAGAGTCGTAGCTTAAAATTAATCACCGCCGAATCATGTACAGGTGGCGGTCTCGCCTATGCTATCACCAGTATCCCTGGCTCATCCGCTTGGTTTGACTGTGGCTTAATCACTTATAGCAACACCTCTAAAGAAGAATTACTAGGTGTGAACCCATTAACACTTACAACCTTTGGCAGTGTCAGCGCAGAAACCGCACAAGAAATGGCTGAAGGTGCTCTCAGCCGTAGTCAAGCGCAAATAAGTATTGCACTCACTGGTATTGCAGGACCTGAAGGTGGCATGCCTAATAAACCTGTTGGCACAGTCTGGATCGCTTGCGCGACCACGACTATGCTTACACAAGTCACACATCATTTTTTCTCAGGGAAACGTACCTCAGTGAGGGAAAAATCGATTGAATCTGCATTACACATTTTGCTAAATATAATCTCTTCAATCACCCATCAATAAATACATCTTATAACATCACACTTGTTCTGCTTGGAGGAGGCTGCTATTTAAGTACGATATCTCAAGTTTAATAATTCTAATAGGATAAACTCAAAGAAAATGAGTTATAACTTTGAAATTGGATGTGATGGCTTAGGTCTTTTTTTCTCAGTTTCCTGTGACGAAGACTTTTTAACACTTCGCTGATTCATATCAAAAATAGTCTTAAATTGTGCTTTTAAACGGGCGCTTGATGTTGTGAACTCATCTGTATCATGTGAAGATGGCAAGTTATTCTCACCAGAAGTTGCAGGAGCAGGAGTCGTACTTGAAGATGGTAAATGACTCACAGCAGAAGTCGTATGAGCAACAGGCATAACAGCACTCGACAAGATGGATATAAGAGACGTCGCCTTTGTCAAACTCGCAATTAAATTGACTATTGCCATATGAGCTACGAGAATACAGTATTTCTTAACCAACTCATAATAAGGAGAGCCCTCAGTAAAATTCGGTTCTCCTTCAAATTTATCAATACCATCATCCCGCTTGTCATGACTTTCTGCTTGTGGTTGTTTTAAACTTCCAAACCTGCTAATACTCTCATCTAGCTTTTGATAGTTTTCTAGATTTGATTTTTTCAAAAATGCGGCTGCATGATCTAGCACAGCGATATAATCCTCTTTATTGAGAATTTTTTGTGCCTCTACGTCACCTAATAGAATAGAATTGTGAATTATCCTGGCATATGTTTCAAGCAAAACTGGATGCACTGGAGAAGTTTTGTCTCTATCTAGTAATTCTTTTATTACGCCAATTAACAATTCTAAGTGATCCAATATTTCAGGATCTTGAATCATCTCAAGTGCTGCTTTATTAAGCATTATATGTGAAATTACCTTTGATGATATTGCATCATCTTCTGCTCCACCTAATGCTGGAAAACAAGAAGCCAGGCAATAGGTTATCGAACCAAGTATCGCTTCTTTCCGCGATGCCATCTGCAGTTTAGCCTCTATGCCTACGGATGATTTGCTCATACCGCCCCTCCTTTTTTTATACTAAGAGCAGAGTCGACGTTTTGAAGTTTCTTGATTTCTGTATCAATTTTTTTCTCAGCACTTGTTTTACTATCAGACCATAATCCATAATTTTTGTATGTGCCAATGGATGATTTTTGATAGCAGTCATAAATTTCGCGTTTTTCTTTAGCTGTAACAAATTCAATATAATAATCGAATTTTTCAAAAAAATGTTTCTTACGTGCCTGCAAGTTTATAAGCACTTGGACTTGATGAATAAAAACATTCAAAGCTTGCGCGAAAACATCAAATAGAATTTTCAAAGGAGAATGTAATTTTGACGGTGTTTTAAGCTGTGTTTTCAACAAATTAAATTTTTCTACCAATTCTCTTTTAGATTCAGCAAGTGATTCTAATTCTACTCTCTGCAGCTCAGACAAACTATTTAACTCGTCCAATAAAGCGTCCTTTGGCACCGCTTTACTCAATTCTTCTTTATAATATTCTTCAGTATCATCACAGTCAGGATCCACTTCAACGCAGCACGGCTCTGGAAGATGTAATGCTGAATGCACTGCTTCAATAGCTTCTAAGCGATCGGGATCCGTATCTAAAAAAATAGGTGTGCCAAATTGACTAAGTAATGAAGATTGCATTACAAAAGCATATAAGCCGCCCCTACCCTGAAAACTAAACTCAGCATTCCTGGTATGACGAAATAAAGAATGAACCCAAGGGAATCGTTGAATTTCAGGAATTTTTAAAATATAGTCTAGCGCTTTTGAGTAAGCATCAACATTTAATTCTGCATCCATTGTTTTTTTATCCGGTCCTGCATCAAAAAATTTTTCGATAGTCGAAAAATGAACTGCTAACTGTCTACAACTACCATGTCTAAGTCTCATGAGATAATTGATCTGTTCAATATCCAATGGAATTTTTTCTCCCGTTTGCAGCGCTTGAATTTTTCCTTCTAATCTCTGAATACGCGATTTTAAACTTTGTATTGCTTCTTCGTTAATATCGCCTTTTATTGTATGCTCAATGAAGTCCGCCCAAATACAATCATATTCCCAATCCAGTGCTGCTATTTCAGCCTCAATAACTTCTTGTTCTTGCCATTGATCACTCGCTTTATCCTGCAATATCTCCAATTGCGGCTCCATTCGTTCCCTCCAAGCTAATCCTGGCTCTTCATAAACAAGATCAACCGGTGTAATAACCGCGTGTACAACGAAACCATTTTCTTCTAGAAATTTCCTCATCCGTGCATATCTATCTCTATTTCTATCCACCTCATCATCCAACATAGCTTCAGCCGACACCGAGGTAAGTAAACACACATCTTTAATACCAAATTTTTTTAATGTCTCTATTAAACTGAGATTAAAATCGCCTTCTGAAGACATCAGCACAGTATCCATATCTAATAACACTAATGGTTTTTTAGAATCACCCGCAGAATCACTATGCATATCTGTACTCCTTCTCATACTGCTGCTCTAACACAAAAATGTTTAAAGCAGCGAACATACAGCTTATCCACCCTTGCTAGGACTTGGTGGTGGCGATGGTTTCTCAGGAGGACGGTGAAGCTCTGCACTCACTTGTTCTAACTGCGCTTTCACCTGTTGACCTACGTGAGCTCTTGCGCCATATCGTGCTGCAGGATTACCGTACAGGCTCGAAGACTCATGCTTACGCGCAGTTGCTTGCATAGCTGCTCGAATCTCTGGTTTGCTTTTTTCCCAAAGGTCAAGAGAGGTTTGAATAGCATTTTGACCCGTCAAAATAACAGCTGTTCTATTTTCTAATGTATTCATTCCATATTTTTCTAATTTTTTTAAATTCTCAATACCATGTACAATTTCATAAACGGCCTCAGTAGGGTTACTGTCAGTAGTAATCACGTCTAAAGCTTCTTTTGTTACTAAATTATATCTATCTAAAGTATGAATTGCCCAAGCTACATCTATATCAATTGAATCCATTTTACTAAAAGTTTGAAGAATCACTCCTAAATTACCCGTGTCTATATGTTTTTGTGCTACTGCATGCAGTAAGTCTACTGCCCGACGATACTCTCTCTGCTGCCGTAAGAATTCTTCAGAAACGTCAATCTCAACTCTAAACTCCTTTTGCTTAGCATCATGTATTTCTTTTTCATTACTCATGACGATCACCCCTCTACTAATTCACATTTATCATTAAAAAGTATAGTTCAGATTTGCGCATTTTCTACTCAGAAATATCTTGTAAAAACAAGCTATTAAAAATCCAATGATTTGATTGCTTTCTCTTATAACCTACTTATAATGAGGAAAGTCAGTTCGCAATGAACACGCACTCCCACTCCCTTTTTAACCCTTCTAATTATGAGGTCACTATGTCGTCTGTAGATGAAAATAGAAAAAAAGCATTAGGCGCAGCCTTAAGCCAAATCGAACGTCAATTTGGTAAAGGATCTGTGATGCGTTTAGGCGATGTACCGGCTGTGCGCGATATTGAAGCAGTCTCTACCGGTTCACTCGCATTGGATATTGCACTTGGTATTGGTGGCTTGCCCCGTGGGCGCATTGTAGAAATTTATGGGCCTGAATCCTCCGGTAAAACAACTCTCACTTTACAAGTGATCGCATCTTGTCAACGTAAAGGCGGTGTCGCAGCTTTTGTCGATGCAGAACATGCATTAGACCCTGCTTATGCTAAACGCTTAGGCGTCAATGTAGATGAATTACTGATTTCACAACCCGACACAGGTGAACAAGCACTGGAAATTACAGATATGCTCGTCCGCTCTGGTGGAGTCGATGTAGTGATTGTGGATTCTGTCGCAGCACTCACCCCAAAAGCCGAAATCGAAGGCGAAATGGGCGATCAACATATGGGCTTGCAAGCACGCTTGATGTCTCAAGCACTGCGCAAACTCACTGCTAACATTAAACGCTCTAATACCTTGGTTGTCTTTATTAACCAAATCCGTATGAAAATTGGCGTCATGTTTGGTAACCCAGAAACCACTACCGGCGGCAATGCCTTAAAATTTTATGCATCCGTACGCTTAGACATTCGCCGTATTGGCAGCGTTAAAAATGGTGAAGAAGTCATCGGCAGTGAAACCCGCGTTAAAGTGGTCAAAAACAAAGTTGCACCACCCTTCAGACAAGCTGAGTTCGAAATTCTTTATAATGAAGGCATTTCACGTGAAGGAGAAATAATTGAATTAGGCGTACTCCATAACTTGATAGATAAAGCCGGTTCTTGGTTTAGCTATAAAGGCCAGCGTATTGGTCAAGGCAAAGACAATGTTCGCCTATTCTTAAAAGAACACTCCGCAATTGCTGCCGAACTGGAAACCAAGCTGCGTGAAAAATTACTGGTAGCCATCACTCCAACTGCTGAGAAAGAAGTGGAAGAAGAAGCTGAGGAGACTAGCGCCTGAGTGAGCTAACCTCTGTCCGACGCGTTGCTTTCAACTTGCTGGCGCGTCGTGAACATTCTACTACTGAATTATCTCGCAAATTACAGCACAAAGCCTTTAATCAAATAGATATTGATACAGTGCTGACTGCCTTACGCCAAGAAAATCTTCTCAATGATGAACGTTTTGCGGAGAGCTATATCCACTATAGACGTGCCAAAGGTTATGGGCCCCTACGCATTCACATTGAATTAACCGAACGCGGAATTCCACAAGATTTAATTGAACATCAACTCAAGATCACCGATAATGCATGGCTTGAAGATATGCGCAAAGCCTGGCAAAAACGCTTTAAAAATCGCTTGCCGCAAGATTTTAAATCCCGCGCTCAGCACATGCGTTTTTTGCAGTATCGCGGCTTTACGTCCGAACAAATTAACCAATTACTTCATAGTGATGATTAAATGGTAACAAAACAACGAACCACCGCTTTCAGTTCAAATGAACTTCGTCGCATTTTTTTAAATTATTTCCGTAACCACGGTCATGAAATAGTACCCAGTAGCTCACTGGTACCCGGAAACGATCCCACTTTATTATTTACCAATGCGGGCATGGTACAATTTAAAGATGTCTTTTTAGGCAAAGAAGAACGTGCTTATCAACGTGCAGCCTCTTCACAACGTTGCGTACGCGCCGGCGGTAAACATAATGATTTAGAAAATGTAGGCTATACTGCACGCCATCATACCTTTTTTGAAATGTTGGGTAATTTTAGTTTTGGTGATTATTTTAAACGAGAAGCCATTCAACATGCTTGGACATTTTTAACTGAGATTTTACATTTACCTCCAGAAAAATTATGGATCACCGTCTTTAAAGACGATAAAGAAGCGGAAGCTATTTGGCTTAATGAAATTAAAATTAATCCCAAGCAATTTAGTCATTGCAATGAAGCCAGTAATTTTTTGGTCAATGGGTGCAACCGACCCTTGCGGTTCTTGCACAGAAATTTTTTATGATCACGGCCCAAACATTGCAGGCGGTCCTCCTGGCAGTCCTGATGAAGACGGTGACCGTTATGTTGAAATCTGGAACCTTGTTTTCATGCAATATGATCGCGCTGCGGATGGCACACTCACACCCTTACCTAAACCCTCTGTTGATACAGGTATGGGACTAGAACGTCTTGCTGCAGTCATGCAAGGTGTACACAGTAATTACGAAATTGATATATTCCAAAAACTCATCCAAGCCATCGCAACCCTAGCTGGAACAACCGATTTAACACACGTATCACTACGCGTCATCGCAGATCATATTCGTTCATCCGCTTTTTTAATGACAGATGGCGTCTATCCTTCCAATGAAGGCCGCGGTTATGTCTTACGTCGTATTATTCGCCGTGCATTACGTCATGGTAGCAAACTTGGATTCACTGAGCCTTTCTTTTATAAATTAGTCAAACCTCTAGTCGCTGAAATGGGTGAAGCTTATCCTGAGTTACGCAAAGCAGAAGCTTACATTGAAAAATTATTACACCAGGAAGAAGAACAATTCAGCATTACTCTCGCACAAGGTTTAAAACTTTTTGAACAAGCCACTAGCGATTTAAAAAGTACCATCATTCCTGGCGATATCATTTTTAAATTATACGATACCTACGGCTTCCCTGTAGATCTCACTGCAGACATTGCACGCGAACGTCACTTAACATTAGATTATGACGGTTTTGAAACAGCCATGAATGAACAACGCAAACGCTCTCGACAATCCAGTCAATTTACTGCTGAGTATACTATCGGTGCACACATCGATTCTCCAACTGAATTTATAGGTTATAAAGATTTAATAGCAGAGCAAACACCTGACACAGGTAAAATTATCGCTCTTTATTGTGATAACAAAGCAGTCGATCTATTAAACACAGGCGAAAAAGGTTCTATTATTTTAGATCGCACTCCTTTCTATGCAGAATCAGGTGGTCAGGTAGGCGATCAAGGTGTGTTAACAACTAATAGCAGTTTATTCCGCGTACTAGACACTCAAAAACAAGGCCACGCTTTTGCTCATGTAGGTAAATTAGAAAAAGGCCAACTTAAAATAGGTGATTCCGTTGTTACAAGCGTCAATGCTGAACGCCGTGCAGCAATTGTCTTAAACCATACTGCGACACACTTGCTGCATAAAGTCCTACGTCAAGTGTTAGGAGAACATGTCATTCAAAAAGGCTCACTCGTCGAACCCGATCGCTTGCGTTTCGATTTTTCACATACTGCACCCTTAACAACAGAAGAAATAGATACCATTGAACAATGCGTTAATGAAGAAATTCGCTCTAACCATGAAGCTATTGTGCATATCACCTCCCCTGAACAAGCTATTCAACAAGGTGCCATGGCTTTATTTGAAGAAAAATATGGTGATCAAGTCCGGGTCGTACGTTTTGGTGATTCAGTCGAATTATGCGGCGGTACACATGCACACCATACTGGCAATATTGGTCTTTTTAAAATTACATCAGAAGCAGGGATCGCAGCAGGTATTCGTCGTTTAGAAGCCGTCACAGGTAAAGGTGCTTTACGCTGGATTGAAAAACGTGAGCAGGATTTCAAACAAAAACTACGATTACTCGAAGAAGATAAACGCACCCTGGAAAAACAATTAACTCAACTAAAAGAAAAATTTGCCAGCTCAGTCAGTCAAGATTTAGCAGCCCAGGCAAGAGAAATCATGGGCATAAAAGTAGTTGCACTTAAACTCGAAGATATCGATAGCAAGTCACTGCGCAACACAGTCGATCATCTCAAAAATAAATTAAACAGTGCAGTGATTGCATTAGCTGTCGTAACTGAAGGTAAAATTACAATCGTTGGCGGTGTCACGCAGGACAATATTTCGAAAGTCAAAGCAGGTGATCTTGTTAATATGATTGCATTACAAGTAGGCGGCAAAGGCGGAGGCCGCCCGGATTTAGCAGAAGCAGGCGGGACTCAACCCCAGCATTTAAAAACTGCTTTGGAATCTGTGTATGGCTGGGTAGAGAAGATGCTACTCACCTCACAAAAACCCCAGAGATAGTGTGTATTTAATAGACAAAGCAAAAAACATCGTGCATGATAACGATTTAATACAGTCATTAAGAATAGAGATAGCATGGCATTATTAGTCCAAAAATACGGCGGCAGCTCACTCGGCACCTTGGAACGCATTAAACACGTTGCTGCAAAAATTATTCACGCCAAGCAACAAGGCCACCAAGTCGTAGTGATTGTATCTGCTATGCAAGGCGAGACAGACCGACTGATTCAACTTTGCAATACACTCACAACTGATCCAGATCCACGTGAATACGATGTACTGGTTGCAACAGGCGAGCAAGTTTCCATGTCACTTTTGACAATCGCCTTGAATGCAAAAGAATGCCCCGCACGTTCTTACACAGGAACGCAAATTGGCATTCAAACAGACTCTGTACATACCCAAGCGCGTATTTTAGATATAAAAACAGAAACGATCCTAGCAGACCTTGCTAAAAACTATGTTGTTGTCATTGCGGGCTTTCAAGGCGTCAATGCCCGCGGAGATATTACTACGTTAGGACGAGGCGGCTCAGATACAACAGCAGTCGCCATTGCAGCAGCCCTCAATGCAGAAGAATGTCAAATTTATACTGATGTGGAAGGTGTTTTTACAACAGACCCACGCGTGGTTCCGCATGCCAGTTTATTATCACAAATTAGTTTTGAAGAAATGTTAGAAATGGCAAGTCTAGGCGCAAAAGTATTGCAAATGCGCTCAGTAGAGTTCGCCTGCAAACATAATCTACCCGTACGGGTTCTTTCTACTTTTAGTAATCACCCCGGCACACTCGTCACTTTTGAGGATAAAATTATGCAACGACGTTTAGTCTCTGGTATCGCATTCAGTCGCGAAGAAGCCATCATCGCCTTAAATGGTGTACCAAACCGAGCGGGTATAGAAGGCCAAATTCTCGGCCTAGTCAGTGATGCCAATATTGAAATTGATATGATTGCTCAAAATGCAACAGATAAAGAAACCAATGACTTTACCTTTACACTGCATCGTAAAGATTTCCCAAAAACACTAAAAATTATTCAGCAATTGGCGGATAAACTAGGCATCGTGTCCGTTAAAAGCAACACTAAAGTCGCCAAACTATCATTAGTGGGTATTGGTATGCGCTCTCATTCAGGCGTAGCCAGCAAAATGTTCCAGGCACTCGGAAACAAAGGAATTAATATTCAAATGATTACAACCTCTGAAATTAAAATTTCTGTCGTGATTGATGAGGAAAGTCTAGAACAAGGCATACACGCTGTACATGCTGCTTTTGAGCTGGATAAACTCCATACTGAGAAAAAGCCTGCTTTAATGGAAGCTGAATAGCCCTCATTTACTATTTGATAGACAAAAAAAATCGTGATAACATTTTGATAAATAAAATTTTATTTAATATTGTAAATCTTATTTGCACATAGAGATCAAATTGTTTACTATTGCTAGTTTTGAGATCGCCATCAAACTGATGGAGCCGAGATATTGCCCAGGTGATATTTAGGGAATTTAATAAAGAAATTTATATTATAACAAGGCAGTTTAAGGAGATAGAAATGCTCATTTTAACAAGACGTGTGGGCGAAACCCTCATTATAGGCGATGATGTAGTTGTAACGGTACTTGGAATCAAAGGAAACCAAGTACGTATAGGGATCAATGCACCTA
This sequence comes from Gammaproteobacteria bacterium, assembly GCA_044221135.1. Classification (GTDB taxonomy): domain Bacteria; phylum Pseudomonadota; class Gammaproteobacteria; order DSM-16500; family DSM-16500; genus UBA4722. The sequence goes on from JBGAPT010000001.1 coordinate 36,030, forward strand.
AGGATGTATCGGTGCATCGTGAAGAAATTTATCAGCGTATTCAGCAAGAAAAGAATACCACCCCTGCTACTGAGATCGAAGTAAAGCCCAAAGAAAAAGTCAAAAAGGACAAGAACGAAGAATAATTATATTTTTACTGAGTACAGCCTCTCCCTCCATAAAGGCTTTGTAAAAAAATCAGGAAATAGCTTATCTCACCATCGTCATTGCGAGCGAAGCAAAGCAATCCAGCTCGAAAGCAAGGCTTAAAAAAGCAGTCACTGTGCGTCTTAAGTGTTGCTTGAAAGCTGGATTGTTTCGCGGAGTTTACCCTTATAAGGGCTCGCAATGATAGCAGCGAAATGAGCGTAACCGTTCACGGGGGCATTAGACTTGCAGAAGAACTTCAGTTTTGAGCCAAGGTTGAACGATTTCTTTTAAAAAAATAGCGGAGCATACACAGGTATGTGAGCATATTTTTTAAAAGCAATCGTTCAAGATTGGCCAAAAATGAAGTTTACAGCTTAGTACCCTGAACGCTTACAAATGAGCTATTACGATTTTTTCAACAACGTCCTCTATAAAAGAAATTATGCTATAAAACCGGATATGCAAGCACTGAATTAATTACCCATTAAAACAAATTAGTATTTCTTGTAATTAACTCATAGCAACGCATATAATCACCGCACGATTTTTTAAAGCATTATCTCTGGAGAGATGGCCGAGAGGCTGAAGGCGCTCCCCTGCTAAGGGAGTATGGGGTCAAAAACTCCATCGAGGGTTCGAATCCCTCTCTCTCCGCCAAAAACTTCCGGTTTATACAAAAGCTCCTTGACTCCACCCCTGTTTTTCATTACTGTCTTGCATCTTTTCAGTGTTAATCACTGTGCGCCCGTAGCTCAGTTGGATAGAGTACCTGGCTACGAACTAGGGGGTCGGGAGTTCGAATCTCTCCGGGCGCGCCAAAAGATAAATGATCCTAACTCTAATTGGATAATCTAAAAGAATAATCTTCGCGTTGCGCCCGTAGCTCAGTTGGATAGAGTATCTGGCTTCGAACCAGGTGGTCGGGAGTTCGAATCTCTCCGGGCGCGCCAGTACATCAAAAAGATAAAATCAACGCTTAGAAGGTTTTTTTGCAGCTGACACTTCAACATCTATAGACTTATCTGCCTTCGATGTCACTTTTGATAAAGAATGGGCAGGGGTTTTAAGTGATACGCTAAAAGAAGGTGAAATTTTAGATTTAGCTAATAACTCCGGTTCAACATAAATTAATTTATTAATTAATAAGTGAGCTTGTTGGCAACTTTCCATTAACTCAATCATGTGCTTATCGCTAAAATGTTGATTCAGTCTATCAAGCTCACGCTGATGCTCTTTTAATTTCTTTATTAATTGCAAAACAGGCCTTTCAATCGTATCCGCATCTCCCTTACGCTTTGGAGTCGATAATAATTCAGCTAATTTCATACTTATTTCACTGACATCCTGAATAATCGCTTGCAAATTATTCGCCCACTGCGTGACGCTTTCCAGTTCCATATGCCGTGCTGCTACGCTATCCCCTTTTGTTCGCTTTTTTTTACTCATACTCATACCTCATTTAGCGCACGTGCTATTCAGTTGCAATGATTATATTTTTTTATCTATTATCAATAAACAGTATACTTAATAAATTCAATTAAGCAATTATATACCTGTAGCGTCTGAGTTCATCCGAAACATATTGATCCTGAAGATGTTAATTAAAGTTGATAACAGCTGAGAAAAAACACACGCGGGCACAGGCACGATTAGGCCTGCTGAAAACGCTGAACAGAATTGCATCTTGAGATGTAATGGATAGGATGTCTAAATCATCTCGACACGAATTTATGAAATGTATTTTGAATAGTGGTTCTAACTTTTTCTATTTCTGTTAACAACTGCTGATAAGCACTAGCACTCATTTCCGTATTCCCAGCACAGATTGCTTCTTCTAAAGATATACAAATTTTGTTCAATTGCAATGTACCGCAATAGCTTGCGCCACCTTTCAGTTTATGAGTAACCGTTTTTAACATTTCCCAGTCTTCATTTTCATAAGAGAACTGAAGTCTAGCTATTTCTTCTGGCAACGCCTGCAAAAACATCATCATTATTTCTTGCATCAATTCCTCATTGCCACCCATGCTATTTTTAACAGACTCAAAATCAATGACTGTTGAAGAAAAGTTAGCCTGAATATTTTTTGCAAATGAATTTTCCACTAATTTATTACTCATTATTCCCTTCGTCTTGTCATTATGATTAGTTGATTAGGTAACTGTATAGAACTATATATTTTTCTACAGTTAATCCAAGCGAGCAAACTATTACTACAACTTTGGTTTATAAGTTATCTAATTGATTATTATGATTTTTAAATTTATTTTAAATAAGAATCGGGTTAAATGCTTAATGAATATATGTCATATTGCTTACACTTGTGTAAGCATAAGATCACACAAAAGAATCATTTTTGTCAGTCTTATTTTGCGCTATTCACTCACACATTATTAAATGCCTCAATAGGGGTAAGCATTCATTTTCATAGCAGATACCGCGTTAGAAGTATGCTTATCTATTAAATAAATTAATATTGTTTGCAACCCACTTATTCTGGCGTATAATTCGACACCTTCAATTATCAAGATCTAATTTAGGAAGAAAAATCAGATGGTAGTTATTCGTTTATCGCGTGGCGGTGCTAAAAAACGCCCATTTTATCATGTAGTTGTCAGTGACAAACGCAGTGCCCGTGACGGTCGTTGCGTTGAACGCATTGGTTATTTTAATCCTATTGCAACGGGTAAAGATGTTAAATTACAGCTGAATCTTGAGCGTGCGCTCTATTGGATTTCAACAGGCGCTCAGCCTTCAGACCGTGTACGTCGTCTGATTAAGCTGTATGAAAAACAAGCCAACGAAACAACGACACAGTAAGTTATTTGAGTAGAGTCATGAAAAGCACAGAAACTGAGTACGTTGTGGTAGGCAAATTAGGCTCTACCCACGGAATTCAAGGCTGGCTTAAGCTTTACTCTTTTACGGAACCTGTGACAAATATCGTGGCTTATAACCCTTGGTATTTAGAGGAAACTATTGGCTGGAAATTAATCAAGCCTGAGGCAACCCGAGAATACACCAAAGGCATGACAGTCAAGTTTACTGGTTATGATAATCCAGAGCAGGCACGGCTACTAACGGGTAAAAAAATTGCGGTCCTGCGCTCGCAGCTCCCTCCTTTAAAAAAGGGTGATTTTTATTGGAGCGATCTGGAAGGTTTAACTGTCATGAATGTAGATGGCTCAATCTTAGGTAAAGTTATTTACTTACTTGAGACAGGTTCTAATGATGTATTAGTAGTTAAAGGCAATAAGGAATACGCAATACCTTATTTAGCTGATGTGATAACAAGCATTGACTTGGCTAATCAAGTCATCCATGTAAATTGGGAATTGATCTAACGTGTGGTTTGGTATTGTGACGCTTTTTCCAGAGATGTTTTCTATACTGGAATATGGGATCACTGGACGTGCACTAAAAGAAGAATTAATAAAAATAGCATGCTGGAACCCGAGGGAGTTTGCCCTGAACAAACACCACACTGTGGATGACCGCCCTTATGGTGGCGGACCTGGGATGGTGATGATGGCTCCACCATTACAAGATGCGATTCGGGCAGCAAAACAAGCTGCGCCGCAGAATATAAAGCCTGTAGTGATCCATTTATCACCGCAGGGTAAATGCTTCAATCAAGCAGCAGCTGAAACGTTGCTGAAGAAAGAAAATTTAATTTTAGTTGCGGGGCGTTACGAAGGCATTGATGAACGCTTACTCACAACTGAAGTTGATGAAGAATGGTCGGTGGGTGACTATGTGTTATCAGGTGGTGAATTAGCTGCTATGACTATGATTGATGTCATGACCCGCTTACTACCCGGTGCATTGGGTCATGAGGATTCAGCGGCAGAGGACTCTATTAGTTCAGGCCTGTTAAAATATCCTCAGTACACACGACCGGATAATTTTCAAGGTCTTGCAGTGCCCGAACTATTAATAAGCGGGAACCACAAAGAAATTGAACGTTGGCGGTTAAAACAGTCGTTAGGTAAAACGTGGTTAAAACGACCAGACCTATTAGCAAAATTAAAGTTGGGTAAACTCCAATTAGAGTTATTAATGGAATTTATTCAAGACCCTAACCCTAGTTAGATTATTGAGGAAGCAAGTATGAACATTATTCAAATACTCGATGCAGAACAAATGGCAGCAGCAAACAAAGCTATTCCAAAGTTTTCACCGGGCGATACAGTTGAAGTTAAAGTTAAAGTAAAAGAAGGCGACCGTGTCCGCATACAATCCTTTGAAGGCATCGTCATTGCTAAACGCAATCGTGGTTTAAACTCTGCATTTACCGTACGCAAAATTTCTCATGGTGTAGGCGTAGAGCGTGTTTTCCAAACCTACAGCCCCATCATTGATGCGATTGAATTAAAACGTCGTGGTGAAGTACGCCGCGCTAAGCTGTACTATATGCGCAAGTTACGTGGCAAAGCAGCACGTATTAGAGAGAAATTAGCTACTAAGTGTGAATAATAATGATCAAGCACAAGAAGGTTAATTAAATAGAACAACAGTAACTCACTGCTTAGCATAAGCTTCATCGATATCAATCGACGAAGATAGTATTATTATTTAATGTCTCAATATGTCATCCCCGCGAAGGCGGGGACCCATCTTGCAAATACCACTAACCGGTACAGCATTACAATAAAAATTGAATTATCAACGAACTAGATAAGCCTGGAGATAAATCAGAATGGGTTCCCGCCTGCGCGGGAATGACATGAAGAAAGACAATAACAACACTTAAGGTACCCGAATAAGAAAATTGGGAAAAAGCATCAGCAAAAAGGAACTTTATGACACGAGATAAATCTTCAGCCACTCATCAAGTTGCTCTTTTAGCGACCGGCGATGAGATTTGCAATGGCGATATTATCAATTCAAATTCGCAAGAAATCGCGCAACGTCTATTTAGTCAGGGAATATACGTAGGCACGCATATGACTGTTTCGGATAATCTAACGGATCTCGAGACAGCCATGCAATTTTTACTACAAAACCATCGCGCACTTATTATTACAGGTGGACTTGGCCCCACGTCCGATGATTTAACACGCCAAGCGCTCAGCCATGTATTGCAACGCCCCTTAATTTTTGATGAATCAACTTGGCAAGCGATTGTGGCACGCTTGAATCGCTTTGGTATTCATGCGCCGCCTGAAAGCAATAGACAACAAGCTTTATTCCCACAAGGTGCAACTATCATCCCAAATCCAAATGGTACTGCAGCAGGTTGTATGATGGTAAAACAGGCGGCTATTCCAAACGATAGTGACTCCGAGCAATTTATTTTCATGCTTCCTGGCCCACCAATAGAATGCTTACCACTATTTGACAAAGTTGTTTTGCCTACCTTAAAAAAAAATCATTTTCAAAAAATCTTATACTACGATAAATGGCTGCTTTTTAACATCAGTGAAGCAGAAATTGCTGAAAAACTGGATAACCTTTCAAAACCCTTTAATTGTGTAACAGGTTATCGTTTTTGGTACCCTTATATTGAATTCAAATTATATTCCAATGACCAAACTGATTTTACTACTCTTCTACCTCTTATCAAAAAAGCAATTGCACCTTATCTCATTGGTGATGGCAAAACCACTGCTGCTGACTTATTAAAAAAAGAAATACTGACTTTAAATATTACGCTATCGATCTGTGATTTTGCAACGGGTGGTTTACTTGAATCCATACTTAAAACACCAGAGACAAATTCACGATTAAATTTTTCATATGATTTAAAAAATGAATCCTCTGAACTGCAAATTAAAATAGCTGGACTCACCGAATTTTGGCAACAAGAAGAAAATCACTTGAACACAACACTTGAAATTAGTTTTATAAGTCAAGGCAAACAGCATGTCAATAAAACATCTATTCCATTTCGTGGTTACCGTGTAAAACAATATGCTGTAGAATTTATTTGTTTACAGATTTGTGAATTCTTAGGGTCTGTTGACAATTCGCTAGGCTGAGGTGGAATGCCTTGATTTTCGAGCACCGCAGCGGAGTTTACATACAAGTAAATGAGCAACGGAGCGCAGGAAATCAAGGCATTACGCCCGGCATAGTAGAATTGTCAACAGACCCTAGAGTCTATTAAAAAATAATGCACTTCTATTACCTTCTCGCCCTAAAAAAATCACTCAGCATTTGGCCGCACTGCTCTGCTAATAGCCCGCCTTCATAAATAATATGGTGGTTAAATTGCTGAGCAATGCCTAATTGAAAAACACTTGTAACTGCTCCCGCCTTTGGATCTGTTGCACCAAACACAACTCGTTTAATACGCGCATGTACCATCGCACCAATACACATGACACAAGGCTCTAAAGTAACATACAGCGTTGCATTAACTAAACGGTAATTTTTAAGAGAGTGCGCGCCTTGACGCAGCGCAACAATTTCTGCATGCGCTGTTGGATCACATGTTCCAATAGGGCAATTACTACCCTCACCAATGATTTTCTCATTCAAGACTAGCGCAGCACCCACAGGCACTTCTTGTCGATTGGAAGCATCTTTCGCCAACGCAAGCGCATGATGCATCCAAGATAAATCATTGTCAGAAAACATAAGGATTTTTCCTATTATTCCCACTCAATAGTGGCTGGCGGTTTACTAGAAAGATCATATACTACACGTGAAATGCCTGAGACTTCATTAATAATTCTATTTGAAACTTTTTCTAAAAATTTATGCGGCAGCCGTACGCAATGCGCTGTCATAAAATCAACTGTTTCAACAACACGAATCGCGACCACATGATCATAATGCCGTGCATCGCCTAATACACCCACTGACTTCACTGGCAAAAATACTACAAAAGCCTGGCTTACCTTATAGTACAGTTCATGTTTATGTAACTCATCAATTAAGATTGCATCGGCACGACGCAGTGTATCTACAAACTCTTTTTTGACTTCACCTAAAATACGCACGGCCAAACCCGGCCCAGGAAATGCATGCCGATAAACAGAATCATAAGGTAGACCCAATTCGATTCCCATCTTAATCACTTCATCTTTAAATAGTTCACGTAATGGCTCTAACAGTGTCAAATTCATTTTTGCAGGTAATCCACCCACATTGTGATGTGATTTAATCACGCGTGCTTTACCAGCGCCTATGCCTGCCGATTCTATCACATCGGGATAAATGGTCCCTTGCGCAAGCCATTTCACCCCTTTTAATTTCTTGGCCTCTTCTTCAAAAATATCAATAAACAATTTACCAATAATTTTACGTTTTACTTCAGGATCTGTCACACCTGAAAGCGCCGTAAAAAAACGTTCTACCGCATTCACGGTAATTAAATGAATACCCATATGTTTAGCAAATAACACCTGCACTTCTTGCGCTTCATTCTGCCGCAATAACCCTGTATCAACCAATATACAAATTAATTGTGCACCGACTGCACGATGCAATAATGCAGCAACAACAGACGAATCCACACCTCCAGATAATCCCAAAATAACATTATCTTTACCAATTTTATCTTGTATTTTTTTTATGGATTCTTCAATAATGTTTTGCGTAGTCCAGACTCTTTTACAACCACAGATATCCAAAACAAAACGTTCTAAAATACGTAAGCCTTGACGAGTATGTGATACTTCAGGATGAAATTGTAATCCATAAAATTGACGCTTCACATCTGCCATCCCAATTATTTCACAACTGTCGGAACTGGCTATGATAATAAACTGTGGTGGCAATAGAGAAACATGATCACCATGACTCATCCATACATCTATTAATGAACTGGTATCTTTCCCCACATGATCTTCAATACCATCTAATAAAGGCGAACGATTTTTTAACTTAACTTGCGTATACCCAAATTCACGATGCGTGCCTTGTTCAACTTGCCCACCGAGTTGCACAGCCATCGTTTGCAAGCCATAACAAATACCTAAAACTGGGCAGCCTAGTTGAAATACCATGTCAGGCGCGCGCACTGTATCTGTTTCAATAACACTCTCGGGTCCGCCTGATAAAATAATACCGCTAGGATTAAACGCTTTTATTTTTTCATTTTCCATATGGAATGGATGAATTTCACAATACACGCCAATATCACGAATGCGGCGACCAATGATTTGTGTGTATTGCGAACCAAAATCAAGAATTAAAATGCGTTGTGCATGTATATCTGTCATTTGTGGTAACCCTCATTTAGCCGATCATCTCTTTTTTTTTATAAATGCGGTGACATACAGATAAAGTATACAGCTTATTTAGCGACTGATGTATCCTATTGGTATAATAAAAATACAACTCTTATTCTGTAGTAGAATAATTCGTCTAATATATTGACTCGATACACAATTTTTTACGTCACTACTCAATACATACTTTTCATAAACGTGCCCGTGCCCCATACGCGTTAAGCTAACAGAATTCTTATCACCAAAATAAGTCTCCTATTAGCTTGACACCTATGGGGCACGTTTACGATTAGCGCAGTGATGACAGCTGAATAATTATTTTTTACTACATAACCTCATCACTAAGGTTATAATAAGTAAATTTTTATATTAACGAGCATTATGACTACCATCGATATTAGTCAAACAGATGAAATTTATACTGTCAGCCGTCTAAACCGTGAAGCGCGCTTATTATTAGAAGGGCACTTTCTATCTTTATGGGTTGAAGGTGAAATATCTAATTTTGTAACACCACAATCTGGACACTGGTATTTTTCATTGAAAGATGCCACCGCCCAAATTCGTTGCGCCATGTTTAAACCTCAAAACCGCCGCCTGGCTCTAACTCTAAAAGATGGCATGCATATCATTGCAAAAGGCCGTATTAGTTTGTATGAAGGTCGCGGTGATTTTCAATTGCTAATCGAATTTTTGGAAGATGCGGGTATTGGGAAATTACAAAAAGAATTTGAAGCATTAAAAAAACGTTTATTGGAAGCTGGATTATTTGATACCGCACATAAAAAAATATTACCTGTCATGCCGCAATGTATTGGCATTATTACATCACCTACAGGCGCTGCGGTGCGTGATATTTTACACGTTTTAAAACGACGCTTCCCCTGTGCACCTATTATTATTTATCCTACTTTAGTACAAGGTGAATTAGCTGCAACCCATATTGCTAGCGCCATTCAAATAGCCAACCATCGCAAAGAATGTGACGTCATTATTTTAGCGCGTGGCGGTGGATCACTTGAAGATTTATGGCCTTTTAATGAAGAAAAAGTAGCGCATGCCATTTATCATAGTCACATTCCTATTATCAGCGGTGTAGGGCATGAAATTGATTTTACTATTGCTGACTTTGTCGCGGATGTGCGCGCACCCACGCCTTCTGCTGCTGCAGAACTGATTACACCTGATAAAGAAGAGTTACTGTTTTCCATCACCCAACTAAAAAAACAGCTCACACGCTTAGTTCAACAAAAATTACTGCAATTTCAGCAACACTTAAATTGGATGACTAAACAGTTACAGCAACAACATCCTAAACGCCGCCTAACCGAACAGACGCAACGACTTGACTTATTAGAACTGACGCTAGCCCGTTTGCAATTTAAATTACTCAGTGACACTCAAGCAACATTACAAACCTACAATGCAAAATTTGGTGGACTCACTCCACGTCATCGTATTCGTGATTTACAACAGCAATTAAAATTACAATTGCAACGTATACAAAATAGCATCATGACTGCACTGCAAAAGCAGCAACAATTTCTAGAAAACACGGCCACTAAATTAGATACCTTAAGTCCATTAGCAACATTAAAACGGGGTTTCTCTATAACAACACTTGTGAAAGATAAAACTATACTGCGCTCTGCAAAACAGGTGATGGCAGGAGATGAAATCAGTGTGCGATTAATGGAGGGAAATATCATATGCGAGGTCGTGAAGTCCTAAGGTTGTTGCCTCGCATCTTGGTACGTATCATTCCTGCGCAGACGTAGCATTCGCGTAAGAACGAATCATTCAATCTTTATTCAGCACAGATTGTAAATATCAAAGCGCATACTCTTCCAACTCCTGCATAGTTTCTTCTTCCAGTGCATAAGCATTAACAGGAAGCGATGCAGATGCATTCATCGCGGCATCGACAGAATCTAACAAAGAAATTAATCCTTCTAGCTTTTGCGTATAATTGATTTTTTCTACTTTGAAATTAGAATTTTCTTGTTTTAACTGCCGCACTTCAAAACGTAAATCTTCAAGTTCAGTTAATAACATGATTATCTTTTCTTCTAACTTTTGTATAAGAGCATCTGTCATAAATAATTCCCTCTGTTGTTTTTCGTTTTCCATAGAATCCCGCTATAATCTAATAAAAAATGATACAAAATTGTCAGGCCCTGCACAAGCTTATTTTGCAGGAGTTCCCGCTGAAAACGCGGGAACTCCTTTCTTGTGTATATGCTGCGCGTCAGCAAAGCTGACGCTCGCACTTAAGGGGAAGAATCACGATTCTCCCTAAGAATCCCCCATCGTGTCATGTCAGCGGGAACCGCTGCTTATTTTGGTATATACTCGGGTATAAATGCTACCACTGCATTCGTATCACTGATTTTTAAGAGTTGCTGCAGCATACTCGGCTTAGTTTCAACAATTTCATCTGTTTTTAATATGCTTTTCAAAAGAGGTAAGTAGCGTTTACGGGTAATGATAATAGTATCTTTTGGCCGATCTTGTAAAATGGGCCAAGCTTTTAATAACCCTTCTCTGGTTTGCATCGACCGATCCCCGATAACGCCATAATTTTTTATTTCAGGCGATAAATGTAAATAGAAACGTACCTTACTCTCAGGATCTAACATGACAAAGTTCCACTCTGACCAAGGTTTAATACGTGTTGCTGTCGTTTTTAACTCTACTGCAAAATCAGCCATATTACCTTGGGAATAATATATCGGTTGCACTACACCAAAGTTTATACAAAATAATACAAAAAACAAAATAGCAACCCGACCCGCCCACAGGACGCGTTGGGCGTGCAAATCAGCACTAGACAAGATCCAATCCGCCGTCAGTAAAATGGCAAAAGGCACCATAGGTAACACATAATAACTACGACGCGACCCACTTAATGTAAAAAATAAAAATAACAGTACTGTGGAAAAGACCATCCATTTAGAATGAGCAGATAAGCGGCGCCACCGTGATTTCAAGCCAAGCAAAGCGGGTATAAAAAACAATGCCCAAGGCAATAAATAAATCGGTAAATAAATGAAGTAAGTATAAAATGGGCCCTTGTGATCAAAAGGTTGAAAATATCGCATAATATTTTCACGATACACTTCATAGAAGCCATTTTCGTTATAATTTTGCCTGCCAAAATGCGTAGATGCCCAAAAAGGCACGACATAAACAATAAGCGCTGGCACTATTGCCACAACCATTCGCCAATTTAAATGTTTCTTCCAGCGACGTTGCAAGATCACATCAGGCAAAATGGCTAACACAGCCACCACAGGTCCGATTAATCCTTTGCATAATGCAGTCAATGCAAGAATCAAAAAGAAAATGGCATAGTCCACTAAATACGTTTGATCTCTCTTTGTAAAATACCAAGCAACAGCAAAGAGTGAACCCGCCATATTTAACATATCCGCACTACTGGTACGTGCCCAAAAAACAAAATAATAGGTCGTTAGCAGCATCCAGCCCGCTAATAAACCCAACCGTTTATCCTTTAAATAAGTACCCAAGCAGTAAATGGAACCTATCGCAAGCAAACCCGCGAATGCAGAAGGCAATCGCATCACCCATGTAGTCAATTCTCCAAATACAGCTGCCAGCCCTACAATCAACCAATAAGAAAGCAATGGCTTATCATAATAATCATTACCATCCAGCATAGGATGCAAAAAATCATGGTAATAAAACATACCATACACAATATCAGCCCAGCGATGCTCTTGCGTCCAAATCTCACGACTGCCCAACATCGAAAATAATAAAATAATTGCTGCAAAGACTAAATAACTGAATTTGGCTTTTTGACCCCACAAGAGCTCTGCCAGACTACTGAAACGCATCGTATTCTTATTCCCGGAACAAAAAAATATAACGTATAATAACCGCTATCCTTGCAGTAACCAAGCACTCGAGAGTAAACTTTAGCAAACAATCAGTACTGGAGAAAACCCATGTTTACTGGCAGCATCGTTGCCCTCGTCACCCCTATGAAAAAAGATGGCGGCATTGATTACAAATCTCTGCACAATCTAGTCGAATGGCATATTGCTTCCGGCACCGATGGACTCGTGGTAACTGGCACAACAGGTGAATCCGCTACGCTCACCACCGACGAAAAATACGAACTCGTCTCCAAAGTCGTTGAACAAGTTGCAAAACGTATACCTGTCATTGCAGGTACCGGCACCGCATCTACTCACCACACGCTTGAACTGACTCATAATGCAAAAACAGCAGGTGTGGATGCTGCTCTAATTGTTACCCCTTATGCTATCAAACCTTCACAAAATGGTCTCTATGAACACTATAAGCTGATCGCTGAAAAAGTTACATTACCCATCATCTTATATAATGTACCTGGCCGTACTGCATGTGATCTTTTACCTGAAACAGTGAAGCGCCTATCTAAAATCGATAACATCATTGGCATTAAAGAAGCAACTGGCAAACTGGAACGCGCCATTGAAATTGCCCAACTCTGCGAGAAAAATTTTGCTATCTATAGTGGCGATGATGCCACAGCGCTGGGTTTACTATTAAACGGCGCACAAGGTATCATTTCCGTGACATCAAACGTAGCTCCGCGTAAAATGCATGACGTTTGCAAGGCAGCCTTAGCAGGCGACAAAGTTCTTGCAGAAAAATTGCACACGGAACTCATGCCGTTGCATGAAAAACTATTTCTGGAAACTAACCCTGTGCCCACTAAATGGGCTTTACACAGAATGGGATTAATTCCAGAGGGAATCCGCTTACCGTTACTCCCGCTAGAAGCTAAATATCATGCGGAGTTAGAAGCAGCTCTCTTAGAAACAGGTATATTGCATGAGAAGGCTATTACATAAAATAAAGGTTACTTATGCATCTGTTAAACAAAATTTTATTGGTTATATGTGTTGTTGTCTGTCTCACCAGCTGCTCTCGCTTCTATAACAGCCAAAATGTCATCCAAAATCGCGAGACCGATTACTTAAAAGCCAAAAGCGTTCCCCCTCTCAGCATTCCACCCGGCTTATCCTCTTCCACAATCACTGCTCACTATCCTGTATCGGATCGTGAATATCCCGGCAGCAACATGCCAGTGGACTTAACACCACCCGAGCTGAACACAGCTGGCAAATAACCCAACCTCAAGTATATAATCGCTCAGCGATTCCTGCTGACATGACGCAATGAGGGATTCTTAAAAGGAGTTCCCGCGCTTTTTAGCAGAAACCCCTGATAATCGCCAAACTCCAGGAGAGGTACCGAAGTGGCCATAACGGCACCGACTCGAAATCGGATGGGGGGCTAACGCCTCCACGTGGGTTCGAATCCCACCCTCTCCGCCAATAGCTGTTCTAATACGGTATATTTAAGGTTTTAATATTTTAATATTTTAATAAACCACTTCTACAACTTTTTATGAAGAGCAAAATGAGTATGATAAATTCCAACAAAAAACCTATTCCTGGCTCCACAGGTGGTCAATCAAATTGGACACGGCTTGTTGATCAGGCAGAAACTTATGGCGCACATATTATTCGGAAATTTTTGCAGAACATCGCCCTGACAAATACTGCTGATGTTATCGTGGACTTGGGTGCTGGATCAGGACGAGATTTACAAATAGCACATGATATTTTTCCTGGAGCACAGCGAATTGCAGTAGAAGGCCACTCAGAATACAGCACTCACTTATCAAATAAAGTGGACCAGATTTTTTCATTGAATATCGAAAATAATCGTTTACCTTTTGCCGATGAATCAGTTGATATCTTTATGGCAAATCAATTATTAGAGCATATTAAAGAAATATTTTGGGTAGTCCATGAGGTGACTCGCAGTTTGCGCACAGGTGGTTATTTTATTATTGGTGTACCCAATATTGCTGCTTTGCATAATCGTTTGTTACTACTTCTTGGGCAACATCCAACACAGCATAAATTATATAGTGCACATGTACGGCCATTTTCTAAAAACGATACACTGAAATTTATGGAAATCTGTTTTCCTGGCGGATATGAATTAGCCTTATTTGCGGGCAGCCAGTTTTATCCTTTGCCTGCATCCTTAGCACGAATTATCTGTAAATTATTTCCAACGATGGCATTTTCTATTTTCTTTATGTTTCGTAAATTAAAGCCTTATAACACAGGGTTTTTAGACCATCCTGTGCAGGCACAATTGGAAACACCTTTTTTTCTGGGTCAAAAATAATTTCTATAAACAAAAGCATGATGCTCATGAGTCAATTTTCAGAATGAATTTTTCCCTATTATCATTACGCCCATAAGTGCTGCTGCACCTCCTACAAAAATACCAGTGCACAAGCCTATTGTAAGCCCATAGCTGATCCCCGCTATTGTCATTTCGATAATTCCGACTGGGAGCCCTATTTCTAGTGCTGCTTTGTGTGGAGGTGTCCAATCATCATCTACAAAGGTAAGCGTTGTAGGAAATGAAGCGGAGATAGGACAATTGGCTGATTGATTCGTCGTGATTTCCTGATTATTAAACGAAAGCAGTCTCATCTTTGCATGGCTGCCAGGTGCTAAACTAATCAGTGCTGTCTTATGGATGGGATCAGGAGGAACTTCTATTTTAGCGATTTTATCAGGGCCGAAAACAATAGGTTTTGTTTCGGAATTATTAATATTAACATAGACAGGGAGAGTGTTATTTTCTTCAGCATATCCTATTTGAATTGTTAAACAATATAACGTAATGATAAAGGTCAAGACTATTTTTTGCATGCATCTTCTCTTGTTATTAGGATAAATCTTATATTTTTAACGCGAGTATTTCGCATCCGTTTTTAAAAAAGCGAGTAACTCTTTATCCGTTAAGTGTTGTAAATCTTTTTGAATAGTATTAATCACCAAGTTTTTCACATGCTTATCAAGATGTTGAAATAACAATCCATTCATGTGAGGCTCTGTGATGATAATCAGATTTTCATACGCATTTGTTGCTCTGCCATGATTTAACTCACGAGCAATTTCCCGAGCAAAATCATCAATCGCAATTTCTTTTGGATCTGTACGCTGCGCAAAAGAACCGCCTGCATTAGACGTATCTGATTGATAATGCCCTGGTTTATCTGAGGTGAGAAAATCCGATTTTTTAAGTCTATTTTCGGGGTGATTTATTTCCTTAAGCAAGGTAAGTTGCGCAGGGCTTTTTTGATAATGATAAATATGGCACGCATTCGTATTTGTATTCACAACCCATATCATAAAATATCCCTCTTTAATTATTAACCTGCATTGATACGTTATGCTAACACAACTTAGAACACTATCCGTATTCTTTTTCCCCTAAAACTCTATTTATCTTTATTTAACATAGCATTATCTTGTTTTTATCCATGGCAAAAAACGGTCTTATTTTTGCAATTTTCAAACATTCATGCTAGACTTCTTTCCTTTTTATTCTCTTTAATGCAAAAATGAGGCTGTCAAATGCGATTTATCAAACAATGGGTGGTGTTTATAACAGTGGGTGCGTTATCAAGTGGCGCAGCTTTGTCTTGGGCTGAGGATGCTTCTGTGGCACCTAATCCAAGTGTGCAAACACAACAACCCCCGCAAGATCTTAACTTACCTTTTAAAGGATTGAATAACTACAGCCAGAATTTTTCAGACTGGGGAATATTACTTGACCCCAATTATGATCAACCGATTCCCATTAAAAACCCACAAATGCAGGACACAATTCACCAACACTACTACGGTAAAAAATCAGTTTGGGAAGTACAAACTGGTACGCAACTTGCCAGCCAAATAAATGATATTCGCGGAGTTGAAAAGTCTTATCTTGAATACAGTGACGGTAATGGTAACCACATAGATTATTATAATAATCCTGATCCTAGTAATCCATCTACTATTATTTACGATAAACAAGTTAGTGATGACTTAAAAGCACAGATGGATCTTGATAATCAACTTCCTGCAGGTTATCAGTATGATCCTGCCCGTCGGGGTATTATGGTACAAAATGCCAATACCCGCATCTTGCCCACCACTCAAGGATATTATAAAAAGGGTACATTAGTGGGTGAAGGACCTGATTTCGACAACATACAAACGACAGCAACCTGGGCCGGCACTCCGGTTTATATTCTAGCTTATACTAATGATAAAAAGTGGGATTTAGTCGCTACAGGCGATTGTATTGGTTGGGTTGAAGACGATAAAGTGGCAACTGTAACCCAGAATTTTATAGATGCCTGGAAAAAACCAATCGAAGATAATGGGTTAGTTGCAATCATTAACCCAGAAGTCGCTATTGCTGAAAAAGAGGGAACAAAACATTTTACAGGCTACGTAGGAATGATTCTTCCTTTAGCTGATAAAGATGAAGCAGCTAATCCTGGTTTTTCTGTGATGATCCCAGTAAAAGATCTTTCTGGTATAGCACGCATTCATTATGCAAACTTATCAAAAGAAGATGCTGTAAAAGTTCCTTATCTTCCCACACCTAGACACTTTGTTACAATCATGCAACATCAACTGGGTCGACACTATGCCTGGGGTGCTGGCCATCCTTATGGAACGGATCCAGAGATTTTTTATAATGACACTTCCTCTGAAACAAAAAATCTTTTAACAGCATTTGGTATCTACGTACCAAGACACTCTACATTCCAGGTTAAAGAAAGTGAAGTGCCTGGCAGAGCAGAAGATTATACTTATGATGCGACCGGTCATCATACTACGACAGAAGAACGAATTGCGCATTTACAAGAAAGTGGCCATCCTTTTATGACAATTTTAGGAGGGTTAGGCTTATACTTAGGCAATTATGCTAATCTCAGCGATCCAACAAAAACAAAAGTAGCATTAATGTATCAAAATCCATTTGGCCTGCGACCATCTGCAGCATCGATTGCTGCAGGAAAAGATTATGATAGACGAGCCGTCATTGAAAAAGCCGTGATTTTACCTATACTCGCTTCTTACCCTGAAGATCCTAATTTAACTTCATTTATCAGCAGGGATCCTTTTATAGTGATGTATTTAGATGATGTTGCAAAGAGTGCTTCAGATACAACTGAATCAAAAGACACAGCGAATACACCAACAGCTGCACCAACAACATTGATGGTGTTAGACGGTAAAGAGCTAGCTAATGATAAAATGGACATCAAGAGCTTGACGGCAAAGCAATAATATCTAACAGGTTAGTTTACGGAGCTAGCAAGGCGGATAAATGTAAATGAGTAGATCGATATATAGTATCTATTACATACCATTCTTTCTTACATTATTCTTTGTAATGACAGAAATGAATAACTGCCTTGCAGCGACTACTCAATACCCTGAAGCAAATGCGGTTATTCTCGAGCAGAAAAGTTTGCCCAACCAATTGGGAACTTATCGTCATATCCAATTGACTGATAAAAATATTCAACTCCATGCTGTGACTCTTGATAAAAAATACCGCTCGAAAATTTATCGGCAAATGACTGAAAACCAATCTCAAGCTCACTCTATTCGACACATAAGCCAAAAAGAAAAATATGATATAGGTATCAATGGAGGATTTTATACTACCCGTTTTCACCCTGCGGGATTGTTGATTCAAGACGGTAAAACAATAGCCAAGCTTGCAAAAGACCCTCTCCTTTCTTCTTGTATTCGAGCTGACAAAGATGAAAAACTTTTTTTAGAAAAACAACCTAAAGATTGTTTACATGCTTTAAATGCTATGCAAACTGGCCCACTACTTATTAGAGAAGGGGAAATTAGTAAAAATATAACAGTGCTTGAGAAAAAGTTAACCTCTATCAAAGCCTATTTTGAACCTCACAGAAGAACGCTGCTAGCACAATCAAGCGATCAGAAACTCATTATCATTGTCACATCGCCTGTTACTTTATCTGATATGGCAGCTATTTTAAAAAACCATCCTGCTCTATTTGGAATAGATCATATAGCAATGGCTTTAAATTTAGATGGCGGCTCGTCAACAGGTATGTATATCAAATTAAGCAAAAGACCCTTTTATTTCCAAGAGAAAAAATATGTAAAAACGCTTTTATTATTTAACTGATTAACATCAGCGATTACGGTCTGCTTACATTTCGCTAGGCCGAGGTGGAATGTCTTTATTTTCGAGCACCGCAGCGCAGTTGACATGTGAGTCAATGAGCAGCGGAGCGCAGAAAATCAAGACATTACGCCCGGCATAGTAGAAATGTAAGCAGGCCGTAATCATAAAGAGAAAGGAATCGACAATGGATAAAAGTAAAATTTATAATGTGCCTGCTTCTTTTGCCCGCAATGCTTATATTAACGAAGATAAATATAAGACACTCTACAAACACTCTATCGACAACCCTGACGTATTTTGGGCAGAACAAGCCCGCAAATTTATCACTTGGTTTTCTCCCTGGAAATCAGTGCAAAGTGGTGGTTTTGATAAACTCGACACACGCTGGTTCAGTGAGGGTAAATTAAATGCTTGTTATAATTGCGTTGACCGACATTTAGAAAAACGCAAAGACCAAATAGCCATTATTTGGCAAGGCGATAACCCCAATGAAACCTTAACTTTAACTTATGCTGAGTTACACGAAAAAATTTGTCGCTTTGCTAATGTGCTAAAAAAACTGGGCGTTAAAAAAGGGGATCGTGTTTGTATTTATTTACCCATGATTCCTGAAGGCGTAATTGCGATGCTTGCTTGTGCGCGCATTGGTGCCATTCATTCCGTTGTATTCAGTGCATTCTCGCCAGATTCATTGAAAGCACGCATTTTAGATGCGGATTGCCAGCTTCTTATTACTGCTGATTGCGGTGTGCGTGGCGGAAAAAATAATCCATTAAAAGAACATGCTGACAAAGCATTAGAAGCATGCCCTAACGTAAAACATGTTATTGTTGTAAAGCGTACAGGTGCTGCTATTGCCTGGAATAAAGAACGCGATGTTTGGTATCACGAAGAACTTCAAAGGGTAAGTATTGAATGTGCCGCTGAAAAACTCGATTCAGATGATCCTTTATTTATTCTTTATACATCAGGATCAACAGGCAATCCAAAAGGCATATTACATACCACCGGCGGCTATCTTGTTTATGCAGCCATCACTCATCAATATGTATTTAATTATCAAGAAGGTGATATTTATTGGTGTACTGCCGATATAGGCTGGATTACAGGTCATTCTTATCTAGTCTATGGCCCTTTATTAAATGGCGCGACGACGCTGATGTTTGAAGGAGTCCCTCACTATCCCACTTTTTCACGCTTCTGGGAAATTATCGATAAATACAAAGTCACTATTTTTTACACTGCGCCTACTGCTATTCGCGCTTTACGTAAAGAAGGTGATCAATGGGTCAAACAAACAAGCCGGAAAAGCCTCAAGTTATTAGGCACTGTTGGAGAACCTATTAATCCTGCTGCATGGGAATGGTATTATCACGTGATTGGTGAAGGACGCTGTCCAATTGTGGACACGTGGTGGCAAACAGAAACGGGCGGCATTCTCCTCACACCCTTTCCTGGCGCAACACCGCTGAAACCCGGATCTGTTAGCTGGCCATTCTTTGGAATTTCCCCTGAAATTGTAGATGAACAAGGTAATACTGTAGAAGATGGGAAAACGGGGAAATTAGTTATAAAAAAACCTTGGCCTGGTTTAATGAAAACGATCTACGGTGATCAAAAACGTTTTAAGGAAACTTATTTTAAAGAAATAGCTGGAAAGTATTTAACAGGAGATGGCGCAGATTGTGATACGGATGGCTACTTCTGGATCACTGGGCGTAACGATGATATTATTAAAGTATCAGGACATCGTATTGGCTCTGGAGAGTTAGAAATTATTTTAAATTCTCACCCTGCAGTAGCTGAATCTGCTGCAGTCGCTGCGCCTGATGAAATCAAAGGAAATAGTATTTACGCTTTTGTCACTACAAAATCGGGAATACAACCCACACAAGCTCTAAAGAAAGAATTAATCCAAAAAATACATGATGAGATTGGGCCTCATGCAATCATTGGAACAATACAATGGGCAAAAGATCTTCCTAAAACACGCTCAGGGAAAATTATGCGACGTCTTTTAAGAAAAATTGCCTGTGGCGAGTTAACAGATTTGGGTGATACCTCTACATTGGCTGATCCTAGCGTTGTGGATGCGTTAATTTCTGAAAGAGATAAAACCTCTTTACCTCCTGAATATCAACGTTATTTTAGAATTTGGTGGTTATTGGGTATTCCTGCATTTTTCGCTTTAATTGCTGCTTTATATTTAATGGCTAACAGACCTGAGCATTTATGGTAGTATGTACCGCAGTAGACTCATCATTCAATGTCCGGTATCTTAGGCTTATAGAGGAGCTCTAGCAGAATCTTATTTGAGAGAGAACAACAATGAACCGAAAAATGCCATTTATTTTATTATTCGAAATTATTGCGATTTCACTTTTAACGCCTTTTATGCCGTTAATGCTACAGAAATTATTATTCGCTATTAGTTTAACGATCAAATCGGGTATTGTATTCATACTACCATTGATCATTTTTGGTTTATTGTTTAAAACAATGGTGGGATTAGCAAAACAAGCCACGTTTATCATTGCTTTTATCTTATTTATGGTTTGTACTTCAAATGCCATCACTACTTTTCTCAGTCATTATGTGGGCATTGGAATTTTTCAATTTGATATGGCGATTTTAGCACCGCAATCTATGACGGGTTTAACGCCATTATGGGTACTTCATTTACCAAAGCTGATTGCAAATGATAGAGCTATGCTTGCAGGCATTGCACTAGGCATTATCTTCGGCAATCTTTACCCTACCTTCTCGCAATCGGTCGCGGCTAAACTTGACAAGATGATCAACCAATTATTATCACTTGTTATTTATATTATTCCTGTTTTCATTGCGGGTTTTATTGTTAAATTGCAATTTGATGGTGTCATCACCACGCTTGCAAAAGATTATACGAGAATTTTTACTATTATTGCTCTTTCACAATTTTTGTATATTTTTATCATTTATTTTGCAATTAATCGCTTCAAATTGACGAACACTATTCAATCTATAAAAAATATGCTGCCTGCCGTCATGACGGGTTTTAGCACTATGTCCAGTGCAGCAGCGATGCCATTCACTATTGCCGGTGTGAAAAGAAATACACAAAATACACCGCTAGCAAGTTCCATTATTCCTGTCACGGTGAATATTCATTTAGTCGGTGACTGTATTGCAATCCCTATTCTCGCCTATGCTGTGATCAAAAGTTTTGGACTTCCTGAACCTGCCTTGATGACTTATCTTATTTTTGTCTTTTATTTTATATTGGCTAAATTTTCTGTCGCAGCAATTCCTGGAGGCGGAATTCTTGTCATGCTGCCTATTTTAGAAAATTACCTTGGTTTTAATGGTGAAATGCTTTCATTGATCACGGCACTCTATATTTTATTTGATCCTGTAATTACAAGCGCTAATGTGCTGGGTAATGGTGCGTTTGCATTGTTAATAGATAAGTTGCAAGGGTATAGAGCAAAAGTGATAGATCCAACACTGAGTACTACCCAAATAAATGCGTGATGCTATACAACATTATGACCAATAAAAATTTTTACCTTTTTGGGTGATCTATCTGTAATGTAAAAATTACGCTACAATAACGTGCTTTAATAACTATGAGGAGTAAAGAATGTTAAAGAAAAGTTTAATGCTAGTTTTGCTAAGTGTTGCAGCTTCAACAGCTTACGCAAATGCTCCAGTTAATACCGATGTACAACAGGATATGATCAACCAGCCCTTCTCTATTAATGCAACTCAATGGGGTTATCAATTTAATAATAAATCTGGAAAA
Organism: Gammaproteobacteria bacterium; assembly: GCA_044221135.1. Lineage (GTDB taxonomy): Bacteria > Pseudomonadota > Gammaproteobacteria > DSM-16500 > DSM-16500 > UBA4722. The sequence goes on from JBGAPT010000001.1 coordinate 58,182, forward strand.
ATGATGACTTTTGTTCTAGCAGTCAATCAGTCATCTGAAGGTGCTGTTAATCTTCAATGTTGGCATCGTTCAAATTCTGTTGAAAATTCCCTTATACAACCAGGACAAATATCTGCACCTTGTGTAACTGATGATTCAATTCGTATTGTTACTGCAGATAGTAAAAATTTACCAGCTACAGGAACTTATTCCATTACACTCGGATCATAAATAAAATAAGTATCCGTTCACGAAAAACCTCGTGAATGGATACAATTATTTATTTTATTTCAGTAAAAAACTTCGCCACCGGTGCAAACGAGCGTCTGTGTATACTGACTGGGCCGTACGCTTTTAACGCCGCCATATGTTGTGGTGTGCCATAACCTTTATGTTGAGCAAATCCATAATGAGGAAATTGTATATCCAGTTCTCGCATTTCTTGATCACGTAACACTTTAGCGACAATAGAAGCTGCGCTGATGGCGGGTTCCGTCTTATCACCATTTACAATTGTTTTGACCTGACAGTGCAGTCGTGGACTGGAATTGCCATCAATCAAAGCAAGTTGAGGGATAACCTTTAATCCTGCAACAGCGCGCTGCATGGCTAAATAAGTCGCTTGCAAGATATTAACACGATCTATTTCTTCTACATCTGCACGTCCAAAAGCCCAGGCCAGTGAATGTTCCTGAATCTGGACAAATAATAATTCTCGCTCTTTCGCACTCAATAATTTGGAATCAGCAAGCCCTGTGATGGGTTTATCTGGATTTAAAATCACAGCGGCTGCATACACAGGTCCCGCCAAGGGTCCCCGCCCTGCCTCATCTATCCCTGCAATCCTTTGATGGGCTTCTCCATTCTTATACATTAAGGTTTCCTTTATTTATTATTTTACATTTTGATTTCGCACGGAGACTTATTTCCTGTGTAAAGTCAATAAATTACAGGATACTTACATTAACCATCCTCTCTCTTAAATACAAGTAGGTGACAAAAATTTAAATTGCTTTTACAATGTTCCAGCTTCATTTTGAATGGCCTGGTGTCCTGCAACTGATGGAAGACTGCGACAAGTGAAAATGGAAGCCCCCGCCCTGCATTCAATGGCTTAATATTCTGTTAAGGTTACAAGCATACAATACAAAACGAGTCCATAACCTAGAGAGCGCATTATGACTGCAAGTCTTTCAACTATAACAACTTTTGCTATCTACTTACTAGCCATATTGCTATTAAGCTGGGGTGGCTTCAAGGCTACGAACAATCTTTCTGACTATATCTTAGGAGGAAGACGGTTAAATAGTTTTGTGACGGCACTTTCTGCTGGGGCTTCGGACATGAGTGGATGGCTCTTAATGGGGCTGCCAGGCTTAGTCTTTCTAACAGGGATATCTGGGTTATGGGTTGCGGTTGGATTGATTATAGGCGCTTGGTTAAATTGGCATTTTGTAGCTGCGCGATTAAGATTATATACTGAAAAAAGTGGTAACGCTCAAACGCTTCCTGATTTCCTCTCCAACCGATTTGAAGATAAAAGCCATCTATTGCGTATCGTAGCTACCCTTGCCATTTTAATTTTCTTCACACTGTATTGTTCTTCAGGCATCGTAGCGGGTGCACGCTTATTTGAAAGTATGTTTGGTTTGTCCTATACAACAGCCTTGTGGGTAGGCGCATTGATTACGATTTTCTATGTGTTTATTGGGGGGTTTTTAGCAATCAGCTGGATAGACACCATACAAGCTTCTTTAATTATTACTGCATTAATTGTGACACCGCTTGCTATTATTCATGCGAACGGGGGCATTGCGCCTAGCATTCATGCCATACAACTCCTTCATCCGACCAATACGGATTTCTTTTCTCATTTAAATGGGGTGGGAGTCATTTCATTATTGGCATGGGGATTGGGTTATTTTGGCCAGCCCCATATTCTAGTGCGATTCATGGCGGCAAAATCTATTAAAGCCATCCCCTCTGCACGACGTATTAGCATGACTTGGATGATCTTGTGTTTAGGCGGTGCGGTTGCTGTAGGATTTTTTGGATCCGCTTATTTTGCATTGCATGCAAGTCATGCAATGGCCGTCAATGCTAATCCAGAAAGTGTTTTTATGGAAGTTGTGAAGCAATTATTTAATCCATGGATTGCTGGATTTTTATTAGCGGCTATTCTTGCTGTCATCATGAGTGCACTGTCATGCCAATTATTGGTTTGCTCCAGTGCGTTAACTGAAGATATTTATAAAACATTTATACGCAAGAATGCTTCACAATTTGAATTAGTGTGGTGTGGCCGATTGGCTGTTTTGTTAGTAGCATCGATTGCTATCGCTATCGCATCCAATCCTGAAAATCAAATATTAAAAATGGTAAGCTATGCATGGGCTGGTTTTGGTGCTGCCTTTGGGCCCGTTGTACTCTTATCTTTAATTTGGCCTCGCATGACACGGGGTGGTGCATTAGCGGGTATTATTACAGGAACGATCACGGTCATACTCTGGAAACATTTTGCTTGGTTTCAACTTTATGAAATTTTACCTGGGTTTATTGTGGCATTTTTATCGATTATTATCGTGAGCAAGCTTAGCCAAATGCCGGCACTTTCTATAAAAAGATTATTTGATTCAGTGGATGATGAGATTGAAACGGCTTCTATCATGCAATAGTTATGTCATATCACCTGCGAGCCGTCGTAGACTCATCGTCACTACTATCTAGAATAAGACTTTCCATTACGATCGTTACACGGCATACAGGGTATACAGGATATACACCTTGCAAAAAAAGAGAATGTAGAGTTTGCTATGTTTTGAACTGTTTTACTCTGCTCATATACGCTCGTTGCAGCTGCTACAGCTAATAAAATAAATCCAGCTGTGAACCCAGCAGGGCCGAAACTTAAGCATAAAAAACCAGCAAATTTAAGGCCTTGCAAAAGAAAATTTTGACGTTTTTTAGCAAGCTTCTCGCCTCCTTCGTCATCACATAACCACACAATACCAGCTCTTAAAAAGTCATATCCTGCTTTAATAGCATAACCATGTGCAGCAATGGTAAGAGATAATGGCCAAGTTGCCGCATTCCATGCACTGTAACCCTTTATCATCAAAGGCAATCCCGATAGAAAATCGCAAATATAAGTAAAATACAGTCCTAGAAGCTTCGGGTCGTCATGATTAATTATGTTTAAAATAGCCCTTAAAGAAGTTAAAAACCCCTCAAACATACTTATTAGAGGAACACCGTTTCCTAAAAATTGAGCTCCCCATACCGATGGAGTTAACGATACGTTGCACGATGCATTGGTCACAGCGCTCCCTATAGGCGCCACCATAACCTTTATCAACATAGTATAGGATAGATGGGTAGCTGCCGCGGCTGGAGGTGTCAGTATCAAATTGCTGTCGTCTACAATACGAGATACGATTTTTAGCCTCTTAGTCGTCTTACTCATAGTCTTTTAACTTCTTCTTTAGTAGTAGAACGAAGTTGAAACAACTTTTGTATAGCCATAGCGGCTTGTTCATTTGCATTACAACGCAACGTTTGATGAATGTCTAAAAATTTTTTCTCAAGCACGGCTCTCTTTTTAGGATGATCTATAAAATCCAGTAAAGCGGATACAAACTGTGCGGGACGTGCTTCTTTTTGAATAAATTCGGGTACCAATAATTGTTTGGCTAGCAAATTTGGTAAACCGATATAAGGAATTTTAACCAAGTGGCGCGCTATTTGATAGGTTAACTCTGCCATGCGATAGGCGATGACCATCGGTTTTTTAAATAACATTGTTTCTAAAGTCGCCGTGCCCGACGTGACTAACACAACATCTGCTGATGCCATCACTTCATGTGATTTTCCAATAAAAAATTCAATCGGTAAATGCGGCGCTAATTTTTTACATAACGCTCGTACTTCTTGATCACGCTCTCCGTTGACAGCAGAGGTAATAAATTTTAATTCGGGTCTGATGCATGAAATATTGGCCGCCGTTGTAATAAATAATTCTGCCAGGTATTTTATTTCATTACGACGACTGCCTGGCAATAAAGCAATATAAGTTGTTTTGTGATCCAGATTGAGTGCCTGACGAGCAGTGAATGTATCCGGTTTTAATGGAATTAAATCTGCTAAAGGGTGCCCTACAAATTGAACCGGTACATGATGCTCACGATAAAAATCCGCTTCGAAAGGAAATAAAGTTAAAACCAAATCCACTGCTTTAGCAATTTTATGAATACGTTTTTTACGCCACGCCCAGACTGACGGACTCACATAATGCACCACTGGAATACCTGCTTGACGTAATTTTAATTCTAATCCTAAATTAAAATCAGGAGAATCTATACCGATGAATACATCTGGGCGATGCAGAGTAAAATAATGAAGTAATGCACCACGAATTTTAAAAAGTTCAGGCAGCCTGCGCAGAGGCTCAACCAATCCCATCACAGCAAGACGGTCTATATCATATAAGCTTGTAAAACCTGTCTGCATCATAGCAGAACCACCGATACCGGATGCTGTTAAATGAGGGTAGGATTTTTTCAACTCAGTCAATAATCCTGCGCCTAATAAATCGCCTGAGATTTCCCCTGAAACGATACCGATATTCATATTTTTTCCTATATAGATTTGCAATCTGCTTATTCATCGCAGCATTCAACGCCGCCACCCTCTCATCCCCGCTCTCTTCTATGTCATCCCCGCGCAGGCGGGGGGCGCTCATGACTTGTTTCCGTCACTACTTTGTGTCTTAATAATTCAATTTTAATTGTACTAATTATTATTTGGTGGTATTTGCATAATGGGTCCCCGCCTTCGCGGGGATGACAGAGTGGCCGCGGGGATGACATAGAACACATAGAACAGCTTGAAGAGAGAGAAAGAGACTCACGTAGCAGCTTCGCATAAAAATGAATTATTCAACAAAGCTCTTATCATTTAACACAAGAATAAAACACCCTTACCTCACAATCCCGCGCTCCGATGCTCTAAGAAAATCAATCAAGCATTGAATCTCAGAACACTCTAATACCATCTTCTGCAATTGCTCAATCGCCTCTTTCACCGTCAACCCTTTACGATAAATAACTTTATAAGCCCGCCGCAACCACAACATAGTGTCCATCTCAAAACCACGCCGCTTCATCCCAACCGTATTAAGCCCAAACGGTTTTGCATAATAGCCTGAGACTTTCACAAAAGGCAGCACATCCTTATCAATCATCGAACCCATTGAAGCAAAACTGTGCGCTCCTACTCTGCACCCTTGAAACACGCCTGCAAAACCACTTAAAATAACATAATCTTCAACAAGCACATGCCCCGCTAATGATGCATTATTAGCAAAAATGGTATGGTTCCCCACTATGCAATCATGCGCAATATGGACATAAGCCATAAACAGGTTGTCATGCCCTACACGTGTTTCGCCACCCTCAGAAGTCCCTCGGTTAAAAGTACATGATTCGCGAATGACATTGCGGTCACCGATGATTAAAAAAGTTTTTTCGCCACGGTATTTTCTATCTTGCGGTACTTCACCTAGCGAAGAAAATTGAAAAATTTTATTGTCTTTGCCGATCTTGGTAAATCCTTGAATGACTACATGCGGCCCAATCCAAGTTCCTTCACCAATTTCAACGAATGGACCAATAATAGAATAAGCGCCCACATGCACATTCGGTGCGATGACAGCTGTTGGATCAATGATTGCAGTTGGATGAATCACAGTATTAACCTCTTCGTGCACTTAAGAACTCGGCGGAACAAACTAACTCGCCATCCACATAAGCTGACCCTTCTAATTTCCAAATTTCACGTTTAGCGCGCAGCAATTTAACTTCTAAGCGTAATTGATCGCCCGGCTCTACGACTCTGCGAAAACGTGCATTATCAATACCTGCAAAATAATATAAAACACCGTCACTGGGGAACGTATTTGTCGATTTATAAGCTAAAATTCCTGCTGCTTGAGCCAATGCTTCTAATATTAATACGCCTGGCATAACGGGACGATTTGGAAAATGGCCGTTAAAAAACGGTTCATTGATCGTCACATTTTTTAACGCCGTGATTGATTCGCCTTCTTTCATCTCGACCACGCGATCAACCAAAAGAAATGGATGACGATGAGGAAGATATTTCATGACTTCATGGATATCCATTATACATTTCATGTGTTTTTTCTCTCTGTTAACTCTGCTAATGCGGTTTCTAAAAACTTAACTCGCTCTGTTAATTGATCAAGACGGTGCAGCCTGGCACTATTTTTACGCCATTCTAAGTTAGGCAGTAACCCACCTACGCCGGAGGAGTAAATACCAGGCACACGTATAGATTTGGTCACTGCAGTCATCCCCGTCACCACCACATTGTCTGCAATCGTCAAATGACCCGCAAATCCTGAGCCACCCCCTATCAAACAATTTTTACCTATCACGGTGCTGCCTGATACTCCTACACAGCCTGCCAAGGCTGAATACTCACCTATTTGTACGTTATGCCCAATTTGTATGAGATTATCGAGCTTAACACCTTTCTCGATCACGGTATCCTCAATGGCACCACGATCTATAGCGCAATTTGCACCAATTTCAACATCATCTTCGATAACGACCCGCCCTAACTGCGGCACTTTATGCCAAACACCTTTATGTTTTGCAATACCAAAACCATCGCTGCCAATCACTGTGCCACTCGCAATGAGCACTCGCTTACCGATTTGAATTTTATGGTATAGCGTCACATTGGCGTGCAAATGAGAGGCTTCACCAATCGTAGAAAAAGCCCCAATAACACAGCCAGAATCAATGACTACACCAGCAGCAAGTGTCACATTATCACCGATAACACAATGTGCGCCAATAGAAACCGTTTCATCTATTTGACACTGTTGGCCAATGACTACCGTGGGATGAATCCCTTTTTTTGCTTGGGGACGATCATCAAAAAAAGTTGCGATTTGAGTATAAGTATAATAGGGATCGCGACTGATTAATGCATTGACTGGGCATGTTAGCGCATCATCTGATAATAAAATAACAGCAGATGCTTGCGTTGTTGGCAAATATTTTTTATATAATGGATTATTTAAAAACGTAATCCGCCCTGTTGCAGCCTGCTGAATAGTGCAAACACCCTCAATCAAACAATCTGGGTCACCCTGAATGGCAACATCCAAACCTTTTGTCAGCTCAGCCAACGTATATTGTAATTTACCTCTAGCCTCTTGTTTCATGCAGAGCCCATATAAACAAAGAGAGCTCTTAAAAGAGCTCCCTTATCTTTAAAATGCAGAAAAAATGTCAGCGGGAACCGCTGGCTTAATTATTTACTATCAAATTCTTTAGACACTTGCTTAGTAATATCAGCGCCTTCAGCTGCAAAAATAACGGCTTGTGCATCCAACACCATGACGTAACCTGATTTTTTTGCTATTGAAGAAATAATCTCATTTAACTGTGCCAGCACATTTTTCATTATCTTGTTTTGCTCTTTGCTCAAGTCTTGCTGAAATACAGAAGCATCTTTAGATAAAGCGGACTGATCATCACTGATTTTATTTTGCAATGCAGTCTTTTCTTTTTCAGCGAGTGTTGCAGATTCTTTCTTAAACTTATCCAATTCATCTTGCAAAGTTTTTTGTGCTGCAACTAACTTATCTTGGCGCGCTTTAAATTTGTTTTGTAATTGTTTATTAAGATCAGCAATCTTGGGAGATTGTTGAAACAATTGTTGAACATTGACTACAGCAACATTAGGTTGCTTAGCTGTAGCATCTGCAGCATACGCTTGGGTACCACCAATCATTAATATCGCACTCACCATGGCCAACACTTTTTTCATAACCTTCTCCAATAAAATTAATAAACGACCCACAAAAAATCCTATTACGCCTACAACCACCCGCAATTGCAAAGCACATAGTATGTCAGAGCCCATAGTTAAATTCTAGGGTCTATTAACATTTCTACCAGGATATCTGTATGCAGCCGCCTCGACTTGGCGAACTATCAACAAACCCTGGCAAGCTCTTCAATTAACCAAAATTAGCGCCGAGTGAAAAGTCAAAAAGCTGCTCATCGTCGCTGAATTGACCTGGCTGGCCTTGCTTGGCTCGAATGGGGTTCATGGCCTTCGCCAAACTGATATCGATTGGCCCCATAGGTGATAGCCAAGTTGCCTCAATACCGTAAGAAGACCGTATATGACCCGATGCAGAACCACCTAAACTACGATTATCGAAGGTATTATAAACGTTACCTGCATCAATAAATATATCCGTACGTAAATTATCTGAGACATAATTGGGGAAAATCAGGCCAAAACTTGCACTAACCAATAAATTCCCCCCCGTGCGATCAAAGTTAGAATCTTTGGGTCCTAGCGAATTACCTGCATAACCCGGAATAGTCCCTATGCCGCCTAAATAAAAGTTCTTGAAGAAGGGATAGTTTTTCGCTCCGCCATTAAAGCTGCTGCCATAACCCAGAGAACCCTTAGTCAGCGTAATAAACTTATCCGTGAGTGGAAAATACCATTTTGTATCATAGCCAACATTATAATATTTTAGTGCATCATTTGTGACAGGCAGATAAATAGTGGCTGACAGTGAATGCAATATGCCCGTCGTTGGGAAAATACCTTTATCACGACTATCGCGAGAAATACCGGTAATAATATCAACCTGTTGAAAGTGTCGGCCATTGCGGGTCACAAAATCATTTACCTGACCTGAAATGGGGGTGTTATTATGCTGGTTCAAAGTAAGCAAGGATCCTTCATATCCATACCCTATTTGCGCTCGATTAAATACACCCTCCTCCTGTCCAAAAGGAATGCCGTACACATCACTGGCTTGATATTGGCTGGATGAATAGCTCGATGAAAGGTTCGCATTTTTAGGATTAAATTGCGAGATATTAAAATCCAAAGAACGACTAATACCATCTTGCGTAAAATAAGGATTCGTATAATCAATTCCATAAAATGATGCAAAACGACTTTTTGAAAAATTTAAACCCGCTGTATTTCCAGTGCCAAGAAAATTCTTTTGTGTCAATCCCGCGCTTAAAATAATATGATCAAGCCGTGAATAACCAATGCTCACATTTGCTTGCGCAGCATTGTCTTCTTTGACTTTATAATTAATGTCAACTTGATCATCAACACCAGGAACAGGCACAACAGACATATCGACATCTTTTAAATAAGCCTGTCTTGTTAAGCGTAATTTTGATTGCTGCAATAGTTTTGTAGAGACAACTGCGGATTCCATTTGTTCTAATTCACGCCGCAAAGTGCCATCATTTGTTTTATTATTATCTGTAAAATAAATATGGCGTACATAGGTACGTTTGCCTGGCTTAACATCTAGCGTAATAAAAACTTCTTTCTTGACATCATCAATATTAGGTATCAGTGCTACTTCGGTAAAAATATACCCTTTATTTCCCAATGCATCCGTCATGGCTTTCTCTGTATCCACCAATTCCTGCCTAGAAAAAGTATCACCTGGTTTGGTCGTCACAAATGCCATTAACTCATTGCGCGGTAAAATTAAATCGCCCGTCAGCGCAATCCCTTTAACTTTGTAAGGAACACCTTCATCCATTACAATAGTTAAAAGAATAGATTTACGATCGGGTGTAATCATCACTTGTGATGATTTGATATCAAACTTAATATAGCCATGATCCAGATAGAAATTACGTAATCCCGTTAAGCTTGCCTCCAGTTTTTCATCCGTATAGCGATCTGTTTGTGAAAAAAATGTAAAGAGGCCGGGTGTTGTCACACTCAGCTGTTTAGCCAAGGTTCTATGATTGAATGCTTTATTTCCAATAAAATTAATATGCCGTATTTTAGCGACCAAACCCTCTGAAATCACAATAGAGACACGCACACGGTTTCGATCCATGCGATTCACTGTCACATCCACTCGGGCATTATAACGGCCAAGCTGGTAATATTGATTCAAAAGACTTTGTTTAATTTTATCTAATACCGCTTCATTATAAACTCTGCCTTCAGCGATATCGACACCGCTCATCACCTCAGTCAGCTTGTCTTTTGGGATAACTGAATTACCCATAATCTTTAAAAGACCAATGGTGGGTCTTTCAACCACATTGATCACTAATATATTGCCGTGTCGTGTTAACGAAATATGCTCAAAAAACCCAGTATCATATAATGCCTTAATGACTTCTGCTGTTGTACCGGAACGCACAACTTGGCCTTGTCTGATGGGTAAATAACTATAAACCGTATCAGCCGAAATACGCTGCAAGCCGTTAATTTCAATTTTCCTCACCACAAAAGAGTCTGCTGCAAAAGACAGGGTCAAAAAATTGAGTACTAAAAAAACCAATACAATTATTTTTTTCATATTTTTATTACAACCAAGTTGAGCCAACAAAATTGGCGATCATCAGGAGTTCCCGCTAAAAAAACGCGGGCACTTCTTTCTCGTTTATATGCTGCGCATAAGCAAAGCTTATGTTCGCACTTAGAGTGCCATTCTAAGAACATCCCATCACACAAAGTCAGCGGGAACTGCCGGGCGATCATTATCCAGCGTTTTTATCTTTAAATCCAGTGGGAAATAGTGAGCCCTAATGCAAAAATAGGTGCGGCTGCTGTTAAACTATCAATCCTATCTAAAATTCCGCCATGCCCAGGAAGCAAATGCCCTGAATCTTTGAGTCCGGCTTGTCGTTTCATCATACTTTCAAATAAATCACCCATGATAGAAAACAAGACTGTCAATAAGGCCCACATCAATGCAACTGGCCAAGTTGGATAAGGCACTTTAAAAATAACAAGCCCTACTAACGCAATCACAGCTGTGGTCAATAAAGCGCCTAAAAAACCTTCCCAAGTCTTACCAGGACTGACTTGTGGTATCAGCTTATGCTTTCCCCATTTTCTACCCACAAAATAGGCACCTGAATCAGCGCCCCAAATTAACACAAATAGAAAGAGCAATATACTAATACCGTTAGGATAATTGCGAATAGTATTCACTGCCAGCCAACACGGAACTAAAACTAACAAACCCATCAGTCCACGCAAGATGATTCCTTTTCCCAACAACACTGTATTTTTAGGATAACGTATGACGAAATAAGCTGCTATTAACCACCACACAAGTGTTACATATAAAATCGGTGTAATGGGGAATAGATAGGCCACATATAAAACAAGAATAATAAATAATGGATAAATCAGATAACGGGGAAATGCTTTAATTCCCATAAAAAACGACCATTCCCACGCACCCCATAACACAATCAGAGCTGTGAAAAGATAGAATGCCTGAGATGACAGCTTTAATACGAGAAAAATAAAAAGTGGAATAAGAATAAGTGCGGTTAGTAATCTTTGCTTTAACATAGGTTCAATCCATTCTTGTTTATAGGCGGCACGTCAGCAAAGCTGACGCTTGTTTGCACGAATCGCGACTCTTCCTCCCATCGCGTTATGTCAGCGAGCACTGCTGATTTTTATTTAACCTGAGTTATTTGCTCGCTCGTAAATCCAAAACGCCTTTCTCGCTCAGCAAAAAAAGCAAAAGCCTTTTCTAACTCATCTGCATTAAAATCAGGCCATAATATATCAGTAAAATAGAGCTCAGTATAAGCCAGCTGCCATAGAATAAAATTACTGATACGTTGTTCGCCACTTGTACGAATAAATAAATCAGGATCTGGAAGATCAGAAAATGATAAGTATTTTTGAATGAGCTCATCTGTCACAGCTTGACTGGAAAGAGCTCCCTTTTCAACTTCAACTGCAATACGTTGTACCGCTTGCATAATATCCCATTGACCACCGTAATTTGTCGCAAGCAATAATTTAAGACCCGTGTTGTTTGTAGTCAGATTTTCCACCGTAGCAATTTGTGTACGAAGCTTTTCATCAAAACGGGTCCGATCACCAATCACGCGTAATTGTATGTTCTGCTCATGCAATTTATTGGCTTCATTCCGCAATGCAGAAATAAATAGCTGCATTAAATAACTGACTTCTTCTTGGGGGCGCCGCCAATTTTCACTACTAAAAGCAAATAAGGTGAGTACTTCAATTTTTTTTTCCACACAGCGTTTGACTGTTTGCTGCACGGCTTCAATACCTGCTTTATGACCCGCTAAGCGTGGAAGATGTTTTTTCTTTGCCCAGCGGCCATTACCATCCATAATAATAGCAACATGGCGGGGAAGTATCTGAAATGCCAGTCCTTTCGAAGAATGCAGACTCATTTACATCGCCATTAAATCTTTTTCTTTAACAACAAGAAGCTGATCCACTTCTGCAATAGACTTATCTGTCAATTTCTGCACCGTATCCATCAAACGATGCTCTTCATCTTCTGCAATTTCTTTGCTTTTAAGTAATTCTTTTAATGCAGTATTCGCATCACGGCGTAAATTTCGAATACTCACGCGTGCTGTTTCCGCTTCATTACGTACTACTTTTGTTAATTCCTTACGTCGCTCTTCTGTTAAAGCAGGCAATGGAATGCGAATAATGTCACCGGATGTTGTTGGATTCAATCCAAGACCCGCAGCCATCACTGCTTTTTCAATCAACGGTGTCAAACGCTTTTCCCATGGCGTAATGAGTAAGGTACGCGCATCACCTATGGTAATATTAGACACCTGAGATAAAGGTGTTTCATTACCATAATAATCCACCCGAACTTGGTCCAAGAGGCTGGGATGTGCACGACCCGTACGTACTTTCGACATTTCTAATTTGAAAGCTTCAATACTTTTTTGCATACGCGCTTGTATATCACTGATGACTTTATGCATGCTTTATCTACTCCGTTTTTTACTATGTATAACCATTACACCTCAAAGTACAATCTGTCATCCTGAACGCTGATTTACTGTACTAATGTGCCTACTGCTTCACCTAAAACAGTATGCAATAATGCATCCGGTTTATTCATATTTAATACTCGCAGAGGTAACCCATGTTCTTGGCATAAGAGAATAGCATTTAAATCCATCACACCCAAACGACGTTGTATCACTTGATCATAGGTAAGCGTGAGATAATAGTCTGCTTTAGGATTTTTTACAGGATCAGCAGAAAATACACCATCCACTTTCGTTGCTTTAATGAGTAAATCTGCTTTTATTTCTATCCCGCGTAATGCCGCTGCAGAATCTGTAGTCACCAAGGGATTGCCTGTGCCGCCTGCAAAAATGACAACATGGCCTTGCTGTAACGCCTCTAATGCATGACGGCGATTATAACAATCTGCAACCCCAGGCACCGCAAGCGCAGACATGACTTTCACTGCAACCGATTTTCTATCCAGCGCATCACGTAATGCCAACGCATTCATAATGGTCGCCAACATACCCATTTGATCAGCGGTTACACGGTCTAGTTCTGTGTCACAAAAACCTGCACCGCGCATAAAATTACCCGCGCCAACCACTAAGGCAACCTGCACACCCAGTTGAGTAACACGAGCTATTTCAGTACTGACTTGGGCTAATTTTTCAGGCTGAATACCAAAAGCATCCTCACCCTGTAGCGCCTCACCGCTTAATTTCAGCAGGATACGCTTATAAACTGGTTGCTGAGACGTTTTACTGGACATACTTAACTACCTTGTACTTGAGACATCACTGCTTCAACAAAGTCCTCTTTTTCTTTCTCTATACCTTCACCTACTTCAAAACGTGTGAATGCCAATACTTTAACACGGTTTTTACTCAATAAAGCTTCTACCGTTATATTAGGATCTTTAACAAAAGGTTGCCCTAATAGACTGACCTCATCCAAGAATTTTTTCAAACGGCCATCCGCCATTTTTTCAATAATTTCTTGTGGTTTACCACTACTCATTGCCTGTGCAAGATAGATTTCTTTTTCTTTAGCAATAATATCACTAGGCACATCGCTCGGCGCAACCACTAATGGCTTGCATGCTGCAATATGCATAGCAACATCTTTCGCAACTTCTGGATTATCGCTATCCAATTCAACTAACACGCCAATACGATTACCATGCAGATACGTTCCGACTGTATTGGCTCCATCAACAAAAACGAGACGGCGTATATTAATATTTTCACCTACTTTCGCTACTAATGCTTGACGTGCTTCTTCAATTGTAACATGACCTTGATCTGCTAATAATAAAGTATTTAAGTCAGCTACATTCTTTGTCTTTGCATGTAATGCAGCTGTCGCAACGCCATTTCCAAAACTCAGAAAATTATCATCACGTCCAACAAAATCTGTCTCACTATTCACTTCCAGCATAATGACTTGCTTACCATCATTGGAGGCTTTAATTAACACCACGCCCTCTGCAGCCACTCGCGTTGCTCTTTTGTCGGCTTTTGCTCTGCCTTTTGTACGCAAAATATCAACAGCCATTTGCATATCGCCGTTCGCCTCTTCCAATGCTTTTTTACATTCCATCATACCGGCACTGGTACGCTCACGTAATTCTTTCACTTGTACTGCACTCACTGACATACAAAAACTCCTATTTCTAACTATTACCAGGAGTTCCCGTTAAAAGCGCGAGAACTCCTTGCTTGTTTATATGCTGCGCATCAGCAAATAAACTATAAAGAATTACTTACCTTCATCTTTTTCATTTTCTTCGCCAATCACTGGAAGCTCTTCTTCAATTTCAAGTAATTCATTTTCAGTGATATCGGGATTGGAAGCACGCGCTTCCAAGATAGCATCCGCTGCACATTGGGTATACAAAGCAATCGAACGTGTAGAATCATCATTCCCTGGGATCACATAAGAAATTCCTTTAGGACTGTTATTGGTATCTACGATCCCTATAACAGGAATGCTCAATCTATTTGCTTCAGCCACTGCAATATTTTCATGACCCACATCCACTACAAACAATGCATCTGGCAAACCGCCCATATTTTTGATACCGCCTAAACTACGGTTCAATTTTTCTCTGTCGCGGGTGAGATTAAGAATTTCTTTTTTTGTCAAACGACCAAATGCATTTTTCTCAATCATTGCATCGAGTTCTTTTAAGCGTTTAATAGACTGACGAATGGTTTTATAGTTCGTTAACATGCCGCCTAACCAGCGATGGTCTACATAGGGCATACGACAACGTTGCGCTTCTTCCCGAATAATAGCGGTAGCAGCCGGTTTCGTACCGACGAATAATATTTTGCCTTTCTTTGATGCTATTTTACCTAGCACATTCAGAGCATCTTTCAGCATAGGCAAAGATGTTTCTAAGTTAATAATATGGATCTTACTGCGGGCACCGTAAATATAAGGGCCCATTTTAGGGTTCCAGTGACAAGTCTGGTGTCCAAAGTGGACGCCGGCTTTTAACATATCACGCATAGTAATATCAGACATTTCTCTTCTCCAATTTTGGGTTAGGCCTCCACGTATCCCAACTGCCAACCCCTTAATACATTAAGTACATACAGGGCACCCAGCAGTGGATCATGATACGTGTGTGGGTTAGTTAAATACATTGCTAATCAAAGCTCGCCTTTATACCATAGATCATTGTCTTCAACAATAACGAAGTGATTATGAATATTACAATTAAAACCCCCGATGAGATTGCAAAAATGCGTGTAGCTGGGCGTTTGGCTGCTGATGTACTAGAAATGATCGAATCTTATATCCACGCTAATGTCACAACGGATGAATTAAATCAGATTTGTCATGATTATATCGTTAATAATCAAAACGCTATTCCCGCACCCCTGAATTACCGGGGCTTTCCCAAATCCATTTGTACTTCAGTCAATCATCAAGTGTGTCATGGCATCCCAGGAACCCGTAAGTTATCTGAAGGCGATATTGTAAATATCGATATCACTGTGATTAAAGAGGGATATCACGGCGATACCAGCAAAATGTTTGTGGTTGGCAAGCCTTCCATTCTGGCAGACCGGCTGATTAAAACAACTCTAGAATGTTTATATCTAGGCATTGAGCAAGTCAAACCAGGTGCTCATTTTGGTGATATTGGTGCCGTCATTCAAAACCATGCCGAAAAAAACCGCTTCTCTGTAGTACGAGAATACTGCGGTCACGGGATAGGAAAAATTTTTCATGAAGCACCCAATGTATTGCACTATGGACAACCTGGCACAGGAGAAGAAATACTGCCTGGGATGATTTTTACCATTGAGCCGATGATTAATGCAGGGAAGCGCTTTGTAAAATTGTTACCTGATAAATGGACCGTCGTGACCAAGGACCATAGCTTGTCCGCGCAATGGGAACATACGATTTTGGTAACGGAAACGGGATTTGATGTATTGACCAAAAGATCGGATGAAAAATTTTAAGTTGCTGTTTTGGTTTACCGTTAATTAGTCGAGCACGATTAGATTAGTTTTTAGATAACATCTAGTTTCTATCAGCAACAAGCGCTATCATTCTTACACTTTAAAATTTATCAGGAGAACTAAAATGACACATACATTACCTAAATTACCTTATGCCCTGGATGCCTTACAACCTACTATTTCTAAAGAAACCCTAGAATATCACTACGGCAAACATCATCAAGCCTATGTGAATAATTTAAATAATCTAATTAAAGAGACAGAGTTTGCTAATGCATCGCTAGAAGACACCATATTAAAATCCAGTGGCGGCATATTTAATAATGCAGCACAAATCTGGAACCACACATTTTATTGGCATTGTTTAACACCGACTAGCACACGCGAGCCCAGTGGTAAATTAGCAGATGCTATTATTAAAACTTTTGGTTCATTTGATGAATTTAAAAAACGTTTCACTCAAACAAGTGTTGCCACATTCGGATCTGGCTGGGGATGGTTAGTCAAGAATGCACAAGGTAATTTAGAAATTGTCAGCACGAGCAATGCAGGTACTCCGATGACACAAAAACAAAAAGCCTTATTAACTTGCGATGTATGGGAACATGCTTATTATATTGATTACAGAAATGCACGACCTACTTATGTAGAAAAATTTTGGGATATTGTGAATTGGAATTTTGTGGCTCAAAATTTTGAGTAACGTTCTATTACAAGATATAAAATAATATTTTAAACAATTCTAAAACAGGAGAAATAAAAATGCTTACTAGAGAACACGTCGCTGCACAGCTTGTAGCATACGTAAATAGTTTTTCAGCTGAAAATAATTTTTTAGGTTGTGAAACCCTATTAGACAGTATTAAAGTTAACTATCGACAATTATCGTCTGAGGATCAAGCACATGTAAAAAAACAATATCAAACTATGAGTGATGCTGCGCTCTCTCCTCAGCAAAAAAAAGCTATGAATGAATCTCAAAAAGATCTTGTGAAAGGTGCCGCAATAGGTGCGATAGGAGGCGCAATAGGAGGCGCTGTGTTAGGAAATAACATGTCATCAGGTGGTAGCTTTTTAAAAACAGTTTTATCAACAGGAGGAGGAAGTGTAGCGGGTGGTGTAATCTGTGGTTTTGGAGGAGCGTTTTTTGGTTCCAGTATAAAGCTCTCATCCACAGAATTAAGAGATCTCACTCGTAAGATACGTCCTTTCAGCCGATTAAGAGAAGCCTTGGAATTAAATATTCTTTTAAAAAGCACTCAATATCTTGGCGAAAAAACCGAAGGAAGTATAGATGCCTTACGACAGAGGAGAGGAGCCAGAAGATAACAAGAGGAATGAATCACAATTCAATTCCACTTAATGATTTAGAAGAATCGATCGACACGTAAGGAAGATACCAAAAATGTGTCGATCTTTCTTGGTGTCTACTATCCATAGTTACGCTAAAGAATAAAACGACTACTTCTTATCACCCGACACTGCTTTTTGAATCTCTTGACCACTGTTTTCCATGTCTTTACCAAACCCTTGAACTGTGTTGTTACAACCAGTACCCAGCAACGCACAAACAATACTGACCAATATCACTTTGAAATACATTTTCATCATCTTTCTCCTAATTTTAACGATTTCTCTAACAACTCCACTTGCGCTTTTAACTGCTCAATCTGATCCATTAAATCCATTGCCAGCGCCGCACCGGCCAAATTAATTTCCAAATCATGCTGTAAACGCAATACACGCTGGATACGTTGCAAATGACGAGTATCAAAACGCCATGCTTCCAACGAAACACCTTTAGGCTCCAGTGTACCGTATTCAACTAACTCACAAATAAAACTAGATGTAATATGACAAGTTTCACATAACTCCTCAAGGCTCAACTCCGGGTCAGCTTCCAATGCAACAATAGCGAGCTCTTTTTTAGCCATCCTGACTCTCTCCTAACATAAATTTTTCCGCGGATCACATGGCATCTCTTGTGCCATTTTTTCATATAAGGCACGCTCACCCTCTGTTTTTGCGGGCGGAACATACACTTGCAATACAACGTATTGATCGCCTGGCGTAGGTTTTTTAGGTAATCCGCGTCCTTTTAAACGCAGTTTTTGCCCCGTCTGAGCCCCTGGAGAAATTTTTATTTCTACAGAACCGCCTAACGTAGGTGCAGTGACTTTAGCACCTAATGCTGCTTCCCATGGCGTAATCGGCAACGTTAAGTAAACATCATGTCCTTGCAAAGTAAAAATTCGGTGGGGTTGAATTTCCATTTCCAAATACAAATCCCCCGGTGCGCCACCCCCAACACCCGGCGTACCTTGTTTTGCTAAACGCAATTGCTGCCCTGCAGTAATACCAGCAGGAATAGTAATTTTAAGTGAACGAATTGCATGATGCATACGACCTTGCGCATCCACCTCAGGCACTTGTAACTGCACTGTTTTGGTGCCACCATGAAAAGCATCTTCTAGACTGATTGTAATTTTTGCATGCTCATCGCGTCCTTGCTGCCTAAAAGAGGCGCGCTGATGTCTTTGATGAGAACCGCCCTGACGAGCTTGGCCAAAGATAGATTCAAAAAAATCACTAAAGCCGCCAAAACCTTCACCTTCATGCGAAAAACCTGCACCGTCAAACCCTGAAAAACCTTGCCAGTCTGGCGGCGGTCTAAAATCCTGGCCACTCTTCCATTGACTGCCTAGTTGATCATAAGCTTCACGCTTTTTAGAATCTTTTAAAACTTCATAAGCTTCTTGCACTTCTTTAAAGCGTTCTTCGGCGTTTTTTTCTTTACTGACATCCGGGTGATATTTGCGAGCTAACTTACGATAGGCACGTTTAATTTCGTCAGCCGTTGCGGTGCGAGACAAACCAAGGGTGGTGTAGTAATCTTTAAACTCCATAGTAACCTGTCTTTACTCCGGCAATCGCACAACAAGTACATCGCATTTCGCACCATGCAAAATAGCATTGGCCGTTGAACCTAACAGCAAGGATAATCCATGCCGTCCATGACTGCCACATATGATCAAATCAGCACCAATATCTTCTGCAACCGCATGAATTTTTGACTTGGTAGGGCCCACTTCTATCCATTGGTCTTTCTTATCCACTTCCAACGATCGGCCTACTTTGGCTAATGCTGTTCTGGATTCTTCAATTAATTGGCCTTCAATATCTTCAATGCCCAAATAAGCATAACTATAGCCAGGCATAGGTTCAACTACATGAATTAAACTAAGCTTTGCGCCCGTATAACCCCGTATACTGCGTACTTTCTTAAGAATATAGTCAGCTTCCTCTGATAGATCCGTTGCTAATAAGATATGTTTATACATAAGTTTATCCTTAACTGTGACATCAGGTTTGCTTATCGCAAGAAAATGATCTCCATTCGCGCAAGCTTAAAAACTATTTTACACTATAAAAGCTGGATAGCGACATTCATTTTCCTATGCTTTTGCAGTTGCCTTTGAGAACACCAACTGAGAATCACTCAGTGCTACTTTAATCACATCCCCTGCATTAAATTTTCCAGACAGTATCGCTTGAGCTAATGGATTTTCTACGTATTGTTGAATGGCCCGTTTTAAGGGTCTTGCGCCATACACAGGATCATAGCCGGCAGCTGCCAGATAATCTAATGCCTCAGGTGTAATCGTTAAACTAAACTCTCGCTCTGCTAGACGTGCTCTAACACGATTAATTTGAATATCGGCAATGCGGCGAATCTGTTCTTTATCGAGCGGATGGAAAACAACCGTTTCATCAATACGATTCATAAACTCTGGACGAAAATGTTGCCCAACAATACGCAAAACCGCTTCTTTCATTTTCAAATAATCGCCCTGCTGACTTGAAATTTCCTGAATCAACTCTGATCCCAAATTAGATGTCATCACGACAACCGTATTTCGAAAATCAACAGTACGGCCATGGCTATCAGTTAAACGTCCATCATCTAAAACTTGCAGTAAAATATTAAACACATCCTGGTGCGCTTTTTCTATTTCATCCATCAAAATAACGGAATAGGGTTTGCGACGCACTAACTCTGTTAGATAACCGCCTTCTTCATAACCCACATAACCAGGAGGCGCGCCAACTAAACGTGCAACAGAATGTTTTTCCATAAATTCTGACATATCTATACGAATCAGTGCTTCTTCTGTATCAAACAAAAAACTGGCTAATGCTTTACAAAGCTCTGTTTTACCAACGCCTGTGGGGCCCAAGAAGAGAAACGAGCCAATAGGGCGATGCGGATCAGAAAGACCTGCACGAGAACGGCGTATCGCATTACAAACTGCCGTAACAGCCTGACTTTGCCCGATAATTCGTTGATGCAACGCTTCTTCCATTTTGAGTAATTTTTCTTTTTCACTTTCCATCATTCTGGAAACAGGAATATGCGTCCACTTAGAAACCACTTCAGCCACTTCTTCCGCCGTGACTTTATTACGCAATAATTGTGTATCGCCTTGTTCTGCCAACGTCGCTGCAGCTAATTGTTTTTCTAATTCTGGAATACGGCCGTATTGCAATTCTGCCATCCGCGTTAAATTACCTGCACGATGTGCCGTCTCAAGCTCCAATCTTGCACGCTCTAATTCACCTTTAATGTTTTGCGCACCTTGTAAAGATGCTTTTTCTGTTTTCCAGATTTTTTCTAATTTTTCACATTCCGCTTCCAGTTTTTTTAATTCACTGTCTAATTTAGACAATCGTTTTTTGGATGCTTCATCCGTCTCTTTTTTCATCGCTTCGCGTTCAATTTTAAGCTGTATTATTTTACGGTCTAATTGATCGAGCTCCTCAGGCTTGGAATCAATTTCCATACGAATATTACTCGCTGCTTCATCAATTAAATCGATGGCTTTATCGGGTAATTGACGATCCGAAATATAGCGATGTGATAACGTCGCAGCAGCCACAATAGCAGAGTCTGTGATTTCTACACCATGATGTAATTCATAACGCTCTTTTAAACCACGCAAAATAGCAATAGTATCCGGCACACTGGGTTCATCTACTAAAATACGCTGAAAACGCCGCTCTAATGCTGCATCTTTTTCAATGTATTGCCGATATTCATCGAGTGTTGTAGCACCTACACAGTGCAATTCACCACGAGACAAAGCTGGCTTTAACATATTGCCTGCATCCATTGCGCCTTCCGCTTTACCTGCACCGACCATCGTATGAATTTCATCGATGAATAAAATAATATTGCCTTCTTGCTTAGCTAAATCATTCAAAACAGCTTTTAAACGCTCTTCAAATTCGCCACGGAATTTAGCACCCGCAATCAATGCACCTAAATCTAATGATAGTAAGCGTTTATCACGCAATCCTTCTGGCACCTCACCATTGACTATGCGTTGCGCCAACCCTTCCACGATTGCAGTTTTTCCAACACCCGGCTCGCCGATCAACACAGGATTATTTTTCGTGCGGCGCAATAATACTTGAATAGTACGACGAATTTCAGCATCTCGCCCAATTACGGGATCTAATTTGCCTTGCTCTGCACGCGCGGTTAAATCAATCGTATATTTCTCTAATGCACGGCGTTGATCTTCTGCATTTTGATCTTGCACACTTTGCCCGCCTCGCTCATCATCAATCGCTTTTTCAATCAGTGCTTTTGTTGCGCCGCATTTACGTAAGATATCACCCAGATTACCCGCATCTTCTACAGCAGCTAAAAGAAATAACTCACTTGAAATATATTGGTCTTTACGTTTTTGCGCTAATTTATCGGTTACATTTAAAATACGATTCAATTCATTGGAGATATGAATTTCACCTGGCGTCCCTTCTACTTGCGGAAGTTGGTGAATGGCGCTATCCAGTAAAGAACGTAGATTAGAAATAGATACATTAGCTTTAGTCAAAATAGGCCGTATGCTCCCGCCCTCTTGATCGAGGAGCGCCTTCATCAAATGCACCGGCTCAATAAACGCATGATCACGTCCTACCGCTAATGATTGTGCGTCCGCTAAAGCAGCTTGAAATTTACTGGTTAGTTTGTCCATGCGCATGAAGAATACCTCTAAAATGTATTGATATTATTCAAATATAAATAAGGGCAATTGATTGAAAATCAAGGATAACATATTCAATTTAAATCTGGCAGCGTGGTCTAAAGAAAAGTGCTGATTCTTCGTGAGCCTCTTCCCCCACAAGGGGGCTTTGTTGAATAATTCGTTTTTACGTGAATGCTGCTTCATGGGCCCCTTCCCCCACAGGGGGAAGGTAGGGAAGGGGGAATAAAAATATTTATTTCAACCTATTTTTTTATCAAGAATTCTTTCTAAGAAACGCGAAAAATTTTTTATTTATTAATCCTAAAATATTAAATCGTACGCTGCATTTTTTACTCCCCCCTTCCCTACCTTCTCCCTGTGGGAAGGGGCCCACGTAGCAGCATTCGCGTAAAAGTGAATTATTCATCTCGCACGCCATAGTAGAGGACGTTGCTCGAGTATCTCTAGGCGCTCTTCCACCGAGGTCATTCTCTCGTCCATGTTATCCGATCGTTTTTTTGGTGCTCCACCCGATTTAACTTCTAAAGCTACCTCTCCCTCGCGTTTTTTAAGATTTGCTAACTCGGTCCCACCAACAACCTCATCCCATCGTACATGTTGTCTGGGTCTGCCAGAATCAAACATCCTCATCCACGACGTTTTTGGTGCCGTCGCTAATGGTTTTGCTTTTTCTTTGCGGCAACACAAGACTTTTGCCTTTTCTCCAAACGTATAATTATTGTAAGGAAACGCTTTATTTAATTTATCAGATCGGGACCGGGTATGTCCTCTTTCTAATGTCATTTCAGATAGCCTCGGTATATAAGGCTTTAACTCGCGAAGAAATTGAGGAGATTGACTCACACTGACATCTTCAAGTCGAATATGCCCTCTTTGTAATGCTACTTCTAAGAATTTTGATAAATGCGGCTTTAAATCATCAATAGATTTAGGAAGTGCTTTTATATTTAAGTCTTTTGCTGTAATGCTTCCTTCAAAGACTTTTTGCTCACCTTCTTTTTGTTCACTCTCTTTTTGCTCACCCTTTTTCACGGCCTTATCAAATACCTTATACTTAATTTCACCGTCTGTTATCTCAACATAGATGGCGCTTTTCTCTGGCGGTTTGCTTTTGTTAAACTCCGACATCGAAAGCACATCCATACTAAGAGATCGAGGAAAGTGACTCATACTCACGTCTTCAGGTCGAGTATGCCCTTTTTCTAATGTGACTTTTAACAACTTTGATAAATGAGGCTTTAAATCATCAATAGATTGAGGAAGTGCTTCTACATCTAAGTCTTTTGCTGTAATGGTTCCTTTAAAGATTTTTCGCTCGCCATCTTTTATGACTTTATCCAATATCTGATACTTAATTGTATCGTCTGTTATCTCAACATAGATCGTGGTTTTCTTCGTTGGCGTTCCGCTAAATTTCGACATTGGAAGCACATCTACACTTAATTCTTCTGCTGTAATGGTCCCTTCTGCTGGAATGATCTCTTGCTCTTCTTCGCCTTCCCTAAAGTCCTGATCAAACACCTTGTACTCAATTGCACCGCCATCGGCTGTTATTCCAACATAGATCGTACCGTTTTCCGGCTTGCCTTCTTTTTTCTCATCTCCTTCTTTCTTATCTCCTTCTTTAAGGTCTGACATAGGTGCAAGCTTGTAGTTAGCCACGCTTTCCCAAGCAGACACCGCTTCTGCTGCAATGCCTTGGCGCTGTTTCTCAAATTTTTCTAGGTCTAATTGATAAGGCCGGCCCACATTTAAGCAACATAGTATACCGAACAATGCATCATACCAATGCGCAGAAGATATTAGCTGACGAGTCACTAGAATTTGGGCCACACAAATCGCAAAGCATTTCATTTCTTCTTCAGTCAACTCATCATAAAATGAACCGTAATCTTGTCGCAGCTGTTGAATGAAAATATCCATTTTCGCTTTATAGGCGTTTCCCTCAAAACGCATAAAATCAAAATAATGTAAATTCGCTACCCCTACTCCACGCAGTTTGTTGGCAAAGAAAAAATGTCGACGATGCATCGAAATGCGTCTACGAAGCCAGAGATAGCCAAGAACAGCAAACGCTGACCCTACTACGCCCCCCAAACTATTACCGATTGTTCTGTAATAATCCGCGCTAGATTGCTTGGAAGAAAGAATAAACTCAGTAGAAGCTGTTAAGCCGCGTGAATCACTCGCTTCATATTTCACGCGATAGCTAGTCACGCTTGGCAAATTCCCGGAAAAATGGCTAGGTGGTGTAAACTGCACTCCTGGAGGTAAAGGAACGTTGCCGGCAAGCCAAGCTTGATAAGTCAATCTATCATTCACGTCTGGATCACGAAATAAACCCGCAGGCAAGTCAAAACTAAAGTCGTCATCTTGTGTAACCACTTGGTCGGCTATACCACCTTGCAACACAGGACGTCGATTTAAATTAATTGGCAGCGCTTGCCAAGGTGAATAAAGAGTACCATCAAAAACACGGAGCACAACCGTAGGAGTAGCATCACTGCCATTTTGCACAAACTGAATACCTCCTGTAGCCAATAAAGATTGCTCAAATGCTGTGATGGATGCATTAAGATTGCTGGTGTAAGAGAAACGGCCTTGAGTGACATTGGTTGTATAAAAGATAAGGCGATTAGGAAATGTTTCCACGTCTGTTGCGCTCACATATAGTGGATCAAGCTTTGTGGGTTGCCCTTGATCAAATCGCACAGAGGTGACATTCAGTTGAGGCGCGTAATTAAAAGTAATGATCGCCGGCTGATAAGGAGTCGTTGATTTTCCATCCGTGGCTGCAACTTCATAACTCGGTGGATTGCGTGATCCATCATGAACAAATTGCACTTTCCTATTTAGCACATCCGGCTGGCTGAATGTATTCGCAGTAACATTATCTACATAAAACTGGCCATGCGTGGGATTGCGAATAATAAAAGAAACGCCTGTTAACCCATCATCTTGATCGTTTGCACTTAAATCATTGGCTTCTAACAGGGTTGGCATGCCTTGATTGGCGGCGAGTTTATTATTCACTAAGCTCGGAGCATAACCCAAAAAGGTTGCGTTAAGATCAGAAAAAATAGTAGTAATCGATCCCGTTGAATTAACAACAACACGATAACGCGGCGCAAGCGCATTACCCCCAAGATGGACAAATTCAACAACGCCATCACTAATATTTTTCATATAAAAAGTAGAAATGGCTCCTGACGTATTCTTAAACCTAAAATAACCATTTGCTATATTTTCTATAGTGAAACGCACATTACTAACATCAGCACCCACACTACTCGCTACTGCTAAAGATTGTGAATCAACTGAGACCATCCCCCCACTACTTATAAGCAAAGAATTAGCAGAAAAGTAAAACGGAAATTCTTCTCCAAATACGACATAAACTTTACCTGCATTCAATTCTCCTGGAGAATCAGCTTGATAGGCTCCCACAATGACATCAGAGCGCCCATCGCCATTGACGTCCGCCGTACTTACCGAATTGCCAGCGAAATCACCTGTCTTGTCTCCATAAAATACAAAACCATCTTGACCATTCAAGGTTGCTAAATTAACGCCATTCCAGTTTGTTCTGTTAGAGCCAAACACCACATAACCTTTACCTACAAACGATTTTCCTGAAAAAGTAGCTGCATATGCTCCTATCACGACATCAGATAACCCATCGCGATTAAAGTCCCCTGTGCTGACTGACGTACCGCTGTTATCAATTGCTGCTTCGCCTGGCAATCCAACACCGCGTACACCATCCGTGACATCCGTTAAATTTACACTCCCTCCATTCCATGTGCTATTACGAGAGCCAAACACCACAGAAGTTTCACCTGCTCCTGCGGAGACACCCGGTGCGCCTACAATGACATCCCCTATTCCATCGCCATTAACATCTCCCTTACTTATCGAAGAGCCACTCTTATCACCCGCATTTTTTCCCAGCAATCTAAAACCGCGTACACCATCCTCAACATCCGTTAAATTTAAACTTCCCCCGCCCCATGTGCTATTACGAGAGCCAAACACCACATGAGTTTCACCTGCATCCGATTTTCCTGGAGGGCCCGCATTCGGTGCTCCAATTGCAGCATCCGCTATTCCATCACCATTAACATCCCCTACCCCACTCACTGCAAAGCCGCTGTTATCACCTGGATTTTTTCCTTGCAATCTAAAACCGCGTACACCATCCTCGACATCCGTTAAATTTAAACTTCCCCCGCCCCATGTGCTATTACGAGAGCCAAACACCACATGAGTTTCACCTGCGCCCAATTTAGCATTAGATGCTCCAATCGCAACATCCGGTATTCCATCACCATTAACATCCCCTACCCCACTCACTGAAGAAGCATCCAGCTCTGTTCCCAGAAATTTAAAACCATCTTGACCGTTCATTAAAGTCGGTAAATCAACAATACCACCGTTCCAGTTTGTGCTATTAGAACCAAATACTGCATAGATGCAACCACTGCCCGGAGCTCCTATAAAGAGATCGGTTAATCTATCTCCGTTGATGTCTACCCCCGCCACTGCAGAACCGCTTAATTCACCTGCCGTTCCTCCCCGAAATACAACACCGCGTTGACCGTCCGCGAAGCTCGTTAAATTAGAGACACCGTCCCAGGTGGCATTACCAAACACCACATAAGTCTCACCTGCATCCGCTCTTCCTGAAGGGCCCGCATTCGGTGCTCCAATTGCAGCATCCGCTATTCCATCACCATTAAAATCCCCTATCCCACTCACTGAAGAGCCGCTGCTATCACCCGCCTTGTTTCCTTGCCATTCAACACCTGAAAAACCATTCGACAATGCACGTAAATCACAAACGCCATCCGGATAGCAAATTTGTTTAGTCGTTATCGGCAAGCCCGTTTGCAGTAAACGACGCTGATGCCTGAAGTATTCTGTTATTTCTGTTTCTTGCGATGACTGTTGCACTGTATCACGCAGATGAGAAAGTTCTTGCAGGCGTGCATCATATTTTGCAACCAATTGCTCATAATGCTCTTGTGTTGCTATATCATCTGTAAAAAGTGTTTTCAATTTTTCTGTCATTCTTTCGACAAAATTAGGCATTTTACCGCTAGAAGCGTGTTCTGTTGTATAAGCACGAAATACACGCTCATCAGCCTCTCTAGCAAGCCGCACGGCAGTTGCTTTATCTTTTTCTAATTTTTCAATAGCAGCTGTGAGACGTACATTTAAAGCATCTGCAGATGCTTTATCAGGAAAAGCAAGATAATGGTCATAAGCAGTTTGTAAATCTTTTTCCAACATGCGTTCTGTTTCATGCGTGTGTGCGATGTCAAAAGTAGGCATAGGCGGCAGCCCAGTTGAGGTCAGCATATTGTTTCACTCCTTTGTAATGTATTGTTAAAAATAACTCATCAACGTTATTATCCAACAACCACTCCTGCGCTTTATTATGCTTTTAGTTTTATTGCGTTACTACGGTCTTACGGCGATATTCATTGCGTTTAAATTAATTTTATTTTTCTTAAATAAATTGTCCTCCGAATCCTCTAAAAACTTAATTCACTACTTCGACTTCCTGAACTGCTTGTTCTTGTTTTTTCTGCCTCTCTTGCTCTTTATGTTCGTGATAAAGCGCAATGAAATCGAGCGGGTTTAAATACACCTGCGGCAAACCTGCTTGAGAAAGTGCCTGGTTCACCATCACGGCAGCATACGAAAAGAGAACATTAGGACATGCACCATATAATGCTGTTTCTTGCTGGTCAGCCGGCACATTTTGCAAGGTAAATAATCCAGCCTGATCCACCTGGACTTGAAATATGGCTTTCCCTAATTGCTGCGCACTTAAGTTAAGAGTTAGTACAACTTCATGCTGTCCTGATTTTAATGGAGTCACTCGGGGATTGGCTTGTATACTTAACTGGGGACTCCAATTCTTAGAAAGTTCATCCGGCAATCCATTCACGATAAATTGCTGCGCTTTAGTATAGATCTTATGAATAGTAATACGAGATTCATTCGTTGCAGTTTGGTTAGAAATATTTTCATTATTATCAGCCATTCTTCACTCCACAGTTGTTATTCTAAATTATTAATAAATCATTTCTGCATGAGCAGTTAAAATTTTTGAATCGTGTAGTCACTTTTTATGTTTCATTTAGGTTGCTATCTTGTTTCAAAAACAAGTTTGAGTAAAGTGTTTTTTAAAAAACAGATTTGTTTTTTTCAATCAATTATTGACACTTTAATAACGGATTAAAGATTTTTTAAAACGCGGGTGCAGACTTTATCAGAAATGTATTAAATAAAATGTAGGATTTTTACTAATAGATTGTAAATAATGATTAGAATATAAAAAATAACTAAGCAGTTTATAGTATCAGATGATGCCCGGGTCACAGATCATGCTATTTTCTTTTTTCCTAAATAGAATGGCCTGTCTGTTTAGATTATTATCGTACCAACCATATGCTATACAAGTAGACTGTATAAACTGTATGCCATTTGATATGAAGGAGTTATCCCAAATAGCCCGGCTCAAAGTAACATCATCAAAATTTTTTAAGGTAACATCTATTATTTTAACGTATTCCATCGTGCTGCCCGAGGTACGGTTCCATTTTATTTCAGCGTAGGAAGAAAGGCCTTTCGTACTGCCTGGAGCATAAATAACAATCTGTTGTTGCGCCGCGCCACCATGAATCATATCTATAGCATGTTTGATAATCAATTGTCATATTAGCATCGTTAATCATTATATAAAATAACAGTAAGCGGTGCATCTACATCAGCACATGAAGTTTCGATAAAAAATAGACTTATAAAAATTAGCAAGAAAATTTTCATTATTAATTAACTCCAGTATTGAATATGTTGTTGGCAAACAATATAAGGAGAATGCAGATTATTCAGTTCGAGGATACCCCCCAAGGGAGAGGAAGAAGCGGTTTTCCTCATATCAAGAAAACACCCAGTAGATTGTATATTTAAAAATGGATATTGCATATAATCTGATTCTGTAATTTTTACTTTGGTCATGTTGTGTATCAATAACACATTATAAATTATCAACATTCCATCTGTTTCTATTTTAAAATACTCATTTTTTGGAAGAACAATACTACTTTGCTCATCACAAAAAATAGTAATGCCTTGACTATTAAAGTGACATACTCTATATGTAATAGACATTGAATAATCATTGTCTTGATTATTATTGTGTATCATTACATTAGCTGGTGCCGCAGCAGTTGTAATAGCTAGCATAATAAATATAACAATTAATCTTTTCATTAGAGTAATCTTCCAAAAAATAAAAGAAAAACTAGTAATGGTCATTAATTTTTTTATACTTTAAAGACGGCCATATTCACAATTGCGAGAAGATTAAAAAATACAGATATGAATAAGGCATAATTCTTCTCATCTGTGATGAAACAATGATATATTTTTTATTAAAAAGATAATTGACATACATCAATTTATTATGCTGTTTTAATGATAAATTATTGTAGTTTACCTGGAGAAAGAGCAAAGAATGGAGAGGATGCTTAACAAAGTCGCTCTAAGCATGATGTAGAGACTCGGTAGTTGCAAAAGTATTGAAACATCTAACTAAATTGGTGGGTCGTCTGCGATTCGAACGCAGGACCAACAGGTTAAAAGCCGTTGATTTAAAATTATCTCATTGATTAATTTAAACTTTATGACTGGAAGACCATTGCAAAAAGCACCACCGAGCACAATAAAGCACAACTCAATCACGAAAGAAAAATAGTCTTAATCACCAGATATTAAACTTCCTCTCTCCAAAAAACATAACTTTGCCGCTTAATTTAACTCTGCGGAGAGTTTCGCGTATATTTTGACCTCAATTTTGTTAATTGGGGAGAAAAAGATGAAAAATTTATTAATTGTACTTACCTGTTTACTCTGTTTCAATGCTTATGCAAGTGAAGCTCCATCGTCCGTAGTATTACAAGCTCGGCATGGACAACCAAATGATAATTACTCAGATGCTACTTATAGCTTTTACTATAGCTCTCAAGATATAAATGTTAATCACAACGATATCGATATTGAATTTTCGAGTAATAAAATTCATTCAAATACTGTTGTTGACGATATTAGTGTAATGGCTGATTTAGGGAAGATAAGCTGCAAAGATATTCCGAATGATTATGAAAATCAAGGGAAAGGCTATCCTACAAAGGAAGATCGCTATAAACAACCTATGGGATGGTTTGTATATTCTAAAGGAATGGATGCTCTTCAACGCAACCCACTCACAGAATTAACTGTTGAGGAAGGACATTGTTATGCAATCGCTAAAACAACAAATGACCGTAAAGTTGTAGCAGTATTTCATGTTAAAAAATTAATTCCTGACACTTCTCTTACAATTAATGAAATTGAAGTTTTTAACCGCTCAAAAATTACTCCAATTAATTAAACCAACTCTGCTACTTAGTAAATTGACTTTTACTGAGTAGCAATTTTCCACTCCATAAAAATCTTTCGCTGAAGAAGTCTCTTTTAAAAGCAAAGTTACTCATCTGATATTTTTATTAATAGTATTTTCTATTCGCTTAACTTCAGCTAATATTTTATTAAAATCAGGTACACTATGAAAAAACATATCCGTCATCCTGCTATAGTCTTGTTTTAATGCATCAATAAATATTTCATTTGGATATAACCGTAAGCTGCCAATTTTTGCTTCGTCGTAATTTGCCCATTTAGAAGGAAAATAAATTATTTTATTTTGTATGACATCGTTTAATAACGAAACGTCTTTTAAGGCTTCCATAGTTAAGCCATTTTCATCTAACATAACAAGATCATAATAATGACGAAATAATCGCTCTGGCAAACTCTTTTGTGGGCTACGGAAATACTCAGCATGTAAAAGAGCTGCTTTCTCCCAAAAGGTGCGCCTGGCAACAAGAGAGGTTACTTTTATTTCTACAGGTAAAGCAAATAATTCTGGTAAAAATTGTTGCACGTATGATGATATTACCTTCTGCTCACAGGGGTTAATATCACCACGCGCGCCAAATTCTAATTTCACAAACGTTTGCACATATTCATTAGTTTTCATTTCCAGGCTACTTGGATAATGAAAAATAAGAGTTTGCTTATCTTTTTTATCAAGCTCTAAAACCCAATCTGAGTTCTTAAAATAATTTGATAGGCTTGTGCTAAATTCTTTTATTAATAATGGTCTAATATGATTGGCAATCTTGGCTTCAACTTTTTCTGTTAATTGCTCTAAACGTTTACCACGCTGATTAGTGGTTGTAACCCCAGCCGGGTCATTTTCACTAGTGATACCTATATATTGCTTAGATAAAGTTAAATCTATGTCTTCTGAGAATCGATTGATCATCTTATAACATTTAGAAAGGGAGGTTCCGCCTTTAAAAGTAACATGTGGAGATAAAACGGAGTTAGAAAAAATTTGATCTAATGCCCAGCACACCCAAAAATCTTTTTCCATCATTATTGGGTTCTTAATACTTTCTGATCTAGCGACAGCTTGCTTAAAATAAAGCGCACGTTCACTTTGACTTACTTCGAGTAGTTCTCTCATTTTGTACTCCTATTATTTTTAGAATGAATGGAACCATCCAATCAGGTAATTGATTTAAATTTTTTTTAAGCTGTGATTTATCCCTTTGCTTCAACATCGCTTTACATTTGATTAAGACTTTATCTGATATATAATTCTTACCCTGGTAATGCAATACATTCAACACTAAGATTACCCGATCATTCCATAGAAGTTTATTTACAAACTTAGAATGCCTAAAGGTTATAGAATGATTCGCAATTTTTTTCTTTAACGCGCTTCCAGACGTAATATACGTAAGCTTAGCAGGAACCTGAGTATCTAAACCAAGCTGATTTACCAAATGAGCACCACTTGGTTTAATCATAGCTCCTTTTTTCTTCGCAATCGCTTTAACTATTGCATTCGAATCGGCAGCTAAAATACCTAATTTGGGATGCTTAATTAAAAGATCATACATCCCATGACTTAGCTTGCGGATGATCCCTTTTTTTAGAAGGCGATGCAAGGTAACTCCAATTGTATGACGTGGAGCAATATCTATGAAATCTTTAGGCGTAAATACCCATCCCCGCTGTTTCGCGCGGATACGCCTTAGAATACTATTGCTTACTGATTTCATACGTTTTCCTATGTAACAATTATTATATCAAAAATATTACATTATAAACTATTATTTTTAATATAACTTATTGTATTTAAATATTATTTATTATATAAATTTATTATATGCATACAGATATTACATGATGTATATATGCAAATCAATATGAGATGAATCTTACCAGCTCTTTTCCTGATAAATTACGGTATACTCTTCCCGTTGGCCTAAGATTTTTAGCTGAAGATACTAGCCAATACCTTGATGATGTGCTTGACTGTATTCTTCGCGCTCTATCTATAAGATGTTATGATTCAAAGTACGCGCTGCCTCAAAATAAAACCTGCTTAAACGCGGGTTTTTTTATGTAGATGTACTGAAGAAAAGAATTTTTGCATACAAAGCATACTGATTTTCTTGATATCGGAGTGGATATGGCAACAATCACCGCTATAGACCGTGTATTGGATCGAATTGATAACCTAGAAAGAAACGTAAACCAGCGTTTTGACCAGTTACAAGAGCGCCTTATATCTTGTCTCACACCTATTAACTACTATGTAGACCCTACTGAAAATCGTCTACAGTCATTCGATAAAATATTAGACCAAATTCGCAGCAACATTCACTTTATCGAATCTAGCGTTAAAAGTATATTCTTCGTTAGTTATGCAATTATTCTATTTTTTTTATTGCAACTATTTTTTTAATCAAGTTAATTTTTTATTATCTTTCAATAGCTGTATTCACATCCTAAGTACAACAAAAATTAAACCAATAACCTCTGCATTACGCTATTTTATAAATTTTACTCATATCTCAATGAAGATTTTTTGACCTTTATTCTTGCCGCGTCACTAGGGTACATCGTAGATGTCCGTAGTGACGCGGCGCCCTTGGCTGCGTAACCGCATAAAAATAAAAAATATTTTTTAAAAAGTCGTCACTCTAGTAATAGGACAGCACAAATCTTCTTTTAACAATTTTCAAAAAAATTCTACTTCTCACGATTCTACATCATTAGTATTTGTCGCCATTCTGCACGACTTAAAACAGCAGAATAAGATCAGTTGATGTGATGAAATATCTGATCGCCATTGCCCAATGGTTCACATCTTGAATCTAATAAAGTAATTGATGAAACACTGTATCGAATCAATGTCATTTTAATCAAGTAAATACTATTTATTGTTATCAAGTATTTCATTTTATAAATTTATCAAGGAGCCGCTATCATGCAAGAAAATTAAGAAGCACTTGAAGTAATTTTTAATCACGATCACAAAGCTACCGATAAAAAAACAAGGCGTTGTTAACGATGTGAATTTTTATTAGTTAAGAAATATCAACAAGCGATTTATAAAATAATTCATCTCACTATCCATGCAGAAAATTAAACGAAAAAATCTGCCAATAAAAAATAAAGACGAAGTTTATTTAACTACGGAAGTATTAAAGCAAAACCCCAACCCTTCATCTCTTGGCAACGTAAGTTGCGGTCTTTAGTGGCACGGCGCTAAAGGCGAGATGCTTAGCACTAACCGTTAATCAGCCGTACTGGGGCAGATACAGCTCAAACTATTACTCAAGCTTATATCAACTATTTTCTCAAAAATTTTTAAAGAGGTAGGTCTGTATGCAACCACGACTTATTCGGTTAAGAGATGCTCCGGCTTATTTAGGAATGGATAAGAATCGTTTTAATAACGAAGTTAGGCCTCTATTAACGGAAATACCCATTGGCAAGCAGGGAATTGCATTTGATCTACTTGAATTAAATGCCTGGGTAGATCATTATAAGCGCCGCAATGGTCGCCCAGTCTCCAAAAATAGGAGGCAGTTATGGGAAAGAAACACATACCAGGGCTTAAAAAACTCGGCAATGTTTGGCATATCGATAAAAGAGTCAACGGCAGCCGACTTTGTGAAAGCACTGGAACAGGTGACTTTGAAGAAGCAGAACGATACTTAGTTAGAAGAATGGAATCTATTCGTCAGGCAACAGTGTACGGAATAAGACCAAAGCGAATTTTTAGGGATGCAGCCATAAAATTTATGCTGGAAAATCAGCATAAAAGGAGCATTAGAGTAGATGCCTGGTGCTTAAAAACACTTGATCCTTATATTGGTGATATGTCCTTAGAATCAGTTCACATGGGTTCTTTACAGCAATATATTAGGCAGAGACAAAAAGAAGGTGTTAAAACCAAAACGATTAACCTTAGTCTTCAGGTAGTCCGACACCTTCTCAATCTTGCCGCAAGTGTTTGGATGGATGAGCATGGGCTAACATGGCTGGCTTCACCACCGAAAATTAAGCTCTTACCTGAGGTGGATAAACGCAAACCTTATCCATTAAGCTGGGAAGAACAAAATCGGTTGTTTGAAGCGTTACCGAATCATTTGTGTGAAATGGCTTTGTTTGCTGTTAATACAGGTTGCCGTGACAGAGAAGTATGTGGATTAAAGTGGGAGTGGG
Source organism: Gammaproteobacteria bacterium (assembly GCA_044221135.1). GTDB lineage: Bacteria > Pseudomonadota > Gammaproteobacteria > DSM-16500 > DSM-16500 > UBA4722. The sequence goes on from JBGAPT010000001.1 coordinate 93,202, forward strand.
AAGTTAAGGTACCCATCAATGAAATTGGTTCCGTTTTTATCATCCCTGGAGAAAGGGTAAAAAACGGAGAAGACCGCTTAGTGTTGCTTAACAAAGTCGCTCTAAGCGTGATAGAGAGACAACGAGGTAAGCACTCTGAATATGTCTTTGTCTATCGGGACAAGCCAATTAACCGCATGCTTAATCATGGATGGCGAAAGGCGAGAGAGAAAACCAAACTGCCAGTGCGTGTACATGATCTTAAACACACCTTTGGCAGACGGTTAAGAGCAGCAGGTGTTTCATTTGAAGATAGGCAAGATTTGCTGGGGCATAAATCAGCAAGGATTACTACTCACTATTCATCTGCTGAATTGCTTAATCTGTGGAAAGCTATAAACAAGATATGTGATGAGCAATCGGCTCCTACACTTATCTTGTTAAGGCAGATTAAGAGCCTGGGTCACGAAAAACTCACGAAGCCGGTTTTGTCGGTAGTTGCAAAAGTATTGAAACATCTAACTAAATTGGTGGGTCGTCTGCGATTCGAACGCAGGACCAACAGGTTAAAAGCCTGCTGCTCTACCGACTGAGCTAACGACCCCCGGGGATGTGAAACATGAGGTGCCAATCATACCGAGTTATAAAAAAATATCAACGCTGGACCGCGAATAAACCTATCATTTTTAGCGTCCAGGCACATCCCCCCATAAATATTTATGTAACTGTACTTGTAATCTGACCGTTAAACGGTCTGCTAAAATCCAATCGGCCAGTTCACCGGCGGATTGTTCTTGATAGCTGGGGGAAAATAAGACTTCACTGATTTTTGTTAACTCATGCTGCTGAAGGATAACTTTTGCCCAATCATAATCAGCACGACCGCAAATAACGAACTTAATTTGATCATGGGCAAGTAGATACGATAGATTTTCAAAACGATTTTTTAATACTTCGCCTGAGCCAGGTGTTTTAATATCCACTACCTTAATGACACGCGAATCTACCTGTGAAATATCTAATGCGCCGCTGGTTTCTAACGATACTTCATACCCCGCATCGCAAAGCGCTTGAAGCAAATCCGTGCATGGCTTTTGTGCAAGCGGTTCACCGCCGGTCACTGTCACATAATGTGCTCCAAAGCTTTCAACCTGACGCAAAATTTCATCGATTTCATACCAGGTGCCGCCGTTAAAAGCATAGGCTGTATCGCAATAACCGCAACGCAAAGGACAGCCTGTCAGACGTACAAAAACAGTAGGAAGCCCTACTGTTCGAGTTTCGCCTTGTAAAGAGAGAAAAATTTCGGTAATACGCAAACGACAGTTCATGTTTATTTAACTTTAGTTATTTAACGACTTGCTGCAACTTGTGTCTGTTTCAATTGCTTTAATTGCTCACTCGCCAGGCGCGCAGAGGCTGTACCGGGATAATTTGAAACTACTTTTTTAAACGCTGCTTTTGCATCAGGCCACTTGAATTGAGCAGCATAAATGAGCCCCAACTTAAGCTGAGCATCCGCAGCTTTAGGACTGTCTGAATAGTCTCTGACGACCATTGCAAATTCTTCCGCAGACTGATCATTTTTATTAAGCAACCCATATAACTCGCCTAACCAATAATGTGCATTCGCTGCAAACTGACCTGCCGGATATTTCTGCAGCATTTTTCGCAGTGTATTGACTGCTTCATTGTATTTTTTTGCTTTAATTAAATCGTAAGCAGTTTGATAAATTTGTTGTTCCTCTGCGACATTGGGCTGGTCATGAGTAGCTACAACTTTAACGGATGGTGCAACAGGCGTTGGAGATATTTTTTTACTGCTGGCTGCATGGGATGGAGGTATGGCAACTGCGGTGACGGGAGATTTCTTAGTACTCACATCATCAGCTAGTGCAGGAGATTTTTTTTCAGCGGTTGCTTGAGTCAATCGCTTATCCAGCTCGGTATACATAAGACGTTGTTGATTTTGGGCTTGCTGTAGCTGATGTGTTAATTCTTCTACTTGGCCACGCAACGATTGGATTTCAGCTTGAGTAGCTTCCTCTTTGGATGCTGAATCTGAATGGATTAAGTTTTTCATTTGCTGCTCGATACGTTTCAATCGCTGCTCTTGTGTCTGTGTTGAAGCAAGAGATTCTTCCGATCTAACCGCTGGAGGAGGCGCGCTCGCAGCAACAGGTTCGCCATCAAACTGTGGGGGATAATTATCTACATCATACACGGGAGCATCTTCGGCAAACGCTGTAAAATGAATACTAAATAATACCAATAAGATTAAAAAGCGCTTGATGTGCGGGAATAACATAAACTGGGTACCTGTATTAATAAAGTGTTAAATGTCTAATCATAACATTTTCGTTATTAGAAATCGAGATCAGTTTTTCATCAGCGAGAGGCAGTGCATGCCCGTCTTTTCTTGCATGACTAGGAAAAAAGACGGGCATGCACGCGGGCACGGGCACGATTAGCTTTACGTTCATAGCCTCTTCCGCAAAAATAAAGAGGCCCTGGTGGCACAAAACTGACTATTTCTGCGAATAAACCAATACCACACGACGATCTAACTGATAATCACTTTCAGTTCGACCTTGCGCTGCAAGTCGTTGCGCACCATAACTAACGACTCGAATCTGATCAGGATTAACCCCTTTTCCTTTCATAAACTCAGCAACCGCATGAGCACGACGTTCACCCAGAGCTACGTTATATTCACGGCTACCGCGTGGATCAGTATGCCCTTCCAAAATAATCTTGGCACGCGCATGCGCCATTAAATAATTAGCATTGGAAGTGATTGCGCGTTTATCTTCATCACGAATCTGGCTTTTATCATAATCGAAATAATAGGTGCGTTTTGCTAGGCTTTGTTGAGGACCACCCGCTGAATCACCAAAATCAGACCCTTGGCCAACACCTGATGACTGGGCACCGCCATTTGCATTCGCATCATACGCACCACCTTCCTGATCCTGACCCTTATGTCCAGGAGCAGCGCAAGAACTCAACACCAATACAACACCCACCATCATTAAACTGTTTACTATATTTTTCAACTGCATGACTTTCTCTCCCTTTGACTAATGGTTTTCTACCAAAACAAAAAAGTATACTCGGAAAATAGCGGCTATCAAGCCAAAAATGGTGACCAAGCAGGATCTTGTACTTCACCATTACGTCCTGGCAGCCGAATTTGCACACTGCCATCGGTTGCAACCATGCCTAATACACTGCGCCCATTATAAAGTGTGCCAAATAATACCATACTGCCATTCGGCGCCATGCTAGGCGACTCACTATCAGAACTTGAGTTAGTCAGCACGCGGAAGACACCTGTATCCAAATCTAATATACCAATATTGTATAAACCTGATTCTCTATTAAGCATCGTAATGTGATTGCCATCTGGCGTATAAGAAGCACGCGCATTATAACTGCCTTCATAAGTCAAACGCGTCACTGCTTTTGAAGCCAGATTAAGTTGGTATATTTGCGGATTATTCTTACCACTGCGATTTGACGTGAAAATTAAACTGCCCCCATTGGGTGACCAAGATGGCTCTGTATTGATATAATTATCATGTGTCAATTGTGTAAGTTGTCGTGAGGCCAAATCCATCACATAAATATTAGGTGAACCACTCTTTGATAGCACCAATGCCAACTTTCTGCCATCAGGTGACCAGGCGGGTGCACCATTAATTCCTCTAAATTCACTCACTAAATGCCGAGCACCTGTCGCTACCTCTTCAACATAAATAGCAGCATGTTGATTTTCAAATGATACATAAGCAATACGCTTACCATCGCGCGACCAAGCGGGTGACATGATGGGATCCGTTGAAGTTAATAAAGGTTGTGGGTTATAGCCATCTTGATCAGCAACTTCGAGCACATATTTTGTAGGGCCTGACGTTCTCTGTACAACAACATAAGCTAACCGAGTTGAAAAAATACCACGCACGCCAATGAGTTGTTGATAAATCGCATCACTAATATGATGCGCAAGAGAACGTAACTCACTGCCTGAGACAGTATATTTACGATTCAATAAAACTGTCTGCTGCGTTGCACCCTTCCCTTTAAACGCTTCTAATAATTGAAAATTGACTTGATAACGATTCGCACCTATTTCTTGCACGGCACCCACTACCTTATCATCCATGCTACCGCTGGAAAGCTTAAATCGGCCGCTATTTTTTAAGTCATTGCTAATAATAACTGCAATGTCTTCTGCAGGTATTTGAGAAAAAGGCTTAACCATAATAGGCATTGCCCCTCCTACTCCGCGTGTTAGCTCCATGCTGAGCATAGCAAATGTTGCATGAGAAAAAAGCATTACAAAACCAGCAAGCAAGATTGAGATAAGTTTTCGCATAACCATAATAAGTTCTCTCCGGAGAAAATCTAAAAAATTTGGGTGGATATATATCACATATTATTAGAGAGCGCTACACACGCTCAACAATCTTTTCCTCAACTAACGCCGTGAATTCTTCTGCTAACAGCGGCGGACTAAAAATATTGCCTTGCATGAGATCGCAGCCCAACTCTTTAAGTAATAATTTTTGTTCTTGGTTCTCAATTCCATCTACAACCACTTGTAATTGCAATGTATCAGCTAATGCAATAATCATTTTCATAATCGCTTTGGTTTCTTCGTTTGTCGTAATATCTGTAATGAGCGTACTCGATAATTTCAAATAACTCAGTGGAAAACTTCGCAAGTGTTGCAAGGCAATATTACCCGTACCAAAATCAGTGACACCAATATGGACGCCTAATTGTTTTAACATATGCAGTGTCTTTTCAATTAAACCTAGCTTTGTTAATAACATCATTTCCGAAATTTGCAAAATAAGATGATCCGGATTTAAATTGAGTTCTTGCAAAACATGAGAAACATTATAGGCAAAATGCGGATTTTCTAATTGTTTAAGAGAAACATTGACAACTAATTTTTGCGGGTGCAATCCAAGTGACTGCCAAGTTAAAAATTGCTGACACGCATTACGCAGAATCCATTCACCAATCACTAAAATGGTACCTGTGTTTTCGGCAAATCGTAAAAAATCATCTGATGAAATAGCGCCAAAATCGGGGTGTTGCCAACGCAGAAAAGTTTCCATACACACAATTTGTTTCATTTCAAGATTGACCTGAGGCTGATAACAAAGTGAAAATTCTTTATAAATCTCAGCACCATGCAATGCAGAAGTTAAAATAAGTTCACGACGACTGATCATGTGCATTTCGCGACGGTAAAATTGATAATTATTGTCACCATGGGCTTTAGCTTGATGCAACGCACTCTCCGCATTTTGTAATAACATGGATATCTCTTCACCATCCTGAGGATAAATCGCAATACCAATACTTGCCGTGATAAAAAGTTCTTGATCCCGAATACGAAACGGCTGCGCAATCGCATTTAATAATCGCTGTGCAACATAAGCAGATGTTTCCGGCTTTGAGACTTGCGGCAAGATAAAAACAAATTCATCACCCGTGAATCGACTCACTGTATCCATTTGACGCACTGACGATTGCAAACGCTCCGCAGCTTCTTTCAACAACTCATCCCCTGCTTCTAACCCTAGCACATCATTAATAATCTTAAAATCATCGAGATCTAGAAACAAAATTGCAAAAGTTAAATTATGTCGTTTACTTTGCTTTATAATTTGTTTTAAGCGGTCTTCAAAAATTTGCCATCCTGGTAAGCCTGTTAGCGAATCGCTCACAATGTTTCTTTCTATTTTATGTTTCATATCTGCCAATTCAACATTCAAGGCACGCTCTTGTTCAATACCTTTAGCTAAAGCAGTTTCAGCTGTAGAGAGCTTTTCTTTAAGATGGGATAAATGGCGAATATTAGAAAATAAACCATAACCCAGCAGTAATATGCTGAGAATACTTAACCCAAGTAATATAATAAAGACTAGCACTGCATTCCTCTCCTTTTAAACAACATTATCCGTTCAGGCGTTCCCCCTGAAAAGCGCGGGAACTTCTTTCTTGTTTATATTCCCATCGCCTCATGTTAGCAAATCGCTGTTATCCGTTAATACTACATTTTCAGGTTTTACTTTTAAAACAAATTGCTTGAATGATTCAAATGCTTCTGTCTCTGTAGGTACAGGCAACGGCGATGCTTTAAATACAGCTGCACGTGCTGATCGATCGAGCGCCGCATCGCCGCTACTTTTGATTAATTGCACATCCAGAACAACCCCCCCAGGCGCAACACGTATTAATAACTCCGCCGTTAAGTGTTTATCTATATTATTAGGAATAATCCAATGCTGACTAATCGTTTGCAAAATCAGTGCCTTATATTTATCAACTACACCCCGCATCTGCTGTGTCATCACATTTGCCAAACGTTTTTGTTCTTGCAGCATTTGCTGCTGTAAGGATTTTGCTTTGATTTCTTTCATTTCTTTTTCAAATGCGGTTTGAATATCTGTTTGTTTTATTTTTTTTTGTTGTTGTGTTTGTTTTTTTAAATCGGCTAATAATTGTTTTTGAATTAAATCTTGTTTTACTTTTTTTTGCTTTTTATCTGCAATCGCAATAGCAGGTTTCGTGACAGGCACTACAGGTTCTTTAGCGCTTAGCTTATTAGGCTTAGGCTCGACAGGTTTAGGCAAGGATGGTGCAATAGGTGGCGGCACAGGTTTTTGCAAAATCTTTGCAGGCTTTAATGGCCTATCCATCACTATTGCATTGATCACTTCTTTATTTTTTGAATTTTCAACCACGGGCATCGGTGCACTAAAATCAAAACTCACTACTAATATAGTCAAAATAATAAGATGCAACGCCAAAGAAAAATAAATTGCATTTTTAGGATTGACTGATTGCAATGAAAACATCGCCATGCGATCACCCTACCGGTTGGACATGCGGAGTTGGCTGTGTAATCAAGCCTACACTTTTGGCGCCTGCTTGTTGCAATAAAACCATAGCCTCCATTACCTTCCCATAATTTGCATTTTTATCCCCACGCACAAGCACAGGTCGTTGATCGCCTGCAGCAGTGCTTGCTGTTAACTGAGATGCCACCAAGTTCCCTAAAACACGAGGTGTAATCGGTTGATTGGGTTTACTCGCACTATTTAGATAAAAATTACCAGCGCTATCTACTGTTACAATCAAAGGTTCTTTTTGATCTGGCGGCAATGCTTTTGCTTCAGTCTTAGGTAAATCAACTTTTACACCCTGCGTCAACAAAGGTGTTGTTATCATAAAAATAACAAGCAACACCAGCATCACATCAATAAAAGGAACTACATTAATCTCAGCAATAGGATTGCGAGATCTGCGTTGATGAAAATAAGCCATTGTTTTATTACCTCACTGTCTCAGCTTCACAGGAGTTCCCGCTGAAAAGCACGAGAACTCCTTTCTTGTTTATATGCTGCGCCTCAGCAGAGCTGATGCTTGCACTTAAGGGGGAGAATCGCGATTCTCCCCCTTAAGAAACCCCCATCGCGTAGTGTCAGCGAGCGCTGCTGTCAACTGCACTTACTTTTTGTTGCGCCTGCCTAAATAAAATATTGGCAAACTCATCTTGAAAAGCATCAAAGCGATTTAATAATCGTCCAATTTCTGTGGCATAACGGTTATAGGCAATCACAGCAGGAATAGCTGCAAATAATCCCATGGCTGTGGCAACCAACGCTTCGGCAATACCGGGTGCCACCATCGTAATCGTTGCCTGTTGCGCATGTGCCAAGGCACGAAACGAAAGCATAATCCCCCAAACAGTGCCAAACAAACCCACATAAGGACTTGTAGAACCGACTGTCGCTAACAAAGGTAAATGTAATTCCAATTTATCTTGCTCACGCATTTGCGCCACTTTCATCGCGCGCTTGGCGCTTTCTGTCATTTCTTCTGCTGTGGCATAGGCTTGTTTACGCAAACGTAAAAATTCCTTAAAACCTGCCATGAATATCGTTTCCATACCTTGAGTGCCTGACCGTTGCTGCTGGTTCTGACTATTCGCATAGAGTGCCGATAAATCGCCGCCAGACCAAAAAGTGTTTTCAAACTTTTTAGTCGCGTTACGCACTTCTTTGATATACAACGAACGCTGTAAAATATATGTCCAAGATGCAATGGATGCACCCACCAAAACTAGCAGTACCAGCTTCACCACCAGGCCGGCATTCAAAAAATAAGCCCACAAAGAGGAATCTATGTTCACAGTACATTCTCCATCATTAGTCGTGTCAAAATTAGGTAGTCGCAAACCACCCTGTTATGAATATATATAGTATCGACCGCTTACAACGAGTGCAAACACTAAGTCACTATTTTGGGATTACTCTCCTTGAATAAAGAAAATAAGTAACTCCAGCGTGCGCTGAATGGCCATTTAACATAACTATTCAGCGCCTCCGTGTGTCATTCCCGCGAAGGCGGGAACCTATTGTGACTAGCCACTTAGTTTGCCTTTACTCATGGTGAAATGGGTTCCCGCCTTCGCGGGAATGACACATTAAGAAGAGCTCTGAATAAATACATTTTAACTATAGTAGTTATAACTCATTGATTATTCAAAAAAACAAATATTAAATCATAGACTATACTTAACATACGGAATTATAGCTAACCTTAATAATTAGGAGCACCTTCCATGAAAACACATGACTTGTCACCAGCAGAAGAGCAAGAGTTTAAGTCTAAACTTGAACAATCAAAAAAAGAGTTAGATTCATTACGCGCAGAGTGCGTTGTACGCAATCTGAGTGATCCTCTTGTTTTGATACATGAAAAGAGGTTACTGATCAATCAATTAGATTTAATATTAAAATTCGACCTGAGTGTTGCATGGGAACAATGTCAACATCCGGGAACAACATCAACATCCGAAGAATTCCAACAAAAAAATGCAGAGTTAAAGAAAGCCTTATACGCGGCAATGGAATCGTTCTACGAAGTGACCATGTCGCTCAAAAATCTAGATATCAATCTTAAAAAAGAAGAAGAAGAAAAATTTCAGGCATCTCTGAAAAAGTTTGACGACGCTCTTACAGTATTTGAAGAAAAAAGTATGGGGTATAATACACAGGCTGCTAGTTTTACTGAAACATACGCTACTTTAAAACAACAAAGAAAATCTATCGAACGCGTCATTCGTGGAGCAGCGTTATCAACTTCGATGGGTTTTTTCAGCACTGCACTACAAGTCCTGACTATCGTAGGCTATTCTTGGATTATCACGTTAAAAGAAGCTGCAGCGTTTGCAGGCAGCATTTTTTATCCTATCGGTGCCACATTTACTTCTCTCACCAAATTATTCAATTTGATTGCGACCACCTCTACATTGGGCCGGATAAAAAGTGAAAGAGAACAAGCTCTAGATGATATGGAGCGTGCGGCTCGCTTAACAGAAGCAGAAGCGTTACTTCGCACAGAAAAATGGTTGAAATTGACATCCTTTGTACTAAACACCCTCTCAGTTATAGCTTTTGCAGGTGCATTAACAAGCCCAATAGGATGGGTGCTTGTCGCAGCAGCAACGATAGTAGATTGGAGAGATACGGGGGTAAATGGGGTTAAAAAAGCACAGTTAGAATATGAACATGCAAACGTTGATGCTGAAAAAGCTACTGAGGGATCGCCAGAATATGAAAAACTTCAAAACATCGTAAAAGAAAAAGCGGAAGCGTTAGATAAAGCAAAAACTGAAGAAAAGTGGTGTCGCGTTAATGCTGTTGCTATGATTTTATTTGCTTGCGCACCTATTCCCGTTGTTGGCCCAGTATTTTTAGGACTGGGTTTTGCAACATTTGGTATTGCTTCTGCAAGAAATATTATTGTTGCTCTCAAACCTCGTTTTGCTCGTCCTTCCAGTAAAAAAGAAAAAGCAGAAGAAGGTACTGAAATGGCTGATCTGAGAGTCAGCCATAAACAAGACAAAAGATTTACATCAACAGCTAAAGCTGCAATCTTACTATCAACACCAACGAAGAGCCCGCAAGCTGCTAATGCCAGTTCTTATGATCAGCATAGTTTAGATAGTCAGGTTATCACATCAGCAAAAGGGATATTCCAAGGACAAGTAAAAACTGATCCTACCAAAACTGAAGTTACTGCTTCCCCAAAAAAAATTACACGCACACCAGCAGCGGGAGGAACTCCTACTAAATAATCTAACATTAACGGTTCCCGTGAGAATGTTGACTGAACTGTATCATTGTCATCCTAACATCACTCACTTAACCTCATCCAATAAACTTAAATTTTTTTGCGCCACCACTCTTTCAGGTGCCTTCATACCAAAATGTAAATAAGCATGTCGCGTTGCAATACGTCCGCGCGGCGTACGCATGATAAATCCTTGCTGAATAAGAAAAGGTTCAATCACATCTTCGATAGTGCCACGCTCTTCACTAATAGAAGCCGCCAAACTATCAACACCCACTGGGCCGCCATTAAATTTATCAATCAAAGCCAACAATAATTTCCTGTCCATCATATCAAAACCTTGATCGTCTACATCAAGCATATCTAATGCACGCTGCACAATAGCACGAGCAATTTGTCCATTTCCTTTGACTTCAGCATAATCACGCACTCTACGTAATAAACGATTAGCAATACGAGGTGTGCCGCGTGAGCGTTTCGCAATTTCTGCCGCACCGTCTAGATCAATTTGAATACCCAAAATAGTTGCAGAACGTTGCACAATCTGCGAGAGTTCTGCAACTTGATAAAACTCTAAGCGTTGCACAATACCAAAACGGTCACGTAAAGGAGATGTTAATAAGCCAGCACGCGTCGTTGCGCCAATCAAAGTGAAAGGTGGTAAATTCAATTTAATGGAACGTGCAGCAGGTCCTTCACCAATCATAATATCCAACTGATAATCTTCCATCGCGGGATAAAGCACTTCTTCTACTACAGGACTTAAGCGATGAATCTCATCTATAAATAATACTTCGCGTTCTTGTAGATTAGTTAAAAGTGCTGCCACATCACCTGCACGTTCTAGCACAGGGCCTGAGGTTTGACGTAAGCCTACCCCTAATTCATTTGCAATAATGTGAGCCAATGTCGTTTTACCTAATCCTGGCGGGCCAAAAACTAATACATGATCCAATGCTTCATTGCGAGCTCTTGCTGCTTGGATCGCAATACCCATTTGCTCACGTACAGCAGCCTGGCCAATATAATCTTGCAAATTTTTAGGTCGAATAGCGCGATCTACAACTTCTGTTTCATGAGGCGAAATAAGGCGTTCCAGATCATCACTCATACCACCATCTCCCTTAATGCTTGACGAATAATGTCTTCGCTACTCAAACTACTATCTTCTATTTTTGACACAGCACGACTTGCTTCTGCAGGTTTGTAACCTAACGAAATCAAGGCGGAGATTGCATCTTGCATAGCGCGATTAGATACACTGGATTTTTTAACGACGGGATTTAATTCTGACCCAATCGATACACTCGATTGCCAATCCGATAATTTATCCCGCATTTCAATAATCAAACGCTCCGCCGTTTTTTTGCCGATACCGGGTAAGCGTACTAAATTTGCCGTATCATTATTCACTATACACCGTACAAATTCGCTGGGTTCAATACTCGATAAAATAGTCAAACCTAATCGAGGTCCAATACCATTTACTTTAATCAAGGTACGAAATAATGCGCGTTCTTCGCGAGCATAAAAGCCATATAAATGATGCGCATCTTCACGTATTACCAGATGAGTAAAAAGTATGACTTCTTGGCCTATATCGGGCAAACGATAAAAAGTATTCATGGGCGCATCCACTTCATAAGCCACGCCATGCACATCAAGCAATAATTGCGGGGGTTGTTTTTCTAAGATAATTCCGCGAAGCTGACCAATCATGAGATATCCTTTAAATTCTATTTACTCTATTTTTTTAGTGGCTGAAAATCGTATGACTGGCATTGCTCATCCTTACAAACAACTGTCCCAGGCGTACAATTAATATCAGTTCCATTTTCATTGATCACGACTGCATTCAAATTTTTTGATATATCCATTCTACAAGTGATACCCGGTCCAGGAAACCAAAATAACCCATTGCTTTTTACTTGAGTAATAGTGGCCGTGTAGTGCGTGATTAAGTTTCCCTGTGCATCAAGCAGATCCTTTGGAATAAGAATATTAAGATGTTGTCCAGTTGTAATAGTTTCGGTATAAAAAGGTGGCGAACAAGTAACTGCTTTATGTTGTGTATCTGCTGGGGTAAGCTCACAAATACCGTAAGTAACAATAGCCTCAACAGAGTTTTGATTAATAATAATTCCTTTCCATGAGTTGATGTTAGATGACGCTGGAATTGTAGGTGATAAATCAGCCGCACCAATAGTATTTAAAGTAAAACACATTAATAAAGCCATGATTTTTTTCATGTGGATCTCCTTTTAGCTCATGGGTTGATAATTCCGCCAGCTATTACGTTTCTTACTTGATGGCATAGCGCCAGCCAGTGTTTGTAAACTAACGCGTGTATGGGCATGACATAAAGCCACTGCTAATGCATCCGCTGCATCTGCTTGCAAACTCTCTTTCATATTTAATAATTGCCGTACCATGTGCTGTACTTGTTCTTTTTTAGCTGCTCCATAACCTACAACAGATTGCTTCACTTGGCGCGCAGAATATTCGGAAATAGGAAGTTCAAGCGCGACAATGGCCGCGCCACGCGCTTGACCAAGCTTAAGAGCTGATCCGGGATTTTGATGCATAAAAATTTGCTCGATGGCGGCTTCGATGGGTTGATGTTGCTGGATGATAGCTTTGAGACCCGTGTAAATTTGCTGTAACCGGATACCTGGATTGTTCTCTGCTATACGGATACAGCCGCTATCCAGATGAAATGTTTTGTTTCCTTCCAAACGAATCAATCCATAGCCTGTGATACGAGAGCCAGGATCTATTCCGATTATTACCATGAAATGAGTTCCTCAAATTAAAGGCGCTTTTTTAAATCACGATAGAAATTTTCATGTGTGCTTAAGGAAAGCAACACTAATTCTTTTTCAGCATGTTGATAAGCCAGTAACATTAATTGTTTCTGAATATAGAATTTATAAACTCTGATACCAGCAAGATCACCTTGTTTTAATTCTCCAATATCAGGATCTTTTGCAATTTCATCAATCGTATCTTCAACAATTTCAATTTGATTTCGCATGAGTTTTTTTGCGGATTTTTTAAATGCATTAGTGATTACTATTTTCATAAAATGCCGCGTTTATATTTCTCAACATTACCCGCGTTATAATCTTCTAAACCTAACAAAATATTTTTTATTTGGGAATAAGTAAGATCGGGGTTATCTTCTGCGATATGACCAATTTTAGCCCAATGCTCAATTTGCTTTGTGACAGACCGGCTTAGCACTTTTGACTGAGAACGTGCATCATTAACTAATTTTTCATCTAAATTCACTGCAATACTCATAACTGATTACCTCGTACCATTTATCAGAGATTCTTCCTGCCTATTTATTGTAATATACAACATTTTATTGTTTTTATCAATAAATAATAGCATAAAAAATTAGATAATGAGTCGCAATAACAAGACATTACTCTAACTCGGCCAATACTTCCTCCGCCACGTCCGCATTCGTATACACTTCTTGCACATCATCTAAATCTTCTAGCATATCCGTCAACTTTATTAATTTTTCCGCGATTTCTTTATCTGTAATTTCGATTTGCAACGTTGCTGTCAATGTCACTTCAGCATGGGCAGGCTGCAATCCTGCGGTCAACATTATTTTTTTCAAGTGCAAAAATGCATCGGGTTTCACAGTGACATCGATGCTTTTATCCTCATTGACAATCACATCTTCCGCACCTGCTTCAAGCGCAAGCTCCATGACACGCTCTTCATCTGCACCCGGTGCAAATGTAATTTGACCCATTTCATTAAATAAATAAGCAACGGAGCCATCCGTTCCTAAGTTTCCACCGCATTTAGTAAAGGCATGACGCACATCCGCTACAGTACGATTACGATTGTTAGTCATACAATCCACAATGACTGCTATACCATTTGGGCCATAACCTTCATAACGCACTTCTTCCACCTGCTCGCCTTCCATGCCCCCTGCGCCGCGCTTGCTTGCACGATCAATTACATCGCGTGTCATATTAGCATACAGCGCTGCATCGATAGCCGCACGTAAACGTGGATTAGAATCTGGATCGCCGCCACCTAATTTAGCAGCCACAGTGATTTCACGTATCAATTTAGTATACAGTTTGCCGCGCTTGGCATCTTGTTTTGCCTTATGACGCTTGATGTTTGCCCATTTGCTATGACCAGCCATATTCTACTCCCTTACTTTTCTTCAATTTTTTTATTGATTCGAATACCTAATTCAATTAGTTGTGCGGGTTCAACCGGTGAGGGTGCATCTGTCAATGGACAAGTTGCAGTTTGTGTTTTTGGAAAAGCAATCACTTCACGAATAGAGGTGGAATCCGTCATCAACATCGCTAATCGATCTAAACCAAATGCAATACCACCATGCGGCGGACAACCAAATTTTAATGCTGTGAGCAAGTGCCCAAATTTTTCTTGCGCAGCTTCTTCTGAAATATTTAATAAGCAAAAAACCGCCATTTGCAATTCAGAGGAATTAATACGAACTGAACCACCACCAATTTCACTGCCATTTAATACCATATCATAAGCACGCGCTAAAATTTTAGTAGGATCTTGTGTTAACTCATTGATGTCTTTAATTTTAGGTGCTGTAAAAGGATGATGACAGGCTGTTAAACGCCCTTCGCCTGTTTCAAACATAGGAAAATCAACGACCCACAAGGGGCGCCAACCTTTTGCAACCAATCCACGATCGTGTCCCACGCGTAAACGCAACGCACCCAACGCATCATTCACAACAGAGCGCTTATCTGCGCCAAAGAAAATAATATCACCCACTTTAGCGTGAGTACGTTCAACAATCCGTTTCACAACAGCCTCAGGAATAAATTTCAAAATAGGTGATTGCAATCCATCTGCATTATATTTTATATACGCTAACCCTTTGGCGCCAAACACACTAATGTAACTCGTGTAATCATCAATTTCTTTACGGCTAATATCCGCACCACCTGATATGCATAACGCAGCAACACGGCCATGAGGATCGTTAGCCGGTGCAGAAAATACTTTGAATTCTACCTCTTTCAATAAATCAGTGACATCTACTAATTCTAATGCGATACGTAAATCAGGTTTATCTGAACCATAACGTGACATCGCCTCTGCATAAGGCATACGTGGGAAAGGGTTAGGTAATTCTACATTCAATAATTCTTTAAACATCCCACGGATCATTTCTTCCATTGGTTGTTGAATTTCTTCTTCCGATAAAAAAGATGTTTCAATATCTAATTGAGTAAACTCAGGTTGGCGGTCAGCACGTAAATCTTCATCACGGAAACAACGCACCACTTGATAATAACGATCCATACCCGCCATCATCAATAATTGTTTAAACTGTTGTGGTGATTGAGGTAAAGCGAAAAAAGAACCTGGCTTAGTGCGGCTAGGAACTAAGTAATCACGCGCACCTTCTGGTGTTGCTTTAGTCAAAAAAGGTGTTTCAATATCCATAAAACCACGATCATCTAAAAAACGACGCAAATAACGCGTGATGCTTGCGCGAAATTTCATACGATATAACATTTCAGGACGACGCAAATCCAAATAGCGATAACGCAAACGTGTTTCTTCACCTACATCATGATATTCATCAATAGGAAAAGGAGGCGGCTCAGAACGATTTAAAATAGTGAGCTCCAAACCCTCTATTTCAATCTCGCCTGTCGCTAAATCACGATTGACAGTTCCCTCTGGACGACGACGTACACGCCCTTTGACTTGCACTACAAATTCATTGCGCAATGATTCAGCCAGCTTAAATAATTCAGGATGTGAAGGTGCAATAACAATTTGCACTAACCCTTCGCGATCACGTAAATCAATAAAAATAACGCCTCCATGATCACGGCGTCGATGTACCCATCCGACTAGCTTAACTGCTTGATCTAATTCTTTTGTTGTAACTTGGCCACAATAATGACTACGCATAATTTTACCTTTCTTGTTTTATTATTGACTTTCAGGAGTTCCCGCTGGAACTCCTTTCTTGTTTATATGCTGCGCATAAGCAAAGCTTATGCTTGCACTCAGAGGGAAGAATCGCGATTCTCCCCTCTGAGAACACCCCATCGCGGGTAATGGGATCACCAACTCATTTGCTGCACCACCGCAAGCGGCGGGAAATAAATTTTATTGACTTCAATTTTATTTTAATTGTTTATTGTTGGGGATCAACGGCTGCATCACACCCAATGAAATAACAAATTTCAATGCTTGATCTACACTCATCTCTAACTCAATCACATCTTTTCGCGGTACCATCATAAGAAAACCCGATGTAGGATTTGGCGTCGTGGGAATAAATAAACTCACCATCGCTTCGCCATTTAACGTGTTTACAACTTCAGCTGTGCCATCTCCTGTTTGAAAAGCAATACTCCACATCCCTACACGCGGGTATTCGACTAATAACACTTTACGAAACGATTGACCGCCAGGTGTGAATAATGTTTGCAAAACTTGTTTTACACTCGCATAAATAGTACGGACTAAAGGAATATGCGCAATGATAGCATCGCCTATCAGCACCAAACGTCTACCAATAAAATTAGCAACAATCAAACCTGTCAGAAAAATCACGACCAATGTGATTAATACACCAATACCTGGAACATGAAATCCAAGGAGCGCATCAGGCTGATATTGATGAGGTAATAACGATAACGTATTACTTAATATATCCACTAAAAATTTGATGACCAAAATAGTCACCCAAATGGGTAACCAGACCAGCAGGCCTGAAATAAAGTATCGTCTCAATAATGACATCATAGTTTAGGTCGCCGCCATATCTTTTGTTTTAGTATCCGTACTAATTTTAGTATCTGCAGGTTTTGTATCACTGCTCGCTTGTCCACCTGCAGCATCTTCTTTCTTCGATGCAGTTTCAGCAGGTTTGCCTTTGTTACGAAAATCGGTGGCATACCACCCTGTGCCTTTTAACTGAAAACCTGCCGCTGAAATCAGTTTTTGTAGTGTAGGTTTACCACAAACTGGGCAGTCTGTTAATGGTGCATCTGTCATTTTTTCAAATGACTCCAGTCTATGGCCGCATTGACCACATTGGTATTCATAGATTGGCATGTTGATTACTCTCGCAATTAACTCGTAAAAACCACTTATTTTAACAAGGTACTGGCTACGGTGATAGAACAAAATAGTATCTGGGGTGAAACAATTCGAATCGCTCACGCTATTCAATATTTTTACATTAAAATCAATGTGTTATGTAAGCACCACATTTTCTGCCTAAACCACAAAACAAAAAAAACACGCCTATACTTAATTTGTACAACTCCATTTACGCCCATTGCGTTTTGAGAGGAAAACATATTATGGCAAGCCCAAGAAAATTAATCGTTCGCACAAGCGATGGCACTACTTCTGGCATTCCAAAAGCTGTCAGAGATAAGATGCAAGCATTAGCCGGCAGCTCTCCTCCACACACTGAGCTTCGCAGTATTAAATCAGAAGAAAAACATCTTGTTCATTATGAAAGACGAATCAAAAGCATTGACAAGGGTGTGAAATTATTACTGAAAAGCAATCCGGGATATCAAAAACTACCTCCGGAAGAGCAAAAAAAAATAATGCAAAATTTCAATACTCGTAGAGAAGCTCTGTTAAAGAGACTCCAAAATGAAGATCTCAGACACGCAAATGAAAAAGAAGAAAAACTCCGTGTGTTAGGTGAGCAGGAAGCAAAAAAAACAGATTATTCTGCTGATGAAGTCCGCGAAAAAAAGTTTAGGGAGATTGAAGCAGACTTAGGTTCAACAGAGCCTTATCTACAAATACTTTCGGATTATGTTCTCCTAGTTGAAGAAGATTTAAAAAAACTAAATCTTATTCCTGAAAAAGAAGTGCGAGAAGCTTTAGGCAGAGCAGAAGAATATGCCATCTTAGCAGACGGAAGAGAAACGCTATGCACTGTAACACAGCGAACAGGTAAAAATCAGGATAGATGGATTATTCAAATGGAAGTACCGCAAGATCCACTGTCTGAAGAAGCGAAACAAGAATTTCTTCGTATTATAACTACTATTAAAAGCGGTGGAAATCAAGAGACCCTACCTCAATGGTATAAAATAATGCCTCAAAGTGAAAAGGAATTATTTTTCCATACGTTTAGAAAAGCAAAAAATACAGCTGACATTGGCCGTAAAATACAATCTATTTCAAGCAAGCATCGATCTATCCCTGGATTAGCTAATTATTCCAAACATATTTTTGTAGTCATGAAATCGGATGGAACAGTCGTAACACAGGATCAGCGAGATCGTTCAAGCCATATTAGCTCACGAGATGTTTTTGAAAGTGGAAAAAAACTAGGACAAGATGTTACACAACTCGCTGAACAAATGACAGAACAAAATGTAGAACAAGTTATCAATACTAGATTAGAGAGCCAAGTTGCCAGCTTAGTCGCAGCAAGAAAAAAACAAGGCTTATCAAATGATACTGTTATTACAGTACCCGTTTTAATGCAAACGTTAATTACTCCCGTTGTTCCTGAAATGTTTCGTCCAGACAAGACTCTGCATAATAACAAGAATGCAGTGATTGCAAAATTAAAACAAGCTGAAAAATCAAAAACCCGAACAGTTACACTACCTGATGGAACAAAAGTAAAAGTTAAGATTGAGTTTATCTCGACTAATCATCCACTGAATCCTTGGCGTTATGCATCGTTTGTCGCTACTGCTCAAGAAAAAAAATATGACATAGATGAGAACGCTGAAGTAACAGCTGGAAAAGAAAATGACGAAAGCATTAAAAAATTAATTCTCCTTTTAAAAAAATATCACAGCCAATCATATGATCTCAAGATATTAGCAGTTCGGGAAGCCTTAATAAACGCTTTCAAGAGCTCAAGGAAAATTCAAGATCGAGAGCTCTATCTGAGTGCTTTAGAAGAATTAGCCGTGGGCTTAATGCATGGAATTCCTTATGGTTCTTGTGTCAGCGGAAAAGATCGTAAAGGGATAGAAACAATCTATACTGATGCCATGCGGTGGTATTTAGATGAATACGGGACTATACCACCTTCTTACGAAACACCTCCCTCAAAAGCTAGACAAGAATTTGTTAGGATGTTTACAGATCTCTATGTTACCCGTCACTTACATGAAAATGCTGGACAAAACGCACCTGGAGCTGATGCTATCAAAGATCCAATGGGTTACTTACCTGATGACATGCTTGACTCTATCATAATCGCAACCAACAATAAAAATATCCATCAACAATCTGATGCAATAGCCAGCCTTAATGAAAACGACAAACTAAAAAATAAACTCTCTAGCACAGCATTAGAAGAAGATCACAGTCATGTATCAGAATCGATGGAATTGAATAGAAAAAGAAAGACAGAAAAACCCTTTCTCGAAGAATTAGAAGAAAAACCTAAGATGGAAAAATCAAGTAGTGCTACTCTATTACACACGTTTTTTGGCGGTTCAAAAAGAGCACTGGAAAATAGAAGAGCTACATCTGTCATAAGCGAAGAGGAAAGACAATTAATTCTAGAAATAAAAAGCATTCTTCCTGAAAAAACAAGTTTTAGAAATGCAACAGGGATCAACAAATTAATCACATTATTTAAAAAAGAAAGAGATAATGTGACACTGCAACAACTTGGAAAAATTTGCGATGAACGGTTGAGCATAACCATGGAAAAACGTTCTGTTTTTGACAATGATATTTATGCAGTCATTTCTGATTTATCGAAAGATCACACTGATGCAGCAACATTAGCCAGGTGGAAGGTAATAAGAGAAAGGCACACATCTGATGCAAAATTATCCGCTACCTCAGCACAACAAACACCAAGTACTACTCATAAACCTCCAAAACTCTCAACATAATACAAACTCCCAACAAATAAATCATCTTCAATACAGATACCCATTACATTTTATATTAAAAACAGATAAGATGGGTTACAGATCAGAGACTATTTTCCATGCAAAAATCCATTTTAATCACCGGCTGCTCCAGCGGCATCGGATTGTCAGCCGCTCAAATCCTCCAAAAAAGAGGATACCGCGTTTTTGCAACAGCGCGCAAAGAAGCTGACGTTGAAAAACTTCAGGCATTCGGTTTGGAAAGCTATCATTTGGACGTCAATGACTCGCACTCTATACAACACGTACTCTCTGATATTCTGACAAAAACAAATGGAACGCTGGACTCTTTATTTAATAATGCGGGCTTTGGGCAAACTGGCGCAATCGAAGATTTAACACGTGAGGTGATACGCAAGCAATTTGAAACAAATGTATTAGGTCCTATGGAGTTAGTCACACTTGTATTGCCCATTATGCGCAAACAAGGTCATGGTCGTATTATTCAAAATTCATCTATCTTAGGGATTATAGCAATGCCCTACTATGGCGCTTATAATGCTTCTAAATTTGCATTAGAAGGTTTTAGTAACACCTTGCGTCAGGAATTACGCGACACAAACATTTTTGTTTCAATCATTGCGCCGGGACCTATTAAAACGCAATTTCGAGACAATGCATTGGCTATGTACAAAAAAACGGTGCCTCAACATGGCAGCGTGCATCATACGCAATATAAAAATCTAGAAAATTATTTTGAGACTGCAAAAGACAAACACCCACTCATGACTGTCACGCCTGATGCAGTTGTCAAGCAATTAATTCATGCCCTAGAAAGTCCAAAGCCTAAAGCGCACTATTACATAGGTATTCCGGCAAATTTATTTGCGTGGATGCGTAGACTTTTACCTGACTGTGCATTAGATTGGGTAGTTACTAAAATTACGAGTGCAAAAATTTAATTAAGGTTATCGATGACTAATATTTTAGTTCTTTATTACAGCCGCCATGGTGCGGTTAAGCAAATGTCGCAATATGTAGCACGTGGTGTAGAATCAGTGCCCGGTGTGGAAGCACGAATTCGCACAGTACCTGCCGTCTCACCCGTATCCGAAGCAACTCAATCCGATATTCCAGACAGCGGCGCGCCTTATGTCACATTAAATGATTTAAAAGAATGCGATGGACTGGCGCTGGGCAGTCCCACTCGTCGGTTTTTAGCTCAACATCCAGCTTGCATGGAGGACAAGAAACGACATTAGTCAGCATGATGTTGCCTTTGATGCATTTAGGATTTGTATTGGTTGGAATTCCTTATACAGAACCTGATTTGAATACAACTGTAACAGGCGGCACACCGTACGGCGCTACGCATTTTACGGGGTCGAATGGCAAGAATCCGGTGAGCGCGGAAGAGCAGCGTTTATGTTTTGCAATGGGAAAGAGATTGGCAACTATTGCAGTAAAACTGAAAAAATAAAATATACCTATCCTACTTCAAAATATCTCATTGTCATCCTGAACATAGCGAAGAATGGCAATTGAGTCTATACCTACTACTGACACCTCTAGGGAAATACTATGCGCAATTTTTTTGGCTTTAGCCTGCTAGAAATTCTAATCACACTTGCCATCATTAGCCTATTAACAGGTCTTTGCTTTCCATTGTATTCCCAACACATCGCTGAGGAGAGACGACTAGAAGCCAAAATAACATTAGAAAAACTCGCTGCTGCTTTGGAAGGCTATTACACAGCACACAATACTTACCAAGGAGCAACCTTGGAACAACTTGGGTTTTCAACATTCATTGCAAAAAATAATTATCAACTAACTATGACAGCTTTAACTGAAAACACATTTTCGTTATCTGCTACACCCATAGCTAGCCAGGCGCAGCAAGATACTTTATGTAAGACATTAATATTGAATGCAATTGGTGGCAAAAGCATCACTGGAAACGGGCAACTATCAGATTGTTGGAGTTAGATAGGTTGGATCTTGCATATTATATTATATAGAGTGTAACATGTGTTTTCTGGACTTTGATTCTACTCGATAAATAAGTTTTTTCAGATCAATTTTTAAAACAGTATCTATACTATATAGTATAACCTGCAAGAAATTGTGCAAAGCAAAAAAAGGAGTAGACGGGTATGAAAAAAATAATCTTTTTTATACTCTTTATTTGCAGCTGCTTTTCAATGAAAACTGCGTTGGCTATTAAGCCTAATCAACCAGAAATAACAAATATGATTTTTTTTGGTGACAGCTTAACGGACGTAGGAAATAATACATGGATATTAATCGATGGTATCTTTGGTGCTCCAATCACGAATCCGAATGATCAAAGCCTGAAGTATATGTGGCCCAATTATTTAGCGCAAAAAAAACTAAACAAACCCGTGCATCCTTCTAGTCAGCTCAATATTTCTCCTTTTAATGATAGTATCAGTTATGCTTATGCAGGCGCTGAGACAAATGATTATTATAATAATACCAATTGGCCGCCTCATACACAGGTGCCAACGAAAAATCTAGACTGCACCCGACCAGGTAGCATTAAAGATTCGGCAGGAAATATTAAAAGCACCTGTAATCCAGGGCTACTACTGCAAGTGGATTTGTATCTGCAAGATACACAATTTATGCCAAATCCAAAAACCTTATTTTTTATTTGGGCGGGTTCCAATGATATATTTGATTATTACAATGAAAATGCAAAACAGTATATAAGCATGACACTATTGAAATCGCCGTACTCCGCTATGTTAGCTAAACCGCCGATGCCTGTTCCATCGGAAGATGACCTAAGCACGCTAGAACAGAGAATTATTCATAACATCAATGAGGCAAAAAAGAAATTAATTGATGCTGGTGTAAAACCAAAAATGATTTATATTTTAACTTTACCTGATTTATCAAATACTCCTGCCTTACGTACTAGTAATAATTGGAAGCTGACTATTTTTTTTAATAAAGAAAACCTTGAAAAAAGCCTGAGTGTTGTCTCACAAAGCGTGAATCAAAAACTACAAACTCAACAAGACGATCCAAAATATGCTATACCGCCTTCACATTATCTACAGATGGACAAGATGTTGCTTGATATGCGCTTAAATCCAACCCAGTACAGTGTTAACGATGTCGAAAACAACTGCATAGAGAAAAACGCAATGTCGGCATGCCTTGGGTATTTATTTTATGATCAAAAACATCCAACCACTGCCATACATAAAATAATTGCTGATTTTATCTTACAAAAACTTGATGAGGATGGTATATAAAATAACACCCTTTCTAAGCAATGACTTAATTTCCAAAATTATAAGAATGCAGCAAACTCGCGGCACAACAACTGATACAGAAGGAAAAGAGTTTCTACGTCATTTTTTAATTTCGCGCCAGCGACTCATTAGATTTTTTGACAATAAATTTGTCTTTCTCCATCTTTTAAAATTCCGCCTTGTTGCTCGGGAAGCACTTCCCTCGCACGCCCAGCTTGACTTAATACAATAGCCCAACTTGGATTTTTTTCTCCATGCAGACAATACCAAAATGTGCCGTTTTCTGCTTTTAATGTACCAGAAGATAAATAATCCAATTGCGTCTGATTCACAGGAAAAGCACGCCAATATAATTCACCTTGATTAGCTGCAGTAATAAAACTATAAATCACTTTTCCTTTAGCTAAAACAATATAACCTTCTTTCCAATGACCAGAACAGGATTTTTGATCTGCACTTTGACACAACGTTACTGCCTCTCTTCGTATTATTGCTTCATTTTGAGTTAAATTAATTGCACGCAATAATTGCAATCTCATCACATCGACTGTTGATTGAGTTAACTTATCTTTTTGCGATGGGATAGTGAGCATTAATAAAATCAGCGCAATTGAAAAAGTAATCATTATTTCAAGTAAACAAAATCCATTGTCGTCATTTCTTTTTAACAATTTATTTATCCTAGAGCTCTTCAGATAATTATTTTGGATTATAGCGCTCAGATGGCCATCAGATCGAGGTTTATTTTTCTCAAAAAAAGCACAGGAATACTCGTGGTATTTCGAGCATTTTTTTGAAAAAATAAATCTTGAGATGATGGTCAGATGAGATGCTATAATTCAAAATAATTATCTGAAGAGCTCTATAAAACTGCCACAACAAAAAATGTAAAATGTGCAATAACCAGTGGGAGCAGATTAAAGAATTTAAGATAAAGCATCCCATTAATCAATCCAATGACCATTGAACCAATCAAAGGAAAAATGCCGCTGACTAAAGTTGGCATATGAAAAAGCTGCATAAACATAAATAAAATCGTAGAGCTCATAATAGCAATCCATGAACCTGTTGGTGAAAAATAATTGATTAAAATACCTCGAAACATCATTTCTTCACAGAAAACCTGGAAAAATACAATAGAAAGCGACAAAAAAAGTGGAAGCACTTCCACAGTATGCAAATAATGTCGTAACCAGCCACTTCTTGTCATAATTAACCAATCTTTTATCTCTAATGGAAAATAAGATTTGGGTATATGCCGAAAAATTTCAATTATTGCTCTACAAAGTAATGAAGAAAAACTCATCATACCGACACCTAAGAAGATACCGATTAACAGATAAAATACTATTTTTTCTAAATCAAATGATTGTGTAACAGTTGGAATAGCTAAAAAACAGAGTAATGTCACTACAAATAAGAAATGAAATAATACGACTAAAGGTAACTCAATAATGCCTTTTGAAATCTCCATTGAGTAATACTTTGTTATTTTCAAATAAGTCGCTATTTTAGGTGCGATATAAAATAGGTATAATTTAACGTAGTAATAAAAAAAAATAATCATTGCTGTGCTTAGCAAGAATCGATAGAAAAATATCAAATATAATTTCATGTAAGTGTCCTATCCTGACATCGAAACGCAGCCCAATTTAAGTAACCATGTATGAGTAAAGCAGGCAAAATAGTATGGCATAACAATACAGCCATCATGCAACATGCGCCTAAAATCGTTTTAGAGATCATTTGTCTCAATCCAAAGCTTGCATGAGAAATACCAAAAATAAGGACTGTTGCAGCCAATGCAACATTTAAAATGGAATTTGGCAACAAATAACACGATGTAATCAAATAGCCTCTAAAGATCATTTCTTCAAAAAGTGCGATCAACAAAACGATAACTAAAGAAAAATGAGTTTGATTCGTTTCATGTGACGCATAATGTTCATGCAACATTTTTAAATTTGTTTTTTTCCGAAAATTAGAATGCGGTGCAAGTGACAAAACAGTATTAGCAGGTCCTTGACGTAAATAATAATACCGATCCTGACTTATTTTTTGAGGATTCGACATTTTCTGGCGTTGAAAATAACGATTTATCATTAACTCTACTTCTAACACAAACCATCCTAAAAATAACCCAATGGGAATACTCGCTAATTGCCATCCAATGCCAGCAGAAATAAACTGATTCATTGGCAATGCTAACATGGCCGCCAAACAAATAATGGCTTTAAAAATACACTGAATGAAAAGCGGGTGTATCGTTTTACTGATAAAAAATCGATTATAAATATGGCTTGCTAAGTGTGAACTTCCCAAACACCACATGAAAAAAATAACAACTACATATTCCTGTAACTCAGGGGTAAGGGTGTGGAAATTCATGTGCAACTCCTCCATAACTCAAATAACGTGGATGTTGAATCCAAGGTGCACTTGGCAAACATAAACTTAATGTATCCGGTGACCATACTCTAGGCACTATAAAACCCAAATTTTCCGCCTCAAGACAAGTCAAATCACAAAAAAGTAATTCTTTATTTGATTTTTTAAAACTGGAAACCAGGATAGATAATTGCTTCGATTCATTACCCTGAATATCAGAAGGTAAATCCATCGCATAGATCACTTTATCTAAAGGAAATTTCTTTTCAATCATTGAAAAATGATACCCTAATGCGTAATAACCCACATTATTATCCAAATCATAAAAATGAGGTTCATTTGAATAATCCATCTGTTTTTGAAAAACAACCATCCTTGATAACCCAACGACACCCATTACTTCTAAATAGGCTTTATACATTGCTCTCACCAGCGAAACATCGGCCCCTAAGCCAATTGCAGCATTTGGAACACTCGCTTTATTGCGGTAAACACAAGCTACGCTAAATCCAGCAAGATCAGGATTCTCTAACCAATGAAAACTAAAAAGTGCTTGATTAAAATTTCCTTGCCTTATTAAAATTTTCTCTAGACCACGCGTACGATCGTCAAAAATAATTCTTTTTGATTGACAAGCCGAATACCAATGACCCATTGCTGAATCAATTTGTACTAATTCAAGTACAGAATTAATTAACGCTTTTACTTTATTCGTATGCGCTGCTGTGCCAGTTGTAACGGCAGGCGATATCCACGGTTCATTTTGTGCATGCTTAACTTGATAGCCTACCAGTATAAATTGCGTAGGGACCCACATCGAACGTGTACTAAAAAATGAGGGCAACTTAATCCAATCAAGTGGTTGATCAACATAGTGCGTGAAGGGGAAATTAGCTTGCGTAAATTGATGTTGCCCAAACGGTTGAAGCTTGCCTTTCTCTAAAACAAAATCACCTTCTGTAGCAACCAGTTCATTATACGAAAGAAATTTTTTAAAAAATCGTCCTGATAAATCAGATACCAATTGCGCATAACGCTCAACAGATTCACCAAATGTTTTAATAAGTGTTTCATTTAAGCTGATTCCAGCTGCACCCACATGGTATCCTCCCCGTCCAGGATGTGGTTTGTTTAGCAATACATGTACACCTGTTAAATCAGCACCTGTTGATATTATTTTAGGAGAACGGCTCGCGCGATGCAAAAATCCAATTTCTTTAACCAGACCACATAATGGGCTCAGCATTTTTTTATTTAAATACTGCGTGACAGGTGATAAATAATCATCGCGAGAATGTATTTCCAATTTAATCATGTTCTACATTCTCCAGTATTGTTTGATAATCATAATAAAGCTGTTGATCATCTCTGTGTATCATAGAGCCGCAAATGGGACAACCTGATAATCGCAAAACCTCATTAAAACAAATTTCCATGGTGGGTAAATAGATAGAAAGTGCTTTAGACTTAGTAAAACAGGTTTTTGAATAACGATGATTAATAATTTCCATCGCCATATGCGCTGCAAGCAGATGCATTGTTGGAGTACATTTTTTTGATACGCCACCAACAAAATCACTCACCATCGACAATTCTTTATATCTCTGATAGCTCGCATACTCATGCAAGTTCATAGTGACACGTTTTTCAAAACAATGATAACAGGGACCTGATCTAGAACTAAAAGTAGGCCCTATAAATACAAATGGGCCATCAATCACACCATGAATCCATGGAATATCTAACGTGTAGTTAATTTGATTAAGTCGCATAGCTAACAATGGGTCATTTTGCGCTAAAGCTAATACAACAAAATAATCTTTCCACCATGAAAATTTATCAACTGCTTCTTGCAACATAAAACCATCAAACATCCACTGTGAATTTGTTTTTAAATTTTTAATTTCAGGATCATGGATATCTATTGTTGCAACAGAACTTTCACCACTGGAATTGACTAAAATACGCTTTATTTCATGGCTGACAGGTTCTTCACCAATAATTAAAATATTTTCTGGTCTGTCAGCATATTCAGATGAATTTGACACGAATTGTTCCGTATAATGATCCATGAATCCTGATGTTGCATTTTCTAACACATCCAACTGTAACAAATGATCTAATATTCCTTCAATTTCTGAGCGTGATACCTGATGTTTCTTTGCCATCTCTTGTGTAGTTAAATGACCATTTAAATCTTTTAAAATAGAATAAAGCTGATGACTGTTTGATTCATCATTAATAACAAATGAGGTTGGATTCCAAACTCCACTGCGTAATTCAACTTGTTGAGCAGAATGTGGAATAATAGAAAAATGAGGCTTAATACGTAATGTTGCTTTTTTCATAGTATGTATTCCTATAAATTATTTATATGCTACGCACAAGAAAAGCTTGTGCTTGTTTGTTACTGACGGGAAAACTTCCTCATCGCGTAAGGTCGATGGGAACCATTATTAATTTGTGATACCTGCTAACACCATATGCAAAATTGTTTGGTTAATTCCATCAAATCCCATGAGTTGATTCACTTCGTTTTCATAGTAACCACCCCAATCCGTACTCGCCAATCCTAGACAAACATTTGCCAAATGAATATTTTGAGAAATAGCCCCTATCTCCTGAAGCACAAAGCGCAAACCACGATTACCATATTTACTCATTGATTTCCAAGGATGCGCGGCAAAGAGACAAATGTAATTGCAACGTGTATACATGATTTCATTTTTAGCCCTCACAAATGTATCCAGAATTTCTGACGCCTGTTCTTTATTTCCTGTTTTTATTAACATATCTGTTTGCTCTGCATAATGATAAATTCCCTGCTCTAATCCTTTAATATTTAAAACTAAAAAATAAATATCTACAGGATATAGATGACCTGCGCTACTAATCGTGCTGAAATTAAGCTTGATCTCCAGACCTTCCTGCAATTTTGCAGTCGCTGTATCGGATATCCCTCGCGCACACCGTGCAATAGTCGCTAAATAATCCATGCCTACAGCATCCCCTGTAAATTGATTCACACTTCTTCGTCTAAGCATGGCTTCACCTAAACGCATATCTAAAGCAACACCCACAGGTAATGAAAAAGCAGGTAAATCACAATAATCACGCTGATTATTGAATGCTTGGGTAACAATACTGGCATCATCATAAAAATGCTCAACAGATAACTCACTCTCCGTATCGCCACGCGTATAATAAGAATTTAATAAGTATTCTTCTGCTAACAAAGGTAGAGAGTGACGTTCAGTATATTTAATTAAATGCGGTTTTAATCCAATGGCTGCTGACCAGGGAATAAAAGGACTGTATCCATTTAAATAAGCAGATGCATTTAATAATGCTTGGCTTATTTGTTTATTATCAGACATGAATGTGACTCCATTATTATAAAAAAAGATCGAAGCTAATATTTGGCCTTGATCGTGTTAATTTTTAAATTGGGAAACGAAGCATTAGACAGGAAAAAATTGAGTTTATGTGATTAAAAACAGTGGTAAAAAAGAAGAGTACACTCACCACACTTCGAAAATGTTATCTTGGGCCTTTACGAGGATAGATTTCGCGAAGGATGACAAATCGGACTGTGAGGTGCAATGGGTAAAAGCAAACTTACTTAGTAATCGCACCGCAGGAAGAACAACAACATCCCAAACTACACCCTGCTCCTGGTAACACCATTGCTACTCGTGCAATACCACGTTGCGGAAGATAAGGGACTAAAAGACTACGATGATCAACGATTTTAGTACTGGATAATTTCATAGGAAGCTCCTTTTTTGTATTAGGGTCTGTTGACAATTCTACTATGCCGGGCGTAATGCTTTGATTTCCTGCGCTCCGCTGCTCATTGACTTGCATGTCAACTGCGCTACGGTCCTCGAAAATCAAGGCATTCCACCTCGGCCTAGCGAATTGTCAACAGACCCTAATCATTTTGAATTTTAAAATAAATAAAATGGAATAAATCAATTAGATAAACAATACTATTAGATCGTTAGTAATTTGTTTTTTAGAAAGGATTTTAGAGAAGTACTGAATGGTGCAGCTTGATTTTCAAGGATATTACTTAATCAAGTGGTCGTATTAAATCATTAAAAAAAATGAGATGCAAGGTTTTTTGCAAAAAATTTTTAGTCTATACCCATCGTACCTCAAGATGAGGTATATCTCATGGAAAAGATGGGCGCCGAAAAAATGCTTTGCTATTACACTTATTGTCATCCTGAACGAAGTGAAGGATGACAATTTCGCATTTTGAAATGTGGTGAGTATAGCTACACCAGCTCACGGTAAATGCCGGGCATAAACCATAATCTTTTGATTTATATAGAAATAAAAAAATAAAAAGAGCTGCTATACTAAAAGTACTAATAGCAATAAGGAGAAATTAATATGCGTTCTTCTAGGAAAAAGACAACAGAAGCAACACCCACTCCGGCCGTTGCTTCTAAACCTAAAGACCCTAAAGTTGAAGCTAAAAATACAGCTGACGTTGCTGCTAAAGCTAAAGCCGAAGCTGATGCTGCAGCAGCGAAAGCAGCTAAAGCTGCTCAAACTGCTGCGGAAGCTAAAGCTGTAGTTGACGCTCAAGCTGCTAAAACTAAAGCTGAAGCTGAAAAAAAAGCTCAACTGAAAAGCGAAGTCGAAAAGCTCAGAAGTGAGGTTGATGAAATTGCAAAGAATCAAAAAGGCGACGAGAAAAAATTAGTGGGTACAGGCCCAAGCATACAGCTAATGATAGATAACCATTGCCGTATTCTTAGACTAGGAGAGATGAAACGGGACAGGCCAGTAAAACTCGAGGACATGGAATCAAGAGGATTAGAAGAAGAGAAAGATCGATTAGAAAAAGTTATTGAAAGGCACAAACGATGGGAAGAAATATTTTTGATTTCAGAGAAAAAAGAAGAAAGTGAAATAACTGAGGAGTCTCTTGTTCAATCAGAATCACCTGCAAATTTCACAGCACAAAATCATTTTAAAAAAGAAGATGATCCCCTTAAACTCCGCTCAGCAGTTGATAATTATTTAGAGAAATGGAGAACGATAGTTAAGGATATGCCTGACATTGAAGAAAAAATAGAGATACAAGAAAAATTAGAAACCCTCGAACATGAATGGAAAAAACAAGATATACAAACAAAAACTGGCATACAAAAAATAGAACTTTTCTTATCTAAATTTGATCAGGATATGCAAAAACACAATAAGCTATTTCGCTTAATCAAAAAAGCTAAAGAACACGAAAAATTAATGAAAGATGGTAAAGAATGTCTTGAAAAATGGAAAAAAATAGCAAATGCAAATACTATTAATCGGGAAGAAAAAAATATGATACAAGCCGAGATAAACGAGTTGGAAAAATGGATAGAAAGAAAAAATGAAGTAGGAATAAACGATGGGATACGCAGGTTTGCCCGTAAGACAATAGCAGCCATTGAAAAAAAATCAGAAAACACAGAGCCATCTCCGGCCGCAAAAAAGCATATAGAAAAATCACTCACTCCTAAAATAAATAAAATATTAGCTGAAATAAAGGCCGAAACTGCAAAAGGAAAAAAGATACCGCTTTATAAAATTCATAAGTTAAATGTTTTACTAGCTACCAGAGACTATTTAGAAAATAAAATAAATACAGACACATTAGAAGATACTCTTAGAAGAAATGGCGAGTGGAATGCAGCATCATTAAAAGTCTTTGGTGAAACAAAACGTCTTGTTGGCTCAGCATGCCGTATGAAAGGTGATGATCTTTCAGAATTAATAAAACCACTAGACGCGAAAAAAGATAACAAGCAAGAACATCAAAGAACTCTGTCTCAACGCTAGGGCAACTGCACTAAGAATATAGGTGAGAAGTGGAATAGCTCATTATCTCCTATCGTATCATCCCCCGCTTATAACATGTCATCCCCGTTCTCCCTGCGTCATCCCCGCGAAGGCGGGGACCCATCTTGCAAATATCACCAAACAATAATGAGTACAATAGAAATTGAACTATTAAGAAATAAGGTAGTTAAGGAGACAAGTCATGATGGTTCCCCGCCTTCGCGGGGATGACACAGGGGGAGCGAAGATGGGACGAGGTGCAAGCAAAGCAGAGATGGCACGCTCTCCTCTTAATCCCTCACCGGCCGCATATGCGGAAACAAGATCACATCTCGAATAGAAGGAGAATTCGTAAATAACATCACTAAACGATCAATACCAATTCCTTCACCTGCTGTAGGCGGCATGCCATGTTCTAAGGCGGTAATATAATCTTCATCATAAGGCATTGCTTCTTCATCACCTGCTTCTTTATCCGCGACTTGTTTACGAAAGCGCTCCGCTTGATCATCCGCATCATTCAACTCTGAAAAACCATTCGCAATTTCCCGCCCTACGATAAATAATTCAAAACGGTCTGTGACAAAAGGATTTTGATCATTACATCGCGCTAATGGTGATACTTCTGCAGGATAATCTGTAATAAAAGTAGGTTGCAATAATTTATGCTCTACCGTTTTTTCAAAAATTTCTAATTGCACTTTACCTAACCCATAACCGTCTTTCACTGGAATATCTAATTTTTCTGCTGTTATCTTAATTGCATCCATTGTGGATAAATCTGATTTTTTTAATGCTGGATTATAATGCAATATCGAATCTAACATATTTAAGCGTGCAAAAGGCTTGCTGAGATCAAACTGCTGTTCTTGATATTGAATAACCAGCGTTCCTAAAATTTCTTGTGCTAAATAACGAAATAATTCTTCTGACAAATCCATTAAATCATGAAAATTAGCATACGCTTGATAAAACTCTAACATCGTAAACTCAGGATTATGTTGCGTCGATAATCCCTCATTACGAAAGTTGCGATTAATTTCAAATACACGTTCGAAACCGCCCACCACCAACCGCTTTAAATAAAGTTCCGGTGCAATACGTAAAAATAAAGGCATATCAAGTACATTATGATGCGTTACAAAAGGACGTGCTGCAGCACCGCCTGGCATGACTTGCATCATTGGTGTTTCCACTTCGACAAAATCACGCTGCGTTAAAAATTCGCGTATTTTAATAATGATTTTTGAACGAATCATAAATGTTTGACGCGTCGTTTCATTGACCAATAAATCTAAATAACGCTGACGATATCGCATCTCTTGATCTGTTAAACCATGATATTTATCGGGCAGTGGGCGCAATGCTTTTGTTAATAACCGTAACCGCTGCACACGAACCGACAGCTCGCCTGTTTTAGTTTTAAATACAGTGCCTTCAACACCAATAATATCTCCTAAATCCCATTCCAAGAATCGCTCATACACCTCTGGTGAAACGGCATCTTGTCGAATATAAAGTTGTATCTTGCCCGACATATCTTGCAAATGTACAAAACTGGCTTTACCCATTAAGCGGCGCGTCATAATACGACCCGCTATTTTGACAGCAATCGGTTGTGCTTCTAGTTCAGGTTCTGATTTATTTTCATAAGTGGCATGTATCTGTGAAGCTAATGTATCCCGCTCGAAATCATTAGGGTATGCATTTCCTTTTGCACGCAATTCAGTTAACTTAGAACGCCGTTGTGCAATCAATTCATTGGTATCTACTATACTGTTTTCTTGCTCAGTCATAATCATAATCCGCTCAATAAGCTTGCTTCAATAAATTTATCCAAGTCGCCATCTAATACAGCCTGCGGCTGCATCACTTCCACACCCGTACGCAAATCTTTTACCCGTGATGTATCTAATACATAAGAACGTATCTGACTACCCCAACCTATATCCATCTTACTGGCTTCTAGTTCATCCTGTTTAGAGCGACGCTTTTGTAATTCTAACTCATATAGCTTGGCGCGCAATTGATTCATGGCTTGGGCACGATTTCTATGTTGAGAACGGTCATTTTGGCACTGAACAACCGTGTTAGTTGGAATATGCGTAATACGAATAGCCGAGTCAGTACGGTTGACATGCTGCCCACCTGCACCACTCGCACGATAGGTATCAATACGTAAATCAGCCGGATTAATGGCTATATCAATACTATCGTCCACTTCAGGCGATACAAACACCGACGCAAACGAGGTATGGCGCCGATTACCCGAATCGAATGGCGACTTTCTAACCAGCCGATGTACGCCTGTTTCAGTCCTTAACCAACCATAGGCATAAGGCCCCGTGAATTTGATGGTAGCACTTTTAATCCCCGCTACTTCCCCTGCAGACGCTTCAATCAATTCTGTTTGAAAGCCATGACTCTCGCCCCAGCGCAAGTACATACGCAGCAACATGTTGGCCCAATCTTGTGCCTCGGTCCCACCGGAACCCGATTGAATATCCATATAAGCGGAACTAGCATCCATTTCGCCTGAAAACATGCGCTGGAATTCTAATTGTTCAATTGTTTTAGTGGCTTTATCTAGTTCAGCTATAATGGATTCGGCTGTCGCACGATCATTTTCTTGTACTGCTAATTCAAATAATTCAGTTGCATCTTTAAGGTTTGCTTCAAGAGCTTGAATTGAATTAACAACGTTCTCTAACTGTACACGTTCTCTTCCCAAGCTCTGCGCTTTCTCAGGGTTATTCCAGACAGTAGAATCTTCTAGTTCTTGCTGCACTTCTTGCAGCCTATCACGTTTTTGATCGACGTCAAAGATACCTCCGAATTTCATCGAGGCGTTTGCTTAACTCTTTAATGCGTAGCTGAACAGATGTGGTTTCGATCACGGTGAAGTCTCAAAAATGAACTCAGACAATAATAAGCTTAAATTCAACATTATTAAAGTCCAAAGTATGTTTTTTCTAACTCTCTGATTTCAAGGCTCACTTTCAAATTGAGCTGTTTAAACGATTCGGAACAATGCGCCTTAATCGCTGCTAATAAAGCGTCACTCGTCTTTTGCAACACTTCAAAAGTTCGCCCCGCCTTCACTTTTAAACTCACATGAATAAATGCCCCATTAGGCTGGCCTTCACCTACACAATATTGATTACATTCGATCGCCCTGCTGACACAACTTTTTCGTTCTGTTGGCAGTTTCTCTGCTAACAAGATATGGCATTTTTCAAATAGCTTGGGGAAAGTATTTTTCTCTAATACATTAGAGCTATATTCTAAAATTAAATGCGGCATCTTTTATTCCTGACACAATTAACAGACTCGCTTATGTTACCAATACAACTGGCTCCCTTCAATTGCCTAGATTAATACTGAATATTAAGATATTAGTGGAATCCTTGCAAATTGTAAATTGAATTGACAATTTGCAAGGATCCTGCTTATGATAGTCAAAATAAGCCTTCATAGGATATTCTTATGTTCAAACGAAATGCAGCGGCTGCATTAAAAGAAAAAGCAAAAAGCTACCCTATTATCGCCATCACAGGTCCACGGCAAGCCGGGAAATCCACTCTGGCTAAACAGTTATTCCCTAATAAACCTTACCTCAGCTTGGAAGACTTGGATCATCGGCAATTTGCTACAGAAGATCCCCGCCGATTTTTAGCACAGTTCCCCGCAGGGGCTATACTGGATGAAATCCAACATTGCCCTGAGTTATTTTCTTATTTGCAATCTTTAGTCGATGCTAAACCAACAGCAGGACTTTTTATATTAACAGGATCACAACAATTTGGATTACTCGCGAAAATAAGCCAGTCTCTCGCTGGACGAGTAGGTTATATTCAGCTATTACCTTTCACTTTAGATGAGCTGCAAGCAGCTAATCAAGCCCCTTCTACCGTTGAAAAATTACTTTTCAACGGATTATACCCACCTATTTATGATAAAAAAATCCCGCCCACGCGTTGGTATAGCGATTACATCATGACCTATATTGAACGTGACGTACGGCAACTCATTAATATCCATGATTTACGTGGTTTTCGCCGGTTTTTACAAATGTGCGCAGCGCGCACTGGGCAGCTACTGAATTTATCCAGCCTCGCTAATGATTGCGGTATCACACATAATACAGCCAAAGCATGGATTTCTGTATTAGAAGCCAGCTATATTATTTTTCTTTTATCTCCTCATCATCGCAACTTCAATAAACGCTTGGTGAAATCACCCAAGCTTTATTTTTATGACACAGGTCTAGTTTGTACACTGCTCTCTTTAGAAGACAGCAAACAGCTCATTACACATCCCATTCGCGGCGCATTATTTGAAACATGGGCAATTACTGAATTATTGAAAAAA
Source organism: Gammaproteobacteria bacterium (assembly GCA_044221135.1). Lineage (GTDB taxonomy): Bacteria > Pseudomonadota > Gammaproteobacteria > DSM-16500 > DSM-16500 > UBA4722. Next base: position 129,095 of record JBGAPT010000001.1, read on the forward strand.
CGGCTCAACCAAGGCTTACTACCCAATCTTTATTTTTGGCGCGACAGTCAAGGGCATGAAGTTGACCTTTTGATAGAACAAGGCGATCAACTGGTTCCGATTGAAATCAAAGCAGGACAAACCGTGACAAGCGATTATTTTACTGGGTTACAATATTGGCAAGCACTAAGCAAACAAACAACAGATGCATGGCTCATTTATGCTGGCAAACAAAATCAGCAACGTACTGATGGACACATTATTAGCTGGCTAAATATCAATGAAATTTAAGTTTAATTTAATGCTCACGCGTTGTTTTAAATTCTACTTTTTGCCATCGCTCCATCGTTAAATTGAGATTAACGCGAGTAGGCGCTAGATAGGTTAAATTATCGCTGCCGTCTAATGCGAGATTATCAAATGCTTTTGTTTTGAATTCTTCTACTATTTTAGTATCATCACATTGAATCCAGCGCGCAGTAGCCACTGAAACGGATTCATAAACACAATCTACGTTATATTCATGCTTTAATCGATACGCTACTACATCAAATTGCAGCATCCCAACTGCACCTAGAATTAAATTATTGCTATTTAAAGGACGAAATAATTGCGTTGCACCTTCTTCGCATAATTGCTTCAATCCTTTTTGCAGCGCTTTCAGTTTAAGCGGATCTTTCAATCGCACTAACCGAAATAATTCAGGCGCAAAATAAGGAATACCGGTAAATTTTAATGGTTCGCCTTCCGTAAAAGTATCACCTATTTGAATCGTACCATGATTGTATAAACCAATGATATCACCTGGCCACGCTTCATTAATATGCTCACGATCTGAAGCCATAAAGGTCAGTGCTTGCGGAATTTTTACTTCACGGCCCAAGCTGACTTGAAAAACTTTCATCCCTTGCAGATATGTACCGGAGCAAACTCGTAAAAATGCAATGCGATCACGATGCGCAGGATCCATGTTGGCCTGAATTTTAAAAACAAAACCAGAAAAGGTATTTTCGGTAGGGATTATTTCACGTGTCTTGGTTTCACGTGGTTGCGGCGCTGGAGCATAGTCTGCAAAAGCATCTAACAATTCACGCACACCAAAATTATTCAATGCGGAGCCAAAAAAAACAGGTGTTAATTTACCCGCCAAAAATTCTGACTTATCAAATGTATGACTTGCACCTTTAACCAATTCTACATTAGCACGAATATCAGATGCCATATCACCCAAAATGCTATCCAGTTCAGGATTATGTAATCCCAAAATTTTAGTGCTGACTTGCTGAATCGCATTTTTCCCCGGCTCATATAAATAAACCGCATCTTCATATAAATGATAAACACCTTTAAAATCCCGTCCCATACCAATAGGCCAGGTAATAGGTGCGCAACGAATTTTCAATATCGTTTCAATTTCATCTAACAAATCAATTGCATCGCGACTATCACGATCCATTTTATTAATAAAACTAATGATAGGCGTGTGACGTAATCGACATACTTCAAGTAATTTAATCGTGCGTTCTTCCACACCTTTAGCTGCATCGATCACCATCAAGGCAGAATCAACTGCTGTCAGCGTGCGATAGGTATCTTCCGAAAAATCAGCGTGACCTGGCGTATCTAATAAATTCATGATATGGGATTTATAAGGAAACTGCATCACGGAAGTCGTCACAGAAATACCACGCTGTTTCTCCAGCTCCATCCAGTCTGATGTAGCATGGCGCGATGCTTTGCGGCCCTTGACCGTACCCGCCAACTGAATCGCCCCTCCAAATAATAAAAGCTTCTCTGTTAAGGTAGTTTTACCCGCATCAGGATGAGAAATAATGGCAAAGGTGCGACGCTTGGCAAGTTGTGTAGTGAGTTCAGACATAATCATCATTCAATTAAAGCAATGAGTGTATTTATTTAGTTGAATCCTATCAAATCTGTTGCTTCAGAGCGAGGACTATATTTGACATCAACTAGGAACCTATCTTCTTAGCAAACACCCAGGCATCTTCATGCCCTTCTGCTGCAGAATAATAATTCTTACGCTCACTCATTTTTCTAAAACCCATTTTTTTATAAAGTGCAATGGCATTCTCGTTAGAACAACGCACTTCTAGATAAGCAATTTCTGCACTCAGATGCTTAGCTTCCGTTAAAGCTTGCGAGATCAGCTGGGTTCCATAACCTTGCCGTTGCAAACGCGGATCTACACAAATATTCAAAATATGGCACTCATCAACCTGCACCAGTACTAAAATAAATCCTATTATTTGATCCTCTTGCACAATAGCCCAGCCACGACTCTGTGCCTGAAAACATTTCTCAAACGTTTCTGGAGACCAAGGCGAAAACTGGGTTGCAGCTTCTATTGCACATAATTGGGGTATATCTGATGGGGTTAGCGCTCTTAGCATTTTCTTACAATACCTCATTTTTTCATGTACATAAACCGTTCATTAGCAGCTCGTATTAACCCCTAGATACTTCTTTACCATGTAGACAAAAAATTACACAAGTCATGGCTTTTTTATATACTTTATGATCTTTTTTTGTTATATTAAGCATTTTATGTATATTTATTATATTAATCTTAAACGAGGAAAATACATCATGCATCCAAGAGACTATACAAAACGCAAGCGAAAAAAAATAAAAACGGATCCTAAAACAAGTAATAAGTTAGAACAATTAGCATTGGCAGCTTTAACTTCCATTCAAGAATCAAAGGAAAATGAAAAGCCTAACGAAAACCAAGCAGTATCACATCATTCTTCCTGTTTTTTTGCTCCTAGTACTTCTAGCAACCATGTGCTCCCCATGAAATTCAGCATGGGTATCAATGTGAAAAAAACAGGGGCTATAGAACGTACAACACAAAACGGACCGTGGACAAGTTTTACCATCAGAAACGGAAGAGTGGCTTATTATAAAATATCAGCTCAGTTAGCACCTACAACCACAGAAAATACTTCAGAAAATGGAACTAGCATGTCTTCGCAACACAAGTTCAAATAATAAAAATAAGCCCTTACCCAATACTCTCTAACAGTGTTGGGTAAGATTCTAAAGAAATAATATAACTATTTATCTTCCGTTTTTTTCTTAGGTAAATATAAATCGGTAATCGTTCCCTCATACACTTCCGCGGCCATTGCTATCGTTTCTGATAAGGTAGGGTGCGCGTGTATCGTTAATGCAATATCTTCAACATCACACCCCATCTCAATAGCAAGACCGATTTCAGCGACGAGCTCACCTGCATTAGGACCTACAGCACCACCACCGATAACGCGATGCGTCTTTTCATCAATAATTAATTTTGTAAGACCTTCATCACGGCCAATACTGAGTGCACGACCACTCGCAGCCCAAGGGAAAGAACCTTTACCGTATTGTAATCCTTTCGCTTTTGCTTCATTTTCAGTGACGCCGACCCATGCCACTTCTGGATCAGTATACGCAACACTTGGAATACATTTCACATCGAAATAATGTTTTAAACCAGCGATAACTTCTGCCGCCACACGTCCTTCTGGAATCGCTTTATGCGCCAACATCGGATTACCCGCTATATCACCGATTGCAAAAATAGTGGGAACATTGGTGCGTTGTTGTTTATCCACAGAAATAAAACCACGTTCATCCACTTTAACACCTGCTTTATCTGCAGCAATTTGATCGCCATTCGGACGTCGCCCTGCAGCACATAGAATACGATCAAAACGTTCTGGTTTTTCCGGTGCATTTTCACCTTCAAACGTAACCCATAAACCATCTTTTTTTGCTTCTACTTTAGTGACTTTTGTTTTCAATAAAATATTTTTATAACGCTTTTGAATACGCTTGAATAAAGGCATTACTAAATCTTTATCGCAGCCTGGGATAATTTGATCCATTAATTCAACGATGGTGATCTCGGCACCCAGTGCGTTATAAACAGTGGCCATTTCCAAACCGATAATACCACCGCCGATGACTAACAGTTTAGCTTGTGTCTCTTCAAGTTCTAATGCGCCAGTGGAATCAATAATACGTGGATCATCGGGTAAAAAAGGCAATTTAACGGGACGTGAGCCTGCAGCAATAATAGCATTTTCAAATTTAATAATTTGTTTGCCTTTTGGTGTTTCCACTGAAAGTTGATTGCTTGAGATAAATTGTGCGGTGCCTTGTACAATCTCTACTTTACGTTGTTTAGCAAGTACTTTTAATCCGCCCGTAAGACGGCTAACCACTTTATTTTTCCACTCACGCAATTTTTTGATATCTATTTTAGGTTTACCAAAATCAATACCGCAGTCAGCTACTTCATGCACCTCATCCACTACTTTGGCTGCATGTAGCAACGCTTTAGATGGAATACAACCCACATTCAAACAAACACCACCGATATTTTCATAGCGCTCTACTAAAATAACTTTTTTGCCTAAATCAGCAGCGCGAAATGCAGCAGTATAACCGCCTGGGCCACTCCCTAACACTACAACTTCTGTTTGTAATTCGTTACTCATTGATCAGTTCCTTTATTTCAAATTAATATTTATATCTATAATAGTAAATTACGTGTTTCACTTAACATATTGGACAAATAGGTAATAAATCTCGCCCCATCCGCTCCATCAATCACACGATGATCATAAGACAAAGATAAAGGCAACATCAAACGCGGCACAAACTGGCCTTCTTTATAAACAGGTTTTAATGATGATTTAGACACACCCAAGATCGCAACCTCAGGCATATTCACAATAGGCGTAAAAGCTGTACCGCCAATACCACCTAAACTGGATATAGAAAAACAGCCGCCTTGCATCTCATTTGCCGTCAATTGTTTGTTGCGTGCTTTTTCACTCAACACACTTAACTCTTTTGCTAACTCAAGCAACCCTTTTTTATCTACATCACGAATAACGGGTACAACTAAGCCATCGGGTGTATCCACTGCCACACCTATATGGACATATTTTTTCAAAATTAAATTTTCACCACTTGCATCCAATGAGGCATTAAACTGTGGAAAAGCATCTAATGCTGAGGCAACCGCTTTCATAATAAAAATAAGCGGTGTCAATTTCACACCTTGTTTTTCTACCCTCGCTTTCTGTTCTACACGAAACGCTTCCAGATCTGTGATATCTGCTTCACCAAATTGCGTGACATGCGGTACTAACAGCCAATTGCGATGTAAATTTTTTCCAGAAAGTTTTTTAATACGCGAAAGTGGCTGCGTCTCAACTGCACCGAATTTAGTAAAATCAACTGTAGGTGCAGCAGGCAATCCTCCACCACTGGATGCTACCTGAGCTAAACGTGATTTAACATAATTTAAAATGTCATCTTTTAAAATACGCTGCTTAGGACCAGTCGGTGCCACTTTCTTTAAATCAATACCAAATTCATGCGCTATTTTTCTGACAACAGGCCCTGCATGCACATCAGCATGAGAAGATGGCATGAGCACTGATCCTGGTTCAGTTTTAACAGCTACAACAGGACTGACAATAGACACTTCAGCAGTTTTCTCAACAGGCGGCTCAGCTGCTGTTGTTTTTCCCGCTGCAACTTCTAAAACAAGGATAGTGGAACCTTGCGAAACAGTATCACCCACTTTCACTTTCATTTCTTTCACAATACCTTCATCAGAAGAAGGGACTTCCATGGTTGCTTTATCGGATTCCAATGTCAGCAACGAGGTATCCACTTTAATGGAATCGCCTACTTTCACTAATACTTCGATCACTGCTACATCAGTCGCACCACCAATATCAGGCACTGTTATATTTTTAATTGTCAAAATCTGTTCCCCCTTCTTGAGAATTCCCCATCACGTTATGTCAGTGGGAATGACTACCTTTATACCATCACCGGATTTTGTTTTTCCGGATCAATTTTATATTTCTTTAATGCTGCCGTCAGTTGACTCGCAGGTAAAGCGCCTTCTTTTACTAAGGCATATAATGCAGCCACGACAATATGATAACGATCTACCTCAAAGAATTGACGCAATCTCTCTCTTGTATCACTACGGCCAAAACCATCTGTTCCCAACACAGTATAAGAACGTGAAATAAAGGGTCTAATCTGATCAGCATAACTACGAATATAATCCGTTGCAGCGATCACAGGACCTAAATGATTTTGCAAACATTGTTCCAAATAACTTTGTTCTTGTTTTTTTTCAGGTGAGAACATCTGGCTACGTTGCAATCCAATACCTTCACGTCGTAATTCATTAAAGCTAGTAACACTCCACACATCTGCTGACACACCAAAATCAGTTTCCAATAACTCAGCCGCAGCAATCACTTCACGGAGGATTGCGCCGCTTCCCATGAGCTGTACTTTTAATTTTTCTTTACCTGCTTCCTTAAAAAGATACATGCCCTTAATAATACCTTCTTCAACACCTGCAGGCATCGCAGGTTGTATGTATTTTTCATTCATGGCCATGATGTAGTAAAACACATCCTGTTCTTTTTGATACATTTCTTGCAATCCATGCTGAATAATCACTGCCATCTCATAACCAAACGCAGGATCATACGCACGACAATTAGGGACTGCCGATGCAGCCAATAAACTACTGCCATCTTGATGCTGCAAGCCTTCGCCTTCCAACGTCGTACGACCTGCTGTGGCACCAATCAAAAAACCACGTGCCCGCATATCCGCTGCCGCCCAAATAAAATCACCTACGCGTTGAAAACCAAACATAGAATAATAAGTAAAAAATGGAATCATCGGAATGTGATGTGTAGCATAAGAAGTTGCCGCTGCAACCCAAGAAGCCATACAACCCGCTTCTGTAATACCCTCTTCTAGCACTTGGCCATCTTGTGTTTCACGATAATAAAGTAATTGGTCTTTATCTTCAGGCGAATAACGCTGTCCTACATGTGAATAAATACCAATTTGCCTAAATAATCCTTCCAAACCAAACGTACGCACTTCATCAGAAAAAATAGGCACTATACGTGAACTAATATTAGGATCTTTCAACAATACATTGAAAATACGACCTAGCGCCATGGTGGTTGACATGACACGATCACCAGACCCTTGTAATACCGAATCAAATGCAGCTAAGTCTGGTGTCATCAATGGATTGGAAATAGATAAACGCGCAGGTAAATAACCCTTCAATTTTTCACGTTGCGCATGTAGATACTGCAATTCTGGACTATTTTTTTCTGGTTTATAAAAAGCAAGATCTTCCAGATTGTTATCTGGAAAAGGAAGTTTAAAACGCTGATGAAATGCTTTGAGTTCCGCTTCCGTCATTTCAAGTTGATTATGCGCGACATTGCGGCTTTCTGCACTTGCACCTAAACCATATCCTTTAACACTTTGCACCAAAATAGCAGTGGGTTGCCCTTTATGTTTTGCCGCAGCTGCATACGCTGCATAAATTTTCAATGCATCATGACCGCCGCGATTAAGCTGTGCAATAGCATCATCACTGAGCTCAGCAAATAACGCTTTTAATTCTTCATTGTCTCCACATAAAAATGCCCGAGTATAGGCGCCACCTTTTACATACGCATTTTGTAAATCACCATCGACACACTCATTCAAGCGTTTTATTAATAATCCTTTTTTATCTTTGGCAAATAAAGCATCCCACTGACTATCCCATATGACTTTAATAACATTCCAGCCTGTTCCGCGAAATAAACGCTCAAGCTCCTGTATAATTTTACTATTGCCGCGCACCAAACCATCTAAGCGTTGCAAATTACAATTCACCACATAAATAATATTATCCAGTTCTTCGCGTGCTGCCATCGATAATGCTGCAATCGATTCAGGCTCATCCATTTCACCATCACCACAAAAGAGCCATACCTTACGATCATTCGCTGAAATGAATTTACGATTTTCTAAATATTTCAAGAAGCGGGCTTGATATATTGCCTGTAGCGCCCCCAAACCTAAAGAAACAGTCGCAAACTGCCAAAAAGCTGGCATGAGCCATGGATGTGGATAAGAAGAAAGACCTTGACCATGCACCTCTTGTCGAAAATTAATAAGATTCTGTTCACTTAACCTGCCTTCAAGAAAAGCACGCGCATAGTTTCCTTCTGAAGAATGACCTTGAAAATAAACTAAATCACCTGGCGTATCCTGCGTTGCACCACGAAAGAAATGGTTCAACCCCACTTCATACAACGTTGCGATAGAAGCATAAGAAGATAAATGCCCGCCCACACCACCTGCCATTTTTTTTGCCCTTAATACCATGCCAATCGCATTCCAGCGATTAATCGCTTCTATACGTTTCTCTAATTCCAAATCTCCTGGGTAACTGGGTTGCTGGTCTACAGGAATAGTATTGCAATACGATGTTGCGATAGCACCGGCACCTGCCATTTGAACACCGGAGTGACTTGCATTCTCTATCAGTTGTTCGATAATAAAACGTGCGCGTTCAGGCCCTTCATATTCGAGCACGGAAGCTAGCGCTTCCAACCATTCCTGAATTTCTACTGAATCAACCTCATCCCGCGTGTTTGTCATGCTTGATTCCTACTCATTTTATTTTTTACTCTGTTCAATGTATTCCCGACGTGAAGCCTAAATTTATATCAATAATATTATTGGACCCAAAATTTTGTCGTATTCTAACCTTAATAAGGCCAGTTGTAACTATTCAGCGAACGACTGCTCAATCGTGCCCGTGCCCGCGTGCGTGCCCGTCTTTTCCCTGCGTAACACATGAGAAAAGACGAGCACGATAAAAGTGCTGAATAGTTACATAGATTTCTTATCAGCTCAATAACACTATCATCGCCAACACGACCAACCCAATCACAAATGCACGATCAATCAATGCCAACGCTTCTTGCTCTGTAGCTCCTCCTTCAGGCAACCGACCCATATCCAAAGCCGCAATCCCACATTCGGCCAAAAATTGGCTGTTCGCACTTGGGCCTTTAAAAAAACCACGCTTCCAACAAGTAAATACAGCGGTAAAATGCCCGCCCAATGCAAAAAGAAATGCCTCTATCCGTACTGGCAACCAATCCAGCAACCCTTTTAGTTGAGCTGCCAACTTTGCACCCGTCAGCATTTGCGTACTAATTGATTCAATCAGCCTATACAACACAGCGCCGACTGGCCCCAACAAGACAAACCAAAACAATACGCCAAAAATACGTTGGTGCGATGCCAAGAAAATGGCGCGCACAAAGGCCTGATGAAAAACTTGAGAATTTTCTGCTGCTGGAAGACCAAATGCTGCCTGTACATGGCTAATAGCAGCGGGTTCCTCTTTAGTGAGCTCATTCATGCAGCGATAAGTTTGCACCCATAAATTATCGGGGCCTAGACAGTAAAGTAATACGATAACGCTAAAAATGAATTCCAATACTCCCCACCACCCATCGGCTAAAACATATTGTAGCGCACCGATGATTAACAAAGGAGGCACCACAATCACGACCAATATCAAAGCTGCTGGCAACGCGCTCATCTGTAGACTCAGCCAACGTTCATAGTTTGAAAACCAGCGCCAATGACGTACGTGGTGCCAATGGAAAAACCGCTCCAATATGAGGGCAATCAAGGTAATCATGAATGTCATAACTTGCTTCCTATCATCTTCAAAATCATTTACAAATTGACGCGCAATCGAGCATACGTTACCCTTACGGCGCCTTAGAGACAATAACCTATGTATCCAGATGAGATCAAACAGATAATTGAAGCAGGTATAAAAGAATGCACCGCTATCATCGAGGGCGATGATGGTAAGCATTATACTGCCGTGGTCATCAGCCCTGCCTTCTCAGGCAAGAATCGTATTCAAAAACAACAGCTTGTATACGCGACACTGAATAACTATCTCACAAATGGCACCTTACATGCCATTTCTATCAAAACTTTTACGCCAGAGGAGTGGCATAGGCACCATGGATAAACTAATCATTAACGGCAATACCCCACTGAGTGGTGAAATTCGTATTTCTGGCGCAAAAAATGCTGCTCTACCTATTTTAGCTGCTTCACTACTGACAGCAGCACCCGTAGTCATAGCCAATATTCCACACCTGCATGATGTCACTACCATCATTAGCCTGCTTGGCCAAATGGGCACACGGGTCACACTGGATGAATGCTCCAAGATTGAGGTTGATGCAAGCGCAATCCATTCTTATCATGCACCTTATGAATTAGTCCGAACCATGCGTGCTTCAGTCTTAGTACTTGGCCCCCTATTAAGCCGCTTTGGTGAAGCCGATGTTTCATTACCAGGTGGCTGCGCCATTGGTACACGTCCTGTTGATCAGCATCTCAAAGGCATGATTGCAATGGGTGCAAAGATTGAAGTTGAAAGAGGTTATATTAAAGCAAGAGCAAAAAAACGCCTGAAAGGTGCCACGATAGTCATGGATATCGTTACCGTCACTGGAACCGAAAATATTATGATGGCAGCCGTTCTAGCGAAAGGACGCACCATTATTCATAATGCAGCACTCGAACCTGAAATAGAAGATTTAGCTCATTTTTTAAATACATTAGGCGCAAAAATTAGCGGTACAGGCACGCCTACATTGATCATTGACGGTGTGGATGAATTATCCGGCGGCAGTTATCAAGTGTTACCCGACCGCATTGAAACAGGCACTTATCTGACTGCAGCCACCATTACACGCGGCAAAATCAAACTCAAAAATACGCGGCCCGATATTGTAGATTCCATTTTAGTAAAATTACGCGAAGCCGGTGCTCATATTGAAACAGGAAAAGACTGGATTTCACTTGATATGAAAGGAAACAGACCGCGCGCTATCCATTTAAGCACTGCACCCTATCCTGCCTTCCCAACAGATATGCAAGCTCAAATGATGGCACTGAATACAATTGCTGAAGGCACCGGCATTATTACTGAAACTATTTTTGAAAACCGTTTTATGCATGTACAAGAATTACAACGTATGGGCGCGCGCATTTCATTAAAAGGAAATACAGCGATTTGCGAAGGCATTGAAAGCTTATTAGGTGCGCCTACTATGGCAACTGATTTACGAGCTTCTGCAAGTTTAGTCTTAGCAGGACTCGCAGCACACGGTGAAACGAGTGTCGATCGAATTTATCATATTGATCGTGGTTATTCGTGTATAGAAGAAAAGTTATCGCAATTAGGCGCGCGGATTCAGCGAGTGTCGAGTTGATTATTAATAATAGCAGAGCATTCATGTAAAATTAAGAGCGTTCGCCTTAAAATAATCTGCTAATACATCACGAGAGGGCAAGACTATGTTAAGATATATAATACCGGTAATTGGAATTGCAATAGTAGCTATAAGAAACATCTATTCTCCACAAGAACAGCAAACAGTGGAAAAAAATTGGGAACCAGCGTCTGATACACCAGATAATTTTCCAGTACAACATGCAGAACTTCCTTTTGAAGAAACTGAACTGAAAGAAAATCAGGTAAGGTCTGCCGTTACTTTCGGTCAGAGTCTAAAAAAGCAATTCGGTCTTGCATTCTTCTACAATCTGCAAAGAAATCCTTCTGAGGAAGACAGGGAAATAGAATGTCAGCTTAATCTAAAAGGTGCCAATCAAGGATGGGTGGAACAAATCGAGGTAAAAGCTCTAAAAGACAACCCAAATGTTACAATTACAATACCTACTCCTTTAATGACTTTTAATAAAAAAGATGGTAATAAAAAAACTTTTATCTTTTCAAAAAAGAAAGAACTTGGCCTAATAAATCAAGATACTGCTGTTGTCAAAGTCAATTCTCACGGACGTCTTGTGCTAGGAGCAAGCACTCAAACAGAGGGTGAAATTACACCGCCCGTAGCATCATGTAAGTATAAAGCAGGAAGATAAAAGCCACGAGATCAGCGAGTATCGAATTGATTAGTACTATACTTATTTACACTTCGAAATGCGATTGTCATCCTGAGCGAAGTGAAGGATCATTTAAATTTTAGCTGATTCTTCACTTCGCTCAGGATGACAATCGCATTTCTATGTTGATATACTTGATTATAAATATATTGAAAATACTATCTATATACCTAAAATAGCCTTCCTAGCTTAGGTCATTCCAACTTTTGGAGAAACTCATGAAAAAATCCATGTTAGCTATATTAACTATTATAGGATTATTGTGGACAAGCTTAAGTTTAGCGCTTACAGTTATCATCACAAATAATTCCCAAAATGATATTACAGAAATAGATTTCCCTCAGAATGTAATTTATGGACCCTTCCCTAAAGGGCAAACGGTTACCTTACCTAGTGATCTATCTGCTAGATTCGCTGGTTGGGGAAGACGTTTGATATACAAAGGAGATGGTATCACTATGCAAGATGGGGCTGGCACCGATTTTTATTCTAATGCAACCGTCCACATCACAGTTACAACATTTGATAAATTCTATCTTTTCGTTGATACCGACACTTCTGATAGAGAAGGCTCAAGCTAAGTGTTGATAGGTTTCCGCGTTTGTGTGCACTAGTGTCCGGTATAAATCAATATACTGGACACCTTCGCAGGAAATACACGAAAAAATAAGTTAAAAGCCAGCAACGAATCAAACTTTAAGCCAAATAAAAATCCAACGTCTTTTGCAATCCAGTCGCCATATTCACTATTGGCCTCCAACCTAAAAACTGTTCGGCTCGATGAATAGCCGGCACGCGTAATTGCACATCCTGATAACCTGACCCATAATATTGCGCAGCGTCTACATCAACTAACTTTGTTTTACTTGCAGCACTCGCATATTGCGGATAGCCCTTGATAAGTGCCACTAACGATTCCGCCAACACCCGAATAGAAACATTTTCCAGCGGATTCCCTATATTGAAAATTTGTTGATGCGCTGCGTTATTTTTATTTTCAATTATTTTAACGAGCGCACTAATACCATCATCAATATAAGTAAAACAACGCTGTTGCGCACCCCCACCCACTAACATAATATCTTCACCACGCAAAATATTACCAATAAATTGTGTCAATACACGAGAACCGCCTGGTTTTGGATTAAAAATATTATCTAATTTAGGACCATACCAATTAAACGGTCTAAACAAGGTATAAGCTAATGCATCATGTTTGCCATAAGCATAAATCACACGATCTAATAATTGTTTAGAGGTAGAATAAATCCAGCGCTCTTTATGAATAGGCCCCGTCACTAAATTGGATGTCTCTTCATCAAACGCTCTATCTGGACACATCCCATATACTTCAGAAGTAGAAGGAAAGATAATACGTTTTTTAAATTCCACACACTGCCGAATAACAGCCAAATTCGCCTCAAAATCCAGCTCAAACACACTTAAAGGATTTTGCACATAAGCAGCAGGTGTTGCAATGGCAACCAACGGCAACACCACATCACATTTTTTAATATGCTCTGTTACCCATTCTTTTTGTTTAATCATATCACCAGAAAAAAAATGAAACCGCTCGTTCGACAAACACTGGTCTAATTTATCTTGCGCCAAATCAATCGCAAAAACAGACCAGTCTGTTTGTGTTAAAATAGCTTCACTTAAATGACTACCAATAAAACCATTTGCACCTAAAATTAATATATTCATATCACTCTCTAATTAAACATGCTGTACATCACATCCAGCACACGATCATGCTCTGCATCCGTCATAGCTGGAAATAAAGGCAAACTGACAATACGTTCGCCTGCGCTCTCTGCATAAGGAAAATCACCCGGATGATAGCCAAATTGCTCACGATAATAAGGATACAAATGCGCTGCACGGTAATGCAATCCTGTACCAATATTTTTTTCTTTCATTTTTTGAATAAATTCATCCCGATTCATGTGCGCCGCTTCTTCATTAATACGCGGCGTGTAAAGATGCCATGCATGACGATGCAAAAAGGCAGGCGCACCAGGCAACTCCCACTGCGGCCAATCTGCCAGTGCTTCTTGATAACGCTCCGCAAGCTCTGTACGGCGCGCAATAAAACTATCTAACTCTTGTAATTGATGCAAACCCAAAGCCGCTTGAAGATCCATCATATTATATTTCAAACCTGGCAACACTATTTCATAATCTTGATTTCCCGATTTTCCATACCGATTCCAAGACTCACGATCAATACCGTGAAAACGTAATAAAGCGACGCTTTTTGCTAATTCTGCATTCGTTGTTGTCACACAACCACCCTCACCGGTAGTCATATTTTTATTGGGATGAAAACTAAATACTTGTGTATCACCAAAGCTACCAATACGTTTATCCTTATACACCGCACCTATCGCATGGGCCGCATCTTCAATCACACGCAATTCATGTGTTTTTGCCAATTGATATAACACATCCATATCCACAGGTAATCCTGCAAAATGAACTGGCACAATAACACGTGTTTTTTCTGTGATAGCATCTGCTACCTGATTAAGGTCCATATTCAATGTGTGAGGATCAATATCCACTAACACCGGTTTACCGCCCGCTACAACAATTGTATTCAGTGTCGCTGCAAACGTCAGTGGTGTTGTAATCACCTCATCGCCTGGTTGCAAATCTAATGCTAATAAAGCCAAATGCAAACCCGCTGTTGCCGATGTTAACGGTAACACATGCGGTGCAGATAAATAAGCTTGCAAATTTTCTGTAAATTGAGCAACACGCGGGCCTGTTGTAATCCAACCCGATTCAAGACATGCCACGACTTCATCGATTGCAGCACGACTAATAGAAGGTTTTGAAAACGGTAAAAATGCCTCACTCATAAAAACTCCTATGCAGGATTTTGTGCTATCAAATAAACGCCAGCAATAATAATAAATATACCTGTCATACGCATCACAGAAAGGCTCTCGCCAAATAAATAATACGCCGCGATCGCATTCACGACATACCCTATACTTAACATGGGATAAGCAAAACTCACCTGAACTCTAGAGAGCACCATTAACCACACCAACACACTCAGCGCATATGCAAATAACCCACCCACAATAGGCCCATTTCCAGCTATCCGGAACCCAATCGGAATAACATTAGCCAGGCTAAATTCAAAATGACCAATTTGAGTCATCCCCGCTTTTAATAACAATTGCGCGCCTGCATTTAACAAAACGCCTAATAAAATCAAGAAATAGATCACGTTAGCTCCTACCCATTCATGTCGAGCATACATATAGTACGAATGATGCGCATAATACCTTAAAGACAGGCTAGATAATATACCCGTGTTTACCTCTACAATACCTGCCTACTTAAGCCTTCGAATAATAAGCTGAATACCTATGAAACGGAGCACACTCATGACTCAAATCCCCAGCAACACTACTCCTCCAAACGATTTACCTGTATAATCCCCTCCTCTTGTATTTTCCACCCTAACTAAAGAGGTTTTATCTATTATGAGTATACTTGTTGGCAGAAAAGCCCCTGATTTTACCGCCGCGACCGTACTGGCCAATGGCGAGATAAACGATAAATTTCAATTAAGCGAAGCCATTAAAGGCAAACATGCTTGGCTCTTTTTCTATCCTTTAGATTTTACCTTTGTCTGCCCTTCCGAATTAATCGCGCTAGACAACCGTATCAATGAATTCACCCAGCGCAATACCATGGTCATTGGGGTTTCAATCGATTCGCAATTTACACACAGCGCATGGCGTAAAACACCCATCAACGAAGGTGGTATCGGTGCAGTCCGTTATCCCCTCGTTGCAGATGTCAATCATTACATTTGTCAAAGCTACGGCATTGAACATCCCACCGCACACATTGCATTACGCGGCGCATTCTTGATTGATAAGCAAGGCATCGTGCGCTCACAAGTCGTGAATGACCTGCCTCTAGGCCGTAACATAGATGAAATGATCCGTTTAATTGATGCAATACAGTTTCATGAAAAACACGGTGACGTTTGTCCTGCAGGCTGGATCAAAGGTGATGCCGGTATTAAACCAACAGAAGAAGGTATTGCAAATTTTCTGGCTATTAAAGCAGAAGAATTATAAAAAAAAAAGAGTAAGAATAAAAAAACCCGCAGCGCTGCGGGTTTTTTTTAAACTATTTTTATTATTTAATTCTTTTTTTAAACGTATGTAGAAAAAAATATCTCTTTTTTTTATTTCATATTTTTTATTTTTTCTTTCAATTACCGTTTATCTTCATTAGAATGCGTTTGCAAAATGGGTTTAGTGGAAACAACTTACTTAACATAACTGATAACAAAAACTATCCATTTTTTTACGGTCTGGTTACTTTTTGTAAGTGAAATGATTAAAATACTTGTTTTACTCTCATTTAGCTTAAATTTTGCTTGCAATATTCTAACGTTGTAGGTAATTTTGAAACTCGTCCGGATCAAAATTTCCATATATCAAGGAGATATAGAAACATGAAACTAAAACTCGTTGTTGCATCAATGAGCGTGTTAGGAATGATTAGCTGCCCACTTTTAGCAGCCACTCAAACTACCACCACAACAAAACATAAACATCATCATAGAGCAGTACACCGTCAAGTCGCTTCCACTACGTACAAAGGCGAACGTGTTTACAAAGGTGAAGAAGTTGCAGCGCCAGTGATAAACGATTGGTACAATCGTATCGCAGTAGATGGCGGAGTCAACTTTGACGCTAAATGGGGTAACCGCGCTCTTGGATACGAAGGTGAAAACAATCAAAGACTCTCTTTGAATGATGTTCACTTGAACATAACCGCTCCTATTAATGACTGGGTTAAAGCATTTGCTAGCTTAAGCTACGATAATGCTAGCCAAGTATTACCAGGTGCTAACATTTTTGCTGCAAACTCACTTGCTTTTGTAGGTCAGCCATACGTGAGACCCAAAACAGGTAAGTATGACAACATTAAAGACACGATTGGTGGCATTAACATCGAACAAGGCTATATCAAGTTCGCAAATGCTAGCCAAACACCTTTCTACTTAACATTGGGTAAACAGTTTGTTGATTTCGGTAAGTACAACTTACATCCAATCACACAACCTCTCACTCAAGTTATGTCTGAAACCTTACGTAATGCAGTAACACTTGGTTTCAACACCACCTTGATGACTACGTCATTAGGTGCGTTTGGATCATTGTATGCATTCGATAGCCCATACAAGCAACAATTAGCAGCAACCGTACCTTTTGGCACAGTTCCAGTCACCGTTCCTCCTATGACGGGCTCAACACAAGGTCACTCTAAAGCAATTTACGGTGGAAGACTCGGCATAGGTCAAATCAATGACTCACTTGCTTGGGATCTTTCTGCCGACTACATGTATAACATGATCGGTGTAGAAGGTATTGCTTACGGTGTTGGCGTATTCAACGGTTCAAATCCTTTTGGTAACGTGGGTAACAATGGTACATCTACAGGCGGTACATTCCAGAACAGAATAGGTGCTTTCGCTCTTAACGCTGATCTCAAAACAGGCCCATTTGACGTTGAACTCCGTTATGTCACTGCATTGCAAAGATTCAATGTATTTGACTTATCGAAAAATGTTTACCCAACAGCAAGTCTTGCTACTAGCCAAGGCGCTAAGCCATGGTCTGCTGGCATTAACGCAGGGTATGCATTCAACGCTTGGGAGAAAAACCAAAATGTGTACTTGGGATATGAAGCTTCCCAAAACACGGTTAACTTGTTTATGCCAAAATCACGTTGGGTTGCAGGATACGGAATGACTATCATGAAAAATACTGATGTCGGCTTTGAATTAGATCATGATATCGATTACGCAATGTCCAAAGGTGGTACCGGTAACTCAAGCAACCAACTCGGTTTACGCGTTGGAGTAAAATTCGGCTAAGCTCTAGCCTAGCCCAAAAGCCCACTTCGGTGGGCTTTTTTTTGTCTTGAAAAAAATAACAACCTACTCTTTCAATTTTAAAAAAGAAATAAGGCACCGCTATTACAAAGGAGACGCCGATAATGCTCTTATACATCTACACTATTTCTTCCAGCAAATGCACTGCGATTCAGTGAACGGAAGTCGGGGTATCATGCAGGCGACTCATTGCCATGGATGGCAATGTAAATAACAGGGAAGTTATGTTTGGAGCCAGCATGGTACCCTCACTTCCGTTAACTAAATCGCAGCCTCTGCCTATCCTTTGCTTTTACTTACCACACCTCCACTGATTTACAATATAACAAAACAAAGCCGCCGTCTTTTCCGCATCATAAACCGCAGAATGCGCTTTACTCACATCAAATGGAATTTGAGCCGCACGTAAGGCCCTTGCTAAAACTGTCTCTCCTAATGCAACAGCAGATAAAGTGGCGGTATCCAGACTCGTAAAAGAATGAAATGGTACAGAACGTAAATGACAGCGTTTGACAGCTGCTTGAATAAAAGCTAAATCAAACCAAGCATTATGGCCTACCAACACTGCGCGTTGACATCCAAACTCCGCGACCAACCCACGAATCCTGAGAAAAATATTATGTAATGCTTGCTGTTCCGGAATGGCATAACNCGAGTGACTCAGGATCAAAATGGGCACCTTGAAAAGGCTCAACATGATAACCTTCTGTTTCTAATGGAAATAATATGCCTTGTTTATCCAACATGAGTGGCACTACCGCAACTTCTAACAGCGCATCTGTCGTAGGATTTAAGCCAGACGTCTCTACATCGACTACAACGGGCAAAAACCCACGAAAACGCAAAGAAATAGGGGTGTGTCTTAATTTTTGTTTTAATGGCAAGTTATTTTCCTCGCTATGTATTTTATCTGTAGAATCTAGGAGTTAGGTACTGTATACCCGCCTGTAAATTTCCAATAAACTTGAAGTGACGGGCTGCTTCGGCACTTTTTGTGAGCAAAACCGTTTAAATCTCTTGCACATTGAACGCTACAACACCTAAAATTCAAATGCCACAGAGTATAACCATAACGTCGGCAGTTAGGATAATATACAAAATCTCATTAGGGTTGAGCATTGTATCACCTCTAGAACCAAAAGGGGGAGAATCGCGATTCTCCTCTCGAAGCACACGTTTTAAAAAAGCTAACCAAAAAGGTAACTATAACATGCTATTTAATAATACAGATCAACGACATCCACTACGAGAAGCTATTACATCCGCCTACAGAATGGATGAAACAACGTGTCTCACAGCCTTATTAGAACAAGCATCTCTCCCACTCGATGCCAGACAACGCATCACAGTTACCGCAACAAACTTAGTCAGTGAGACACGCAAACAGCGCAAGAAACAAGGCGGCCTCGATACTTTTTTGCATGAATATGATCTTTCCAGTGATGAAGGTATCGCCCTCATGTGTTTGGCCGAAGCACTGTTACGCATACCAGACACTCATACGATGAATCGCTTAATTGCAGATAAAATTTCTACTGCTGATTGGGATACCCATTCAAATACTGACAGTTCATTGTTTGTGAATGCTGCCACCTGGTCACTCATGCTCACTGGAAAAATCTTTGCTCCTACTCTCAGCAATGAAAAAAGCTTAAGCGCCTCACTGAAACGTGTTATCAGCCGCACAGGAGAAACCCTGATCCGACCTATTATCTTGCAAGGAATGAAAATTATAGGCAAACAATTTGTCATGGGCAGGACTATTGAGGAAGCCTTAACAAATGCTAAAAAATTAGAGGCAAAAGGTTATCGTTATTCATACGATATGTTAGGTGAAGCGGCCCGCACGCAAAAAGATGCTGAAAAATATTTTAACGCTTACCAGACAGCCATTACCGCTATTGGAAAAGAGTCACAGGGGCTTGATCCAATCCATGGGCCGGGCATCTCTATTAAATTATCTGCCCTACACCCTCGTTACGAGATAGCAAAGCGAGAACGCGTCTTAAATGAATTAGTGCCTCGCTTACTCATGCTGGCTCAAGCGGCCAAGAAACAAAATATTGGCATGACTATTGATGCAGAAGAAGCAGACCGACTTGAATTATCGCTGGACATTATTGAGAGTGTATTTTGCAGTCCGGAACTGGAAGGCTGGGAAGGCTTTGGACTGGCCGTACAAGCTTATCAAAAACGCGCTCCTTTTGTGATTGATTGGCTAGCCAATCTTGCAAAGCGGCAAAAACGTCGTCTCATGGTTCGCCTCGTGAAAGGTGCTTACTGGGATGCGGAAATTAAAATCAGCCAGGTATTAGGACTTGAAGGTTATCCTGTTTTTACTCGAAAACAGGCTACTGATGTTTCCTACATTGCCTGCGCTAAAAAAATATTATCGTACTCTGATTGTATCTATCCACAATTTGGCACTCACAATGCCCACACTGTTGCCACTATTTTAGAAATGGCGGGTACTTATCAAGATTTTGAATTTCAATGTCTGCATGGTATGGGCGAGCCTTTGTATGATCAGCTGATTGCAAGCACACCTTGTCGTATCTATGCGCCGGTAGGTAGTCATAAAGATTTATTAGGTTATTTAGTGCGTCGTCTATTAGAAAATGGTGCTAATACCTCTTTCATTAACCGTATTGCAGATGAAAAAACACCTATTGAAGACATCATTGCAGATCCTGTCGCAAAAATAGCTGGGCTCACCTCTAAACCTCACCCACGCATTCCATTACCCCAAAATATTTATGGTATAGAACGAATCAATTCACAAGGATTGGATTTATCGAACACTCACACTTTACAGGCTCTCAAAAAAGCAATGGAACAAGTTGATCAGAGAAAGTGGGAATCCAGCCCAGTGATTGCAGGTAAAAATAGTCTGCACACAGCAAAACCCGTGCTTTCACCAACGAACGTGGATCGTATTGTAGGTTATGTGCATGAAGCCACTGCAGAGGATATTGAACAGGCATTAACTGCCGCGACCCATGCAAAAGTTGCCTGGGCCAATACGCCTGTTACAGAGCGTGCCGCGTGTTTAGAGCGTGCAGCAGATTTATTTGAAAAAAACTTAGCTGCCTTGATCACGCTGTTATGCAATGAAGGCGGTAAACAAATTGTTGACTGTGTATCAGAAGTACGTGAAACAGTCGATTTCTGTCGTTACTATGCAATGCGTGCACGTTGTGATTTATTACCTCAACAATTGCCTGGACCCACTGGCGAATTCAATCAGTTTTCATTACATCCACGGGGAATCATTGCTTGTATTAGCCCATGGAATTTTCCATTAGCTATTTTTATTGGACAAATTGCAGCGGCCTTGGTCAGTGGTAATGCGGTCATTGCCAAACCTGCCGAACAAACACCTTTGATTGCACGTGAAGCAGTTCGTTTATTACAGGAAGCAGGTATTCCAGATGCCGTACTACAACTGTTGCCGGGTGATGGTAGCTTGGTAGGTGCAAAATTAGTGGCGGATACTCGTATCGCTGGCGTCATGTTCACGGGCTCTACTGAAACAGCCCGATTAATTCAGCAAACACTGACAAACAGGCCCGGCCCTCTGGTCCCTTTTATTGCAGAAACAGGCGGACAGAATGTGATGATTGTTGATTCCTCTGCTTTGCCTGAACAAGTCGTCGCTGATGTCTTGCTATCCGCATTTAATAGCGCTGGGCAACGCTGCTCTGCGCTACGTGTATTATTCGTGCAAGAGGATATTGCAGAGCCTCTGCTGACCATGCTGCAAGGCGCAATGGCGGAGTTAACGGTAGGGGACCCTGCTTTATTAGCAACTGATATAGGACCAGTCATTGATGAAGATGCATTATTTATGTTAGAAAATCATCTTGTTAAAATGCAAACTGAAGCAGCACTTTTATATCAAGTGCCTA
Organism: Gammaproteobacteria bacterium; assembly: GCA_044221135.1. GTDB lineage: Bacteria > Pseudomonadota > Gammaproteobacteria > DSM-16500 > DSM-16500 > UBA4722. Next base: position 150,782 of record JBGAPT010000001.1, read on the forward strand.
TGAAAGCATTACCACCCGGTCATTTCTTTGCACCTGCCATGGTTGAAATAAAAAAATTAAGTGTGTTGAAGGGCGAAGTCTTTGGGCCTATCTTGCATATTATTCGTTATGCGGCAAAAAATTTAGATCAAGTCTTAGATGATATCAATCAAACAGGTTATGGATTGACGTTAGGAATTCATAGCCGGATTAATGCGACAGTCAACTATATCGAAAACCATGTAGCTGTTGGTAATGTTTATGTGAATCGTAATATGATAGGGGCTGTTGTCGGTGTGCAGCCCTTTGGAGGCGAAGGACTTTCAGGAACAGGGCCCAAAGCAGGCGGGCCCTATTATTTGCCTAGACTGTGTGTTGAGCGAGTGGTATCCATCAATACAACAGCAGCAGGGGGGAATGCGACACTGGTTTCTTTGAGTGAAGAGCCTTAAGTCATATTTAATAAGTACAGACAAAGGAAGGAATTAGCAGCTTAGAATAGGGCTTGTTTACACAACACTGGAATTAAATACCATGACTCATTCACATCATCATGATCACTCACATTCACACGCAACCCCAAAATCCTTTAACTTAGCCTTTACTATTGCAGTCTCACTCAATCTAGGATTTACTATTTTTCAAATTATTTTTGCTTTTCTAGCGAATTCCATGAGCTTAATGGCAGATGCAGCCCATAATTTTGGAGATGTGTTTGGATTAGTATTGGCATGGGGGGCAAGCTGGTTGCTAACGTTACCTTCACGCAAACGTTACAGTTATGGCTATAAAAAAACAACAATCCTTGCTGCAATAACAAATGCTTTAATTTTAGTATCCACCACTGTGCTAATTGCTTATGAATCCATTAGCAAGTTTTTACACCCAGTGAGTGTCAATGCCTCTATCGTGATTATCGTTGCCTTGATTGGCATTATTGTGAATGGTGGTACAGCGTTATTATTCATGAAGGGTGCAGAGGAAGATTTGAATATCAAAGGCGCTTTTATGCATTTAATGGGTGATGCACTCATCTCTATAGGTGTAGTAGCAGGGGGTGTTTTAATTTTATTGACGCATCGCTTATGGTTGGATCCACTGATTGGATTAAGCATCGTCCTCATCATTCTCTGGGGCACATGGGGGTTGTTACGTGACTCAGTGCGTTTAATTTTAGATGCTGTACCGAGGCATATAGATCAGCATGAAATACAGGAGTTTCTGCAAAATTTACCTAAGGTGCAGGCGGTGCATGATTTGCATATTTGGGGATTAAGTACTAAAGAAGTTGCATTGACAGCGCATCTTATTATGCCAGGCGCAACATTATCGGATGCAGATTATGAAAGAATTAATACTGTGTTAAAGGAAAAATTCAAAATTGGCCATGCCACTATTCAAGTAGAAAGAGGAAGCACAGATTATCCTTGTAAACACAGCGAGATTTGTTAATGATTAATAAATTCGTCGAAAATAATCGTATAACACGCTGGCTAATGACTTTTATTTTATTTCATGTCACTGCATGGACATTGGCACCTGCCTTCATTCGCTTCACACTACCCATGGATTCAATGGAAGGCGCTTTATGGGGTAGGCAACTGGAATGGGGGTATGATAAAAACCCTTTTATGAATGGATGGCTGACTGCGCTTGCACTCAAAATAGATGGGCATACAGGTTGGGCAATTTATTTCTTTAGTCAGCTTTCTGTAGCCATCTGCTTTTGGGCAGTGTGGCAATTAGGTAAAAAAATAGTACCGCCAGTATATGCTTTAATAGCAGTCTTTTTATTAGAAGGAATGCAATATTATAATTTTCATGCCATCGATTTCAATGACAATACCTTAGAATTAGCAACGTGGGCACTCACCATTTTATTTTTCTACCAAGCATTGAATTCGAATAAATTACGTAACTGGTTACTCACTGGGTTTTTCGCAGGCCTGGGGATGATGACAAAATATTATATCGCAATGTTATTATTACCTATGGCACTCTTTTTATTGATAGATCCGAAAGGCCGTGAACAATTTAAAAAATCTGGATTATATCTAGGATTGTTAGTGTTTCTTGCCGTTATTACGCCACATACAATTTGGCTATTCTCACATGATTTTGTCACGCTGGATTATGCAGTAGGTCGCGTGACAAGTCCGCCAAGTTGGTATAATCATTTATTTTTCCCTGTGCAATTTGCTTGGCAACAATTTGAAGTGCTATTGCCTGCGTTATTTTTATTTTGTTTCTTATGGATAGGGGGAAAACCTTGGCGTTTAAAACCACGCATGATGATTAGTCAGTTTGATAAAACTTTTTTATTTTGGGTAGGCATAGGTCCATTTTTACTAACTGTTTTACTATCAGCTGTCACAGGAATTAAATTACGGGCAGGGTGGGGTCAGCCGTTATTATCTTTATGGGGACTTATTTTAATTGTTTGGTTACAGCCTTATCTGACACCTGCTAAATTTTATCGATTTGTAGCAGTAGTGTTTGGATTTCTGGCACTCACAGTGGCAGCATATTGTATTGCATTAATACGTGCAGATGAAACATCGAGTGCAAATTATCCTGGGAAGAAAATAGCCGTTACGTTTACGCAGTATTGGCATGAAAAATATCAAACTCCCCTTAAATATGTCGCAGGGTCGCGATGGCTTGCAGGAAATATTGCTTTTTATTCGAGTGACAGACCTCAAGTATTTATTGACTGGAATCATCGAGTGAGTCCCTGGATAGATGAAAAAAAGCTGAAAGAAGATGGCGCCATTTTTGTTTGGGATTTATCAGAAGATCAAAGAGTATCGCAAGACGAGGTGATCAAGCGATTTGCAAAAATGAGTAAACCACGACTTTATGAATTTGCATGGCTGAGAAATAAAAATGCGCCGCTTGTTAAAATAATAGTGAGTTTTTTGCCGCCTTTGCAAAAATAACAACGATACAAAAAAATTGATATGCTAATCAACACATCAATCATTCGAAACTGACAAGCGATAATTATTAAGCCGTTGGACAGTAAAATCAATTTCCTCTACCGTGGTAAAACGTCCAAATGAAAACCGTACGGCGCATTGCGCAAGTTCATCCGTTAATCCCAAAGCACGCAGCACATAAGAAGGCTCAATCCCTTTGGCATGACACGCAGAACCTACAGAAAATGCTATATCAGGCAACATGCTCGCAAGTGTTTTAGCATGTATACCAGAAAAACAAAGGTTAACTATCCCAGGATACGATTTTTTTAAATCACTATTGACGATTACATTCTGTAATGAACTGACTCCTTTCAAAAATCGATCACGCAATGCATATAGCGTATTTTGTTCGACCGATATGCACTGTCCTGCAAGAGCAAATGCTTCCCCCATGCCTACAATTTGATGCACAGGTAACGTACCAGAACGCATGCCTTGTTCTTGCCCACCACCATGAATAAGAGGAGCGACACGCACGCGAGGTTTGCGACGCAAATACAATGCGCCTATCCCTTTGGGTCCATAAACCTTATGAGCACAAACGGATAAAAGATCCACGGGAATTTGCTTCATACTCAGAGGTATTTTACCGGCACTTTGCGCTGCATCCACATGAAATAAGATACCACGTTCAGCAGTTATTTGAGCTATTGCTTTAATATCCTGAATAACACCTATTTCATTATTAATATGCATAATAGAGACCAACACCGTATCATCACGCAACGCCTCAGAAAATTTAGCCAAATCAAGCAAGCCATTCGGTTCAGGAGTCAAATAGGTCACAGAAAATCCTTGTTTTTCTAGTTGTTGACAACAATCCAATACAGAGGGATGCTCTGTTTTTAATGTAATGATGTGCTTACCTTTTCGTTGATAAAGTGTAGCCACACCTTTAAGCGCTAAATTATTAGCTTCCGTGGCACCTGAGGTCCAAATGATTTCACTTGGCTCAGCCTCTATTAGCTCAGCTACTTGAGCACGCGCATCATCTACTGCCTGTTTAGCCGCTTGACCAAAAGCATGAGTAGACGCAGGATTGCCATAATGGCCCTCCGAAGTAAGGTAATGTAACATTTTGGCAGCTACTCTAGGATCAACCGGAGTGGTAGCAGCGTAATCTAGATAAATAGGTGTTTTCATGGGAAGGTAGCTTAGCATAATGGGTGCTTTTTGGTAACTGTTCAGCGGTTGCCATTCACTTAATCGTGCCCGATTGCGTCTTTTCTTAAGAGACTAATCCTTGAGTTAGCAGGTCTGTTTTGTTACTATTTTCGCTTGTTTCAGGAAGAACACTTTGAGGTTATACAAATGATTGCTGGTAAGTTAATGCCCCCGCGTCTTGCTATTATTATCCCTTGCTATAATGAGCAACTCATCTTACCGGATTCGTTAAATAAATTACTTGAACTTTTACATGAGCTAATATCAAAAAAACAAATTAATGAAGAGAGCTTCTTATATTGTGTGGATGATGGTAGTCAAGATCAAACATGGCAAATTATCTTTAATCAACACAAAATCGATACTAAAGTGAAAGGATTACGTCTAAGTCGAAATGTAGGCCACCAAAATGCACTACTGGCAGGATTATTAAACATTCAAGATCAAGTGGATTGCGCAGTCACTCTTGATGCTGATTTACAAGATGACATCAATGTCATTCAGACCATGCTAGATCATTTCCGAGAAGGTAGTGATATTGTTTATGGTGTCAGACGATCACGAAAATCAGATAGCTTTTTTAAACGAGTCACTGCATTAACATTTTATAAATTAATGAAACATTCTGGTTCTGAAATTGTATTCAATCATGCCGATTTCCGTTTATTAAGTCGAAAAATTATAGAACAGCTGAGTCACTTCAAAGAAAGTAATATATTTTTACGTGGTATTTTTTCCTTAATTGGATTTAAAACAAGCCAAGTACATTATGATAGAAATAGCCGCGCACTAGGTGAAACAAAATATACATTCAGGAAAATGATTGCACTCGCATGGGAAGGTCTTATCTCTTTTAGCCAAGTACCGCTTGAATTTATTTTAATAAGCGGAATTATTTCTTTTCTTGCCTCAATCGGTATAGCTGGATGGGTCCTCAGTGCAAAAATATTTGCATACACTACCCCAGGCTGGGCTTCTATTATGATCCCATTATGTTTTATAGGCGGCGTTCAACTGTTATCCATAGGAATAATTGGCGAGTATCTAGCAAAAATTTATCTGGAAGTAAAAAGACGTCCTCGTTATATAAAAGACACGGAGTTACACTGATGGATAAAAATGATTTTGATAGGTTTGCAAAAACCTACACTGATATTTTAAGCAAACAATTAAATTTTTTTGAAGAAGATAATCTATATTTTGCAGAATATAAAATAGCTAAATTGAAAAATTTAACTCGATTCAGCCCAAAAAATATTTTGGATTTTGGCTGTGGAATTGGAAGATCTACTTCATTTCTAACTCATTATTTTCCAGATGCTCACATTCATGGATGTGACGTTTCTCAACAAAGCCTAATAGAAGCAAAAAAAACCCTTCCTTCTGCCGATTTTTTTTTAATAGCCGATTTGTTAACTAAACCAAATAAATTTGATCTCATTTTCGTATCCAATGTTTTTCATCATATTAGCCCAAACGAGCGTTTAAAAACGATAGACTTACTTGTAAAGTCTGGCACAGCTGGTGGGTCAATAGTGATTTTTGAGCATAATCCATATAATCCCGTAACACGGTACCTAGTTAAAACCTGTCCATTTGATCACGATGCTGTTTTGTTAAAACCAAAAGAATTAAAATTATTATTTAAACAAGCAGGTATTCAAAAAATCCATTTAGAATATACATTATTTTTCCCCTCGCTTCTTAAGCGCCTTCGGTTTTTAGAAAAATATTTATCTTTTATTCCCTTGGGAGGTCAATATGTTATGAGCGGCATCCTGTGAATAAAGTCAAAATACAAAATTATTTAATACTATTACTCTTTGCCTTACTCTATATCTTCGCTTGGCGTATCCAAGACCAGTTTCTTCTAAAAGGAGATGTCAGCTGGCAAATGCATTTAGCTAGATTGGTACTTTCTGGCGGCAACTATGTTAAAGATTTTTTTGAAATAAACCCACCGCTTTCTATTTACCTCTATATGCCAGCCGTGTTCTTGCAACAAAAATTCTCCATTTCTGGCATCTTAGCATTAAGAATTTATATATTTATCTTTGCTACTCTTTCTCTTATTCTATGTCACTCTTTATTTAAAAAAATTTCTCCAAGCAAAGACAAAAATATTCGTTTATTGTTTATAGTTACCTTATTTTTTGTTTATTTAATTTTACCTTTCGAAGAATTTGGACAACGAGAATGCCTGCTACTTTACTTAACTATGCCTTATTTTTTATTAATCAGCATACGTCTTAAGCCTATGAAAATAAATCTATTGCCTGCAGTGAATATTGGAATTTTAGCGGGTCTAGGTTTCGCTATTAAGCCTTTTTTTATTTTTGCTTTTTGCTTAGTTGAAATCTATTTTTTATCAAAACAAATTACATTGAGAAAACGCTTAATAAGCTGGATACGTCCGGAAACCGTTTGTATTTTTTTGATATTCATCTTTTATCTAATTTTTATATATTTCTTCCACCCTAATTATATTAAGGTAGTCGTACCTCTTGCTGCAAATTTTTATTATCAATCTTTTTCTCTTCCTTTAACTTATGTCTTCTTTAACCCGCTTGTTATTTATATTTCCTTAACACCTGTATTTTATTTTTTTCTTTCAGCCAATGAATTATATAAACAATTATTCATTGTGTTGTTGATGGCATTAGCAGGTTTTTTAGCAGCTTATCTTGTTCAGCAACTTCCATGGTACTATCATGTACTGCCTGCATTTAGTATAGCTGTCATAGTGTATGTACTATCATTTGTTTTATTTTTGCGACAATATCGATGCAATACGTCAGAGTTTTTATTTGTATTACTGGTATGCATATTTATATTCTCTTATCCTCTTTTCTTTATTAAAAAATACTATGAAAAGTGTGTCATGATAAAAAACGGTACACAACCATTAATTAATGAATTGCGTGAGAAAAGGGAAAAAAAATATATTTTTTTCTTCTCAAGCAATGCAGCCTATATGGTTTCAGTTTTCGAACATGCCGATGTTCTGCATGCTTCACGTCTACAATTTTTAGCTTGGATGCAGCACTATCACCACGCTAGCCCATCACAAACTCTTGCTCCTCATCAAAAAAATGAAGAAGCTTTTTTTGTAACCATGCTCGCTGATGATATCAAAAAAAACAAACCCATCTTGATTTATGTTGATCAATCTCAATTTATAACATATGAAGGAAAATCGATAAAAATAGACTATATAAAAATACTTTCACATTATCCTAATTTTAAAAAGGTATGGAAAATGTATCATTACTGGAAAACCGTTGAGAATCCTTCTATGTATAAATTTGATATTTACAAACTTTTTAATAAGTATTCGAAGGTTGATTAATAAAAATCTTATTGGAGTAATGAGAAGTTTGGTGGCGAAAAGCAAAGGATGGGGCAGAGGCTGCGATTTAGTTAAGGGAAGGTGGGGGGAATGCTTGCTCCAAACACAACATCCTTGTCGTTTACGTTGCCATCCATGGCAACGAGTCGCCTGCATTCCCCCCACCTTCCCTTAACTAAATCGCAGTATATTTGCCGGTGGAAATTAGTGTAGATATATTAAGCGCATTATCGACGTCTTCTTTGCAATTGCTGTGCCTTATTTCTTTTTCAAAGTCGGAGTGACGGGTCACTTTCTAAAAAATAATACTAATTCAACACGTTTTTTCGTGAATTTGTCTGAATCATTGCTTTCGAGCTAGATTTCGCTTCGCTCGCAATGACAGGTTTTATTACAAAAATTTTGTAGGGATAACTCAGCTTGCAAGCAAGCAACTATTTTAAAGAAACACCTTGTCACTCATTATTTCTACGAAAAGTATCATGAGATACTCTTGTCCCAGAAATGAAATAAGGCTCCGCTATTGTCAAGGAGACGTCGACAATGCGCTTAATATATCTACACTAATTTCCACCGGAAAATGCTCTGCGATTCAGTGAAGGAATGTGGGGGTATTATGCAGGTGACTCGTTGCCATGGATGGCAACGTAAACGACAAGGATGTCGTGTTTGGAGCCAGCATAATACCCCCACATTCCTTCACTAAATCGCAGCCTCCGCCCTAGCTTTTGCTTTTGCTTTTGCTTTTGCTTTTGCTTTTGCTTTTGCTTTTGCTTTTGCTTTTGCTTTTGCTTTTCGCCACCAAAATTCTCATTACTCCAATAGCACTCTTCATCTATCGCATCTTATCTATTGCTCCTAAAATCCCACGCAAAATATTAACTTCCATCACATCCGGCCTTGCACGATTAAATAACCGCTGTAACCGGGTCATTAATTGGCGAGGGACTTGTGGGTTTAAAAAATCAATAGCCACTAATACGCGTTCTAAATGTTCATAAAAACCCTGCATTTCTGCCGCAGTCGCAAATTGATAATCCCATTCTTCTTTTAAATTCTCAGCTAGACTCGCTATACGTAACTCATACGCTATCACTTGCACAGCCGCTGCAATATTTAAAGAGGTATAACCGGGATCACACGGAATTTGTAGATGAAAATGGCAATGATGTAATTCATCATTGGTTAAACCAGACTGTTCACGGCCAAAAATAATAGCCACTTTGCTAGTCGTCGCTTCAACAATCGCTTTTTCTGCAAATTGCCTCGGTAAAAGCATAGGCCAAGGTATTGTGCGCGAACGAGCACTCGTGCCAACCACTAATCCACAATCAGCAATAGCATCTGTTAAATCATCTACGATAACTGCCCTCTCTAAAATATCAGCTGCGCCAGTTGCCATTTCAATCGCTTTAGGATGTGGGAAAAGTTGCGGCGAGACTAAATACAGAGTATCTAAGCCCATTGTTTTCATTGCGCGTGCGGCAGAACCAATATTGCCCGGGTGAGAAGTATTAACTAGTACGATACGTATATTCTTTAACATTTAATCTATTCTCAAAAATATATGAGTCTTTCTAAAGGAGCCCGCCGCCCGCATAGCCGTTACAAATACCTAAACAATTCCGTGGCATCTTACAGAAAATTTGTTATTCTATGTACCCTTTATTGAGTTATTTGACAAAATTATGCGCGATCCTATCCTGAATATTGCAGTCAATGCAGCCCGTGCCGCTGGAAATATCATTATTCGCGCGTTAGATCGCCTCGATACGATACGCGTTAGCCAAAAACAGCCTCATGATTATGTGACCGACATTGATCAGAAGGCAGAACAAGAGATTATCAGCATTATCCGCAAAGCGCATCCTCATCATGGTATTTTGGGAGAAGAAAGCGGTGCAAGCGCAGGTAAAGAGTATACCTGGATTATTGATCCTATTGATGGCACCCGTAATTTTATTCATGGCTATCCGCAATTTGCAGTTTCTATCGGTATTAGCTACAAAGGTAAAATTGAGCATGGTGTGATTTACGATCCTGTGCGTCAAGAATTATTTACAGCAAGCCGAGGCAAAGGTGCAAGGTTAAATGATAAACGGATTCGTGTTAGCAAACGGACGGAGCTCAAAGATTGCTTGCTTGCGACGGGTTTCACCTATCAAAGTGGTTCAGACTCGCTTTTGGCTGCGCATTTACGCACGTTAGAAGTGTTAATCCCCTTGTGTGGTGATATACGCCGCCCTGGCGCTGCGACATTGGATTTAGCCTATGTTGCATGCGGACGCTTAGATGGATTTTGGGAATCCGGTTTAAAAATATGGGACATTGCGGCAGGAACATTATTGATTAAAGAAGCCGGTGGTTTGGTTTGCGATCCAGATGGCGGAGAGGACTACCTGAACAGTGGCAATGTTGTGGTAGGTAATCCGAAGATACTGAAGTTATTATTGAAAAATATTAAGCCGTATTTGGGTTAACTACTAAGATACTCATACCTCAAAATGCGAGTAATTATCCATGATTAATCTGAGGCAATCTTTTTTGACTTTTTACTTCTCTATCTACCATAAAATATTTCAAATCTTCCGGATGTCTCTCTAACATTTTAAGTAAATTACTAATTGCTGGTAAAGGTCTTACCTCTCCACGCTCATATCGGCTGAATCCGTTTTTCCCACCTCCAAATATCTGGCCGGCCTCTTCTTGAGAAAGTTTAAGGATATCTTTCCTGATATGCCGAATTTCATCTGGATTTAAAAGACCATCAATTTTAGATTTAAATTCATCAAAATATTTTTCAGTTTTAGCAATATCTTCACCACTTAAAATACCTTCTTCACAAACATCACACCATAAACCAGGTTGATCTAACTGAATAGATTTGCCTTTATATGTGAATAATTGCTTTTTCATTTTTTGTGTTAAAACACCTTTACTACATGCATGGCATTTCATATTGCTCTCTCCTTAAATGAAACTACAAAATAACCTGCTTCATCTATTTGAAACTTAATATACAAAAAGTATCCGTTATATTCTGTGTTATAAACATCTTGCCAAATTCGATGATCAATGTGTGTTGTCATCGATTTCAAGAAATCCTTTCGTTTAATTTGCTGTATAGCAGCGACCATATCTTCTCGTAAAAATCCCATTGAACGTGCATCTTTTAGTGCAGTCGAAGTTGTTCGCAACTGCTCAATTGAGGCAAATGTGGCTTTGATTGCCTCTAAATCATACGTTCTTACTCTCTTTTCCATAGTTAATTATACCCTATAAGGTTTATTTTTTCAACTATAAGTAACCTATTAGGTTTATTGTAGTTTTTAATGCTTTTATGCTTAAAAATAGGTCTAGATTCGATTCTAATTACGATAGCTTGTTGATCTAGCTTTTAGTATGTTGCGGCATGTCATATGTCTGTAAAAACTGTTTAAGTTCATTTAAAAAATTTTCACGATCTCTTGGAGTAATCTGTAGGTTCATAACCATCGACATTATATGGCTAGCACTATTATCGAAATTTTTATGTCCGTTTACTGCATTAACTAAAGCACGTTCTACTTGTGATACTAAATAATCGATGTCTGACATACGTTTCTCCTTGGTGTATGATCTTAATTATAAAGAGACACTCGTGAACTTGGATACAATAATTATCTCTATGCTCTTATTAGCAATTATTGTAATAGACGCGATAATACTAAGGACGATCATCCAACACTTCTTTCGCAACAGGCAACAAATGCTGCCGAGTCAGTCCTAACGCTAACGACAGCGACCCCGCTACATAAATAGACGAATAAGTACCCACCACAATACCAATGATCAACGCCAACGCAAAGCCATGCAACATCCTGCCGCCTAAGAAAAATAGCGCTAATACCACCATTAAGGTTAAAGCAGATGTCATAATGGTACGTGATAACGTTTGATTGATAGATTGATTGACTACCTCTATAGGTTCCGCCTTACGTAATTTACGAAAATTTTCACGTATGCGATCAAAAATAACGATAGTGTCATTCAGCGAATAGCCTATCACTGTCAGCAATGCAGCTAAACTAATCAGATTAAATTCCAGATGAAAGAAAGAAAATATTCCTAAAATTAACAAAGGATCATGAATCAGCGCAACCGTTGAACCTACAGCAAAACGCCACTCAAAACGCAACGCAATATAAATCATCGTACCAAGTAAAGCGATGACCACAGCAAGCGCACCTTTGGTTGCCAGCTCTTGTCCGACTTGTGATCCAATCGAATCGACTTGTTGCACTTTTGCATCGGGCAGCACGGTTACAATCTGATGTACGATTTCATCTTTCATATCGGTACTTTCAACTGATTTTTTAGGTACTAAAGTCACTAACACTTCTTTTGAAGTGCCGTAACTATTAACAACCGCTTCCTTAAAACCTGCACTTTCTAAACGATCACGGATTTGATTCAAATTCGCCGCATAAGGAAAACTTAACTGAACTTGCGTTCCGCCTGTAAAATCCAATCCCAAACTCAAGCCATTGATAAAAAGTGATGCCAATGACAAAACAAATAAAATCACTGATAAAACAGCAGCGCTTTTTTGCTGCCCCATAAAATTAATCTGTGTATTCTGTTTGAAAAATTCCATGATCTGTTCCTTGTTTATATACCCCCCATCGCGTAAGGTCAGCGGGAACTGCTGTTTCTAAAGCTCTTATAAGCCGATCGAAATATTTTTGACTGGCCTACCGCCATACATCAAATTGACTATCGCGCGCGTGCCGGTAATCGCAGTAAACATTGAAGTCAGCACACCAATGGTCACTGTCACTGCAAAACTTTTCACTACACTCGACCCTAAACTAAATAACACAATAGCTACAATTAACGTAGTCACATTTGCATCGACAATCGTCACTAAGGCGCGTTCATAACCTGCATGAATACTTGCTTGTATCCCAACACCATTACGTAACTCTTCGCGAATACGTTCGAATATCAATACATTGGCATCGGCTGCCAACGCGACCGTTAATACCATACCTGCAATACCTGGCAATGTGAGCGTTGCGCCCAATAACGATAAAATAGCGACGATTAAAATTAAATTCATGCCTAAAGCCAAATCTGCCACGAATCCCATGAGGCGATAATAAAACGCCATAAAGAGCACGACCAATGAAAAGCCTACAATAACGGACATGAGCCCCATATGAATATTTTGTTCACCCAAACTAGGGCCCATTTCACGTTCTTCAATCACTGCAACTGGCGCACTCAATGCACCTGCACGCAATAATAAAGCTAAAGTACGTGCTTCCTCCTGACTCGTCAGACCCATAATCTGAAACGGACTACCTAACATCGACTGTATTGTCGCAACACTAATAACACGACGCTCTACTGTAAAGCCAACTACTTTTTGGCCATTGACTATCTTCACTTGTGGTTTAGTATCCACATAAACAATAGCCATGGGTTTCCCAATATTTTCACCTGAAGTACGGGCAAACAAACCTTCTTCACTTCCACTAAACCGTATATCAACAGTAGACCGACCATCATCACCCATCCCAGACCGTGCGCTCGTGATAGAGGAGCCATGTAAGATAATCTGATTTTTTAATAAAACAAGCTGACCTTGATATTGATACAATTTAGTATTGGGCGGCGCCACATTACCCACTGCACTACGCGGATCATTTTCAGCATCTACCAAATGAAATTCCAAGGTGGCTGTTTTGCCTAAAATATCCTTGGCTTCTGCAGTATCCAGAATACCCGGCAAATCTACTGCAATACGTGAAGCACCTTGCTGAGTCACAACGGCTTCAGACACACCTAATTCATTCACACGATTACGTAACGTGTTTGCAGTTTTTTCTAATATCTCTTGTCGTGCTTGCTGCAATACAACCGGCGAAAAAACGCCTTGCAATGTAAGATCGTTTTTCGTCCAGTTAAATTCGTTGAAATGCTGGCTCAGTACACTATACGCATCATTCAATGCATCAACCGTACGAAACTCTACAAGTATATTATTTTCATTTTGACGTGTAATACCGGAGTAACGTATACGTTCTGTGCGCAATAACTGAGATATATTATTTAAATCCCCTTCAACCTGCTGCTTCAATACAGAGTCAGCATCCACTTGCATCAGCAGATGAATACCACCACGTAAATCTAACCCGTATTTCATTGGCATCGCGCTTATTGCTTTTAGCCACGCAGGTGTTCGAGAGGCTAAATTCAATGCCACAAGATAATCATTACCTAACGCTTGCTGGATCGTTTCTCGCGCTTTAAGCTGGCTATCGGTCGACATAAAGCGAAGTAACAGACTATGATTTTGCCATTCCACTTTCTTTACATTGATTTGCGCTGTTTGCAAAGCTTGCTTCACGGTAGTGGCTGTTGCTTCAGTAACAGGGATCGCTGCATTTGCACCTGAAATTTGTATTGCGGGGTCATAACCAAATAAATTCGGCGCCGCATAAAAAAATGCAACAATCATCACAAACAAAACTAATACATTTTTCCAGATAGGATAACGATTAAAAACCATAGTATTTCCAAAATGCCTCTGATTAAATAGACTTCAATGTACCTTTAGGTAATGCACCCGCAATAGAATTTTTTTGTATCATAATCTCTACCGTGTCTGTTAAGGCAAGCTGAACATAATTATCGTTAATTTTAGCAATCTTGCCAAGAATACCGCCTGTAGTTACCACTTCATCGCCTTTTGCTAATGAGCTTAATAAATCGCGTTGCTCTTTGGCCCGTTTACTCTGCGGACGCCAAACCACAAAATACATGAAAATAATAAAAACGCCTGTCATTAACATTAATGAAAAGCCACCGCTGTTTTGTTGAGCAGGTGCCGCCGTATCCGCATAAGCTGGGCTGATGAAAAAATTGATTATATTATTTACAAAATGCATGTTTTTTTCCTTTATAGTCTAGTGAACCTCTGTTATTTAACAGAGTAAACCAAGTTGTCTAATCTACCTTTTTCAGGCTGGGGACGCAAATTATCATTTAAAAAATATTGCTTAAAATACCTTCTCCCTGCAAGCTTGACGATTTTAAACCCATAGATTATCCTTACTTAAATACGGCTGACCGAATTTAAGTAAGGATAATCTATGGATACAAAGCTCTTGCAAGCCATTCATCAGCAAAACCCTTGGCTTCAATCCTTTAAACACCCCATCATTCAACCTGATCACTATATTGATCGTCTGCAATTTACTTTTTTAGCACAACCAGACTGGGATTCTGTCTGGACAATACTCATTGGTCCGCGACAAGCAGGTAAAACTACCCTGGGCAAACATTTATGCCAAGAACTAATTAATCAACAACGTTATCAACAACTGCTTTACTTAAACTGTGACTATCATGAAATTCGTTTATGGCTTAACTCAGCAAGTTTTTTGGCAGAAGCTGAAAAAAATTTATCTTTAAAGAACTACATTTTATTTATTGATGAAGTCCAGCGTCTAGACACGCCCGGTTTATTATTAAAAATCATTGCTGATTTAAAATTGCCTATTAAAATGATCGCTTCTGGCTCGTCACAATTAGAAATAAAAAGTAAAGTACAAGAACATTTAACCGGCCGTCAACTAGAAGCCATTATACTTCCATTAAGTTGCCGTGAAATTAACTTTAATCAACATTATCTCTCTCTTTTGCAATACGGCAGTTACCCACAAGTCTATCTTGCACAAAAAAAGCAGCTATTCCTGCAGGAATTATTTAATAATTATATTCAAAAAGATATTATTGAATTTTTACAAATTGGCAAACCCGATATCATGCAACAACTCCTGGGTCTGCTCGCTCATGCTTCTGGACAATTATTAAATTTTCAACAACTCGCCGTTGATTGCAAAATCAATGTAGAAACTATTCGTAATTACATAAATATTTTCGAGCAAACTTATGTGATAAAAATCATAAGACCCTATGTTGGAAATAAACGAACTGAACTCACTTCAAATCCTATTTGTTATTTTATTGATAATGGTTTTCGCAACCAGGCATTAAATAATTTCTCACCTATCGAAAACCGAACTGATAATGGATTATTAGTACAGAATCTTGTTTTTCAAGAATTGTATAAATACCAGATGCAAGAAAGACATTCTTGGCAAATTCATTATTGGCGCACAAAAACAGGCGCTGAAGTGGATTTTATTATTAAAACAAACTTTAATACCGTGGTTCCTATTGAGGTAAAATATCGAAATGCACCTGAATTAAGTTTAAGCCGAAGCTATAAATCCTTTTTAGATGCCTATCAACCTAAGATAGGTTTTATTATTACTAAAAACCAAACTGGACAGATTGATTATCATGACAGTCGAATTTATTTTATAGTGCTTTCTGATTTACCCTGTTTATTTAAGATCATAGTAGATAACTTAGCTTAGATTACTTGTCATCCTTCACGTCGTTCAGGATGACAAATATGTTACCTATTCTATTTCTCAATAAACATGGCATCCCCATAACTAAAAAAACGATATCGTTCTTCTATGGCTTTTTGATATGCCGTTAATACAGCTTCTTGCCCACCGAAGGCACAGACCAGCATTAATAAAGTAGAACAAGGCAAATGAAAGTTGGTAATCAAGGCATCAATACATTGAAATGAATAGCCGGGGTAAATAAAAATATCAGTGTCGCCCACAAAAGGTTGAATAAAGCCAGAGCGGCTTGCAGTTTCCAGACTGCGAGCAGTCGTTGTTCCTACCGCAATGACTCGTTTACCGCGTGCTTTTGTGGCTTTAATCAATTCACAAAGAGCAGCTGATACGTCAATATATTCAGCATGCATGCGATGTTGAGTAATATCAGCGACGCGTACTGAAGCAAAAGTGCCTGCGCCTACATGCAGCGTAACAAATCCTATCTCGATACCTTTATTACGCAAACATGCTAAAAAATCCATATCAAAATGAAGCCCGGCGGTGGGCGCTGCAACAGAGCCCTTATGTTCTGCATACACAGTTTGATACCGTTCTTTATCGTACGAATCAGGTGTGCGTGAAAAATACGGGGGAATAGGAATTTGGCCAATCGCCTCGATGACTTCAAGTACATGTCTCTCATCTTCACATTGTAATTCAAATAAATCATCGTGACGTTGTAAAACTGTAAAGCGGATTTCATTCGAAAAAATAAGAATATTTTCTGGTTTAGGTGTTTTACTTGCTCTGACCTGAGCAAGAATACATTTGGTATCTAAAATACGCTCGACTAACACCTCCACTCGACCACCAGTGGCTTTTTGACCAAGTAAACGGGCAGCAATCACACGGCTATTATTAAAAACTAGCAAATCACCAGGTGTTATTAATTCAAGCAAATCAGTAAACTGTCGATGCACTACTGTGCCTGTTTTAGAATCTAGACAAAGCAATCGACTCGCGCTGCGTTGCATTAAGGGGAAACGCGCAATCAACTCATCAGGTAAATCATACTGAAAATCAGTTAGCTGCATAATTCTCCGTAAGTGTTCACGCTCTAAGCGGCAAATCTCATTTTTTTAAAATTCCAGGACCCCCGTGAACAGTTACAATTCTCCAGCTATTACTCGCTAAATAATTAAGTCTGTGTACAAAACCAAAAAACGGGCACTAGAGAAAAAGACATTTGCAATATAAAACCGCAGGGTAACAACACTTCTTACCGTTCAAATCGAGTGTGTCGACTTGAACGGGTAAGATTAAATTTTATATCTTGAAGCATTTTCTTTATTGATCAGAGTAAACTATTTTCCCATATGCATCATCCCCATCAGCAGCATCACTTTCATACAAAAACTTGGCTTTTTTAGAATGACGCTTAAAGCTTTTGTCGTTAAAAACAAAAGCAATTGAATCGTCGTCTGTGTCTACAAATGACATCCAAAATATACCACTAAATTTTCCATTCTTTAAAATAATTGTAGGTTGTCCAGTGGCAGTTTGACCTAAAAAATGAAATGTAATACTAGTTCCATCGTTTATCTCTTCTTTACCAATGCCTGTTATTTTTGAATCATCATAGGTCACCGTTGCATCACCTGCTTCACTCTCATAATCGCCTGATACAATTGTTAAATTTAACTTTTTAGTGACCGTTGCTGCAAAACAATTCGTTGTAGAAACAAACGAACCAAAGCATAAGCCAGAGATAAGCAATACATTTAACAAAGAAGGGGCTATCTGTGATTTTTTCATTTTAATACTCCTATTCTAATGTTGTTATTAATAACTTTCGAATCCTAGCACGCTATTTTTAAAAAAGAAATCGCTTCTAGAGCTCTCCAGATAATTATTTTTATGCCAATGAAATTCTACACATATCAATCAATGTACTAGGCAATAAGCCAAGCGCTAATGCAGCAATACCATTGAGTGTGACAGCGAACATAATGTTGGGTGCAATCACAATCTCTTGTGTGATGAGGAAATCTTTAGGTTCTTCAAAATACATCAACATCACTATGCGTAAATAATAATAAGCACCAATAATTGCAAACAAAAGCGCTACTGCCGCTAACCAAACGTCATGTGCTTCAACCAATGCCTCAAGCAATCCCAGCTTAGCAAAAAATCCAACGGTAGGGGGTATACCTGCCATGGAAAACATGAGCAGCAACATCATAAACGCAAGCCAGGGATTGCGAGCATTTAAGCCGCGATAATCTTCTAATTGATCTAACTCTATGCCTTGTTTGCTCAGCAAAGAAATAATTGCAAAAGCACCAGCTGCAACAATCACATAAGTAGCAATGTAAAACATCGCAGCTGAATACCCTATGGTAGAGTGAGGGCCTGCGATCACACCTAACAAGGTATAACCAATATGAGCAATGGAAGAATAAGCCAGCATGCGTTTGATATTGGTTTGCGCAATGGCAAGCAAATTACCTGAAAACATCGACAACACAGCGATGATGACTAAAATAGAAGTCCACGTTGCACTCAGCGTTGGCATCGCTTGCACGAGAATTCGCATCATAATGCAAAAAGCAGCAATCTTAGGCGCACTGGCAATAAACAGTGTCACACTGGTCGGTGCGCCATCATACACATCAGGCACCCACATGTGAAAGGGCACAGCACCCAATTTAAAAAGTAACCCCGATAAAATAAAAATCAGCGCAAGCATTACTACAGTATCTTGCTGATGCAATCCCTGTTGTAATATATCTCCTATCGTAGAAATTCCAATACTACCCGTTACACCATAAAGCATCGAAATACCATACAACAATAACCCTGAGGCCAGCGCACCCATCACAAAATATTTCATGGCCGCCTCCGTTGCAGCTGCTGAATCTTTTTGTAATGCAACCATTGCATAAAGAGAGAGTGACAACAATTCCAACCCTAAATAGATCGTTAAAAAACTATAGGCTGATGCCATGATTAACATGCCCAACACAGCGAACAAGCCAAGCATATAATATTCACCGCATAAAATATGACGGTCTTTGATATATTGCTGCGCATAAATAAAAGAAAAAAAGCTGGCAACAAGTACAAATAACTTAGTTAATATAGCTAGCTTATCAACAACATAATGATCGCTAAAGGTCATAATCGGATGAGAATACTCACGATATTGCACCATCACAAATAAAAAAGTGACAATCAAAGTCAATTGAATTAAAAAATACGTAACAGCTTGGTGGCGCTCTTTCAGGCACACATCAACCAAGAGAATCACGCTTGCCATGCTGAGTAGAAAAATCTCTGGCAATGCAGCGGAGAAAAGCGGTGTTATAAAATTCATCATAAAACCCTAGGAATACTAATTGAAAGTATATGGCTAATGGTGACATGTAATACATTTAAAACCGGCGCAGGATAAAGCCCAATAAAAAATACACCTATCGCCAATAAAATATAATTAGTCGTCTCTAACCAATTAATATCTCGCATGGTTGCAACTTCCTCGCTCACAATGGACCCAAAGAAAACGCGCTTGTACATCCATAACGTATAAGCTGATGCTAAAATCAAAGTTAAAGCAGCAACCAAAGCGACCCAAAAACGCGCTTGAAAAGCACTCATGATCACCATGAATTCACCGACAAAACCTGCTGTACCGGGCAGCCCTACATTGGACATCGCAAACAACATAAAAAATGCAGCAAAAACAGGCATACGCGTTGCAACACCGCTGTAATCTTTAATCATACGGCTATGGCTCATCAGGCGATCCGCTAAAATACCGACTCCAAGAAACATGGCGCCCGAGCCAAACGCATGTGAAATCATTTGAATCACAGCCCCCTCAAGACTCATGTAAGCATCTTGCTGTGTTGCCATATGCTGAATAATGTCATACACCATAAAACAACCTAAGGTTGCAAAACCCATGTGTGCAATAGAAGAATAAGCAATTAATTTTTTCATGTCTGTTTGCACAATAGCAACCAAACCAATATAGATGATTGCAACCAAGGACAAAATAATCATAATCCACGCCAGGTAGGCACACGCTTCTGGCACAATAGGCATACTGAACCGTAAAAATCCGTAAATACCCAATTTCAACATCAGCGCTGCCAACACAACAGAACCTCCTGCAGGTGCTTCAGTGTGCGCATCAGGTAACCAAGTGTGAACTGGCCACATGGGTACTTTCACCGCAAATGCAAGAAAGAAAGCAAAAAATAATAATTTTTGCAAAGGCATGGATAAATGCAAGCCGTAAAAATGCTGAATATCAAATGACCCTGTCTGGTTATATAAATATAACAAGGCAATCAACATTAAAATGGAACCTAAAAAAGTATATAAAAAAAACTTAACGGCAGCGTAGTTACGATTAGTACTACCCCACATACCAATACTGAGATACATTGGAATCAATATACCTTCCCAGAAAACATAAAATAAAATAGCATCTGTTGCAGCAAAAACACCAATCATCATGCCTTGCATGACGAGAAAAGCAGCCATGTATTGCGCAACCCGCACTTTAATCGCCTGGCAACCCGCTAAAATAACCAATAAACCCGTAAAGTTAGTCAGAATAATCATGGCCAGCGAAATACCATCAATACCCAGTGCATAATGAATTTTATACGCACTAATCCACAAACGATTTTCCTGAAATTGCATAGCGAAACTGGATGGATCAAAACCTAAATACAGTGGAATACATAATAATAAATTAATCACAGCGACACTCGCTGCAATAAAACGGGCTGCTCGATCTCCATTCGTCAGCAATACCGCAATAGCACCTACAACAGGCAGCCAAATTAATACACTTAAAATAATATGTTCAAACCACATACTCAAAATCCTAACACAAACCAACCCAAAAAAATGGCCAAGCCTAACAGCATAGCTAATGCATAATGATAAAGATAACCTGTTTGTATCCGTCTTCCCATGCGCGCAAATACACGTATCAGTTTGCCTGAACCATTCACAAATACACCGTCAATCATGATCAAATCACTGACCTTATAGAAAAATTCACCCAAACGACGGCTGCCTTGCACCCATACAATTTGATTGAAATCATCAAATCCATATTTAGCAATCAAAATGTGATAAAGCCATGACAATCTCTTTTTCAAAATTTCAGCCCACTCAGGACGCGCCAAATTAAATAACCACGCGGTCAATATACCTGAAAGCGTTAACCAAAAAGTTAAGGTGTGAGATGCGTGAAGTGCCATCACTTGAGCACCTTGATAATCATGAGCCAGCACTGTTAAGACATCATGCTGTGGTAAAACAAAAATACTAGTGCCTAACATCCGCGGTGTAGCATAGAGCATTGGCCCAATAAGCATCCCCCCTGCAATCATGCTGGGGATTGCCAGAGCAATCAAGGGTACTAAGACCACCCAGGGTGATTCATAAACAGTGGATTCATACTGTTTCTTGCCATGAAAAGTTAAAAACAGTGCGCGGAAAATATAAAGTGGTGTGACAAAAGCACCTGCCAACACACATAAATAAGCATAGTGCGCACCCGGTGTTGTAGACAAATGCACTGCTTCAATAATGGTATCTTTTGAATAAAAACCCGCAAACGGTGGAATCGCAGCAAGCGCTAACGCACCAATGCCAAAAGTAAGATACGTAATAGGCATATACGGTGCAAGCCCGCCCATCTTTCGCATGTCTTGTTCATGATGCAGCGCAATAATAACGGAACCTGCCGCCAAAAAGAGTAACGCTTTAAAAAAAGCATGCGTCATTAAATGAAAAATAGCGACATCGTAAGCAGATGCCCCCAGTGCTACAGCCATATAACCCAATTGTGAAATAGTAGAATAAGCAATCACGCGTTTAATATCTTGTTGAACAACGGCTAAAAACCCCATGAATAAACAAGTCGTCGCACCGAGCACTAAAATTAAACTCAGTGCTGCAGGTGAATATTCAAATAAAGGTGACATACGTGCCACCATATAAATACCTGCTGTGACCATCGTGGCTGCGTGAATCAATGCTGAAATGGGGGTAGGGCCTTCCATTGACTCCGGCAACCAAACATGTAACGGCACTTGCGCTGACTTAGCCATCGCACCAATAAAAAGTAATACGCAAATTACTGTAATCACTGATACATGCACGCCCGGCAACAACTGCATCGTTTGACCCAGCACATTCGTGACATGGCTAAATACAGTATGGTAATCCAGGCTATTAAAATAAGTGAGTACTGCAGCAATCGCCAAAATAAATCCTACATCGCCTACACGATTCGCTATAAATGCTTTTAAACTACCCTCTACAGCCGATTCACGTTTAAACCAAAAACCAATCAACAAATAAGAAACCAGCCCTACTCCTTCCCAACCAAAAAATAATAATAGAAAATTATTTGCCAAAACTAATATCAACATGGAAAAAGTAAATAAAGAAACATAACTAAAAAAGCGTTCATAGCCTGGATCATCTGCCATATAACCCACGGTATAAATATGCACCATGAATGAAATAAAGCTAACGATAAATAACATCGTTGCGCTCAAGTGATCGAGTAAAATAGCCACATTAAATTTAAAGATACCCGTTGTCACCCAATTATAAATAACACCTTCCACGGGTGGATGCCCGAGCAATACAATGACTGCAAACAAATAGCAGGATAACAGAAAAGAACTGCCGGCAAACGCAATTGTAATGCAGTGCGTTGCACTGCGCCCTATTTGCTTACCCAATAAACCTGCGATAATCGCGCCCGCTAAAGGCAGCAAAGCAACAATCATCGCGATGGATAATAAATTTATGCTCACGCGTATTACCCCTTTAATATATCAAGCTTATCGACTTCGATAGTGCCTGATTTACGAAACAATACCATCATAATAGCTAAACCAATAGCCGCTTCTGCTGCAGCCACTGTTAAAATAAAAAAGACAAATAGTTGGCCCACGTTATTACTCAGAAAATAACTAAATGCAATAAAGTTAGTATTCACTGCCAACAACATCAATTCAATTGACATTAACAACACGATAATATTTTTGCGATTGATAATAATGCCAGCAATCCCTATACCAAATAAAATAGCAGCTACGATAAGAAAATTTGAAAGTGATATCATGACTCCCCTGCTCCTGGTAATGTATCAGATAAGTTAATTTTCTTTACCGATGGCATGGATATTAATTTCAGACGATCTGCACGTTTGACTGCAATCTGCTGACTGATATTTTGAGCTTTACGTCTGTACGGTTTACGATGAGTCAAACTGATGGCAGCCACAATCGCTGTTAATAATAAAACAGCGGCAATTTCAAAAGGGTATGCATACTGAGTATAGAGAACCATACCAAGGTCTGCTAAATTATTATAACCTACTGCCTCGACTGCGGGCGCTGGCATTCGAATTAAGCCAAACTGCTTAGGTCCTACAACAACGATCACCAAACCCACAATCATCAATGCCAATAAAACCGCAAAAGGTAAGTAACGTACAAATCCTTCACGCATACTGACAACATTCACACGCAGCATCATGACAACAAATAAAAATAATGTCATGACTGCGCCAACATAAACTAACACTAAAATCAAAGCTAAAAATTCAGCATGCAATAATAACCAAATGCCCGCCGTGGCAAAAAAAGTCAGCACAAGAGACAATGCGCCGTGGACAGGATTACTCGAGGCAACAACCAGCATCGCTGAAAAAATAGCGATTGCTGAGAATAAGTAAAATATTATTTGTAATGCTGTCATATGTAACTGTAACCTTTTTATGTAGCTGTAATTTTTTTATAGTGATTCAAATGTGCGTCATCTCCATTTTCATCTTTGGGGATGACACATGAACTCTCTACCTATATTTTTCATCTTCCGCCCTATCCGCCGCAATCTGACCTTCATATTTACCACCTATCGCCAGCAATGTTTCTTTAGTCAAAATATTCTCTCCGCGATGTTCAAAGTGATAATCATGATTACGCGTCAACACAATTGCATCCACCGGACATGCTTCTTCACACAATCCACAATAAACACACTTAAATAAATCAATATCATACAAAGTGGTACGCCTAGACCCATCCTCTCTAGGTTCAGCTTCAATCGTAATTGCTAACGCAGGACAAACCGCTTCACATAATTTACAAGCAATACAACGCTCTTCTCCATTAGAATAACGACGCAATGCATGAATACCGCGAAAACGCGGTGACATAGGCGTTTTTTCTTCAGGATATTGCACTGTCACTTTGCGTTTAAAGAAATAACGGCCCGTCAGACCCAGCCCACCCAGCAAGTCCCAAAGTGCAAAATTTTTAATGTACTGAAGCAATCGCCGCATTCTATACCTCAAGCAAACCAGGGACCGATATTAAAATGTACTGCCAAGGCAGTTACACCAATCCATACAATAGTCACTGGCAATAATATTTTCCAGCCTAAACGCATAATCTGATCATATCGGTAACGTGGAAAAGTGGCTCTAAACCATAAATAACAAAATAAAAAAACACTTAATTTTACCAACAGCCACCCAAATCCCGGCACAAAAGCAAACCACTGTTCAAGATACGGTATTCCTTCAAAAGGGGAGAGCCACCCCCCTAAAAACATCACGGCAAGTAACGCTGAAATCAATACCATATTGGCATATTCTGCCAAGAAAAATAAAGCAAACACAGCGCCAGAATACTCTACATGAAACCCTGCCACCAACTCTGATTCACCTTCTGACACATCAAAAGGAGCGCGATTCGTCTCTGCAATACCTGATATCCAATACACTATGAAAAGTGGAAATAATGGCAACCAATACCAATGCAAAAATCCTCCAGCTTGCGCTTTGACAATGGTTTGAAAATTCAAAGAACCCGCCGCCATCATAACACCTACCAAAGCAAATCCCATCGCAATTTCATAAGAAATAGATTGCGCTGCAGCACGTAACGCACCAAACAGGGCATATTTAGAATTAGATGCCCAGCCAGCAATTAAAATACCATAGACACCTAAAGAAGAGAGCGCAAGAACAAATAACACCCCTGCATTAATATTGGCTAATACGGCTGTTTTATTGAATGGAACCACAGCCCAGGCCGCCAACGCTGTACCTAAACTAATAATAGGCGCAATAACAAATAAATAACGGTTAGAAGCCTGAGGAAAAATAATTTCTTTATTTAATAATTTAATCACATCTGCGATAGGTTGCAATAAACCCAATGGCCCGATCCGATTGGGACCAATGCGTGATTGCATGTAGCTTATCACTTTACGCTCAAGAAAAGTGATATAAGCCACCGACAGCAATAGCACGAGGATGATCGCAATGATCTTCACGACAATCCCACCGACTAGTAATAATCCTTGCATATTTCAGGGCCTATTTTAATTAATACATTCACAACATAATTTATAACGACATAGCTTCAGATAATTCTCTTAGTTTCTCTCCCATGGCGTCATTCCTGCTTCCAACGTGTCATTCCCGCGAAAGCGGGAACCCATTCCAACTTATCTCAAAAATAGCGATTGATATTATTCATAATGGGTTCCCGCTTTCGCGGGAATGACATGTTTTACCTCATTATTTCAATCGAGCCAAATAACTCACTCAAGTCTTTCGTCGCCATGATTCCACCTGCAATAAATACAGCCCGCAATGGCACACGCTCATCAATAACAACCGGTAAATATATCTCACATTCATTTTGCTTCACTTTCACCACTTGCGACAATTTCAATCCCAACTCCCCCGCTGTCTGCGGATGCATACGCACCGCAGCAAGCTCACCTTCAATAATAGCCTGGGTCGCTTGCAATGCCGCAGCGCGACGCACCAAGCCGTCACCTGCATAAATGGGTATCTCTCCTATTCGCGACAACAGATTCCCACTTTTTTTAATCAATGAACCTTTACTCTCTTTTGCCACCACAGGATTGTGCTTCAATAACAATTTTAATTCCTGCAACACCTCATCTGCCGATTCATAATCAAATCCCTGCAAATGAAACAAATTACCCAATACACGCAATACTTTCCATGCAGGACGAGATTCTTCATAGGCATTCGCCACCCCACGAAAACTTTGCCATTGCCCCGTCACATTCACAAACGTCCCTGCTGTTTCTGTAAAAGGCGTCACAGGTAAAATGACATGCGCATAACGCTCTAAAGCTGGGTTTTTAAAGACAGACAAAGAAATAACAAACTTGGCTGCAGCCAATGCCTGCGTCATGGCCACTGCATTAGCACAATCCAGTTCAGGCTCTACATTCAATAATAAATAACCCTGGCGTGCTTGTTGTAACATGGCTGCAGCATCCAGCCCGACTTGCTGCAAACTGTCGCCGCCCGGTGCACGATGTGGTATAGCACCTGCAAGCCATGCACCTGCCGCATTGCAGCCTTCTGTTAACAAACCCAATACACACCCAGTCACTTTGGCAATCTTATATATCAACCAACGAATCAACGCTGCCTGAGGATGATTTAACGCAAGCGCACCTACTAAAATCGCTGTTTTTTCACCCGCACGTAATCGCTCTGCAATGAAACGATCTTGTTCTATCACTGACACATCAGCCAATTCCATCAATTCTGGTAAAAGCGCTTTAGCAATACCTGCCAGCGCAAAAACAAAATCATGTGGCGCTACAATTTTTTTGCCTGTTATTTTAAAGTTAAAATGATAATCCATCATATTAACCGCAAAAACATCCGCACCCTTTAAAGTGGCTTTCCGTAGACGCAATGCAGCAAGCGGTTGCTCTTTTTGCAAATTGGAACCCACCAAAAGCAAAGTAGAATAATTTTCTAAATCTGCAATAGAACCCTCTAACTTTGGAAACAAAGAAAAACTATCCTGATCGCTAAAATCAATTTGACGTAAACGATGATCAATATGCGGGCTACCCAATTGTCGCCCTATTTTTTGTAATAGAAAAAATTCTTCAGTCGTTGAGTTAGGTGAAGCCAATATCCCTATTTGAGAAGCGCCTGCTTGACTAATCACTTCTTGCAATCCTTTTGCTGCAAAATCCAACGCCGTTTGCCAATCTGTTGTTTGCCACTGACCCTGCACACGAATGAGCGGCCGAGTCACACGATCCGCATGATAAAGCCCCAAATAACTATAACGCTCACGATCAGCAATCCATGTTTCATTCAATTCTTTATTTTCACGCGGCACAACACGCATCACTTTACCTGCACGCGTATGCACATGAATGTTCGCACCAAGACAATCATGCGGCGCAATAGAGGGAAATTGATTAAGCTCCCATGCCCGCGCAGTAAAACGAAATGGTTTTGACGTTAACGCACCCACTGGACAAAGATCAATAATATTGCCTGATACTTCCGATTGAATCGCATGCGTCACATAAGTGCCAATTTCCATGTGTTCGCCGCGCCCTGTTGCGCCCAGCACACGCAAGCCTGCGACTTCATCACCAAAACGCACACAACGCGTACACTGAATACAACGCGTCATTTCAGTTTCAATCAAAGGACCTATATCTTGGTCCGCCACCGCCCGTTTACCATATGTAAAATAGGAATTCGCTGAACCATAGCCCATACTTAAATCTTGCAATTCACATTCACCGCCCTGATCACAGATAGGACAATCCAAAGGATGATTAATCAAAAGAAATTCCATCACTGCTTTTTGTGCAGCCAATGCTTTAGGTGAACGCGTCAATATTTTCATCCCTTGCATCACCGGTGTTGCACAAGCCGGTACGGCTTTAGGCGATTTTTCCATTTCAACCAAACACATGCGGCAATTAGCCGCGACAGACAGATGCTTATGATAACAAAAACGTGGAATATAGATCCCCGCCTCATCCGCTACTTGAATGACCATGCTATTGGGTTTTGCCTTTAAAGGTTTCCCATCAATTTCTATTTCGATATCGGACAACGCTTATGCTCCACATGATAAACAAATTCATCATAAAAATATTTTAGCATTCCACCTACAGGCCAAGCAGCCGCTTCACCAAAAGCACAAATCGTGCGTCCTTCAATATTTTTTGCAACACGGCGCAACGTTTCAATATCCTCCAGGGTGCCAGCACCCTTTTCAATACTATGCACTAAACGATATAACCAACCCGTTCCTTCACGACAAGGCGTGCATTGTCCGCACGATTCTTCCATATAAAACTTGGAAAGACGTTCTAACATGCGCACCATGCAAACTGTTTCATCCATCACAATCACAGCACCCGAACCTAAACCGGAGCCTGCTTTTTGTATTGAATCAAAATCCATGTCCAACGTCATCATCACTTCAGCTGATAAAACTGGCATCGATGAACCACCTGGAATCACTGCTTTCAAACGATGTCCTTGCCGCACACCACCTGCCATCGCTAATAAATCTTTAAAAGGAGTACCTAACGGAATTTCATAATTACCTGGTTTATTCACATGGCCTGTTACACTAAATATTTTGCAACCGCCATTATTGGGCTTACCTAATTTTAAAAACCAGTCCGCACCTTTTTCTAAAATAACCGGCACAGAAGCAAATGTTTCAACATTATTAATCGTGGTAGGCTTCCCATATAACCCACGCCCTGCAGGAAAAGGCGGTTTAAAACGCGGCAACCCTTTTTTACCTTCCAATGATTCCATTAACGCTGTTTCTTCACCACAAATATAAGCACCCGCACCCAGGTGAGAATACAATTCAAAATCCACACCGGAATTCAAAATATTTTTACCTAGAAATCCCGCTTGACGTGCTTCTTCCAATGCCGCTTCAAATCGCTCGAAAGGTTCCCAAAATTCTCCACGTATATAATTGTAACCAACCGTAGCACCCATGGCATAACCACCTATGAGCATACCTTCAATCAGTTGATGCGGATTCAAACGCAAAATATCACGGTCTTTACAAGTGCCTGGCTCACCTTCATCCGCATTACACAATACATATTTTTGCCCTGGCAAATCATGCTTGATAAAATTCCACTTTAAGCCCGTTGGAAATCCTGCGCCACCCCGACCACGCAAAGCAGCTAATTTAAGCGCTTCCACAATTTGAGAAGGCGGTGTTTTTTCTTTAAGAATTGTTTGCCATTGCACATAACCACCGGCACTTTGGTACGTCTTAAGCGTCCATGGCTGGTCTAAGTGCAATGTACGAAAACAAATTTCATTGGCCACAAGTTACTCCAACTGAAGTATAGGCGTTGTCATTATTTCAATTCATCCAATAATGCATCCAGTTTTTCTAACGTAAGATTTTCATAATATTTTTTACCCACTTGTGCCACTGGCGCATTTGCACACGCCGCTAAACATTCCACTTCACGTAAAGTAAATTTACCATCCGCTGTTGTTTCATTTAAACCAATTCCTAAACGCATTTTTAAATGTTCCAACACTTTTTCGGAATCAGACAGCATGCAAGAAATATTCGTGCACACATTAATAACATGCTGACCAACCGGCGTTAAATTATACATCGTATAAAATGAAGCGACTTCATACACAGCAATTCTAGACATACCCAGATAATCTGCCACCGCATCCATAATACTGTCAGTTAAGCTGCCACCATTCTCTTGCTGTGCTAAACGCAGTGCTTCCATCACAGCGGAACGTTTTTGCTCCGGCGGATAACGCATCATCCAACGATCTATCTCTGCACAAACCTGGGCAGACAAAACAGTGCTAGGGATCTTAGTCATCAACGATCCACCTCTCCAAACACAATATCTAAACTCGATAACACAGCCACCACATCCGCAATCATATGCCCTTTCACTAATGTTTCCAGTGCTGCCAAATGTGAAAATCCTGCCGCACGAATTTTGAGACGATACGGTTTATTCGCTCCATCTGATACTAAATACACACCAAACTCACCTTTAGGATGTTCAATGGCTGCATACGCCTCACCTTCAGGCAAACAATAACCTTCACTCATTAATTTAAAATGATGAATCATGGCTTCCATATCTTCTTTCATATTGACACGCGTAGGTGGCGCCACTTTGTGATTATCTGTCATCACTGGACCTGGGTTTTGTTGCAACCACGTCACACACTGACGAATAAGATAATTGGATTGCCGTAGTTCTTCTACACGGACTAAATAACGGTCATAACAATCACCCGTCACCCCCACCGGTATAGAAAAATCCAATTTGTCATACACTTCATAAGGCTGTTTTTTACGTAAATCCCACTCAACACCCGAACCTCGCAACATCGGCCCTGTCAAACCCATCGCAATCGCCTGCTCGGGTGCAATCACGCCAATACCCACCGTACGTTGCTTCCAAATACGGTTATCTGTTAATAATGCTTCATATTCATCTACACGCTTAGGAAAGCGCTCCGTAAAATCCCAAATGAAATCCAGCAATGAGCCTTGACGATTTTCATTCATCTCAGCGACTTGTTTAGCATCATGCCACTTTGATACTTTATAATGAGGCATTTTCGCTGGTAAATCACGATACACACCGCCCGGACGATAATAAGTAGCATGCATGCGCGTACCAGACACTGCTTCATAACAATCCAGTAATTCTTCACGCTCACGAAATGCATACAAAAATAAAGTCATCGCACCCAGATCAAGGCCATGCGCACCTAACCACAACAAATGATTTAAAATACGCGTCATTTCATCAAACATGACACGAATATATTGCGCGCGTATAGGCGGCTCAATTCCCAATAGTTTTTCAATCGCTAACACATAGCCATGTTCATTACACATCATCGATACATAATCTAAACGATCCATATACCCAATGCTGTGATTATAAGGCTTACTTTCGGCTAATTTTTCTGTAGCACGATGCAACAAACCAATATGAGGATCTGCGCTCACAATCGTTTCACCATCCACTTCCAAAATAAGGCGCAATACACCGTGCGCAGCAGGATGTTGCGGGCCAAAATTAAATGTGTAATTGCGGATTTCAGGCATTGCACCCATCGCGATTATTCCCCTACCTGATAACGGTTATCATGACGAATCACTTTAGGTTCTAGGATACGCGCCGTAATACTCACAGGTTCGTACACCACACGCTGCAATTTAGCGTCATAACGCACTTCTAAATTACCAATCAATGGAAAATCTTTACGGAATGGATGACCTACAAAACCATAATCAGTCAATAGACGCCGCAAATCAGGATGGCCCACATAAAAAATACCAAACAGGTCAAATGCTTCGCGTTCAAACCAATTTGCAGCGGGCCAAATGTCTACAACACTAGGCACTTTAAGTTCTGGCTCATTCAGTAGAACACGAATACGGATACGCTGATTATGTGTCAGTGATAATAAATGATAAACGCTAGCAAAACGGGGCCCTTTACAAGATGCTTTGTTCAAGGCATCAAACTCAACACCTCGCTCAAAACCAGTCGCGGTTGTCGATGTTGTTTCCCATTCAGAAATACCATACTGCAAATAATCTATGCCGCACACATCAATTAATAATTTAAAATCAAAATCGGGTTCATCGCGTAGAGCTAAACAAATTTCATGCAAATGTTGAGGTGCAACAACAATCGTTAATTCCCCATAAGCAACGATACTTTTTTCAAGAAATCGGCCGAAGCGAGTACTGACTTGAGTAGCTAATTCTTTAATACTTAACATGGTTATCTCTTAACCGATTTTGTTTATCCGATGACATAGTCGATGAGCGCATCAAAACTTAGCGTTCAGTGTTTTTACCCTTGATTTTATTCTGCAATTGTATCACACCGTATAACAAAGCCTCTGCCGTCGGCGGACACCCAGGCACATACACATCGACAGGCACAATCCGATCACCCACGCACACCCACAACAGAATACGAATAGTGATAATACCCACCCCCATTTGCACACGAACCCATCGAGATAACCCAGCGCGGCTCCGCCATTTGGTCATACACTTTACGTAATGCAGGTGCCATTTTATTACACAACGTTCCCGCCACAATCATTAAATCCGATTGCCTAGGGCTCCCACGAAACACCCCTGCTCCGAAGCGATCCAGATCATAACGTGCCGTCGCAGCATGCATCATCTCAACTGCACAACACGCCAAACCAAATGACATAGGCCACAACGATCCACTCTGCGCCCAACTAATCAGTTGATCAAGCGACGTCAATAAAAACCCCTGGTTTTTCAAGCCGCTCATTCCCATTCTAACGCCCCCTTTTTCCACTCATAAATAAACCCAACCACTAGCAACCCTAAAAAAATACCCATTGCAGCTAAACCAAACCAACCTAACTGACGAAAAACAACAGCCCACGGTACTAAAAATGCAGTTTCTAAATCAAAAATAATAAATAAGATCGCAACAAGATAAAAACGTACATCGAAAGGGAGACGTGCATCATCAAAAGGAGGAAAGCCACATTCGTAAGGAGAATTTTTTTCAATATCAGGCCGCTTAGGGCCTAAAAAATAACCAATCAACTGAGCCGCAACACCCAGTAGCCCACCAATGACAATAAAAATTAATATAGGCAAATAGTTTTCTAACATGAACACTCCTAAAATATAACGCTTAGGATAGCTTCCCCAGAGGGAAAATGCTAATCGTAACTACTACTCACCTCATAACTAGTCGCTGATCTATGGTGCCGAAGGTCGGACTCGAACCGACACGGCTTGCGCCACCACCCCCTCAAGATGGCGTGTCTACCAGTTTCACCACTCCGGCTTTTACTCAAAAATCTCTTATTTAGCGTCCATTCCCGCCAAGGTGCTATTGAACAGAAAAAGTTGAATGGCCCTACTTTTTCTTTTCTTCTGTCATCGGTTGCTTCTCAGCAGGCACCGCAGGAATCGCCTGACTTGGCAATGCCGTAACCGGCAAATTAACCTGTTGAGCCTGTCTTGCCGCCCTACTAGCCAAATAATTTAACGTAATACTTGTTGTAAAAAATACCAGTGCAAACCCCACTGTTACTCTAAGCAAAAAAGAACCCGATCCGCGACTACCAAACACAGTCTGCGATGCGCCACTACCAAAAGCAGCACCCATGGTAGCGCCTTTACCTTGTTGCACTAAAACCAAAATAATCAAACAGGCAACCGTCAACACATGGATAATTAAAATAAATTGGTACATCTCTCCTCCTCTGTTTATATGCTACGCATAAGCAAAGCTTATACTTGCACGTAAGGGAAGAACTACGATTCTCCCCGCTTGAAGAATCCCTCACCGCGTAAGGTCAGCGGGAATCGCTGTCTCTTATTCAGTTAAGCTGCTGCTTGGCAAATAGCCAAAAAACTTTTCGCATCTAACGATGCGCCACCGACTAAACCGCCATCAATATCAGGCATAGAAAATAATAGCGCTGCATTATCTGCTTTAACACTACCGCCGTACAGTATACGCACTGTATCAGCAACATCAAGACTGTATTCCCTGAGAAGGTTACGAATATATTCATGCACTGCTTGTGCTTGAGCAGGCGTTGCAGTTAAGCCCGTGCCAATAGCCCACACAGGCTCATAAGCAATGACCGCTTGCTTAAACATTTCAGCACCCACTAAATGAAGCACAGTCTGAAGCTGTTGAGCAATCACCGCTTCAGTCTTTCCTTCTGTTCTCTGTTGCTGCGTTTCCCCTACACACAATATCGGCTGCAACCCTGCTTCAATCGCCGTTTTAAATTTCTTTGCCACCAATGTAGAATCTTCATTGAACAATAAACGCCTCTCAGAATGACCCACCAAAACATATTGGCAACCATAATCCACCAACATCAAACCAGAAACTTCTCCTGTAAAAGCACCCGACTCTCCCAAGTAAAGATTTTGCCCACCCCAAGCAATCAAACTATCTACTAACTGGCTTTCAGCCAATTGCAAATGTACAAAGCTGGGGAAAACAACGATAGAGAGGGATGAATAAGCGCGCGTACCTTCTTTTATCTCATTCAACAAGGCTTTAACTTCTACCCGTGAGCCGTGCATTTTCCAATTGCCTGCTATTATTTTTTTGCGCATAAGAATCACCACCGAGTTTGAGTGGCGGTGATTGTAAACGAAAAGGAGGGTTAGTTACAAGAAAAGAGAGAATCTCATCAGATCCTGCGCGCAGCAATACCGCCAGGCGTAGCAGCAGCTCGTTGCTCCTCCCGTTTTTCCAACTTTGTAATCTCTGTTTGTAACCTATCTACCGTCGCTAACATATGAGCACGGTCGTCGCATTGTTCCTGCGCAGCTTTCTCCACTGCATTGACCCGCTCCACAAGGTCCTTCTCCACTGGTTGTCCTCCTAATGCCTGTTTCATCCCTGCGCTAACCATCCACTTCCGAAAGTTTTGAATGATCCCTTTCGCGCCTGCAACTGGCTTGAAATCAGCATCCGCTTTATTTTCTAGCGGAGTTAATTTTGCATACTCTCGATGGGCTGTCTCATAACTCGCTTTAAGTTCTTCTACTTTCGCCTTCTGTTGAGCTAATGCAGCACTATTATCCTCATCGGGATTGCTATTGATTTTTGCTATTGCGTTCGCTGCCTCATCTACCTGCTCTGTGATTGATTTCATGATGTGATCCAGTTGCGTCCTTTTACGTTCTAGCTTCTTCACCTCAGTCTCTAACTCTGCAATTCTTTCCTTCGCTTCAGATGCTGGTGATACAAATGCACGCTCTAATAAACTTTGCTCATCCAAATTTCCCTGCTTTGAATCCTTCGGGGAAACCAACAACGTCCCAAGACGACTTGCCTCGTACCCTTTATCATCAACTGGTTTCTTATCCAAATTCTCTCTCCATTTGCGCTCTAATGCTTTCGCTCTTATTTTTAAATCTGGATCGTTCATTTTATCTAAAAGCTCCGACGCATCTTTTCCAAACCGTATGCCAATAAAAATACCATTTTCTGCTTGTTTCTCCGCTGCCTCAATAGCATGTCTTAACTGTAGCTGCATGCGTTCACCATGCTCTGGAGCCGCGTCCGTATAGGGTTGACAAGACAGCTCTACGATATTCATCGGATTCTGTTTGTAACATAGCAGAACCATCGCACCCATTGCTTCTGCCGCTTTTTCTTTATACCACGGATTATACTCAGTCCATGTGTCCTGCAGGTGAGTCACAAAAAATGTCATTTGACCTTCATCATTTTTACGGCGGTTCACACTAAACTTTTCATTCAAATAAGCATATTTACAATCGTCTTGCTTATTCTCCAGAAGCCTAATGATCGCTTTATCACGAGCAATCTCTGGAGTGCTGGTATCTGATTCTTCCTGTCGTTGTTTTATCTCCGCTTTTATTTCAGCATCAGAAGTGATATCGGTAATAGCAATAGGCAAGGTCTCTTTCCAATCACTGCCAGCTACGGTAAATGCTGTCTGTTTATTCTTGTACGTCCCTTTCAACTCACTGCTTTCCCAATCTAAGCCCTTCATGTCCGTAAGCTGACGTTCATGCTTAGTAATCTGCTTTAGTTGCTCTTCCTGATAGGTTGATAGTTTAGGTTCAGGATTATCCTGAGGGGATTTGCCTGGGTAAGTAAGCAACGTAGAAGTGACAGATCTGAAATGCCCTGGCCCTGCCTTAGCCATTTCGTCATAAGTCTTTTGGTCGTCTGCAAACCTCTGTACAAGCGCTTTCATTTCTGGAGAACCCACTTCACATACTTTAGTACATTCACCTGTTACCTGATTAATATAATAAAGTGATTGAGGTTCTGTTGCGCCAGCAGGCTGTACCAAAACATAAGCACGCTTACAATCATCTCTCAAAAAAAACTCGTGGGGTTCAGTAAGTGTTGATACTGCAGACTTTGGTTCCGTCCCAGAGGATACAAACATGCAACCACCCTCCAATTTTTTCATTTCTTTACTTCTGAGTTTTGTACCACGTACCTCCGCAGTCAGTATCTCCGCATGGACCCTAAAACTCTCATTAGTATGCACACGCTCCTTGGCTCTAACTTGCAGCAGATTGATATCCTCACCTACCACTTCGGGAAATTTATCAAGGTGATCTTTAATGGCTGCTGCATCCGGACCTAGATCTTTCTCCAACTGTTGAACTTTCGCCTCCAACTCCTCAGGCTTAACACCCCCATCTTCTATCATCCAGCCATTCACAGTATCTTTCATGTCTTGCACAAAGTTACTGGTCTTTGCTATTGCTTGTTTTGCTGAATCAGTTTGTGTTGCAGCGGCTTTCGTTGCTGCGTCTGCTACTTGCGTTTGTTTTTCTTTTATTCGTTTTTCTTCGTTCTCAAATTTAGTTTGCTCCGCCCTTTGTTTTACTTCTCCTTTATCTGCAGCTTTCATTTCCTCAGCTACAGTCACTAATTCCCCTGTAGCTTGTTGTATCTGTGCTTGCACAGTAGCTGCACTCTGCTCTAACTCCGCAACTCGCGCTGTAGCCCGTTTCTTAATAGTAAGCGTT
Source organism: Gammaproteobacteria bacterium (assembly GCA_044221135.1). Taxonomy (GTDB): domain Bacteria; phylum Pseudomonadota; class Gammaproteobacteria; order DSM-16500; family DSM-16500; genus UBA4722. The sequence continues at coordinate 187,125 of JBGAPT010000001.1, forward strand.
TGGTCTTTTTGTCGTGTTGCCTCGTGTAACAAAGCAGTTTTCTGTTCCAGTGATAATTGAGCTGCTGTTTTTTCCTGTTGTTTAGCCTCTGGTTGCCCTTGCTGCTCTTCTTTTTTGTCTTGAGCACCGCCGCCCTCAGCAGCTGCTTGTACAGCAGCTGCTTTTTCCTCGCTAACCTGTTTATGCAACTCGGCTATTTCAGAAGATAGCTCCATTGTTTTTTTAAAATATTCTTTAAAAGCTGTCTCTGCTTGAGTAATAGTTTCCTTAACCGCTAACATTACTCTTTGAGTCTCTGTCTGTTCTTCTTGCCATCTTGCAACGTTTCTTTCAATCTCTCTTTTCTTTTCCGATGCTGCTTCAACTTGCTTAGTTTCAACCTCTCTTTCACGTTGTCTATGCACCTCATACGCTTGTTTTTTTTCTTCTAACCCAGCCAGTGCTTTAGCTTCTTCTTGCTTTGCTTCTGTTATCGTACTATCACGTTTCTGTTCAGCCGTTTCTATTGTAGCTCGATGTTTCTTTTCAACCTCTGCTATCTTCTGCTCGACAGGTCCCATCCATTGTTTCAGCTTCCCCCATCCTTCCTTCGCATCATAACCATACACATCCAAGGGATGTTTCACAGAAGGAGGTGTTCGAAGAGGTGGAAGATCCTCTAATCTGGTACCCGCATCGATCGCATCGTCCCGAGCCTTTTTCTCCTCATCTACCCTGCTTTTACTATTCCTCAGAGCAGCCAACATTTGATTCAATTCTTTAGCATCTGCCTCCTTTTTTGATTTAATTCTAGCTGCAGCCTCTGCTTTAGATTCGGGTTTTTGTGCTTTTTTTTCCTTTTCTTCGGGAACACTACTACTACCGGTCATATCAAAATACCTCTATTATTTATTTTAAGAAAAAGAACATTTATTGACTAATTATACTCTATTAATACTTATTTTCACCCAGCCTAGGTCCCTTTACCGGATACCAGACGTGCTTTTTCTTCCGCCTGATACAATTTTTGATCTGCCTCAGTGGGCTCATAATGCAATATTTCCAATGGCTTATGATACTTGCTTTCCCACAGCTTAATTTCAACCCAACTCGCGCGTACCATTTTATTAAAACCAGTTAACTCGACCGCCCAACCCCGCTTGCACACCTCACGCGCCATCACTCTGGCCGTTTGCAACGCATCTTCCAATGTCCTATCGTGTGAAAACAAATCCTTAGGCGCACCGACTAAACAACTCCCTCTATCATAAATTTGAAAATGTTCATTTGCCCCTTCCAGTTCTAGCTTTTTATTTTCACCCGGCAAATCGAGATTATGCACATCCCAAATCGTCATCGTCGCAAACCGTTGCATCAAATAATACACTTCCACTAATGTCAGTGGACGATTTATTAAACTTTCTATCTCTGGTAAAGGTAAATCCTGCCCTAGCGCTTCCCATACTTTTGATTTTAAATCCGTAAAATACTGATGCCCTTCCAGCATACTGATACGTTCTTTGATAGTCAGCGTAAATTTTGTAGTCAGTTGCCCACCCGACACCGTTTTCGCTAAAATGACTATCTCATAATCACCCTCTGTACCCGCCGCGGGGATCCCGCCCAGCGTGCCGCTTTCTGTGCAAATCAAACCCTGAATCAAAGCAGCGCCACCCGATAACTCTGCAGTAAACTTCAAAGGGCCTTCTTCTGCATCTGGTGGCTGAATAAAATCATTCATATTCAACGGGCCTAATGCAGCGCCTTCATTCACGATTAGAGATGGAATATTTTTGATTAAAACAGGCGACTGGTCTGGCATACATCATCCCTTTAAATAATATCCCTTGAGATTACGCGAAATAGATGTTTTTGTGAAGATAGGTCCATGGGAACCGCTGATCATACCCACTCATAAATCTCCGTCACTAACGGACTGCACTGCATACACTTCACACCACAATTCAGTGTTTTTTTACATTGCCGCACTTTGCCCTTACGAATCCAGTGCCCTAACATGTGACGTGCTAATTCTGAATCACAATTAAAATAGCTGCAAAGAGTCGCCAAACTCGTCATCTTGACACGCACCAAGTATTGTTTGATATCAAGCAAGTTCATACTGCCCTCGCATTTCACCTCGCGTTGAATAAAAACGCATACCCACAATGATCAAAACAAAAAGACTGACAATACTTGCCACCCAGCTAAAAGACATCGCAGGATGACGCATCCAAGTCACCAGCTGATAAAAAGTCACTGCCGCACCATAAGCTACGCTAGTCGTCCAAATAACAGAAAATAATGCCCACCCCCGATTCACTTCGCGTAACATGGCAGCTGTTGTAGAAACACATGGAAAATACAATAACACAAACAATAAATAAGCCATGGCGCCAATTTGTCCATCAAATTGTTTAACCATCACACCATATACATTTTGCGAAACAGTATGCACTGGCGCTTTAGCCAGCACTGGATTACCTAATGCATTACCCAATTGACTCAATTTCGTTGGAATAGACAGTAACGCATCCTGCAAACCACCCCAAAAATGAAATGCATCACCCGATACAGTCGCCAAATGACCTATCTGGCTATACAATGCATTTAATGTTCCAATCACCACTTCCTTCGCTAACACGCCCGTCAACAAACCCACTGTGGCAGGCCAATTATCTTGTTGTATACCCATCGGTGCAAAAACAGGTGTGACAGCGCGTCCCACGACCGACAGCAATGAATGCGTATCTCCTTCCGCTACACTTAAAGTGCCACCCACAGTAAGACTACCTAATGCGCCCAATAAAACACAAATAGGCACAATGTATTTACCTGCACGAAAAATAAATCCTTTCAGCCGCTGCCAAGCATGCAACCCTAAGGTTTTTAAGTTAGGCAAATGATAAGCGGGTAATTCCATCATCAACGGTGCCGGCTCGCCTTGCAAAAGTGTTTTACGTAATAACAGACCCGTCAACATAGCCAATGCAATGCCAATTAAATATAAAATAAAAATAATATTTTGCCCGCCCACAGGGAAAAATGCAGCTGTAAAAACAGCATAAATCGCAAGGCGCGCGCCACATGACATAAATGGACTCATCATCACTGTCAAAATACGGTCCCGTTTATTTTCCAATGTGCGTGCCGCCATGACTGCAGGTACGTTACAACCAAAGCCTACAATCATAGGCACAAATGATTTCCCCGGCAAACCCAACGCACGCATCAAACGATCAATCACAAATGCAGCGCGCGCCATGTAGCCTGAGTCTTCTAACAACGCAAGAAATAAAAACATAGCACCAATCACTGGAATAAATGTCACTGTGGTATTAATGCCTTTCCCTACTCCATTGGCAAGCAAAGCAATTAACCAAGTCGGTGCATGAAGCTGCATCAATCCATGCGCCAAACCCCCTACAAAAAGAGTATTACTCCCTATATCAAAAAAATCTTGAAACGCACCACCTATATTGATTGCAAATAAAAACATGCAATACATCACACCTAAAAAAATAGGAATGCCTAATACACGATGCAACACAATACGATCAATGTAAGCCGTCAATGTTTGACGCTTCTGTGCCATCGTCATCACGCAACGTAAAATAATAGCGCGAATCGCACGATAACGTGCATCAGCTAATAGAATGTCGCTGTCTTCATCTAACGCACTGTTAATTTTTTGCTGATAATCTGGTATTTTTTGCAAAAGCGTCTCTGGAATAAATTGACGAACAAACCTATCTTCTTCCAGTAAACGTAATGCGAGCCATTGAGGATTTAAATGCGGTGTGATCGGAATGTCATGCGCAATCTCTTCTACGATATCTCTTATTAAAGCAGGGTATTGAATAAGAGAACCTGTTTGCGCAAAAATGGATTTTTTTTCAGAAAAAGCTGTTTTCTGGGTATGAACAATGGTTTTTTTTAACTCTTTAATCCCTTTATTTTTATTGGCTTCCAATGTCACAACAGGACAATTCAATTCTTTGGCAAATTGATCCACCAAAATTTTTATGTGTCTTTGACGCGCCACATCCATCATGTTAAGCGCAAGAATCACGGGCACACCCATTTCCAATAATTGCACTGTTAAATAAAGACTACGCTCCAGGTTGCTAGCATCCAAAATATTAACAATGATATTGGCCTGGCGTTGAAAAATATACTCACAAGCAATGCGCTCATCGATAGAAGAGTCTGCTGAAACACTCGTTAATGAATAGACACCCGGCAAATCGATGACATCAACAGTCACATCTTCCCATTTAAAAGACCCACTCTTACGCTCAACGGTCACCCCAGGCCAGTTTCCCACGCGTTGTCGCCCGCCCGTTAATGCATTGAAAACCGTAGATTTACCACAATTAGGATTGCCTACTAAACCGATCGTCAGTGGTGCACTCACACAGGTACCTCTTCAAGCTGCAATATACTCGCTTCACCTTTACGTAAACTTAAAGCAAAACCACGCACTTGAATTTCAATAGGGTCACCTAAAGGCGCAATCCGTGACACAGTTAACTCGGTGCCTGGAATCAAACCCATGGAAAGCAGACGATGACGATAGCCTCTTTCTCCTGAAGATAGGCGCACGATCCGTGCTTTATTGCCGATCTTCATGTCTTTTAGCTGCATTTTATATCCCCGTTATGCTTCTATTTGCATAACAGACTGTATCACCCTTCCTCTTTCACTGTCAATCTAATTGAGAATAGCTATCATTTGGAGGTTCTGGCAATGACAAAAAGACAAAGAAAAATGTATATTATCTTCGACCTCTTGTTGGAGGTATTGCTAAGAGAGGGCATTCTTCTGTTGGCATAGCACCATAAGTAGGATCTGAAGCGAATTTGCCTATAGCATTGCCTACTGCACTGGTTGCTGCACGTGCTCTAGAAAATACAGAATTTCTATCTAGCGCACCCGCAGAGTCTGCTATCGGTGATGATTTTTTCTCTTCTGCGTGTGATACATCTCTCTCTTGCACAGCTTGAAGGCGACTGCCTGCATCATATTTACAACAATAGGCTAACGCAATCAAACCTACAACTATAAAACTGCTATAGGCTAATAATGACAGCCAAAAAGGCGACGTCAAGGTCACAAGTGCTGTTTGAAGAAGTGTCAATGTTAAAAAGCCCAGAAAGAAAAACCCATTCAGCCAGACTTTTTTCTTGGCTTGGGAATACTCATATAGAATGACAGGATCAATCTTATTTTCTTTTCCTGCTTTCTTATCCGCCTCTATTTTATTAGATAATCTCTTCCATTCAATAACAGCATTAACAAAATCCCATCCTGTTTTGACGGTCAGGCCAAGATACAACGAAGTCGCAGAAAGTGATCCTGAAATAATAACTGGTGTAAATAATTGATGGATTTGGTTATAAGCACAAACTCCTTGATATAAGCTAGTCAGCACCGTAACCAGCGACGAAATATGCAAACCTGCATTCGCCATACGGTTACCTGCCTTATCTTTAGGAACATAGTAACTTTCCATAACCGCTTTAGAAATATCGACTCCAGCGATTGCCAAAGCCACACCCGGTAAATTATTTGTAACATATGTTGCAACTGTAGGTTCAATTTTTAATGTGCCTGCAAGGCCCGCCAAACCAAATAAAAGAGCAAATGTTCTTTTCTGGGCTGCAAGAGAGTTAATAGCTTGGCTAATACGTGCGGTTGTACTCAGAACAGGTGGGGACGCTGGCATATCAAAAATCCTTTTTACTTTTAAAAATCTTAATCCTAAGAACAAGCAGTATAAAGTATTACGCTCAAAAAGCAATGATAGAAAATTATAAGAACTTAAACATCTTTTTCGTATATTCTCAACGCCGCTTCAACACTTTCCCGCAGTTTCAATAATTGGCCATGAAAAAAATGCCCCGCACCCGGTAAACGAATTAACCGTGGCTTAGGTTGTAACGTGTCTATCCATGCATACACTTCTTGCGGTGAAACAACTTCATCTTCTTCCCCTTGAATAACAAGCCAAGGGCAATTAACGGGTGCTAACGGAGGAGATAAAAAGCGAGACACCTGCGGCGCCACGCTAAGCAATTGTGTTACAGACAGTTTTGTTGCAGCAGAGGCTGCCACGAAACCGCCAAATGAAAAACCAGCAAGCCATACTGCATCCTCAGGAAAAAGCGTTCGCAGCCAATTAGCAAGCTCAATGACATCCGCTGTTTCACCTCGCCCTTCATCATGAACACCGGTACTCTTGCCTACACCACGAAAATTAAACCGCACTGTACGCAATCCTAAATTATGAAATGCACGTGCAAGCGTACTCACTACTTTATTCTGCATAGTGCCGCCATACAAAGGATGTGGATGACAAATAATAACAGATGCAATCGGCGGATTTTTTTCAGGTACAGTCGTTAATACTTCAATATCACCCGCAGAACCGGGAAATAAAAATGTACTTTCTTGAGCAGGAAAAAATAACATTTGTTATTACCTATAAAATCAATAAAACAATGCGCCTCATTGACATCAAACTAAGTGTTATCATTACAAGCAGCTTCATAAAACTATTCAGCACTAAGGTATCCCCACAAATTTACTACCATGTGTCATCCCCGCCTGCGCGGGGAGGCATTGTTGCGTGGAGATTTATTTAAACACGAATACTTTTCCATGCAACGTTTAAAAAATACTCAATAACGGGGCATCCCTAATGCAGTCATTTTATTCAAAACATTAATCTTTGCAGTAATCTCATTTTT
>JBGAPT010000075.1:0-6734 GCA_044221135.1 Gammaproteobacteria bacterium
AGCGTGCATCATGCCTGAGATGAAAAGGGGTGTGTAGGTGTGGTTAAATTAGCGGATACAAATGAGGCAATGGGAACCCCAACTTTTAATGTATATTTCTGTAAATAAAATCCAAGGTAAATTACAAATGAAAAATACAAAGCTACAATCAGTAAGGCAACGACTTTTCTAACAATCCATTGAGGATGACCATATAGATAGGAAGCGAACTGCTTTGATTTTTTTTGAAAATATTCAGCAAAATGAAGTTCAGTTATAGTCCATTGAAGTAGTAACAAAGGCACATATAATATCAACAAAGGATATGCTGAAAACCTAATAACATCAAAAAGACTTAGAAAGGGAAATATATTTATGTCAAATGCCGACCAGTAGCCATATAAATAGGCAATGCCTAAGATAAAAGAGAAAATCAATACAACTTGATTATAAAAGCTGAAATTCCTTTTAAGCTCTTCTGAAATCATGAAAATATCCCTGCAAACTCATACATTCTAGAATAGCCCATATAGTAATCAGGTTCCACTTATACCTTTCACTTCATTCAGGATGACAATCTTCAAAATTGCTCGAAATTTGATTTACGCAACAATGCCTATCTATGTGATTGACACTGCCCCATTTTTTACACTTTCCAAATCTGAAAAAATTTTAAAATTGTTCTACGTAATGAAGCCTTCATCAGTTTTAAATGCTATATCTACCACGCCCTTCGGCTTAAACATCGCTATGAAATGCTTATACATTTCTGCTCTATTCTCACCTCCTGCCGCTGTCAAAAGTAAATCCTGTCCATACAGTGCAATATCTTCCACGATTCGCTCATGTCGATAATAGGCCAAAATTACTTTATTAATCTCAGTTTTTCCATAACCTTTATAGAAAAACGATTCTTCGTGCGACTTATTCCAAACATTTGCGACACCTCCGCCAATAAACATAAGATCACGTTCCTTAGGTGCCATAATAGGGTCATCCCAATCCACTATGTAGATAGTATTATCTGCACTCATCAACACATTGCCACCATGAATATCAGAATGGCACAGCATGAATTTGGGCGATTCATTCTGAAGTACTTCAGCTAACTGCTCAGACCGATCTACCAACCGATGAATTGCGAGCATTTTCTCTTTCATAAATACCCATAGCTTCAGTGCGATTTCGTCATCGAGCGATTCAGCTTCAATAGAGGTATAAAGCGACCGAACAATCTCTCGCCATTTAGATGAATAAGTCTCTCGCCGGATTCGGTGTTGAATTAATGAAGGGACATCAGTTTCGTGAACTTGCCTTAGTGTTTTGCCGAGTGTTAGCCATTGCTCGTCTGTTAGCGCGCGACTGAAACCGTTCTGTCCCTCAATAAAGGGATACAGAATGAGGGTGAAATCGTCAATGAGTTGAATTGGATGATTATGAATTGTTTTCACAGGAGGAATAATCTGTTGAATACCAGCATTATGCAAGAACCCCACAACAGCAATGCCGATATCGTGATGGTGACCCCGTTTTAGCTTTACAAAATAAGATAACTGATTACGCGCCTCTACTTTATATACCGACGCATTCATATCCGCACCTAAAGGAAGAAATGTAAGCGTAGCAACTTCAATATCATAATAGATGTTAAGACAATCAATAATACGTTGTTTTGTTACTAACATATTTCTATCACCTTATTATGCTATTTGATGACGCTCCATGGAGGAAAACTTACAATTATTTCCGTATTAACTAAAATTCAAATTATTGCAATTTATTAATTTACTTTATATGCCAATAATCTAGCATAACTAGATTTATAGTAAAATTTGTAAATAAAAAATACCTATTATTTAATCGGATACTAAAATACTCAAAATTCATTTCACTCTTGATATTGTTTAAATACACCAGCCATCCATGCTGGCATTTGATTGGTATGTTTAAGAATCTCAGAAAATTGCCTTTCATTCAAGCGTTGCTTGATTGTATTGATGACGCTTTCATTTACATGATTCTTGCCTAAATACCATAAAGCAGTAATCACAAGGCATATAATAGTACCTGGCTTAATTTGTTTACATGGACTGATATGTTTAAGCGTAATGGTTTGCTTTCCTAACTTTATCTTTCTTGATGTACCGCTGGTGTAAAAAATGGGTCGCATGGGAACTTGAGTGCTTAATTGCAATATTCGAACCGCCTCAGCTCCATGAGGAGTAACTATCTCGCCTGTTTGCTTTGAGATAGCTTTAACTATCTCTTCAGACCCAGGCAATACTTTACCCAAATAGGGGACATTCTTAGGCCGCACATAGATACCACGCGTTGCTCGCATGAGCTCTCCCGCTTTTACTAAACGCGATAGAGATTGGCGAACGTTGGCATATGCAGCCTCTATACCAATTGATCTCATAGTAAATGGCTTACCTTTTGGTATCCTATTTATATGATTTTTAACTAATTCTATTTCTTTCATGGCATTATCACCTCTATATGTCACAAAGTATAGCATAGTTTGTGACAAAATATAGCTGAATGTCGCAAGATATGTCGTAAGATTGTCATAAGTTTATTCTAGATTCTAGAATTTAGAATGATATAATACCCGGATGATGAAACCACAAGACATCGTTGTATTAGCAAAGCTTCTTTCTTATCGAAAGAAAAAGAAAAACTGGACGCAGGCCAGTTTAGCTGAGGAGCTTTGTTTGAGCCCATCTCAGATAAATTATGCCCTTAAACGATTATTAGCAGCTAAGTTGCTCGCTCCTGTTTTAAGTAAAGATGATAATAACGAAACAAAGCTGGTGCCAGTCACTCAATCATGCGAAGAATTTTTAATTCATGGTCTTAAATTTGTGTTCCCTCCTAAATTTGGATCACACACTGCTGGCCTTCCTACTGCTTATGCTGCTCCACCTTTAAATAAAATTATTGTTGCTGGTAATGATCCTATTCCAATTTGGCCTGCTATCGGGGAAGAAGCGAAAAAAGGAATTGAATTAAAACCGCTTTATCATTGCGTGCCAAAATCTATTATTAAATTTCCTGATCAATATTTTTATGAATTTTTAGTTCTGCTTGATGCGATTCGTTCTGGGCGAGCGAGGGAGAGAAATATTGGAGCAGAAAAAATAAAAGAGATGTTAACAATTTCTAAATAAATGGAGAACATATAATGGGAGCATGGGAGATTGCATTATCAGCCCTTGTTGGCGGTCTTGTGGCTGCATTAATCTCAATATGGTATCAATATGTATCTGATAAAATTAAAAATCGCAAATACATCATAATTACAGTTACAGAATGGATTGACAGCATATATACTCGTCTTCAGGCGTTATCAGCACACAAAGAAAATCTATTGGTAAATGGACAAAAATCAACGGTTTCGCAAGAATATAGAACGATGAATAATGAAATGCGAATACTTCTTCTTTCTAATAAAATAATTATGGAAGTCGCTTGCGAATATGGCGAAGGAAATATAATGCAAAAAGTAAATAAACTACGCGATGACATGTTGAATGCAGCAAGAATTTTTTGGAATGCTCAATTTAAAACCTGGAAGGAATCAAAAAGTGAAATAGAAAAAACATTTCATGAAAATATCGATCCTCTAAGAGCAAGCATTATGGACGATTTTTTTAATAGCACAAAAGAATTAACCATTCTAGGAATATTAAAAAAAAGATTTACATCTTAACTCCAAACCGATGCAGATAGTGCATCATATAAATAAATTTGACGATCTCGTTTATTCCCTAATCTTGATATTGCTTTTTTTTCCATATCTTGGATTTCCACAGAATCTACTACGCTAATAAATACCTGAGTAAGAGAACTTTTATTTATTGCATCAAATATATGCTGATCTGATTGATCCAAAGAATGGCCATGAATGAATAAAGCCCCATCTAGGGTTGATAAATTAGTAAGAGCATCTGTTAAATACAAATGTTCAGAAATTTTTGAAAGTTTATTTGATGAATTACCTTCTAAAACAATTAACGGCAATATTTCATTATTACCAATATTATTAGAAATAATTGGCAATAGGTTTAGGCCTTCTTGATCATTTCTCTCGATCTTAAGAATATCGAATCCATCTTGAAGCAAAAGAAGGCTGCCATGAAGATAAAAAATCCTTTGGTCAGGGCCACCTACATATCTCAGCGGCTGATCTTCACCTACACGAGTAAAGCCATCATTAGTTACAATCACAATTTCATCATCTTGGTTTTGATTATAGGAATCGTTACTATTTCGTCTTCGTCTTTCAAGATATCTCATTATTGACCAATAAAGTAAAAGATCATAATTAGTCGTGTAAATTTTAGAAAAGTTATGCAAAAAATTAAAACAATCCTGTTCACGTATCTCATTATTTGGATTAATTTTTCTAAATGCCGTTGCATAATCAACGTGTCGATTAGAAATAACTCGCGCAAATTCATTTTTTAGGTTTTTAGAGGAATTTTTTAACAGGTCAATTAGTTCATTATAGTCACTTGTATACATGTCAATTAATTGAGCTGCGCTTTCAAGTTTTTCAATTATCACTTCGTAGTCTGCTGTCTCAAGCTTTTTAAAAACGCCTCGAATATTATTTTCAGTATTTGAATTTTCTAATAAAGATCTATAGTTAAATATTTCATTACATGCAATGCTAAACCCGTTGCCAAGCAATACAGCTCGATTGTACTGCTTTGACATATCTAACGCGGCTTGAAATGATATTGCCATAACTACCTCGTTTTTTCTTACAACTATTTAATTAATTATAGCTGGTCAGAAATTAATTAAATTTTTATTGAACAACCTGCTGATCTTATTGTATAAATTATTTTATTTTTAAAATTTAAAGTTAAGGGACCTCGGTTCAATTCCCGCGCCAGTACAGAGTTTTTAGGGGCCTAGTTGGGGGCTTTTTTGAGGAAATTATTTTTATATAACCATTTATTATCAATATCTTATTAAACCAATACGATTGACGCCGCCATAAGATTTAAAATTATTGATAAAATACCCTCCATTCGTAATGCGCAAATCACAACTGATACAGTACTTGCTTAGACGCTTATTTTTTCTGAATTGTACGTGGATTAGGAATGAGAGTTGCTTTTTGCAATGAATTTCCTCCCTTTTTTACAGCTTCATGTAATGGGTTGGAATAAAATACAAGCGAATTTGTATTCAACTTATTTACTATAGAGCTCATTAGCATACCAAAGACTGCCATGGCTAATGAAGGTAAAGTGGGTATTTGAACAAATTTTAGAGTGATTATTCCGGATAATCCTTGTAAGTAATCTATGCTTTTTGCTATTAATGAAAGATAATAATTAAATTTAGTGGATTTTTTCATTATATCTTCTATTTTAGTGGGGTTTTGTGTGGTAATGGCTTCTTGTATTGCATCGAGAATTTTGCAGTATTCTCGGACTTTATTCTCACTTAATCGATTTTGAGTATCTGATAAATCTGATATGATCTCATCGATAATATTTTGACTATATTGCACGATGGGTTGTAATGCGTGCAGATCAGCAGGCTCTAAGTTATTTATTGGATTTTTTTAAAAAATTCTTACATAAAGTGCAGAGTCAATAGATATTTTATTGATTATGGCTTGAATAAGTGAATCTTTTGGTACTTTTTTAATTTGTTCTGTCGTCATTAACTGCATTAACGTTGTACTGAGAAGTGCAAGCTTTTCCTTTAAGTTATCTATAGTAGGATGCTCATCTTCATTTAATAAATGATTATATTTATTTTTTATTGCTATTTTGGTTAAAATTTCTTTAAAAGAATTTTTTTCTTTTTTTATTTCTTCATTTAATGAATGGGAGTGCAACATTAGAGAACTTTCTTCATTTAACTTATTGGGTATAGAATCAATGAGCAAAGACGAAGCTCCTAATGCCCCCACATACATCATAGTCATTGGGGCAAAGCTCGCTGCTACGAAGATAGATATTTGTCATAATTTTTTAATATTTTTTAATATTACACCACGGTAATAATAAACACGACTAGATCTTTCTCGGATATGATCTATTTCTGTCGTATCGCCTGTAGTGACTGCTTTTTGCATGGCGGCAATAGTATCGATATATTCATCTATGCTATCTTCTTTTAATTGTGCATTAGTACAAACCTCTGACATGATTTCTCCAAGAATTTTTTCGCTATAATTTACAACAGCGAACAACTTTTTTTGCTCTTTTTTGCTTAATTTATCGATTTTGTTATTTTGGAAAAGTCTGATATACAAATCAGATCCAACAGGTATTTTATCAATCATGATTTTAATAATGGCATTGCCTGGCAGCTTCTGTATTTGCTGAGTTGTCATTAACTGCATTAATATAATTCGTAATGTGACAATGTCTTCTTTTAATTTATTAATTTTTTTATCTTTTTCAATTTTAATAAAGCGATCATATTGGTTTCTTTTTTTTGAATCAGATAATTTTTCATACGCTGCTTTGATAGAGGTCAATTTTTCTTCATTGCCTTTATTGTTTTTTAATGCAAGATGATAAGCTTGTACAATTTCCTCCTGACTTGCTTTCTTTTGAACGCCTAGAATGGAATAATAATCTTGGTCTCCAGTGCAAGAACCCCCAAAACTGTCGAATCTGAGTTAAGCCGCCTCCCAGAAGTGCTGTTTTAAGTGTATCTCAAGCACTCGAGCCATTTTATCGACATCAATATCCCCGTTGCTTTTATAAAAACTATACCGC
>JBGAPT010000013.1:0-46032 GCA_044221135.1 Gammaproteobacteria bacterium
TGGCTTTTATAATAGGGCATTTGCTTTTTTTGTTCTAAAAATGCACTATGCTTTGCTTGCTTTAATTTCTCACCTAAAAAAATCAAACAGTAGATTTGGTGTATCTATTTCTTCTTTGTTAAATTTTCAGGTCTTAAAACTGCATTCACTTCCTTTATAACCGCTTGTCCCCCTTCACCATGCAATGAACTCCACATACCACGCATAGAAGGCAAAATCTCACGGCCTTTTTTGATCCCTGTCAAAATAATTTGAGCAACTTTATAAATATAATGGCCCAGATTATCTTGGTTATCCATTAAATAGGTCTTCTGCTTTTCAAGAAGCCTAGCCACAGCCGCCAATCTTACATCTACTCTGACTGTTTTATCTTTTAATATATCTAATATTGGCTGCGTCACCAAACCACGCAATTGCATTGGGTCTCCAGATTTTATAACAGATGCATCTAATAAATAGTTATCATATTTTGTAAATATCCTAGTGAGATTAATTATTTTTTGTTTATTTTGTTCTTCTTCATCATTCAGTATTATCTCTTCATAAGGACTAGAAAGATGAATATCATAAACAGGTTCAGGTTCAGATTCCAAAGCAGAAAGTAACTGCTCAATTTCCTGGTCTTCTTCTTCATCAATGAGGCCTTCCACTTCTACTGATTCATCATAACTTAGATTTTCTATCTCTATCGCATTATCAAGCTCCAGATATCTTGCTTCTTGTAAACAATTTAATATCCAAACAAAATGATTTTTTTCCTCAGGATTCAATCTTGCTCCTGCTTCACCCAAAATTCTTGCTTGCAAAGCAAGTATTAGAGCGGAATGATGCTTACGTCGTAATGCAGCAAATAATTCCTTACGCATACTGATTAGTTCAGCAAGTGATTCCTGGGATAATGCGCTATTTGCACATATCTTATCTAACCGCTTTAAATAAGAAAATAAGCTTGGCAAATTCAAAACTTTAGATGAAGTAAACGTCTTACTCATCTCCATCACTTGTTTAAAATCGTTTATGACATTTTGCTGGGACATTAATGCAGTGGCATTTTTATAACTCGAATTTCTACCGCCCATAAAAGCCTCCAAAATGTATGGATGTAAATCAAGTATAGTAGTAAAAATGGCCTATTTTCAGTTAACGCACTCCAAATAACGATAAGGTTCATAACAGCATGAAATATAAACTTTTTTATTTAACCTGAGTGATGGATAAGAATGCTATTAAACTTTGTAAAAGCGACTGACCAGAGGCTAGTTAGGACTTTGGCTAAGTGTAGGCTCTGGGTAGCGACTTCGTAATGTCTCTAGTAATTTCTTTTGGTTAGGACCTAAGGCATCCTCACTTTGTTTGGCAGCCAGCGCGCCCAACCTGAATAAATAGTCTTTTTCATGCTGCTCCACACGTTTTTTCCGCCCATCCTTTATCAACTTAACAATCTCTTGTTGCAAGTCCTTGACACTCGGCGGTTTATTATACTTCTCACCATTTGTGACATGCATGTACAATTCATTAAGCAAATGGCACTCTGCTTCTTTTTGTTTTGCTTCATCCTCTGGGTATTTTTGTTTTGCAATAACATACAATTCCGCAAATAAAGTATCGCACGCCTCCTGAATATCTTGTAATTGAAACTCCAATGAATTTTCTAAAAGAATTTTGCATGAAGCTTCGGTCAATACGAGATTATCCTGTCCTGTGGCTATAAATTCCGCCGCATGATTTGTAGGTACAAATTCTACACCACCCCCAGGGAGCAAGCGAACTGGTAAAGTCGCGTGTTCGTCTAAGCGCACCACTGTGCCTTCATTATAATATGAATTGCCATGATCAATTTTTTGGAAAAAAACACGGCCTCCACATCCTTCAATTTCTCTAATTTTTCCCGCCAGTAATTGGATATATTCTTGTGATTTACGAGAAAAAAAGATATTCGACATCCCACTCTCATTAAGGTGATTTTTTATTATTTCGTTAAAGTTTTTTACCAGCCTTTTAGCATGTTGGAGATCTTCTGGCTTCACATCTTTTAAATCAATCAATAACAGCACATTTTCGGTATGCAAATCAAAATCGCCCATCCTCACTGCCGCGTGTATCACTTCCTCTAGTCCAAGTTGGGGGAGTGCCTTATTAAGATCAATTAATGTCATAAATAACTGTTTTGAGAAAGTATAAGCTGCCTTAGGCCGAGTAGCATAACCACCGACTGTAGCTGCCGTCACAGTGTAATCACTGTCATAATATTGACTTGCAACAAATACCTCGCTGCCTATATCTTGACTTGCTGTACTTTTAGCATCCTTGCTCTCAAGCCATAATTGCGTGGCTGCTGCTTGATTTAGACATCCCCTTCTGCGGGCATTTGCCTGTAATTCTAATGATGCTAAATGCTCTGACAGGGTTTCTCCCCAGTTTTTGCCTTGCTTTACCATATAAGTTGTTTCATTCTTTTGTTCGTCTAAAACAGTACACTGTTGACCGGCAGTCACGCCAGAGCCTTTCTTTTTTGCACTACGAAGTGTCACAGGTTCCATAGGCTTCCCTTGACTAACTACTCTTGCGAACCTTTTATCAAGCATGGCCGCTTCACGCACAGCGCTGATCACATCACTGAACTGCTTTTCTTCTGATTTAAATGTTTCCGCACCAAACCACCAATTTCTTATCCATCTTCCAAATCGAGTGTAGGTAGATTTAATAGCTTGTAAATCTGACCAATCTTTCATTTGCTCCAAATCGATCGGCTGATTCTGCATAGCTTTTGTAATCAAGTCATTTTCAATTTTTTTAAGTAGTCTTTCAGCATTGGAATAGTAAGAAGACGATGGCTTTACTGTGCTTTCTTTTGCAGCGATAATAAATACTTCATCTAATAAGTTTAATAAACTCTGTTGCATTGTTTTATTGGTAATGAGCAAACAGTTTTCTCTAGCTGCTTGGTAGATACTAGTTAAGTCTGATTTTCCATGCCGATCTAAAGCTGCTGCTGCTTCAGCATAATTTTTTGGATAATTACCAAACATGGAACGGCCTTTGTTGCCTGCATTCATCACTTGAATCTGTTGGATAAGAAAATCAATTACCTCTGGCTTAAGCTCTGCGCCACTTTCTGGTGGGAACCAGAATGCCTTGATCCTTTTAAATTCATTATCGGAGATACCGCCAAGCGAGGTCGCTGCTGGAGAAGATTTCAATGCTTGAAGAACTCGAATTTGTTTAGCGATACTAGGCAACTCTTTATTCTGAATTTTTGCAAAAAAATTCTCGGCCACTTCTGCTGTAACACAGACTGAATAAGACGTCCCAGCTTTAGAAGAAATAGTGTTAAGCAGATCATCAACTTTAAGTTCGGGCGCAGCCTTGTTATCATTGCGCTTAGATACTTGCTGATCTTGGGTTGTCCATAGCGTTCCAGTGATAGCAGCGATATATTTTCCAACAGCGCTAGTTTGTGCAAAAATAACGGTTGGATAATAGAGCGTGTTTTCCTTTTCTCCAACATGATAAACAGGAAAGACAAGTTGATCTGCCATGGCTTGATAGAATTTTGCTGTAGAGGCATACTTTTTTTCTTCTTCCACTTTTTTTGGGAAAAAGAGTATCTCTAGAAGATCTTTTTTCTCACGGTCTGACAATCTATTAAAAAACGCCTGGAATTTATCTCGGGAACGAATCAATTTAAGGAATTTATCCTTTTCCATATGAATCGGTAAAAACTGGCTTTCCAATACATTCGTTATTCTCTTATACAGGAAATTCCAAGTATCAGAATCCAACTTAATAGACGCCATATTATCAATAAAATCAACGACAAACTTGTTTTTTAGCTCCCTATTAACATCAGGATGTTCTAACATGTCTGCTCTCCTTTTATACTTATCCTTTTTCAGTATAGATCATATTATAAGTTTTGGTTGCTGTGTGTCATTCCCGCGAAAGCGGGAACCCATTCAAAACAAACTACCCAATAATGAAACAATACAATGAAAATTGAATTATCAAGAATCAAAAAAAGGTGAGAGGTGAGTCACAATGGGTTCCCGTTTTCGCGGGAATGACACATTTTAGAAGTATTTAGTTATAAGTTGCTGCGTAACATGAGTAAATAAGTTTATACTTCAAAAATGGATTATTCGATTACACACTATTTTCAACAAGACAGTAAAACACTGGGTAAGTTGTTGTCTAAGTTAAATCAGCTTCAACAGTGGAATGGATGGCTAAAGGAATGTTTGGAGCAACACGCTGTCTTGTCTCAACATTGTTTTATTGTGAGTCTTGCGGGTACTTCTCTCATTGTTTTAGCAGATAATCCACATTGGGTGACCCGTTTTCGCTTTCATATCCCTGTCTTGTTAGCAAAGCTGCGAAAGTATAGTGACTTCGAAAATATTCAATCCATTTGTTGTAAAGTTCAGCCGCATTATATTCCCGTATCATCACTTAAAAATCGTGAACCTCAACAAAAGCTTTCGGCAGAAAGTGCTATTTTAGTGCGTGAAACAGCAAAAAAAATAGCGGATGAAAAGCTGCGAATTGCGTTGGAGAAAATAGCCGAGCATTCCTAAATAAAACAGTGCTGTCATCCTGAGCCCTGACCAGAGTAGACTCAGCTAAAACTTGAGTGACCCTCACGAAGTTCAGGATGACAGAATGCATTCATGACAACACTATTTAAGCTTCAAAAGCCAACATCGGACGGAGATAAGAAATAGGAACATGAGCTGAGTCTTCATCAAATGTGACATATTCCCAGGCATCTTGTTGTTCCAATAATTTGCGTAGCAGCATATTGTTTAGAGCATGACCTGATTTATGGCCGTTAAAAGCACCAATTAAGCTGGAGCCCAATAAATAAAGATCGCCGATTGCATCAAGAATTTTGTGTTTAACAAATTCATCTTCATAACGCAGGCCATCTTCATTCAATACACGAAAATCATCAATCGCAACCGCATTATCTAGTGTCGCACCACGCGCTAAGTTCATTGCACGTAAACGCTCAAAATCAGCCATAAAGCCAAACGTACGGGCGCGACTCACTTCCTTCACATAAGATGTGCTGGAAAAATCTAAAGTAGCTGTTTTGCTATGCATTTGAAATACAGGATGATTGAACTCAATGCTAAAAGTGACTTTAAAGCCTTCAAAAGGTTCAAAGCAAGCCCATTTATCATCCTCTTTCACAGTCACTTTACGTTTAACACGGGAATAAATCGCTTTTGGCGCATTTTGTTCTTGAATACCTGCAGATTGAACCAAAAATACAAAAGGTGCAGCACTGCCATCCATAATGGGAATTTCTGAGGCATTCACATCCACATAAGCATTATCAATACCCATGCCAGCCAAGGCTGAAAGTAAATGCTCAACGGTAGCAACACGTATTCCATTTTTGACCAACGAAGTAGATAAGGTTGTATCCCCTACATATTCTGCAAGCGCTGGGATCTCAATAGTGGGTACTATATCGACACGTTGAAAGATAATCCCTGTATTAGCGGGGGCAGGCTTTAAAGTAAGCTCGGCTCTTTCGCCACCGTGTAGTGTTATTCCTGTTGCCTTAATAACGTTCTTTAAGGTTCTTTGTCTTATCATTCCTAGTTCACTTTTTTAAACGACGTTTATAAATAATATCATAAGCTGGATAGTTTGGAAATTAATACTTTTCATTAATTATTTCAGGCGGTTAAGATGGTTTCATTATCGCCCTATTCCATAATACTCAAACTCAGCGTCTTTTATCTGCTTTGGATCATATTGATTACGCCCGTCTAAAATAATGTGCTTACGCATCATTTTTTTCATGACCGTTAAATCGGGGTAACAAAAAGGTTTCCATTCAGTAACGAGCACTAAAGCATCTGCATCTTGCAATGCTTCATATTGATGTTCTGCAAAATGCAGATTACCCTTCTTCAACCATGTAGCAGGAAATAATTGACGTGCAATAGGCATCGCCACAGGATCATACACTTGCACACGCGCATTGCGTGCAAGCAAAGACTCTAATAAAACCAAAGAAGAGGCTTCACGCATATCATCTGTGCCCGGCTTGAAAGATAATCCCCATACTCCAATAGTGATTTTCGAAAGATCATCGCCAAATAATTGGATAATTTTATTAGACAATATTTGCTTTTGTTGAAAATTTCTTTCTTCAACTGCTTTCAAAACCAAAGGCTCAACGCCATTGTCTTCTGCCATTTTTATTAATGCTTTAACATCTTTAGGAAAACAAGAGCCGCCATAACCACAACCCGGATTAATAAATGAATTGCCAATACGCGAATCAGAACCAATACCTAAACGTACATTTTCTACATCCACATTCAAACGTTCGCACAATACTGCCATTTCATTCATGAAAGATATTTTAGTCGCAAGCATTGCATTAGCCGCATATTTTGTCATCTCAGCATCTTTCACACTCATAAAATAAATTTTTTCTGGGTTACGTAAAATAGGTGTGTAAAGCTCGAGCATAATTGTTTTGGCTTTTTTAGATGTTAACCCAATAATAATACGATCTGGTTTCATAAAATCATCAATGGCAGCACCCTCACGCAAAAACTCAGGGTTACTGACCATATCAAATTGAGTTGTTAAACCCTGCTTTTTTAATTCGGCTTTAATTTCTTCTTTCACTTGATCTGCAACACCTACAGGCACTGTTGATTTATCAACGACTACACAATATTTTTTAATGCAAGCACCTATGTTACGTGCTGCTTCTAATACATATTGCATATTAGCCGAACCATCTTTATCACTAGGGGTACCCACAGCAATAAAAATAACTTGTGGCTCAACAGAAAGTTCGCTGAGTGATGTCACAAAATGCAAACGCCCTGCCGACATGTTTAATGCAACTAATGCTTCAAGACCCGGTTCATAAATAGGTAAAACACCTTTTTTAAGATTCGCAATCTTATCTTTATTCACATCCACACACGTAACATGATTACCTAAATCAGCAAAACATGCGCCTGTTACCAAGCCAACATACCCTGCTCCTATAACAGTGATATTCACAAAGATCTCCTATGCTTTTTATTTATATGCTGCGCCTCAGCAAAGCTGAGGCTTGCACTTAAGGGGGAGAATCCCCCATCGCGTAATGTTAATAGCGTAATGTCAGTGGAAATTCCCTCTGTAAATACGCACTTGATCGCCACGTTTATTATGAAAAATTTGTATAGGTGCTACCTTTATTTCATGCAAAATACTTGTGGGTGAACTTAATTCTTTTTGATCTACATGCAGCGCTAGATAATCGTATTTTTTCCATCGGCCATTGACTAGCGTATGAAGATTCATATATGCCTGAAACTGAGTAAAAATCTGATTACCAAAATGATTGGAATAATACATCAGCTGAAGATCATTACTGTATAACCTGGCACGATTAGGCACGTGTTCTGATAGCCATTGGCCTGCATCACGCACATATTCTTTTGAATAACCAAAATCAAACAGACCGCCTAACGATGAAATAAAAATAAATACTATTGCTAGTAAGAGTGGCCATTTTCGTTGTTGCCATTGTTGTATGAGAGAATAGAGTGCAAAAGGGACCCATAGCATGAGTACTAACGATAAAGCAATCAAATAGCGTTTAGAAAGAAACATATTTTGGCCTAAAAAGATGGCCGTTATGAATACATTAACACCTATATAACTCCACAAAATAAATCGTGTTATTTGATTGATCACTAATAATTTTTTACTCCATGCGTAACAGACTAACACACTATAAATCAGCGATAAATTGACGATGACATTGAAAAAATACCAAACAAAAAAGGTAATGAATAACACAGGCGTTGCATCGCGCGCCCCATTTTCGCCTAATACAGTTTGCGCTAGCCCAAGTGCTTTCACTTGAAAATTTTGCTTAAGCAGCATCATTCCATGTAGCAATTGAAATTGAAGCTCAGATAAACGCCCTGTCATAAGTGGATGATAAAGCAAAAACCACCCGCCTAATAATATGCCCACTATAACTGTGAAACTGTTTAATGCTAAAAAAGCACGTACCCGAGCGATTTTATTCTGACTAAACTCAAACCATGCAATCCAGGGTATAACCACTAAAAAAATAGCGCCTTCAACACGAAACAATGTTGCAAGCAAGCTGCTTACACTCCAAGCTAATGCATAATAATATTTTTTTTCACGAAAATAATGTAGCAAAAATAAAATAGATATCAAATAAAATGCCCAAAAACCATGATCTCGAATAATATACGTTTTTACTGCATTAAATTCATGCGCCAGCAAAATAACGGCAGCACCCAATAAAAGGAATAATGATTTATTTTTTTCTGATCGTATTTTTTCTGTTAAAAAAGCAACTATTTTCATAAAAGAAAATACAGTAAGCACGGAGAAAAAACCATCTAATGTATAGGCTGCAGTCACGTAAGATAAGTGCGTTACCGTTGCAAATCCAGCAATCAATAAAGAATAAAATGGCCACTTGGCCTGGCCACACATATTCATTGCAAACTGAATACCTTCTTTCATGGCAGCAGCACTTTGCAAGTAACAAATAGCGTCTGAATTAACGACTGTTTCTCTGCTACTGATCCAAATTGAACAGAGCACACTGAGTAATGTTGCAATTAAATAAGGTATGTAACGAGCAGATGTTAAGCGAGGCATGCAGCAAATTCTCTCAGCAGCAATTGGAAATCTGTTGCAACCTCCGGGTGCTTCAATGCATAAGCCAGAGTCGCTTCTAAATAACCCAGCTTACTGCCGCAATCATATCGTTTACCTTGAAATTGCAATGCCATCACAGTTTCTTTTTTTAATAATTTTGCAATAGCATCCGTTAATTGAATTTCACCGCCAGAGCCTTGTGTCGTATGTTCTAATAAATCAAAAATAGCGGGCGTTAAAATATAACGGCCTACCACCCCTAAATTAGAAGGCGCATCGGCGGGTTCTGGTTTTTCTACAATCCCACAGATTCTTGTAATGGGTTGTTCTACCGATTCTGCATCAATGACACCGTATTTTTTACTGTCTTTTTTAGAAATTTTCTCAACAGCAACAACACTCGTTTGTGTTTGCTGAAACACTTCCAGCATTTGTTGTAAGCAGGATTGTTTGCCGCCATCGATTAAATCATCGGCAAGTAAAACGGCAAAGGGTTCGTTGGATAAGAGTTGCTTGGCACACAGTACAGCATGTCCTAACCCTTGCGGAGATTTTTGTCGAATATAGGCACATGAGACGCCTGTAGGTAAGATACCCTGAACGATATCTAATAAATCCTGTTTACCTCGTTCCAATAAATTAGATTCCAGCTCAAAATTAGAATCAAAATGATCTTCGATGGCGCGCTTGCTGCTGCTGGTGACAAAGATTAATTCGGTAATCCCTGCAGCCAATGCATCTTCTACGGCATATTGAATGAGTGGCTTATCTACAATAGGCATCATTTCTTTGGGATTGGCTTTGGTGGCTGGCAAAAATCGTGTGCCTAGGCCCGCAACGGGGAAAATGGCTTTGGTGACTTTCATGGGCATGGAGTGGGTCCTACGTATCCTATAAACAATTAGCTGGAGCTATAAATTCAATTGGCGAATCTTAGCATAGGTTAGGGAGAGAGAAAATTAGTATCTCAGCTTATAGCCGCTGTATTTTAGGTTAACCAACGCTATTTTGAGCAATGCTGTCATTCTTCACTTCGTTCAGGATGACAAATGCATAATTGTACATTTTAAATTCAGTTTATATAAAATCTAATCGTTTTCTCCAATCCTTGCATAAACCTTTCCTTAGGCTCCCAATTGAGTTCTCGTGCTATTTTTTGACTGTCTATCGCATAACGCCAATCATGCCCTGGGCGATCAGGAACAAATTGGATAAGTGTTTGGTGTGGTTTTGGCTTGGGAGAGAGCACATCCATTAAATCACAGATAGATTTGGCTACTGTAAGATTATTTAATTCATGGTGGCCACCTATATTGTAAGTCTCCCCTACTTTTGCATGGTTAATAATGGCATGAATACCACTGCAATGATCTTCCACATACAACCAATCCCGCACATTGCTGCCATCGCCATAAATAGGAATGGCTTGCTCCGTTTGACATGCGCGGATAATGGTAGGAATGAATTTTTCTGGATGTTGATAAGGGCCGTAATTGTTTGAACAATTACTCATAGTGACAGGAAGCGCATAGGTATGAAAATACGCTCTTACTAAATGATCGGACCCTGCTTTAGAGGCAGAATAAGGAGAATGAGGTGCATAAGGCGTTTGCTCTGTAAAAGGAGCCTCTTCAGCCATTAACGAACCATACACTTCGTCAGTTGAAACATGATGAAAACGACACTGCGCTTGATTCCATTTTTTTTGCACTTGCCAATACTGTCTCGCTGCTTCAAGCAGTATAAAGGTGCCTACTACATTCGTTTGAATAAAGGGGGCCGGGCCCTGGATTGAGCGATCGACATGGCTTTCCGCTGCAAAATGGATAATGGTATCTATAGCATGGCGTTGCAAAATATCATTCACCAACGCTGCATCACAAATATCACCCTGAATGAAAGTATGTCTCTCTGAATGAGGTAATGGATCGAGATTTTTAAGTGAACCTGCATAGGTGAGCGCATCCAAATTAAAAATAGACACTCCAGGATCTATTGCTAATAAATAACGAATAAAATTCGCACCTATAAAACCTGCGCCGCCGGTGACTAATAAATTATGGGGTTGATAATGCGGTAATGACATTTTTTAATCCTGTTTGCCAGTGTGGGAGTTTAATTCCAAAATTCTTTTCAAATTGGGTGCAATCTAAAACGGAATAAACAGGCCGTTTTGCTGCAGTAGGAAAATCTGCAGTAGTAATGGGTTCTATTTGTTTAACACGCAAAGGAATGCAGTCTTTTGCCTGCTTGATAATGAACTCAGCAAAATCATACCAGGTTGCGGCTTCAGAACCACAATAATGGTAAGTACCCCATTGGGGTATCATTATAATATTTAGCAGAGTATCCGCAATCGCGCGCGCGGGTGTTGGGCACATGGTTTGATCATTAACGATGCGTAATAATTCTTTTTCACGCGCGAGACGCAAAATAGTTTTTACAAAATTCTGGCCGTGTTTACCAAATACTGAACTAACACGCAAAATAATATGTTTAGGAGAATGTGCACGGACTGCCTCCTCACCTTGCCATTTTGTCATGCCATATACATTGATTGGCGAAACAGAATCTCTTTCTAAATAAGGGGTATTTTTATTGCCATCAAAAACATAATCGGTAGAAAGATGTAATAAAGGTATGTGGATTTTTGCGCAGGCGATCGCAATATTTTTAACACCTGTACAATTCACCGCATAAGCATGCTCTGCATTTTGCTCTGCTAAATCTACTTGCGTATACGCTGCCGTATTGATGACAACATCGGGTTGGTAAATGTCTAATGCTCGTTGCACTGCGGCGTGTTGGGTGATATCTAATTGTTTGTGTGCTAGTGCAATCACTTGATGGTGGATGGCAAGCTGCTCTAGCTCATAAGCTAGCTGACCTTGACCGCCTGTGATTAGGATTTTAGTCATTTTATTCCCGCGGTAATTGGTCTTCTGGAATTTCTTTTAAACAAGGAAAAACAGCGTCTTTTTCTGATAAAATGGGGTCTTGCACCGGCCAGGTAATTTGCAAATCAGGATCATTCCAATAAATACCCCGCTCACCTGCAGGGTAATAATAATCAGTGCACTTATAAATAAAATCTGCCCGTTCTGATAGCACACAAAAACCATGTGCAAAACCGGGGGGAATATAGACTTGCAGTAAATTCTGATCGCTCAATTCAACACTGATTGCTTTGCCAAACGTAGGTGAATCTAAACGCACATCTACAATCACATCTAATACATGTCCCTGCGTCACACAAACTAATTTTCCTTGCGGGTGTTCGAGTTGGTAATGCAAACCACGCAGCACATTTTTACGCGAGTGCGAAACATTATCTTGCACAAATTGAGTGGGCAAGCCGTGTTGTTGATAACGTTCCGCTTGAAAATTTTCAAAAAAATACCCACGCGTATCATGAAAAGCACGTAGCTCCAGTATGAGCACACCGGGTAATTCAGTTTGAATAATATTCATCCGCAACTCACTAAATTTTGTAAATAGTGGCCATATCCACTTTTCAATAGAGGTTCTGCCAATGCTAATAATTGAGATGTATTGATGTATCCCATACGCCAGGCAATTTCTTCTGGACAGCCAATTTTCAATCCTTGGCGATGCTCCAGGATTTGAATAAAATTAGACGCTTCTAACCAGGCAGGCGGCGTACCCGTATCGAGCCATGCTATCCCGCGTCCTAATTTAGCAACCTGTAATTTTTCTTGGGTTAGATAGGCACGAGTCACATCTGTAATTTCCAGCTCGCCGCGTAAAGAAGGCTTTAGCTGTTTTGAAATTTCAATAACATCGTTATCATAAAAATAAAGACCTATTGCTGCATAATTTGATAAAGGGTTTTGTGGTTTTTCAACAATATCGGTAGGTTGACCTTGATCATCAAAATGGATCACACCATAACGCTTTGGATCTTGCACATAATACCCAAAAATCGTTGCACCTTCCGTTTGTTGTGCCGCTTTCTGCATAATCGGCGCAATACCCTCGCCATATAAAATATTATCCCCTAACATTAAGCAAACAGAATCATCGCCTATAAATTCTTCTCCAATCATAAATGCCTCTGCAATCCCGCGTGGCTTTTCTTGAGCGGCATACTGCAATCGAATGCCCCATTGTTCGCCATGACCGAATAATTTTTCAAATAATGGGCGTTCATGCTCCCAAATGATTATTAAAATATCTTTAATTCCCGCTAACATAAGCGTGGTTAAAGGATAATAAAGCATTGGCTTATCATAAACAGGGAGTAACTGTTTAGAAATACTGCGCGTGGCGGGGTAAAAGCGGGTACCATAGCCGCCGGCAAGTAAAATACCTTTTCTGGACGATTTAGTCATAATTCTCTTTGCAAAATGGTATGAGTTAGCATTTAATAGCAGGTGTATTTATTAAGCTAAAAGAGTATATATGACTGCGCCAGAAGTGACAATTCTAATTCCAAACTATAAGACCTTGGAGTTAACCAAACTTTGCCTGCGTTTAATACGCCAAAATACGGACCCTGCGCTCGCTAAAGTCATTGTCATTGATAATGACTCTCAAGATGAATCGTTAGAGTATTTGCGGACTTTGAAGTGGATTGAGTTGATAGAGCGTCACTCTATTCCTGATGAATCTCCTTCTCTATCTCACTCACGCGCATTGGATTTGGCATTGGAACGGGTCACGACCCCCTATGTATTGTCCATTCACACAGATACATTAGTTCGAAATAAAAAATGGCTACCTTTTCTGTTAAGTGAAATAAAGCGCGATAGCAATACAGCAGGCGTTGGTTCATGGAAATTGGAAGCAAAGACCTTTCATAAACACTTACTTAAATCGCTGGAGCGTTTGGCCCAAAAACTATATTACTGGCTGGTACAAAAAAAAGATCATGCCTTGGAAGGATTAGATCATAACCATTATTATTTACGCAGCCATTGCGCTCTCTATCGCATGGATTTAATACACAAGTATCAACTAAAATTTTCTGATAATGAGGAGGTAGCAGGGAAAGCCATGCATCGCCAACTCATCAATCAACATCATAAAATGCTTTTTATTCCTTCTCCTGTTTTATTAAACTATATGGATCATATTAATCATGCAACAACTGTGCTGAACCCTTCACTCAGTCGCAACGAAAAATCAATCACCAAAGGTATGCGTCGTATTCAAAAAAACCTAGAGGCATTTAATGCTTCGATTATTTTAAAAAATAACAGTTTGGACCTGTAATGCGTAAATCAATTCTTATTTTTGGTCATGGCTATGCAACACAATTTATTGATATCAATAATCAATATACCAAATTATTTGATCCTGCCAAGTTTGAAGTAACCGTTGTTTATTTGACAGGCGAGCCAGATGAAAAAATTAAACAACGGCATATAACAGAAAATGTTTACTTTCTGAATGCTTCCAAGCGTGCTACGCGCGGCTTAAAAATCAACGCGATAAAAAAAATGTTAGCATTGCAGCGAAAGAAAAAATTTCAGATTGTCATTTGTCATCGGTATAAACCCAGCTACATTATGTTGTGGGTTGCACAGTTTTATTCAATACCCGCATTATTTTTTGTGATGCATGAATTAAAAACATTAAGCAGCATTCCCAGAAAATTAATTGTTGCAACGCTGATGCGAAAAAATATGTACTTTGCAGGCGTTTCAAATGCAGTACGAGATAATATTCGGCGTGACATTCTTGGGGTACCTGCTGAACGAGTCATTACGCTTTATAATATGATAGATGTTGAATTAACAAGACCCACTTTTTTAGATCGCAATGTCGCACGCGATAGATTGAATTTATCAAATGATAGCTTTGTATTTGGTACTTTAGGACGATTAGTAAAAGCCAAGGATCAACAAACATTGATTAAAGGTTTTTCGTTAATTAAAACACGCTGCCCCTCAGCTAAGTTAATTATTATAGGCGATGGAGTTCTTGAACAAGAATTGCGAGCACAAGTGAAACAGCTTGGTTTAGAAAAAGATATTATTTTAACAGGTTATATTCACCAGGGTTTTTGTTTGTTAAAAGCATTTGATGTGTTTGTGCTGACTTCGATTAAAGAAGCGTTTGGTCGGGTTTTATTGGAGGCGATGATTGCTAAAGTGCCTATTATTGCGACTAAAACGAATGGGATTCCAGAGGTAATAGGCGAGGCTGGGATTTTAATTGATGCAATGGATTCAGCGCAATTAGCTGAGAAAATGTTAGAGTTTTATAATTTATCTAAAAATGAATTAAAAAAATGGGCTGATAAGGGTGAGCAACGGGCGATACGGGATTTTTCGATGCAGCGGTTTAATGAAATTTTTTGGGGATTACCGGTAAATAAAAATATTTATAGTGCTTAATGTGTCATTCCCGCGAAAGCGGGAACCCATTATGAATAGCCTCAATCGCTATTTTTGAGACAAGTTGGAATAGGTTCCCGCTTTCGCGGGAATGACACACTGGAGAGAAAATTATATGAAACGCTATAATTAACCTCTCCAAAGAGGCCAGAAATTATTATTTTAAGGAACTTACTAATGTGTCATTCCCGCGAAAGCAGGAACCCATTATGAATAGTCTCAATCGCTATTTTTGAGATAAGTTGGAATAGGTTCCCGCTTTCGCGGGAATGACACACTTAAGAGAAAAAACAAGAAAATTATATGAAACGCTATAATTAACCTCTACAAAGAGGCCAGAAATTATTATTTTAAGGAACTTACTAATGTGTCATTCCCGCGAAAGCGGGAACCCATTATGAATAGTCTCAATCGCTATTTTTGAGACAAGTTGGAATAGGTTCCCGCTTTCGCGGGAATGACACACTTAAGAGAAAAAACAAGAAAATTATATGAAACGCTATAATTAACCTCTCCAAAGAGGCCAGAAATTATTATTTTAAGGAACTTACTATATGAAATTTGCATTCACAACAACATTCGACTCAAGTGACGTTCAAAACTGGTCTGGAACTCCCTTTAATATGGCCAATGCTTTCGCAGAGCAAGGCATAGAAGTCGAGCGCATGGGTAATTTAAAACGCCAGCTTCCTCCTTATTTTAAATTAAAACAATTTTGGAAAAAAATGGCATGCGGACAGCGAGAAAGTCCCCGCTTTAATACCTTCGTAGCTAAACATTATTCACAACAAATTGCAAAAAAACTTGAAAAAACAAATGTAGATGCAATCATCGCTCCTCTTATAAATCCCATCGCATATCTCGATTGCAAACAACCCATTGTGCTCTGGACAGATGCATTATATGCAAGCTTACTTGGGTTTTATGGCGGATTTTCCAGCCATGCCGCAAGCTCTATCAAACAAGGCAACAACCTCACTCGAGAATGTTTAACACGCTGCAAGCTTGCTATTTTTTCATCTGATTGGGCAGCTCGCACTGCAATAGAAATTTATGGCGCAAGCAAAGAAAAAATAAAAGTTGTCCCATTTGGTGCAAACATTCAATCCAATCATACGGCAGATGATATTCGCACTTTCTTAAAAGCACGTTCACCGAATACATTAAAATTGTTATTTATAGGAAAACACTGGGAACGTAAAGGGGGCGATATTGTTTTTAATGTCACTAAAGCCTTACATGCAGCAGGTCAGCGAGTGGAGTTAAATTTTGTAGGTTGTCACCCACCTAAAGACATAGAAATTCCTGCTTATATTAAATGCCACGGTTTTATCTCAAAACGCACGCCGGAAGGCGTGGAAAAAATGATTCGATTATTGCATGAATCGCATTTTTTATTTGTACCTTCACGCGCTGAATGCTTTGGCATTGTATTTGCTGAAGCGAATGCATTTGGTTTACCGTGTCTTACTTCCTATGTAGGTGGGATTTCAACCGCTGTAAAAGATAATATTAATGGCATGACATTTGGGTTGGACGCCTCTGTAGACACCTACTGTCACTACATCATGAATCTCATGCAAGACTACGATGAGTATGAAAAATTGGCCTTATCTTCTTTTCATGAATATGAAACAAGATTAAATTGGAAAACAGCGGCAAGTTCGGTGATTCAATTGATTCGAGAGGTTTCTTAAATTATTCTATCCGTCATTAATGAGAGGGAGCAAGCAATGACTTCAAATTTTACTTTTACCTCCCACCCCAAGCATGCTCAATGATTTTTCGTAACTCAGGATATTCAGGTCGCCAATTTAACTCATCCATAGCAGAACGCGCATCAGCAATGAGTATGGCAGGATCACCTAAACGGCGCTTTCCTTCTAACACTTGAATGGTGCATTGCGTCACATCACGCGCGACATCAATGACTTGTTGCACACTATAACCCCGACCCGTACCTAAATTATAAGTACAACTCTCTTTACCATCCACTAAAGCTTGTAATGCAAGTAAATGGGCTGCGCATAAATCAGAGACATGAATATAATCTCGCACACACGTACCATCCACCGTAGGGTAATCACGGCCAAAAACAGTAATGGTTCTTTGAGGATCACGCGCAGCTTGTAATACTAAAGGTATTAAATGGGTTTCAGGATCATGCCGTTCACGAAGCTTGCCTTTAGGATCAGCACCCGCTGCGTTAAAATAACGTAAAATAGCTGCTTGCAACCCATAAGCTGACGTATAATCTTCTACAATCTGTTCAATCATTCGTTTACTATGGCCATACGGATTAATCGGTGCAATACGATGTTTTTCATCAATAGGCGTATAAAGTGGTTCACCATACACAGCAGCCGTCGATGAAAAAATAAATTTATTGATTTTCCATCGCAGCATTGCATTCAATAAATTGAGTGTCCCTGCCACATTATTCGTATAATATTTTGCAGGATCTTTTACCGATTCACCCACTTGAATGAATGAAGCAAAATGCATCACAGCAGAAAAGTGATATTTTGCAAAAAGCTGATCTAATAAAACAGTATCTGCTATATCACCTACAATTAATTCCGCATCTAATACAGCATCTGCATGGCCCGTAGAAAGATTATCAAGAACAACAGGTGTTAAATTAGCATGGCGTAACGTGTCAACCATGTGAGACCCAATATAACCCGCCCCTCCCACAACTAGAATAGATTTAGTAGGCATTTTTATTAATAAATCCTCTAAAAAAAGTGAGAAAAATAATTTTGAGATCGAGCTGTAACGACCAATTTTCAATATAATATAAATCATATTCTATTCGTTTTTCTAAACTGGTGTTGCCGCGCCAACCATTGATTTGGGCCCATCCCGTAATCCCTGCTTTGACTAAATGTTTTTGCATATAATTCGGGATTTGATTTTTAAATTGATTTACAAAAACCATGCGCTCTGGACGCGGCCCTACAATAGACATATCACCACACACTACATTAATAAATTGCGGTAACTCATCTAAACTTGTCTTACGTAACAATCGACCTATCAACGTCGCACGATCCTCCCCTTCTTTAGCCATACGGGCCCTGTTTTGGCTTCGGCATCGACAGGCATGGTGCGAAACTTTAGCATCGCAAATTCTTTACCATTCCAGCTCACACGTTGTTGCCTGTAAAAAACAGGGCCTGGCGAACTCAACTTAATTAAGATTGCAATGATTAAAAAAAGCGGACTCGTCATTATTAAAATCACAGCAGATAACACACGGTCTTCTATTGCTTTAACAAGTCGATTAATACCCACCATCGGTGTAGAACAAATATTGATAGCAGGAAAACCAGCTAATTGCGTGATTGAATGATTGAGTAACCCTAAATTCATACCAAAAATATCGAGTATGAAACGAGTTGTAATGGTTTCATGCCGCAGATCATGCAAGATTGCTTTAACGCGTGCTTCGGCTTGTAAGGGTAAAGCTAACCAAATTTCATCTATACTTTCTTTGGCAGAGGCAAGATAGTCGTTAATATTAGCAGGCATAGTCATCACAGGGATATTACGAATGTATTCTTGAACTGGAGGATGATCATCAAAAATAGCCACAATATGAAATCCCGTCCATAACGCATGCTGCACTGTCTCAGCCAATTGTTGCCCTAACTGACCTGCTCCTATAATAATAATACGGCGCTCATTAAATCCCCGTGAACGCATGACTCGCAATACAAGCATCATGCCGCCTCTAAATAACAGCAGCAAAAACACTGTAAAACACGCCCATAACATAAACCAACTACGTGAAAAATTTTCACCTGTTTTAGTTAAAAACGCTAATCCTGCCAATAACATTAATACAACAAATAGGGCTTGCAGTAATTTACTAATATATTGCCAAAAACTCAGCGTACGCACGGACCTATAAATATGAAATCCTGAAAATACAATGACTATTAACACCGCCGCAATACTGAGGGCTGCAATATAGTCACTCGATAAATGAAGATCACCAAACTTATAAAAATAGGCCAACAATCCAGCTGCCATAATGGCAATAATATCCAGACCTCGAACAAGCAAGGTGAGGAGCTGGGAATGTTCTTTTAGTAATCCTTTAGGCAGCATAATGGTTCGATATGTGGTATTCTTCTGTGTCGTTATTGTATGTGATAAACATTCTTATGAAAACAGCCATTATCTGCGACTGGCTCATGACTTATGCAGGCTCCGAGCGAGTACTGGGTGAAATCATTCAATGCTACCCCGATGCGGATCTATTTGCAGTTGTTGATTTTTTACCGCCCGAACAACGTGCTTTTTTGCAAAATAAGCCTGTTAAGACAACCTACATACAAAAACTCCCTTTTGCAAAAAAATATTATCGCAGCTATCTCCCCTGGATGCCCCTAGCCATTGAGCAATTAGACCTGTCTTCCTATGATTTGGTTATTTCCAGTTCACATGCAGTCGCAAAAGGCGTGATCACAGGGCCAGACCAAGTCCATATCAGTTATATTCACTCACCTATGCGATATGCCTGGGACTTACAACACCAATATTTAAAAGAAGCCGGTCTGGATCGTGGGATCAAAGGTTATTTCGCCAAAAACTTTTTGCATAAATTGCGTATCTGGGATCTGCGTACAATCCATGGAGTTGATCATTTTATTGCTAATTCAAAATTTATTGCCAAACGGATCTGGAAAACATATAAACGCGAAGCCACCGTCATTTATCCACCTGTTGATACTTCACAATTTACACCTCATGCCCAGAAAGAAGATTTTTATGTAACAGCTTCGCGCCTAGTATCTTATAAAAAAATCGATTTGGTTGTAGAAGCATTTTCTTCAATGCCGGAAAAAAAATTAATCGTGATTGGCAGCGGACCTGAAATAAATAAAATAAAATCAAAAGCAAGTTCTAATATCGACATTTTAGGATATCAGCCTAATGAGAAGTTAATTCATTATTTACAAAAAGCCAAAGCTTTTGTATTTGCAGCAGAAGAAGATTTTGGATTATTGCCGCTAGAAGCACAAGCGTGCGGAACACCCGTCATTGCTTATGGTAAAGGGGGTGCCTTGGAAACTGTGATTAGCTTAGAAAACGAAAAACCCACAGGTATCTTTTTTAACGAGCAAACACCCGTTGCAATTTGTGAAGCAGTACGACATTTTGAAAAAAACCAGCATCGATTTATGCAAGACCACTATAAAGAAAACGTTGCCCGATTTTCATCACAGGTTTTTAGAAAGGAGTTTGTTCGATGTGTGACGGAACATGTTTCATCTTTTAGAAAGCATGAGTGGTAGATGGGAGCCCCAATTCAACCGATGAACAGTTACAATTAACTTATACTTTATTCTCTGCCATTTCAGGATGATTTTCATAAGCATGCAATACATCATCAACCTTGCCTATCATCACTATTCTACCTTTATGCAACCAAAGTACTTTATTACAAAACTCTTTAATGACATAAGATGCATGAGAGGCAATGACTAGAATGTCTGCTTTTTCATACAAAGCTTTGGCGCGCTTTGCAGCCTTATCAACAAAGTGCTTATCTCCAGCTCCAATGGCTTCATCTAGCAAAAGAATTTCAGGTTCAAGACAAGTACAAATAGCAAAGCCAAGACGCACGCGCATGCCTGCTGAATAAGTTCGTACAGGCATATGTAAAAATTTCCCTAACTCTGAAAATTCTTCAATATCAGGAATAACAGCCTTAATTTTTTTTCGTGTTAAACCTAATAACATACCCATATAATCAATATTACAATACCCTGTACGGTCTATATCCATCCCCATGCAAACATCAAATAAAGCAGAAGTTTTTCCTTGAATAGACAATACACCTTTGCTTGGGGTATAAAGCTGACCTAATGTTTTAAGCAAAGTACTTTTACCTGCTCCATTACCTCCAATTAATCCCAAACGATCACCTTTGTTTAAAGTAAAAGAAATATTATCCAATGCTTTAACAACCGTGAGCTTATTCTCGTCTTTATAAATCTTTCCTCTTGTAGTCAAATTAATAAGCGACCTACGAAAAGAATGATGATGATCTCCATAAATTGGATAATGCACTTCAATATTTTGTAACTCTATTTTTGCCATTTTTGATCCATTATAACCAATAAATTAATCTGTTTTTATATTTACTAAATAATCCGAGTGTCACCACACTTCCCACTACAGTAAAACTGACCATCACTATCCAAGATAACAATGCAGGAGCGTGACCCAATAAGGGTGCTCTGACTATTTCAACGGCATGATAAAATGGATTAGCCGTTGCAATCCAGGTATGTTTTTTCAAAAATCCTTTTTCCCAGAAGATTGGCGTGACAAATGGAAGCACTGTCATGCTGGTAGCAATCACTTGCTGAATATCACGGTAACGCGTATTCAATACACCGAGCAATGCACCTACCCATAATGCATTTAATAGCAATATAAATAATCCAGGAAAAACCAATAAGGTATTGAGAGTTAGACTGACATGACAGGCAGTAAATACAACTATTATTATAATAAAATTATGTGCAAATATAATAAAATTTCGTACTAAAAACCTTAATACATGCAAGGAAAGTGGTAAGTTAATTGAATGAATGACACTGGATGATCCAATGAAAAGTATACAACCATCATTCATAGCACTCGCTATAAATGTCCAAATCAATGTACCAGAAGCAATAAAGGGTAGCGTGCTCACAATGGAATTCCCAAAAAGAGAAGCCATAACAAAACCCATGACTCCTACCCACATTGCAGTACCAATAATAAGCCATAATGGGCCTAAAAACGTCCGTATATACCGCTGCTTAATATCCTCCCAACCGAGATAAATAAAGACTTTCCAAAATGAGAGCCCGGCTAAAAAATCTCTGGCTCCTGACTTAAATAGAGTGTGTTCTGCGCTTTGAATATAGAGTGTTTTTGTTGAATACATTTCTAATACCTATTTATATGAGATACATCAAAAGCAACTGCTTGAAATCGCACTGTTACTACTCACAAAAAAATTATTTTCCCGAACATTAAATAAAAATTCCATTCTTATCACGTTGATGAACGCTTTCTGCATGATAGACTGCTTGCTCAACATATTCACAAAGACTATGTCCAATAAAAATATGCGCTTCCTGAATGCGAGCCGTGACATCAGATGGAATAGTAATAGATAAATCGACTAGTTGAGCCAACCTACCTCCTGAACAGCCTGTGAGTCCAATAGTAAACGCCCCGCACTGTTTTGCTGTCTCTATCCCTTTCAGCACATTTTCACTATTTCCTGAAGTAGAAAGGCCTATCACCACATCATTCGGTTGACATAACGCTTCGAGTTGTCGTGAAAAGATAATAGAATAGTCATAATCATTGCTTAAGCAAGTCAAAATAGAAGTATCAACCGTTAAAGCAATAGAGGGTATGGCACGACGCTCTAACTTGTATTTACCAATCAGTTCAGCTGCCAAATGCTGAGCATCTGCAGCACTTCCCCCATTGCCCATCCAAAATATCTTCCCTTTTTTTTGGACGGAGTCTAGAACATGTCCCGCTGCTTTTTCAATCGCAGGAATTAATGCGGTCATATCATTCATTATTTTTTGATGTTCTTCAAGCCATTGGGCTACACCCATACAAAAATACCGTCTTACAAAATGCGTTCAGTCAAAGAGGTCTTAATTCTAACGACTCCCCTAGATCATGTCTAGGGTCTGTTGACAATTCGCTAGGTTGAGGTGGAATGCCTTGATTTTCGAGCACCGCAGCGGAGTTTACATACAAGTAAATGAGCAGCGGAGCGCAGAAAATCAAGGCATTACGCCCGGCATAGTAGAATTGTCAACAGACCCTATTATTACTATATTAAAATTGCCTGTTATATAGGTCTTAGCACGACGACCTGTTTAAAGAATATTCTTGCATTCTATATCCCTAACGCATAGAATTTCGTTTTTCTTGACGTTCTAGAATCTTTTTATGCTGTGGACACAGGGGGTTAGAATATTAATAACATGACATTTTCTTCAAACAATTCTAATCCCTTGCCCTTGCAACAGTCCAAAATTGTTCCTATTATTCTAGCGGGTGGTATTGGATCCCGTTTATGGCCACTCTCTAGAGAAAATCATCCCAAGCCATTTATTCGGCTAGATAATCAAAGCCTTATACAAAAAACATATTTGCGGGCTGTTTCTATCGCAGGTGTTACCGAAGTTGTCACAGTAACTAATCGGGATCTCTTTTTCTATACTAAAGATGAATATAATGAAGTGCAGGCTGAATCTGTTTCTCACGCCTTCATTCTTGAGCCATTCGGACGAAATTCTGCTGCTGCTATTGCATTAGCAGGACAATATGTTAAAGAAAAACATGGGAATGATGCGATTCTTCTAATATTGCCTGCTGACCAATTAATAGATAAACCTGATGCATTCAAAAAGGCAGTTGACCAAGCTGTTACGCTAGCATTAGAAGGGAAGCTATTGACCTTTGGTATTAAACCAGATTCTCCGAATACTGGCTATGGTTACATTGAAGCGGAAAATAATTCAGTACGACGCTTCATCGAAAAACCGCATCTCGAACAAGCTAAAGAGTATCTAGCAGCCGGTCATTATTTTTGGAACTCTGGGATGTTTTGTATGCGTACACACGACATTTTAGATGAAATGGATCTCCATTGCCCGGCTATCTCCTCTGGATCTCACCATTGCATAAAAAACGCCAAGATATCAAAAGGAGAAAATTGGATACAAATAGAAATTCAGGGCCAGGATTTTAATAAAATTGAAGATATCTCTATTGATTACGCTATCTTTGAAAAATCTAATAAGGTTGCTGTTGTACCTTGCGACATAGGATGGTCAGATATTGGCTCTTGGTCTGAGTTTGGCCAGCTCTACCCTTCTGATAAAGACGGTAATCATATTTTGGGTGAAACAGCATTAGAAGCTGTACAAAACTGTATTATTCACTCTGAAGAAAGGCTGGTAGCAGGCATTGGTTTGAATAATATTATTATTGCTGATACAAGTGATGCCGTTTTGGTAGCAGATCGACGCTATGTCCAGGATGTGCGGAAAATAGTGAAACAATTAAAAAATCGTGAGCATAAAAGTTATAAGCACTTCCCTACCGTACATCGACCCTGGGGAACTTATACTATTTTACAAGAAGGGGATGGTTTTAAGCTTAAGCGCATCGAGGTAAAACCAGGCGCAGCTCTCAGTCTCCAATCTCATCAGCATCGCAGCGAGCACTGGATTGTTGTAGAAGGTATCGCAAAAATAACTAACGGCGATCAAATAACAATGCTTGAGCATAATCAATCTACTTATATTCCTGTAGGTAATAAGCATCGTCTTGAAAACCCGGGTAATGATCTTTTGGTTCTTATCGAAGTGCAGTGTGGTACTTATTTGGGTGAAGATGATATTGTACGCTATGAAGATAAATATAAACGTATAGAGAGAGCTGAGGATAACACCTGCTTAGCTTAACTAATCTGAATTTTAAAAAAACCAAGCTTTAATGTTGGGAGAAGTAATGAGTAAAAAAATTGCTTTAATAACAGGTATTACAGGACAAGATGGGGCCTATCTTGCAGATTTTTTGTTGCAAAAAGGATATGAAGTACACGGCGCAAGGCGTAGTATTTCTGTTTCTAATACGCAACGAATTGATCATCTACTGGATCCAATCAATCCTAAGATTACACTACATTATGCCGATATGACAGATTCTTCCAGTCTTATTAGTATCGTGCAGAAGATTAAGCCAGATGAAATTTACAATTTAGCGGCTCAAAGTCATGTGGCCGTTTCATTTCACGAACCTGAGTTTACAGCAAATACAGATGGTCTAGGCGCTCTTAGGCTGTTAGAAGCGATTCGTATTGCAGGATTGACCTCAAAAACAAGATATTATCAGGCTTCTACATCTGAACTGTATGGCTTAGTGCAAGAAACACCACAAAAAGAAACAACACCCTTTTATCCCCGATCTCCGTATGGTGTTGCAAAGCTATACGCCTACTGGATAACAGTCAATTATCGTGAGGCATATAATATGTACGCCTGTAACGGAATTTTATTTAATCATGAATCGCCTATTCGCGGAGAAATCTTTGTGACACGAAAGATCACGCGCGGTTTGGCACGTATTAAATATGGCTTAGAGGAATGTTTATATTTAGGAAACCTGAACTCGTTGCGTGATTGGGGTCATGCAAAAGATTATGTTGAAATGCAATGGCTCATCCTGCAACAAGAAAAGCCAGAGGATTTTGTCATCGCAACAGGTATTCAGCATTCTGTCAGAGAATTTGTTGAACTAGCTGCTAAGCATGCAGGATTCGATATTGTTTGGGAAGGTACAGCAAAGAATGAAAAAGGTATAGATAGAAAGACAGGTCAGTGTCTCGTTCGCATTGATCCTAACTACTATAGACCTGCTGAAGTTGAAACATTACTCGGCGATCCCACAAAAGCACAAAAAAAACTGGGTTGGCAAGCAAAAATTACCTTTGACGAGTTAATTGAAGAAATGATGGTTGAAGATTTAAAGCAGGCGCAACAACAACTTCTAATTAAAAAAGCAGCTGTGTTGGCGAGCAAAGGCGAAACAATTTCTTAAAGAGTTAGCTGTGCCGTTATTGAGACCCGGGCAAAGCATAGAGGGAGCAACGGCATAGCTCGTGCACAGAAACAATATTAGAAATCCTAAAGAGTGATACAGTTTAATGAACACTCTCAACAATACAGCAATATCTAATTATAATGAATGGTGTGAATGAATGGGTAAAATTGATCGTAACGAAGCAGTTTTAGTGACTGGCGGCTCTGGTTTTCTGGGAAGCGCAGTCGTTCAAATGTTAAAAGATAAAGGATTTCAAGATATACTTGCACCCTCTAGCAAAGAAATGAATATGTTGAATAGTGACTCGGTTTTTAAGTTATTTAGAAAAACATAAGCCAAATTCCGTTATTCATATGGCATCACTGGTTTTTGGGCTGGGTGGTAATTTAAAAAATCAAATGCGTTCAGCTATAGAAAATACACAGATTAACAATAATTTATTCCATTGCTTGACACAGTATCCCGTTAAACATCTTTTTTTTGCTGGTACTGCAGCATCGTATCCTTATCCCTACACAAAGTTGCCTTTGTCAGAAGATATGTTTTTTGAAGGCTTGCCCCACTATGGTGAGTTTGGCTATGCAATGGCAAAACGCCATGCTTACACCTATATGCATATCTTGGCTAAGGAATATGGCACTCAATTCGTGTATGGTATTTTTACTAATCTTTATGGAACCAATGACCGTTTTAATATAGAAACCGGTCATATCATCCCATCTTTAATTGCAAAATCCTATTATGCAAAACAAACAGGAACGCCACTCTATGTGTGGGGAGATGGAAATGCGGAACGTGATTTTTTGCACGTCAAAGATGCGGCAGAAGCCGTTCTGTTTTGTCTCGAACAGGATAGTGATATTGGTTTAATCAATATTTCAACGGGTATAAGTGTAACTATACGGCAAATTGCCGAGTATCTTAAGGAGATTGCTGGCATAACTGACTATCAGTTTGAAAATGATAAGCCTGTTGGAATAATCAAACGTGTAGTTGATAATAATAAATTAATCAATCTTGGTTTTAAAAATAAAATTTCTTTAAAAGAGGGACTCTTTGAAGCCTACAATTGGTATTCAGTTCATCGGGAGAGTGCACGTTGAAAAAATTAGCTATTGTTTCTAGTTATTCAGACAGTTGTGGTAACGCATCCTTCACTAAAATTTTGAAGAGTACGATAGAGGACTATAGTGATGTCAAGGTTGAGGTGTTAGAACTGAACCTAAAGCTATTGCAATCAGCAGATAGAATTATCAGACCTAAAGCAGATAAACATATTCATGATCTGGCTCAACTATTAAAAAGTTTTGATGCTGTTAACATACAACTAGAACCTGGATTATATGGCAAACTTCCTCAAGATATCATTAAGCGCACGCAAATACTTTTTAAAGCAAATCCAAATACCAGTGTCACTCTTCATTCTGTTAGAGTCTTAAATTGGAACTCTACACGGGTTGCCATAAAACTACTTTTACAGCTTAAACTTAGAAGTTTTTTACAGTCCCTTAAAACAGATGTGCATGTTTTTATGCACAGAGGAATTATTAAAAACATCATTAAAAATAAGTGCAGACTGATTGTCCACACCAAAAGAGCCGCTGATTTGGTTGAACAGTTATTTTCATATAAGCGTATCGATGTACATCCGTTAAAAATAGTAGGTGAGTCTCATGTATTCAACCCCGCATTTATAACAAAATTACGTCGTGATTTATCCATTAAAGAGACAGATAAAATTATTGGTTTATTTGGTTATATTAGCGCGTATAAAGGCCATGTTGAAGCATTGGAAGCACTCAAATTATTGCCTCAAGAATATAAACTTTTGATTTTTGGACGTGTACACCCTCAAACAATTGATCTTTCTGGTAACATAGATGAACATTTAAGTAATTTACTTTCTATCATTAGCAATAAAGAGAGCACATTGGATAAACGTGTGTTTTTCCTTGGAGAACTGGATGATCAAAACTTTTTTGACGCCTGTGCATTTGTTGATGCTGTGTGGTTGCCATACAGAGAAAATGGTCAGGATGGTTCCGGTATTGCTTCAATTTGCTTGGATGCCTGTCCAAAAGTATTATGTTCAGCCTCGTTTGCATTTGATGAGCTTTTTAAGCTTGTTCATTATAATAACGTAGTAAGATTTGATATAGGAAATTATATGGAGCTTGCGCAAAAAACACAGCTTTTTTTAAAGGAAACTACAACAACAAAAGCGCCATTTTGTGACCTCGATAAATTTAATCAAAAGACACAAGCAGCTCTCTATCTTAAAGAACTTAATTTAGCACAAGAAAACTAAATATTTTTCAGTTTATCAATTAGGAAGGAAGTCTAATGCATCTTACCCATAGAACAACCTGTCGAGTTTGTGGATCTGCGGAGTTAACTCAAGTGATTGACCTGGGAGAGCAATTTCTTCAGGGTTCTTTTGTTAAGCCAGGGAATCCATGCCACCTAAACGCAAAATCCCAATGGTTTTATTACGCTGCGATCCTACTCGGAATGAAAATGCCTGTGGATTACTACAGATGCAGCATACAGTTCCACCGGAGATACTCTATTCATCCTATTGGTACCGCTCAGGCACCAATAATACGATGCGCAGGCATTTAGCTAAGATCGCCTCGGAAGCAGAAGCGCTTATTCAAAAATCAAATGCTGCTGTTTTAGATATTGGCTGTAATGATGGCTCTTTACTTAAGAATTATCCTGCTAACTTTAAAATACGGTGTAGATCCTTCTGATATTGTTGAAGAACTTTTGGATCTTGGGAATCAATGGACAATCGTAAAAGATACCTTTCCTTCTAAAGAGCTCGTTAATCATTTAAAAAATACTAAGCTGGATATCATTACTTCAATTGCTATGTTTTATGATCTGGAAGATCCTATTGGTTTTACCAAAGAGATAAAAAATATTCTAGCGCCGGATGGGATCTGGATTTTTGAAATGTCCTATATGCCCATGATGCTTAACATGAATTCTTACGACACTATCTGTCATGAACATTTAGAATATTACAGCTTGGCGGTGCTCGAGTACATTCTCAAGAAAGCAGGCATGAAGATTTTTAATGTCGTCGAAAACAATATTAATGGCGGCAGTATTCGCTGCTTTGCGACGCATGTAGATAATTTTAAATATAAAAACGAAACTTTTGCAGAGCAGCTTCAAAAGAAAAGACAAGAAGAATTTGAGATGGAGCTTGATACAGATAAACCCTATAAAAATTTTCAGGATCGAATCAACTTACATAAAGAACAAATGATTAATTTGCTTAAAGAGTTGAAGAAGACCGGTAAGAACATTCACATCTATGGTGCTTCAACCAAAGGAAATACCATTTTGCAATGGTGTGGGATTGATAATCATATTATTGATTGTGCTGCTGAAAGAAATCCTGATAAATACGGAGCCTTCACCTTGGGAACGGATATTCCGATTGTCAGTGAAGTGGATTCTCGCGCTTTAAAGCCAGACTATTATTTAGTGTTACCCTGGCATTTTAAAGAAGAATTTATTGAAAGAGAGAGAGCTAGTCTGAATGACGGCACACGTTTTATTTTTCCTTTGCCGACCATTCAAATCGTTACAAAACAAAAAGAGATTGAGACATGCAGCTAATCGCTAAAAAGAAAAAAACATGAAAAAGGCACTGATTTTTGGCGCTAATGGCCAGGATGGATATTATTTACGAGAAAAATGTCTGCAAAGAGGTCTTGAGCCAGTGTCCGTCTCTCGTCGCGGCGATGGCATCCAAGGCGATGTTTCCTCTTTTGAGCAAGTTCAAGCGTTAATTCAACAGTTGCAACCCATTTATATTTTTCATCTGGCCGCCAATTCCACGACTAGACATGAAGCATTATTTGAAAATCATCAGACTATTTCTACAGGCACACTTAATATTTTAGAAGCGGTTAAACGCTTTTCTCCACAATCCAAGGTATTCATCGCTGGCAGTGGACTTCAATTTGAAAATAGAGCGCAACCTATTTCTGAAACAGATCCTTTTGACGCTACCAGTATTTATGCCGTGGCGCGTATTCAATCGGTTTATGCAGCGCGCTATTACCGTAGCCTGGGTTTGGCAGTTTACATTGGCTATCTTTTTCATCATGAGAGCCCTTTCAGAAGATCCCATCATGTGAGTCAAATCATTATCTCTTTGGTAAAGCAGATTGCTGCTGGGGTTCAAAGCAGCATCATTCTGGGTGATATTCAGGTAAAAAAAGAATGGACTTTTGCTGGCGATGTCACGGAAGCCATGATGATTTTGCTGGAGCAAAA
This sequence comes from Gammaproteobacteria bacterium, assembly GCA_044221135.1. Taxonomy (GTDB): domain Bacteria; phylum Pseudomonadota; class Gammaproteobacteria; order DSM-16500; family DSM-16500; genus UBA4722. The sequence goes on from JBGAPT010000013.1 coordinate 29,979, forward strand.
TCAAATCTTTGAAACTGTTATTGGCTCGGGCAAAGCCTATTCGATTCAAGAATGGCTAGAGGTATGTTTTGAAGCAATTGGTCGGAATTGGCAAGATTTTGTTTCTTTAAATACCGACTTTACGCCTGAATATAAAATGCTGGTCAAATGATGCTTTTTCATGGAGTATAAATTGAATGATCAGAACACTTAAACGTATTTTGCGTAGCATGAAGAAGAATAAGCCTTCCTGTGCAAGCTCTGCGGAAGATACAAGTCAGTATCAACTGATGTTTGGCGACTATCCGAATATTGATCGCAAGTTAATACCTGCAACCGATTCGATCTTGATGGCTTTTGAGACTGCACTCAAACGATGTCGTTCTTTCGCTTATGATGTAGAGGTATTCAGAAAAGTTGAACCGGAAACACAGTTTCTCTCCTATCTGACATCAAAAAATAAAGTCAGTCTGGATGTTGGTGCAAACATAGGATTTTATTCCGCCCTGCTCTCTCCTCTCAGCTCCGAGGTTTTTGCGTGGGAAGCAAATCCTCATCTAATCCCTTACTTAACGACCAATGTCTTTCGCTTCGGCAATGTCCGCATATTGCCATTGGCTGCGTCCAAAGAAAAAGGATCTGCCGTATTTAATATTCCTCTCGCTCGGGATGGAGATATCCTTTGTCATTCTGGATCGGGGAGCATGATAAATGCCTTCATGACAAAACAAGACATCAAAAACACACCCGTCAACGTCGCTATGTTTCCTTTAGATTGCTTCAATCTTGAAAACGTTGGGTTACTTAAAGTAGATGTCGAAGGCAGTGAATATGATGTGCTGCTAGGTGCCGCCGATACAATTGAACGTAATCGCCCCTCTATCGCTATTGAAAACGAATATCGTCATAATCCCGAATGCGGAAAGGTTTTTGAATTTTTAAAGGATCGCGATTATACGGGCTATTTTTTCGACCGCAGCGCCGAGCACTTGCGGCCTTTTGATGAGTTTTCACTGGAACAGCATCAAATTTCTCTTCTCGATGCTACGCAGAATATTATAGATTTCAAACAGTATGTTTACAATTTTCTGTTTGTCCCAAGCGAGGCTGATACCTTAAAGCCACTGGCAGTAAACTGAAGCATTGAAATCACAAGACAATTTGTTTATAAGTAACAAAGATGAGTTTGACGAAATATCCAATTTTTAGGTAATAATATTTTTCTGAGAAACGAAGGTCTGTTTACATTTCGCTAGGCCGAGGTGGAATGCCTTGATTTTCGAGCACCGCAGCGGAGTTTACATACAAGTAAATGAGCAGCGGAGCGCAGAAAATCAAGGCATTACGCCCGGCATAGTAGAAATGTAAACAGACCATAATCAGGTAGGTGAACAACATGAAACTTGCAATAGTCAGCAGCTATAATGAACCTTGCGGAATCGCGGCTTATGCGAAAGCCATCGAGCAAACTTTTAAAAACCTATTCGATGTTAAGGTGATAGACCTGAAATCAGCTTCGTTAATCGGTAATCCTGCCACGCATGACAGCCTAGCCGCAGAGGCTTACATTGACCAACTGTGTGCCGAACTTGAATCTTATGATTGTGTTAATATTCATCTGGAATGGGGCATTTTTGGTAATAGTCTGGAAAACATTCAACGACGCGTTATTAAGCTATTTCAAGCAAGCAAACGTCTGATTATCTCTGTTCATACCTTAACTATTCGTTCTAGCGATGGTCCTGAATGGCAAGAATTGAACCGTGCGACGCTTGAATCATTAAAAACACGAAGCGCCGATATGCCTTACCGGCTTATCGCACATTTACCGCGCGATGCTGATGCGCTACGAACATTGTTTGGACTCGATAACGTAACTGATTTTCCAGTTGTTTTCCTGTCTCGCAAAGAAATTGAGTACTACCAACGCACAGATGCAGCCACGTGGAAGCAGCAAAATGGGTTTAAAAAAGATGACATCGTTATTTTACGCGCCGGGTATCTTGCGAGTCACAAGGATTCGTTGATTTCTCTAAAGCTTTTGCGCTTGTTGCCGGACAATTACAAGCTTGCATTTGTTGGTGGACAGCATCCTCGTTCAATCGTGCCGTATAGCGTTTCTCCACTGGTGAAGGAAATCACCGACTATCTTGACCAACACGATGAGATGACTTTAAAAGCACATAATCCCGCAACACTAGCCAATCGCGTACGTTTTCTCGGCCATGTTTCAGATGAGGATTTGTACCGCGCCATCGCCTGTTCGGATTTTATAACCGTCACGCATCTTGAAACTTCGCAAGGAGCATCTGGCATAGGCTCTATTGCCTTGCAGATGGAGCGTCCTGTTATTCTTAGCTATAATAGTTTCTTCATCGAGTACGGCAAGTATTATAATGATGGGTTCAGTTATTTTAGCCTTGGACATCATTATGAATTGCGCGATAGAATCCTCACCTTCGATCCAACCAAAATCACAAAGTTAAAAGAATACAGCCGAAAATTCTCAATTGAAAGCCTGGCTGATCTTTACCAGGTTCTTTACCAGGACATGCTTCAAGGTAAAGGCAACAATGCTGGCCGTCCTTCACTCCTTGTTCCTCTGCCTCCCCCTGTCGTGCCAAAGCCATTGCCCTTGCCCTTGTATCATCACATGGCGCTATTTCTTCTACGGATTGTAAAACGAATCCTACGGCCTGTAAAACGGCTTGTTAAGAAACTCCTGCTTTGCAATGCATAATAATACGAGTAGAGACCCTGAAATTTCAAAAAAATGAGATTTGCCGCTTAAAGCATCAGCGCTTACCGTTTAGCCGTTTTGGGAAACACCCAGTAATATAGCATAATATAACTGATGTTAACGGTCACCCCTATCGCAAGAATAATACCCAGATAAGGCGTCAACAATAACACTTCCACGACAAAACGTGTAATCATGACTGTAATACAATAATTAATAAAAATCATAGTCAAATAACGTGGCATTTGACGTATAAAATGCTTATTTCTGCCTTCAAACGCAATACCGCGATTCGCAAAAAAATGGACGATCACTGAAAGAAAATAAGCAATCGACACTGCTAATGTATAATTGACTCCTGCAAATTTCCATAACAGACAAAAAAACCCCAAATTCACCATGGCAGAAATGGTTCCGATAATAAGAAAAAAGAGAATAGATTTTTTATTACCAAGAAAATAGCGGTATAATTTTATAAACAAATATCAGTCTCCCTATAAAACAATAAGCCAAAATAATCTCTCATGAACAAGTAATATATGTATTATTTCCTCCATGATCATCAAACGTAATCATCGACTTTTCACCTGCAAAATAACCCGTATGAAGAGCTGTGCCACAATCACCAAGTAAACTAGGATTGACACTATTCTCAGGTTCAAAAACGTCGAGAATTTCCACACTATTATAAGCATTTGTATCATCTTTAATAGCCGTTAGTGTTAACGAATTTTGTTTTGATAAAGAAGAGGCAGGCGGAATATCTGCTGTATCTGGCTTATTGCATTGTTTGTTAAAATTTTCATGTAAACAAATTTGATACTTCACTGTCATTGAATATTTTAAGCTATTATTAAATAAATAAATGTTTCGTTCTGCAATGGCTGTACCTGAAAAAACAAATAGACACACAAGCAAACTGATCTTCTTCATGAATGACTCCTCGATATAATTTATTATTATCCATTACCCTTCATGCAAAGTTGTCATCCTAAGATGTAGGTATAGATCTCGAATGATATACAATCGTGTCATTCTATTCAATTCCATTTATTTTGACAAAACACATTCTGCAACGAATAAAAAGTAGTCAGTTAATATTACTTTAATCTCAACAGGTTAGCTATTTATAGTAAAAAAATGATACAAATTTATTGTATGGGCTGATAAATAGCCATATAATGCACTACCTGATTCGTACTTAAGAGGATATGTAATGAAAAAATTAAATTTATTCTGCTACTGCATAATAAGTCTATTAGTTTGCTTCACTAGTCAAACAAGTTTTGCAATCAACGTTCATGCAGGCGCTAAGATGCTTGATATTAAAAATTATCGAGATACTGACAAGCCATGCAATTTTCCATACTGTGATGTAGTACTTGCTAGCACTTGCGATGAGACGCAAGGAACTTGTTATAGTGCAACCTCTAACAGTGTATCAAAATTTGATATAACACATCAAAAAATAACAAATCTCTATGACAATAAATCCATGAATAACGATGCATTAAGTCTCTATTTTGATAAAAAAGATAAGCTGTATATGGGCACTACTCGGGGAGTATTCATAAAAAATGTAAATAGCGATACGCCCGCCACATTCATACCCTCTTTTGATTATTCAATGATAAATAATATATTTGTTGATTCACAAGAAACGATTTTTGCTGCAACTCATGGACAAGGATTAAAGATAGGTACGAAACAGATAGATAATACGTATATTGTTAAAACTTATCTTGAAAATACTTTTGTACGAGGTATGTTTGTTGATACACAGGGAACAGTTTATGTAGGCACAAACAGGAGTAGTGATGTACCCAGTCTATTCTGGGTAGGAAAAAAAGAAAATGGGCTTTATACATTTACTTCTTATCCTATTCCTGTAGCTAACGAATGGATACATTGTATATTCGTTGATTTGAAGGGAGTTGTATATATTGGCACTACTCATGGCTTACTGATAGGAAGAAAAAATACTGAAGGTTCTTACACATTGACTAATTATGATTACTCTTCTGATAAAAATAGCAATAGTGTATTGAGTCTCTATGTGACACCACAAGGAATAATTTACGCAGGCACTGAAGTCGGATTTTTTACAGCAAAAGAAGTCAACGGCGATTACGACATAGTCACTTATTTTGACTATCCTCCAGTAGATCCTGTCATTACCTGGTGCTATCCGGATACTCAAGCAATAAAAAGCATCTATGCTGATTCACAAGGAACAGTTTACCTTGGAACTTCTGATGGTTTATCAGTAGGACACTTACCTCAGGATAGTACAACATAAAGAGTCTATTACACTGGGCAGAAGATCATACTGGTCCTGCCCAGTGATACCCTCCAAGAGGTATCCTAATCACATTTATTAATATACAATTGCGCCATTCTATTTAATTTCACTTACTACGATTAAAGTACAATGAGAATTGGAATCGGCAGTACCAAGTTAGAACCTACTCTATGCCATGGTCGTATAGATGGTATAGGCGTCTATGTACAATGCTTACTCCAATACTATAACAGGCTTGGCTACCCTGTGTTACCAGTGAGTTATCCCTCTTTACGACACCCTTGGCGCAAACCATTACTACCTGCTAGCACGCACTTTAGCGCACCTTACTCACTTGCAACAGCAGCCGCACTCACTCCCTTCGGCTCGCAACTGAACTGCTCTTTAGAGAAAAAAATAGATCTTTTCCATGCGACGGACTATCTCATCCCACGATTTAACAAAATTCCTGTAGTCGCAACACTGCATGATGCCATTATGTTAAAACATCCTGAATGGTGTAACCCGCATCTTAGAAAATTAAAAAATTTTCTTATAAAACGCTCTCTAACATGGACTGACCATGTGATTGCTATTTCTAAAGCAATGGTTCCTGATTTAGTAGAGTATTGGGGCGTCGCTGAAAATAAAATTAGCGTAGTGTATCAAGGTATAAGTGATTGGTGGCTAGAAAAAATTTCTGCTGAAGCTAAAAAAACTGTCCTGGACAAATTTAATCTTAAAGAAAATTTTTTACTTTCTGTAGGCACCTTGCAACCTCGAAAAAACTTCACTCGTATTATTCAAGCCTATGAATCACTACCCGATGCAATACAAAAAAAACATAAGCTGGTTTTAGTAGGAAAAGACGGGTGGCAATCCACCGAAATACGTCATGAAATATTACGAATAACCGCTGAAAATAAAGCAGTATGGCTACAATATGTCACTCAAGAAGAGTTACGCGTACTATACCAAAGTGCACAATTACTTTTATTCCCTTCTCTTTCAGAAGGATTTGGTTTACCCATTTTGGAAGCCTTTGCTTCTAACGTTCCTGTCATTACTTCAAATACAACTTCACTTCCTGAAGCAGCAGGAGATGCCGCTTATTTTGTTGATCCCTGCAGTGTAGAGGAAATCAGTCAAGGCATCATTACTCTTTTAGAAAATCCTTCTTTATGCGCAACATTAATTACAAAAGGCCATGAAAGAGTACAGCAATTTACTTTAAAAAAATGCGCAGAAGAAACACTCCGTGTTTATCGAAGTATTTGCTAATATTATGGATAAGCTGCGATATTCGCACAGCTCACTCAAATCTTCAGTCTATTCAAATGAGTTTTTTCAGCTATTGCGTAATAATTCACATAGTTTATACTAAATGCATATTTAAAAAACAATACAGGCATTCTATGATAGCTCTCAAAACACTTATCACCTGCATCCTAGGCAGTCTATTAATGGGTTTCACCACAGTAGCCTTAGCGGTAGACTGGAACTATTCAATCATTGTTGATGCTGGCAGTTCAGGCTCGCGTTTGTATTTATTTCGATATCATACTGACACAAGCTTACCTACCATTGAAGATATTTCAGTGATCCCGAATAAAACCAATGAACCACTTGCTTCCTTCGATACAAATCCAACAGTCATATTTTCCTTGGATAGCTTATTCAACGCAGCAATCACCACACTTCAAGCTCAAGGGGTTGATCCCAAAACAGTACCTGTTAGTCTGTTTGGTACAGCCGGCATGAGATTATTACTTTTAGATAAACAACAATTGATTTACAACACAATGATCGAGCATCTAAAAACACAATACTCATTTACCTCTATCACTGCCAAAACAATTTCAGGGAAAGAAGAAGGTATTTATGATTGGTTAGATGTTAATTATCTTGCTAACAATTTTACCGAGTCAGGGTCAACACTAGGATCCATTGACATAGGGGGTGCATCTATGGAAATGGTTTTTGCAACAAAAGAGGGACAATCTGATAAAGCTATTACTTTAATTATTAATGGACAAACGTATACTGTTTACAGCAACAGTGTGTTAGGCCTAGGCCAAGATGAAGCGCTCAAAAACATTAATTTAGATATGGCTTCTGCATCATGCTATCCCGCTGGCTCTTTATCTACTAATGATCATTTTGATTTTAATGCCTGCAATAAGCTTTATTCAAATGTATTGAATAACACATTACAACAAAATGATAAGCCCTCTATTCCAGATCAACAAAAATTTATTGCATTCGGCAGTGTTTATTATGTCTTTAAGTTTTTTGCACCGGCTCCAACGCTATCGCAAATAACACTCACTTTAAATAAAAATACGCTGGAAAAAAATATCAATATTGTTTGTACTACAGCATGGCAAGCTTTAAAAGAGAAATACCCTACAGATAATTACCTTTCAAGCGAATGTGCAAATGGAATTTATATCGATGAATTACTTTTTGGGATCAATGGGTACCAGCTACAAGGATCACAGCTCGAGATTTCAAACGTCATAGACCAAAAACCTATTGGCTGGCCTTTAGGTGCTCTTTTATATCAATTAATTAAGCATCCTGATCAAATTGGATTTTAAAATTACCCCGCCAAATCTTCTTCCACTATTGCCGCAAGTTGATTCGCGAATTGTTTAATATCATTCTCATCTTCACCTTCAACCATGACGCGCACCAGTGATTCCGTACCTGAGCAACGTAATAAAACACGGCCGCTATGACCTAATTTTTTTTCGATCGTTTTTAAAACGGCTTGAATACGTGGCTTGCTAGTTAAGTCACACGTCATCGGTACTTTTACATTCACTAAAATTTGAGGATATTTATGTAAGCCTGTTTTAAGTTGAGCAAGCGATTGATTTTTATGACGCATCGCTGAGACTACTTGCAACGCGGTAATAATACCATCGCCTGTGGTAATTGCATCAGAGCAGATAATGTGGCCAGAAGGTTCACCACCTAGGTGCCATTGGCGTTTAGTTAATTCTGCAATGATATGACGATCCCCCACAGGGACACGTACAAAAGGGACAGTTAAAGCTTGTAAAGCATGCTCTAAGCCAATATTGGACATGAGAGTGCCCACCACACCGCCTTTTAGTGCGCCTATCTCCTGTCGATGCTTAACAATGATATACAACAACTCATCGCCATCTAAGATATGTCCTTGATGATCAACCATCATCACACGATCACCATCACCATCCAATGCAATACCTAAATCGGCTTGTTCCAAGAGAACACGGTGTTGCAATGTGGCAGGATACGTTGCACCGCAGTTTAAATTAATATTCAGACCATTAGGCTCAACACCGATCTCAATAACATCCGCGCCCAATTCACGTAATACATTCGGTGCAATGTGATAGGCTGCGCCATTCGCACAATCCACTACAATTTTCAGTCCACTCAGATGAGTGTCGGAAGAAACAGTGCTTTTACAAAATTCAATATAACGACCTGGTGCATCGACAACTCGCACTGCTTTGCCCAAACAGGCAGAATCGACTGTAGTCATGCTTTGTTCAAGCTGCGCTTCAATAGCCGCCTCAACCTCATCAGGCAATTTAGTACCTGCCGCAGAAAAAAACTTAATGCCATTATCATAATAAGGATTATGCGATGCGCTAATGACAATACCTGCTTGCGCACGTAAAGTACGTGTTAGATAAGCAATAGCGGGTGTTGGCATGGGGCCTACTAATTGTGTATCTATGCCAGCAGCCGAGAGACCTGCTTCAAGCACAGATTCAAACATGTACCCGGAGATACGAGTATCCTTCCCAATAAGTACTTTGCCATAACCCTGACGCGCCAATACTTTTCCAACTGCCCAACCCAGCTTTAAAATAAATTCCGCATTAATTGGCCACACACCTACCTTGCCCCGAATACCGTCGGTGCCAAAGTAAGTGCGCAAGTGTGTTTGAGGATTAGTAACCACTGCTTTGATCTTGCACGGGATTAGATTTAAGCGTATCCGTTAGATCAGATGTCCCTTCATCCGATTCTTTTTTCGCTTTACGTTTTTTTTGATTACTGTTTGAATCACCCCAGCCTGAGGGCTCACGTACAGGCTTACCTGTCATAATGTCATTAATCTGATCTATATCAAGCGTTTCATATTTGATAAGCGCTTCAGCCATCGCATGTAATATTCCAAGATTGTCTTTCAAGATTTTTTCTGCACGCTGGTAATTTCTATCTATGATTTCACGTACTTCTTGATCGATAATACCCGAGGTAGATTCAGAAATTTCTTTATGTCGTGCCACAGCATGGCCTAAGAACACTTCACGCTCATCATCACCAAAAGTAAGCGGACCCAGCTTCGCAGACAAACCCCATCTTGTCACCATATTACGAGCTAATTCAGTTGATTTTTGAATATCGTTAGAAGCACCTGTTGTTACTTTTTCAACACCAAATATTAATTCTTCCGCTATACGTCCGCCAAATAAACTCGAAATTTTACTTTCTAAATATTCTTTGCTATGACTGTAGCGATCGCCTTCTGGCAAAAACATGGTGACACCCAACGCTCTGCCACGCGGAATAATAGTGACTTTATGCACGGGATCGTGCTCAGGTACAAACAAACCTACAATAGCATGACCTGCTTCATGATAGGCCGTCAGTTTTTTCTCTGAGTCACTCATCACCATAGAACGACGTTCAGCACCCATGATCACTTTATCTTTCGCTTTTTCAAACTCTTCCATCCCTACCGCACGCTTATTAGCACGTGCAGCAAAAAGAGCCGCTTCATTCACAATATTGGCTAAATCTGCGCCAGAAAATCCAGGTGTACCCCGAGCAATAATAGCGGGCTCTACATCGTCTGCAAGTGTAACCTTACGCATGTGCACCCGTATAATTTGCTCACGACCTCGAACATCAGGCAAGCCAACTGTTACCTGGCGATCAAAACGACCTGGTCGCAACAATGCATTATCTAATACATCCGGTCTATTTGTTGCAGCAATGACGATAACGCCTTCATTACCTTGAAAACCATCCATTTCGACCAATAATTGATTCAACGTTTGTTCACGTTCATCGTGCCCACCTCCAAGCCCTGCGCCACGATGACGGCCTACTGCATCTATTTCATCAATAAAAATAATGCAAGGCGCCTGTTTTTTAGCTTGTTCAAACATATCACGTACACGTGAAGCACCCACACCTACAAACATTTCTACGAAATCGGAACCTGAAATCGTGAAGAAGGGTACTTTTGCCTCCCCCGCAACAGCTCTAGCCAACAATGTTTTACCCGTTCCTGGAGGCCCTACTAATAAAACACCTTGTGGAATTTTTCCACCTAATTTTTGAAATTTACCGGGATCACGCAAGAAATCAACTAACTCTTTCACTTCTTCTTTTGCTTCTTCCACACCCGCTACATCGGCAAATGTTACTTTCACCTGATCTTCGCCTAGCAAGCGCGCGCGACTACGGCCAAAAGAAAAAGCACCGCCACGTCCGCCACCGGTTTGCTGACGTAGCACATAAATCCAGATAGCAAATAAGACAATCCAAGGGAGAAGGTTAAGAAGATGCATCAATAAACCCGGTTGTTCAGGAGGACGGCCTTTTACTATGACGCCTTTATCAAGCAAATCTTTTAAGAGTGTTGTGTCATAGGTCATCGGAAGATAGGTAGCAAACGCTTTATTATTCTGCATGACGCCTGTGACATCTTGATCTGAAATCGTCACTGCACTGACATTACCCTGACGCACTTCATTGACAAAGGTAGAATAACTAATCTTGTCCTCTGCTTCGCGCTTAGGTCCAAACATATTAAATACGGAAACAAGGACGATTCCTGCCACCATCCACAAGAGTATTGTTTTGATCGTATCGTTCACTAGGGAGAACCTCTTCTTTACCTAATAGGGTAGGTCTATTAATCATACATCAACTTTACTGATTTTTCGCTAAAATATAAACTTCATTTGAGCGGCCGCGAGAGGCTTTGGGTTTGCGAGTGACTACTTTTTTGAAGTGACGGCGCACTTCGAGCAAGAATAAGTCAAATCCCTCTCCATAAAACATTTTTACCAAAAAACCACCCTCATCCTTCAATACAGATAAAGCAAAGCTCAGTGCCAACTCAGCAAGCCCAATCATACGTGGAATATCCACACTATTCATGCCGCTAAAATTCGGCGCCATATCTGAAATAACCCAATCGACCTTTGCCGTTCCAATACGTTGCACTAACTCTTGCTCTAACGCCGCTTCACTAAAATCACCCTGAATAAATTCAACACCCGAGATGGGTTCCATGGGTAATACATCCAAAGCAATAACGCGACCCTTTTTGCCAACGAGTTTAACAACTAGCTCAGACCAGCTGCCAGGCGCTGCTCCCAAATCAATAACCGTCATGCCTGGTTTAAATAATTTATCACGTTCGTGAATTTCTTTTAATTTATAAACAGCGCGCGATCTCCATCCTTCTTTCTGAGCTTCCTTAACATAATGATCAGAAAAATGCTCATGAAGCCAACGTCGACTGCTGCTACTCTGACTAGGCATAAGCTCTATAAAACCTAAGTATGGGCCACTGAAATAATTTCATATTCGATCACTCCATCCGGTGTACTGACTTCCACAATATCTTCAACTGATTTTCCAATCAGAGCACGAGCAATAGGCGCACTAATGGAAATTTTTTGTAATTTAATATCTGCTTCATCATCACCCACAATTTTATAAGTCACTTTTTCTTGTGTAGCAGTATTCAGCAGAGTCACTGTCGTACCAAATATCACTTTATTGGTATTTTGTATTTGAGTGACATCAATGACTTGAACATTTGATAATTTACCTTCAATCTCCAAAATACGCCCTTCAATAAAACTTTGTTGTTCTCGTGCAGCATGGTATTCAGCGTTTTCTTTTAAATCGCCATGCGCTCTTGCTTCTGCAATGGCATCTATAATACGAGGACGTTCTACCGTTTTTAATCGTTGCAGTTCTTCACGTAACAATGTTGCACCAAGCACCGTCATTGGAATCTTTGCCATATGTAAACCCTCTTTATCGTTTTATATCTGTAGCGCCTGGTTTTTAGGTGTTGTAACTTTCAATGTACAAGAGATTTAGGGAGTTTTACTTCGAAAAATACGCCGGAATAGCAAGCTATTTCAAGTGTTTTTCGAAGTAAAACTCCCTAAAGGTCGCCGTACAGTGGACGTTACAACATCTAAAACACAGGCGCTACAGATATTTATCTTCAAAAAAATTTTTAACCTGATCAAACCAAGATCTTGATCGAGGACTGTGTTTATTATCCGCAGATAACGTTTTCTCAAACTGTTGAAGCCATTCTTTTTGCTTTTGAGTTAGATTGATGGGTGTTTCAACAACAACCTTGCACATCATATCACCTGATGCACCGCCGTGTACTGGTGGCACCCCCATACCCTTTAATCTGAATACTTTGCCAGATTGTGTTTCATGAGGCACTTTTAATTTTACACGCCCATTTAAAGTTGGTACATCTAATTCACCACCTAGAGCAGCTGTCACAAAACTAATAGGGACTTCGCACTGTAAATTCACGCCATCACGTGTAAAGATTTCATGTGCTCGTACACTGATCTGCACATACAAATCGCCTGGCGCCCCACCTGGATCACCCGCTTCACCTTCGTTATTAAGACGTATTCTATCGCCTGTATCAACACCCGGTGGGATTTTAACAGATAATTTTTTAATTTGTTTATGACGGCCCTTGCCACGACAGGCAGAGCAAGGATCTTTAATAAGTTTCCCATGGCCACGACAAGTAGGACATGTTTGCTGTACTGAAAAGAAGCCTTGCTGCATGCGTACTTGCCCATAGCCATCGCAATCGCTACAGGTAATGGGTTTAGCCCCCTTACGTGCGCCACTACCGTTGCATTCAGGACAAGCAACGTGCGTAGGCACGCTGATTTCAACGGTATGACCAAATACAGCTTCAGCCAAGCTAATTTCCAGGTTACACCGTAAATCAGCACCCCGCTGAGGACCGCTATGCCCACCCCCAAAAATATCGCCGAAAATATCACCGAAGATATCACCAAAATTCATACCGCCCATGCCACCGCCACCGCTCCCGGCAAAACCACTCATACCTGCATGGCCATACTGATCATATAACGCTCGTTTCTGCCTATCCGCTAGCACTTCATACGCTTCTCGCGCCTCTTTAAAGTGTTCTTCAGACACCTTATTGTCAGGATTGCGATCAGGATGGTGTTTCATGGCGAGGCGACGGAAAGCTTTTTTGATTTCTTCGTCGCTGGCATCGCGGGAAAGACCGAGTACATCGTAGTAGTCACGTTTTGACATAATAGAATAAACCTAATTAAAAAATGACGAGATCGTATCTGATATAATGTAAATTAATTAATGTTATATCATTCACACATCCTTATCATGTCACTCCCGCACAGATATATGGGTATCTAGTAAATCGGTTTCACTAATGGACAGTGTATAGTTTTCGCAAAAGCGCTATTGATCGAGTCCCTTACCCCTCCGGGGGAAGGTAAAGCTTGTCATAACAAAAATAATAGTTACTTCTTATCATCCTTCACTTCCTCAAACTCCGCATCCACAACAGTATCACTCTTAGGATCTGCATGTTCATGTGATTGCTGACCTTGCTGAGATTCACCTTGTCCTGGCTGTGCTTGTTGGCTCGCATGCAAATGCTCTGTCATTTTAGCTGAAGCATCAGTCAAGGCCTTAGTTTTTGCTTCAATCAAATCCTTATCACTTCCCTTGGCCGCTTCTTTTAATGCGTCAATAGCCTGCTCAATAGTCTTACGTTCATCAGCAGATACTTTATCACCTGCTTCTTTCATTGACTTTGTTACACTGTGAATCATGTTATCTGCTTGGTTACGAACATTCACCAATTCATGGAACTTACGATCTTCAGCTACATTCGCTTCCGCATCTTTTACCATTTTTTTGATTTCATCTTCAGATAACCCGCTTGATGCTTTGATAACAATGGATTGCGCTTTACCTGTGGCTTTATCTTTGGCTGACACATGCAAAATACCATTCGCATCAATGTCAAAAGTCACTTCGACCTGAGGCATACCACGTGGCGCAGGTGGGATATCCGTTAAATCAAACCGGCCTAACGATTTATTCGCTGAAGCAACCTCACGTTCACCTTGCAATACATGTACAGTGACAGCCGTTTGGTTATCTGCTGCGGTAGAAAATACCTGATTCGCTTTAGTTGGAATCGTCGTATTTTTTTCGATAAGCTTGGTCATCACACCTCCCAAGGTTTCAATACCTAAGGAAAGCGGTGTCACATCCAGTAATAAGACATCTTTCACAGAACCCGATAATACAGCACCCTGAATAGCAGCACCCACTGCAACCGCTTCATCCGGATTCACATCGCGACGTGGTTCTTTATCAAATATTTTCTTCACCATTTCCTGCACAAGCGGCATACGCGTTTGGCCGCCCACTAAAATCACATCTGCAATATCACTGACATTCACACCAGCATCTTTAATTGCAATTTTGCATGGCTCAACAGTACGTTCAATTAAATCTTCAACTAAAGATTCTAATTTCGCGCGTGTCATCTTGATATTTAAATGCTTAGGCCCGCTTGCATCTGCTGTAATATAAGGAAGATTAATGTCTGTCTGCTGCGCAGAAGAAAGTTCAATCTTGGCCTTTTCGGCACCTTCTTTTAAACGCTGTAACGCTAATGGATCATTACGTAAATTGATACCTGACGTCTTTTTAAAATCATCAATCAAATAATTCATGATACGTAAATCAAAATCTTCACCGCCTAAAAAGGTATCACCATTTGTTGATAACACTTCAAACTGATGCTCGCCATCTACTGCAGCGATTTCAATAATAGAAATATCAAATGTACCACCACCCAAATCATAGACAGCAATTTTACGATCACCCGGTTTCTTATCCATACCAAATGCTAAAGCAGCTGCCGTAGGTTCATTGATAATACGCTTCACTTCCAGGCCCGCAATACGACCCGCATCTTTAGTAGCCTGACGTTGGGAGTCATTAAAATAAGCAGGAACAGTAATAACAGCCTCCGTCACCGGATGGCCAAGAAAATCTTCCGCTGTCTTTTTCATCTTCATGAGTACTTGAGCAGATACTTGTTGCGGCGCAACCTGCTTGCCATGTACTTCCACCCATGCATCACCATTATCAGCACGTATAATTTTATAAGGTACAATTTCTTTATCTTTACGTACCACTTCTTCGTCAAAGCGCCGACCAATGAGACGCTTTGCTGCATACACTGTATTAGCAGGATTAGTAACAGCTTGGCGTTTTGCAGGCTGTCCAACAATGATTTCATCATTGTCAAGGTAAGCAACCACGGAAGGTGTAGTGCGATCCCCTTCTGCATTCTCAATAACACGCACTTTGTCCCCGTCCATCACTGCAACACATGAATTCGTTGTACCTAAGTCAATACCAATAATTGAATTAATTGCCATATATTTTCTCCAAAAAAATCATTACAAACTTGAGTCTTACTATTGCTACGCGTCAGCAAAGCTAGCGCTTGCATAATCCCCCCATCGTATAGGATCGCGTCGTGTCAGCATAAATTTCAACATGGGGGCAGATATTCCCTTTTCAAGGTTATTTTGAAACAACAACCAATGCAGGCCTCACTAAACGATTGTTCAAAAGATAACCCTTCTGGAGCACAGAAATCACAGTGCCAGGTTTAGCATCACAATCTACTTGCGTAGACACGGCTTGATGTAATTCAGGATTAAACGGTTGAGCCATCGGATCCACTTGCTGCACGCCAAATTTTTCCAACCCTGCATAAAACATTTTCAATGTAAGGCTCACACCATCTAACAAGCTACCCGCACCCGATTCTTCACCACTGTGTGTTGCGACAGCTCGTTCTAAGGTATCCACAATCGGTAACAGCTCAAGTACAAATTTTTCTAAGGCATATTTATGCGCATTAGCCACATCGCGTTCTACCCGCC